>SCMV01000002.1 GCA_005502875.1 Comamonadaceae bacterium 2PF | reverse complement strand
CGTGCGCTTCGTCGATGTTCCCAATCCAAGGCTGCTCTGCTTCATGGGCTCAATGGTCTCAGGCAATCAGGCCGCCGCCAAGCACGCGTTCCGGCGATTTATGCAGACCTTCCCTTGGTGCGACGCGGCGACTGCACTCACGTTGGCCGGGCTCGGTCTGCATGAGTCAACCGGCGTCCGCCAGTTAAATGGAATCATCGAACCTGACAGAAGTGTCCGGTCGATCCCTCGTCAAATTGTATGGGTGCCCCCACATCCGGGTGGGGATGATTTGACGAATGAGGGGTGACTTTCTGAATATGGATGTTACCAGATGTATCGGATGCCTTGGGCGCCACAGCTGCCTTTTGACTTCATTTGCTGTCCCGGCGTCGGTCGCCGCTGCCCCTAGAATCCGGGCATGACATCGACGGTTCTCGCGCGCAAGCACCGGCCAGGCAGCTTTGAGGCCATGGTCGGCCAGGGGCATGTGGTCCAGGCCCTCTCCAACGCGCTGACACAGCAGCGCCTGCATCACGCCTACCTGTTCACGGGCACCCGTGGTGTCGGCAAAACAACGGTCTCGCGCATCCTCGCGAAATCGCTGAACTGCATCGGTGTCGACGGCTCTGGAGGCATCACCGCGCACCCATGCGGGCAATGTCAGCCTTGCCGTGACATCGACAGCGGTCGTTTTGTCGACTACGTTGAACTGGACGCCGCGTCGAACCGTGGGGTCGAAGAGATTTCCCAGTTGCTGGAGCAGGCGGTCTACAAGCCGGTGGTCGGGCGCTTCAAGGTGTACATGATCGACGAAGTGCACATGCTGTCCACGCATGCCTTCAACGCCATGCTCAAGACGCTGGAGGAGCCGCCCGATTACCTGAAGTTCGTGCTGGCCACGACCGACCCTCAGAAGGTGCCCGTCACCGTGCTGTCGCGCTGCCTTCAGTTCAACCTTCGCCCGATGGCGGCGCAAACGGTGCAAAGCCACCTTGCCGATGTGCTGCAGAAGGAGGCGGTGCCTCACGACGCCGCATCGCTGCGCCTGATTTCGCGTGCGGCCCGTGGCTCGATGCGCGACGCCATGTCGCTGACCGACCAGGCGATCGCGTTCGGCGGCGGTGGTTTGCAAGAGGACGTGGTGCGGCAGATGCTCGGCGCGGTCGATCGCAGCCATGTGCAGCGGCTGATCGAGGCCGTGGCAGACGGCGATGGCGCGGCGCTGGTGGCCGCTGTGGACGCGTTGCGAGACCGTGGGCTGTCGGCCACGGGCACGCTGGAAGAACTGGCGGCGGCCTTGCAACGCATGGCCGTGGTGCAGGCTGTGCCGGCGCTGGCGACCGATGCCGATGACCCGGATGCACAAACCTGGGCCAGCCTGGCCCCGCGATTGGCGCGAGATGAAACCCAGTTGTTCTACAGCCTTTGCCTGCAGGGGCGGGCTGAGCTGGCCCTGGCGCCAGACGAGTACAGCGGTCTGCTGATGCTGATGCTGCGGCTGCTGGCTTTCAAGCCGGGTGGCGCTTTGATTCGGGTGCCCGACGGCCCAAAAGCTGAGGGCTCGGCGGCCCGCCTGGCTGCCGAGCCGGTCTCCTCCAAGCCGACCGCTGCTGAAGTGATCGCCCCTGCGGCGGCGCGGCCCGTGTCGCAGGCGGCAGGGCAAGAGCCCGGCGCTGCGGCCGTCGGGGCGGCCCCGCCCCCTGCACCCGCACGCGCACCTGCCCAAGCCGCCTCGCAGGCCTTGGTGCGGCCGGCTCTGCCGCCCGCGAGCCCCAGCCCGGCATCGGCATCGGCACCGCCTTGGGACGACGAGCCTCCATTGGCGGAGCCCGATGCAGTGACCGTGGGGCATCGTTTTGACGACGGCCCGCCGCCCGACCTGCCTGCGGAGGCTTTGCTGGGTGCGACTGCGCCCCTTGGCGTCGCGCCTTCGCCGGCATGGACGTCGGATGTGCCGGATGCGGTTGTGGCACCGTCTGCGTCCCTGGGGGCTCAGTCCGCAGAGCCCGATCCATTGGCTGACACATGGGCCGATGTGGTGGCGCAGTTGCAAAGCCGTGGCTTGATCACGGCGCTGGTGCGCGAGCTTGCGGTTCAGTCTCAATGCCTGGCCCATGAGGTTGACGGCAACTCGGAGCGCTGGTCGCTGCGCGTGGAGCGCGTCAGCCTGATGGGTGAGATGCACCAGGAGCGACTGGTGCAGGCGCTGGCCTCGTTGTCAGGGCGCGAAGTTCACCTGGACCTGGCTCAAGGCGCGGCCTTCAACACCCCCGCCCAGCGCGACCTGGCAGCCCGGGAGGCGCGTCAGCGCGCAGCAGAAGCCCTGATCGCCGCCGACCCCCTGGTGCGCCGCTTGGTGGCCGAGCACACTGGCGCGAGGATCCTGCCAGGCTCGGTGCGCCCACTGTGAGCTCCGAGGCCTTGGCCTTGAGCGACAATCCTCCCCGTTTTCTCTCTACCGATCGAAAGGACGAGCCATGCTCAAAGGACAACTCGCCGGGCTGATGAAGCAGGCCCAGCAGATGCAGGACAACCTCAAGAAGGCCCAGGATGAACTGGCGCTGGTCGAGGTCGAAGGGCAGTCGGGTTCTGGCTTGGTCAAGGTCGTCATGACCTGCAAGAACGAGGTCAAGCGCGTCACGATCGACCCCAGCTTGCTGACGGACGACAAGGACATGCTGGAAGACCTGGTGGCCGCCGCCTTCAACGACGCCGCGCGCCGCGCCGAGGCAACCAGCTCTGAAAAAATGTCGCGCCTGACGGCCGGCATGCCCATGCCTCCCGGCATGAAGCTTCCGTTCTGAACGCTGTTGCGTCCAACCTCACCCCATGGCCGATTCTGCCCTTGAAGCCCTGATCGAAGGCCTGCGCTGCTTGCCCGGTGTCGGGCAGAAATCGGCTCAGCGGATGGCCTACCACCTGCTTCAGCACGATCGCTCGGGTGCGGTGAAATTGGCGCGAGCCCTGGACGTGGCGGTGTCGGAGATCGGCCATTGCACGCGTTGCCACACCTTCAGCCGCGAGCCGGTCTGCGAGGTCTGTCAGGACGAGACGCGAGACCGCTTGTCGCTGTGCGTGGTCGAGACACCCGCTGACCAGGCTGCGATGGAGCGCACCGGCAGCTACAAAGGCCTTTACTTCGTGTTGATGGGGCGCCTGAGCCCGTTGGACGGCTTGGGTGTGCGTGACATCGGCGTGGGCCCCTTGCTTGAGCGCGCAAGCGATGGGGTGGTGCAAGAGGTGATCCTGGCCACGAACTTCACCGCCGAGGGCGAGGCGACGGCCCACATCCTGGCCGATCAGTTGCGAAGCCGCGGTTTGAGGGTCACCCGCCTGGCCCGTGGGGTGCCGGTTGGCAGCGAACTGGAGTACGTTGACCTGGGCACCATCGCCCACGCCTTCATGGACCGCCGCTGAGCCTGGTGGCTCAGCGTGCGCTGGCCATGCGGACCCGGTTGTTGCCGCGCGCGCCGGCCTTGCTCTTGGCTGAGCCGCTTCGTGCATTGCTTGCCAACTTGACCTTGCGGGCGCTGGCCTGTTTGCTGGCTTGCTTGCCTGAGGACTTGCTCGCCGATGCGAGCTGACGCTTGGAGCCCGAAGGCACGTACACCACGATGCTTTGACCGCGAGCGAACGTGGCCCGAGCCTGGGTGCGATTCCATTGCGCGACTTGCTCAGCCGAGACCTTGTAGCGACGGGCGATGCTGGCGACGGTGTCTCGCTTGCCTGCCTTGATGACGGTGCGCCGCAGCGGCGGCACATCCGGTGCGAGGGCCATCATGGCGTTGTCGGCCAGGCGCTCGGAGACGTCCTGCTCGCGGTGTTCTGAGCGTGGCACCAGCAGGGTCGAGCCCGCCTTGACCAGCATCTTGGGCGGGATGTGGTTGACTTCGCGAAGCGATGCCTCGCTCATCCCCACCGATTTGGCGGCTTCGGCCGGGCGCATGGTGCGTGGCACCTGCCAGGCGGTCCAGGTTGCCAGGGGGCCTTTGTGTCGAGACAGGTTGTGAACGAACAAGTTGGCGTTGTCGTAGGGCAGCAGCAGCTGCGGCGTGCCAGCCGCCAGGATGACGGGCTTGTTCTGCGAGGGGTTCAGGGCCTTGAACTCGTCCGAGGACAGACCAGCCAGTCGCGTGGCAAGGGCGACGTCCATGTCTCGCTGAATGGGCACGCTCACGAAGTAAGGGTGGTTCTCGATGGGCGGCAAGGCCAGGCCGAAGCGCTCGGGCTGCATCACGATGTTGCGCACGGCGTGCAGCTTGGGCACGTAGTGGCGTGTCTCGGCCGGCATGTTCAGGCTGAGGTAGTCGGTCGGCAGGCCCTGGCGCTGGTTGCGCTGGATGGCTTTCTGCACGTTGCCTTCGCCCCAGTTGTAGGCTGCCAGGGCAAGGTGCCAGTCGCCGAACATGCGGTGCAGGCGCTGCAGGTAGTCGAGCGCGGCGCGGGTGGAGGCGAGCACGTCGCGGCGGTCGTCTCGGAAGAGGTTCTGCTTGAGCTCGAAGTCCTTGCCGGTGGCGGGCATGAACTGCCACATGCCAGACGCGCGGGCCGATGACATGGCCTGCGGGTTGAAGGCGCTCTCGATGAAGGGCAGCAGCGCCAGCTCGGTGGGCATCTTGCGGCGGTTGATCTCCTCGACCACGTGGTAGAGGTATCGGCTGCCGCGCGAGGTCATGCGCTGAACGTACTCAGGCCGGCTGGTGTACCAGCGCTCGTGATCGGTCACCAGCGATGTCTCAAGCGCGGGCAGGGCATAGCCACGGCGGATGCGACCCCAGAGGTCCTGGGTGGCGCTGGCGTCGTCGAGGTTGACCGTGGCGTCGGGTTCAAGTGGGTCGGTTGGCTTGCCGATGGCTTCCAGGCTGTCGGTGCGCGGCTCGGGGCTGTCGCTGCGCAAGGCACCTGGTCCGAGGTCAACCCTCAGGCCAGATGTGGGGTCCTGGCGTGTGCCAGCTGCGACACGCTGGTCGCCCCAGTTCGACAGGGCCGAACTCGCCTGGCGCTGGCGACTCAACTCTTCGGATGGACGCGTCGCGGCGTTGTTGTACAGGGTTCCGCAAGCCGAGAGCAGCAAGGTGGCGATGGCGGCAAAAGGCAGGGTGAGGCCTCTTGGGAGGCGCATCAGGAAGGTCTTGGTGGACATCGTCAGAACTGGTTTTTCCATTGGCGCAGGGCGACGAAGACGGACCGCGGGTCGGCATCCAGGGCGCCGTGTGCGAGGGCACTGGCGACCACATCGGATTGGGTGCAGCGCAGGAACGGGTTGATGAGCCGCTCAGTGCGCAAGGTGCTGGGCAGCGTGGGCAAGTGCTGGGCCCTGAGGGCTTCGCAATGTGCCTGGTGCCGTCCCATGTCGGGGTTGCGGGGTTCGACCGCCTGCGCAAATCGCAGGTTCGAGAGGGTGTATTCGTGGGTCGCGCAGATGCGCGTGTCGTCTGGCAACGAAGCCAGGCGCATCAGGCTATCGTACAGCTGATCCAGGGTGCCATCGAAGACGCGGCCGCACCCGGCCGAAAAAAGCGTGTCGCCGCAGAACAGATGGGGGTGATGAGGTGCTTGGCCCGTGCCCTCAGGCAGCAGGTAGGCGATGTGATCTCGCGTGTGCCCCGGGGTGTCCAGCACGCAGAACTCGAGCCCACCCCATTGCACGCGATCACCTTCTGCCACAACGTGCGTCAGGCCCTTGATGCGTTCGTCCGCCGGTCCGTGGATGGGGATGCCGCTGTCACGCCACGCAGGCAAACCACCGATGTGATCCTGGTGGTGATGGGTCACTAGAATGGCGGTCAGCTCCAGCCCGAGCGCCTCCAAAGCCTGTTTCACGGGCGCGGCATCGCCTGGATCCACCACGAGGGCTTGATGGCCGTCGTGAAGCATCCAGATGTAGTTGTCGGTGAAGGCGGGCAGGGCAATCAGTTTCATGACCAAAGTCGATCCGATTATAGATTTGCACCCCTGGCTGGCCATGGCGCCAGGCCAGTCCCTGCTCGAATGGGAGCAGCAGCAGATGGATCGGCTGGTGGCCGATGTGTTCGGCTTTCACGCGCTGCAGCTGGGCCTGCCCGAGCTCGATGCCTTGCGCGCCAACCGCATGCCGCATCGGTGGCTCGCCGTGGACGCGGCTTACCAGCGCTGGTCGCCTCCAGCTGACTTGGCGCCCTTGGTGCACGAGCCGGTGCAGGCCGAGGCGGGATTGCTCACCGGTGCCCCGCTGAGCCTGCGCTGTGATTTCGAGGCTTTGCCTTTCCCCTCTTCGAGCCTGGACCTGGTGGTGCTGCCGCACGCACTCGAGTTGGCGCGTGACCCGCATCACACGCTGCGAGAAGTCGAGCGGGTGCTGGTGCCTGAAGGCAGGGTGGTGATCGCTGGCTTCAACCCGGCCAGCCTTTGGGGGCTTTGGCAGCGCATGGGGCGCTGGGGCACGGCATCTGCGCCCGTGTTGCCTCAAGGCGAGTTCATCGCTTACTGGCGCCTGCGCGACTGGCTGCGCTTGTTGGACCTGGAGGTCGAGGCGGGTTGTTTTGGTTGTTACCGGCCCATGCTTCGTCAGCAACGCAGTTGGGATCGCCTGGCCTGGATGGAGAATGCCGGTGACCGCTGGTGGCCGGTGCTGGGGGCCGTCTATTTTGTGGTGGCCGTCAAGCGCGCACGTGGCATGCACCTGGTGGGCAAGGTGCGTCGCACCCGCATGAGCCCTGCAGCGGCCCCTGCCGTCGTGGCCCAGCGCAACCAGCGCAACGAAACCTGATCAACAAACCGCGTGACTGCAAACAAGCGAGATTCGATGAGCGAGAACAACAACCCTGCGGTGGTCGTCTACACCGACGGGGCCTGCAAAGGCAACCCTGGCCGAGGTGGCTGGGGCGTCTGGATGGTCAGCGGTCAGCATCAGAAAGAGATGTGGGGCGGCGAGCGCCTGACCACCAACAACCGCATGGAGCTGACCGCCGTCATCCAGGCCCTGACCGCGCTCAAGAAGCGCTGCAAGGTCGATGTCTACACGGACAGCGAGTACGTGCGCAAGGGCATCACGGAGTGGATCACCGGTTGGAAGCGCCGTGGCTGGAAGACCGCAGACAACAAGCCCGTCAAGAACGCCGAGTTGTGGGTGGAGCTTGAAACCCAGACCCACAGGCACGACGTGGCCTGGCATTGGGTCAAAGGGCACGCGGGTGACCCTGGCAATGAGAAGGCCGATGCCCTGGCCAACCGTGGGGCGGCCGAGGCCTGAGCCTGAGCCTGAGCCTGAGCTTGTGCTTCGGCCCTGATGGCCGTCCTCAGAGGATGAGGACCATCGTCAGTTTGTCGTGGTAGCGGACCTGGCCCGGTCCCTCGACCAGCTTGATGGCATGTGGCAGCACGCCACAACCTTGAAATCCCACTCGCTCATAGAGTCGGATGGCGGAGTTGCTGGACGTGCTCACGCGCAAGGTGATCTGCTCCAGGCCGATGGCTTGCCTGGCTTCGGCGATGGCCGCCTGCACGAGCCGGATGCCGATGCCGCGGCCGGTGTGGCTCGGGTGCACCATCATGCTGTTGAACTCGGCGCTGTGGCGCAGCTTGGCCTGGGTTTGCCGCTCAAGGCCGATCATGCCGATGAGCTCCCTGCCGTCCCAGGCGCCCAGCAAGAAGGTGCCACCCAGCGTTTCACCCATGCCGAGTCGCCACAGGTAGCTTTCTGGTGGGCGAGACTGCTCGCTGTCGATGTCTGCGTCGAAAGCATCGGGGTGCAGGCGCAATGCTTCGTCCCTCAAACGCTTGTAGGCGCCGAGGTCGGCCGCGGTGATGCGGGCAACGCGCACCTGGGCGTCAGCGTCGCTCATCCGGCGCCTCCAGTGTCTCCAGGGTGTTCATGTTCTCGAAGTCGCATGCAGGCGCAAAGGATACCGCCACCCAGCGCTGCGAGCGGATCCATTGACCGACTTTGCGTTCGCCCTTCACGAAGGCCGCGGCCAGATCAGGGGTCACCCTCTTGTGGATGAGGGCACAGGTCCAGTGGAGTCTTTCTTCCAGGGTGCCGTCCGGCGCGACCTCTTCGGTGCGGGGGACGGCGATGTCGATGCCGGCATGGCAGGCGGCGATCAAGCGCGCAACCAGGTCGCCTGGCAGGCGCGGGGTGTCGCAGGCGACGGATTGCAGCCAGTCGGTTGGGCAATGTTGCAGACCGGTCAGGATGCCCGCCAGGGGGCCGCTGCGGGCGGGCAGCTCCGGCGCATCAGCCAGGACGCCTGCGCTGACGGGCCCACTTGCGTGGGGCGCCTCCTCGCTGGTGTCTGATCGGCATGTCTGCTGCAGAAGTTGCGCGTAGCGGGACTGGTTGCGATTGGCTCCCACACCCAGCCCTCGAACCTGTGTCCGAACGGCCGTCATCACCCATTGAGCCAAGGGCTGGCCTCGCCAAGGCTGCAGACCTTTGTCGATGCCTCCCATGCGCCGACCCTCTCCGCCGGCCAGCACCCATGCCGTCACATGGGTGTGAGGCTCGGCGACGGCTGCGTCCGCAGGGGTGAATGCCAGCGAATCAGCCACCGATGTAGCTCATTTCAACCCGGTCCCCGACCCCTGTGGGGGCGCTGGACTGGCGCAGTTCGGAGTAGCGGTCATCGCGGGCCTGCCACAGGGCGGCCATGCGGCGCACGAGTTCATCGTCGCTGACGTGTGCGTCGCGCAGCAGGGCGCGCAAGTCATGGCCACGCGTGCCGAACAGGCAGGTGTAGAGGCGACCGTCGGTGGACAGGCGCAGTCGGGTGCAGTCACCGCAGAAGGCCTGTGTGACGCTGGAGATGAAGCCCACGCCACCAGCGCCGTCGGCATAAAGCCATCGCTCGGCGGTGTCGGCGGCCCGATTCGGGGTGGCCGGCAGCAATGGCCAGTTCTCTGCGATGCGCTGACGGACTTCGCTGGACGGCACGACCTGGTCAAGCTGCCAGCGGTTGGTCTTGCCCACGTCCATGAACTCGATGAACCGCAACTCCACCCCGGAGCCGCGGAAACGGCGGGCCAGCGGCAAGATCTGATCATCGTTGGCGCCCCTTTGCACCACCATGTTGACCTTGACGGGTGACAGCCCGGCATGCTGGGCGGCCTCGATGCCGGCCAACACGTCTCGCACATGCAGGCCGCTGTCGCTCATGCGTGCGAAAACAGCCTGGTCCAGGCCGTCGAGGCTGATGGTCACGCGCTGCAAGCCTGCCTCTTTCAGCGCGCGTGCCTGGCGGGTGAGCAAAACACCATTGGTGGTCAGTGCGATCTCGGGGGGGGCACCCTCTGGCGTCCTCAGGGCCGAGAGCCGGCTCACGAGGGCCGGCAGGTCCTTGCGCAACAGGGGTTCGCCCCCAGTCAGGCGCAGCTTTCGCACCCCCAGGGCCAGGGCGGCATTCGCGGTGCGCGTGATCTCTTCGAAGCTCAGCAGGGCGTCATGAGGCAGGAAGCGGTGCTGCGTGCCAAAGGTGGCTCGCGGCATGCAGTAAGGGCAGCGGAAGTTGCACCGGTCGGTGACGGAGATGCGCAGGTCCTGAAGCCGGCGCTGTCGCTGGTCGCGCAGGTCGCGAGGCAACTCGGCCAGCGCTGATGGCATGGCGCGGAGCTGAGCCGGTTTTTCTGCGGAAATGGGGATGATGGCGGCCCGGGGGGCGGCATCGTCGGATCTCATGTTGCCATTGTGCCGTCAATGGCAGCACCCCATCGCTCCAGGGGGCTCCCCGTTTGCTCAGTTGTTGCCGGCAGGGGGCGGGCTGGCCTGGGCTGAAACGGACGGGGCGCGGCGAGCGCCGTTGTAGCGCTGCTGCCAGTACGCTTGGCGCATGTCTTCAACGCGAACGTGGCCACCGGCGCGTGGCGAGTGGATGAACTTGTTGTCGCCGATGTAGATGCCGACGTGAGAGAAAGTCTGGCGCAAGGTGTTGAAGAACACCAGGTCTCCCGGCTTGAGCTCGGTCTGCTGCTGGACAGGGATGAGCTGTGGAGAGCGCGCTTGTTCAGATGCTCGGCGAGGCAGGATCAGCCCGACGCTGTTCTCGAACACGTGGCGAGTGAAGCCGCTGCAGTCGAAGCCGGTTTCTTCGGAGGTGCCCCCTCGGCGGTAGGGAACTCCGAGGAAATTCATGGCCGACAGCACCAGCTCGGAGGCCAGGTCTGTCGCGGTGTCGCGCACTTGCTGAGCCAGCTCTGCAACCGGTCGGGTCGATGGGATCAAGCCTTTTTCGGAGAGGAACCGTGCCACAGGGTCTTCGCCGGAGGTGGCGGCTGAGGCGCTCGCGGCAGGCGGCACGCCGGCCTGCTGGGCCAGCGCGGTCTGTGGCAGGAGATGACAACTCAGCAGCAGGGCGCCGGCACAAAAGGCCCGTGGGGCTTTCAGGCAGCTGCTGAATCGCGATCCGTGCCCGGCAGGGAAGTCGGGGGCTTGGGGCCGCCGACTGGCGTGTCGGGTCATCAAAGGCATGGGTCGCAAGGGTAGGCGGCAGGGGCCGCTGCGTCAACCTCGGTATCTAATGGATAACGTGAGGTTAACACCCTTTCTTCGGGCAATTGCTGAGGCCATCGCCTGCGGCCCCGGCCTTTCGGCCTGGCTCAAACCAGCTCGAGGTTGACGGTGATGTTGCCCCGGGTGGCGTTGGAGTATGGGCAGACTTGGTGGGCTGCGTCCACGAGTGCTTGAGCCGCGTCCTTGGCCATGCCAGGCAGGGTGATGCGCAGCGTCACGGTGATGCCGAATCCCTGAGGGATGGGGCCGATGCCGACGTCGCCCGAAATCTGCGTGCCGGTGGGCAGCAATTGCTTGCTCTGAGCCGCCACAAAACCCATGGCCCCCATGAAACAGGCGCTGTAGCCGGCGGCGAAGAGTTGCTCGGGGTTGGTGCCGGCGCCGTTGCCGCCCATTTCTTTGGGGCGGGCCAGGGCCACGTCGAGCTTGCCGTCGTCGCTGACGGCGCGGCCATCTCGTCCGCCGGTGGCGGTGGCGTGGGCGGTGTAGACGATTTGGGTGGGAGAGGCCATGACGAGGTCCTTTTGAAGAAAGATTGTGTGCAATCGATTTGATGATTTTGCGCCTGCTGACAGGCAGAGGCCAGGGCCAGCAGAAAAGACCTCAGTTGGCCTGAGGTTGTCCTTGCAGGCGCTGGCGCAGTGCATGCAAACGCTGGCGAAGTTCGACCATGGCGTCGAGCTCTCCGCCCACCTGGCACATCACCGAAACGGGGATGCTGCTGGCGGCCTGCTTGAGGCGTTGGCCAGCGTCGGTCAGTCGGATGCGCACGCGCCGTTCGTCGGCCTGATCGCGCTGACGTGAAATCAGGCCCGATGCTTCGAGGCGCTTGAGCAATGGCGTCAAGGTACCCGAGTCGAGCTGCAGAAGCTCGCCGAGTTCGTGCACGGCGCGGTCGTCTTGCTCCCAGAGCACGAGCATCACGAGGTACTGGGGGTAGGTCAGCCCGAGCGGGGCCAGCAATGGCTTGTACAGCTTGGTCATGGCCAGCGAACTGGCGTACAGGGCAAAGCACAGCTGCTGGTCGAGCCTGAGCAACTGGTCCGGGCCTGGTGGCGAGGGCGCGTGGGTGGGGTCGGGCATGGCGTCATGTTAGGCGCATGCCGCCGCAGCGGGGGCTTGATGCGGAGCAAGGCCCTGATTCTGGCTGGCTCCTAAGCTTGGCATGTGAACAAATGCGCAGTGAGCGCGAACAGGAGCATCGATGTCGGCCATCCTCCGCCCCGAGTCAGGCCCGGTTGAACCGGGTGTGATCCACCTTGCTGAGCTCAAAGCCAGGCTTGAAGACCGAGCCCTTGAGTTGTCCGCTCAGGATGTGGCCTTGCGCGAGCGCCTGGCCAGCGAGCAGGCGGTGACGGCCAACACCTTCGTTGCCGGCACCGAAGCCGCGTGCGCGGCGGAGGCAGATGACGAGGTGATCGCGATGCTGCAGCACGATCAGGTTGAATTGCGGGCCATCCAGGATGCGCTCGCTCGGATGGCGGACGGCTCTTACGGCGTTTGCCTGGAGTGCGGCGAGCCCATTGGGGCTTTGCGCTTGAGCGTGTTGCCGGAGGCTGCCTTGTGCGTGGGTTGTCAGGCCATGGCTGAGCACCGCGCGGCGCACCAGGCTGTGCGTTGAGCCCGGCCGGCGTTCACGCGCCGAGTTGATCGATCTCTTCGGTGAGCTCCAGCCACCGGGACTCGAGGGCCTCGATTTCGTCGCCGAGGGCCTTGAGGCGCTTGCCCAGCTCGGCCCGCTCGGCTCCGTTCAGAGCGGCTTGGCCAAGTTGGGCTGTGATCTGCTCGGACTCGGCGTGCGAGGCGGCCAAGCGGGTGTCGACGCGCTTGAGCTCTGCCTTGAGGGGTTTGGCCTGCTCGGTGGCGCGCTGGCGGGCCTGCGCATTGGCTTTGCGGTCTTCCTTGCGGTTGCCAGCTGATGCGTCTGTTGCAGGCGCTTGAACGGGCGAGGGCGCAGGTGCAGGGGCTTGGCTCGACCCTCGCGAATCTCGCGCGGCGCGGGCCGCAGCAGCCACTGCGCGGGACTGATCCTGCAGCCACTTCTGGTAGTCGTCGAGGTCGCCGTCAAAGGTGCTGACGCCGCCACGTGTGACCAGCCAGAACTCGTCGCAGACCTCGCGCAGCAAGGCGCGGTCGTGGCTGACCAGCATGACGGTGCCTTCGAACTCGTTGAGCGCGATGCTGAGCGCTTCGCGGGTGGTGAGGTCGAGGTGGTTGGTGGGCTCGTCGAGCAGCAGCAAGTTGGGGCGTTGCCACACCACCAGGGCCAGCACCAGGCGGGCCTTCTCGCCCCCGCTGAACTGGCCGACCGGCTGCGAGACCATGTCGCCGGTGAAGCGGAAGCGGCCGAGGAAGTCGCGCAGTTCCTGCTCCCGCGCTTGTGGTCCCACTTCCTTGGCCAGGCGGATCATGTGCGCCAGCGGGCCTTCGTCGGTGCGCAGCACGTCGAGTTCCTGCTGGGCGAAGTAGCCAATGCTCAGGCCCTTGCCTTCGGTGACGTCGCCAGCGATGGCGGGCAGCATGTGCGCCAGCGTCTTGACGAGGGTGGATTTGCCCTGGCCGTTGGCGCCCAGGATGCCGATGCGCTGGCCCGGCAGCACCGAGCGGTTGACGCCTTGCACGATGGTGATCGGCTCTGCGCCTTCGCCATCGGGCTGGTAGCCGCATTGCAGCTCTTGCATCACCAGCATGGGGTTGGGCAGGCTGGCGGGCTCGGGGAAGCTGAACTCGAAATCGCTGGCCGTGAGCACCGGCGCGAGCTTTTCCATGCGCTCGAGGGCCTTGACGCGGCTTTGCGCCTGGCGGGCCTTGCTGGCCTTGGCCTTGAATCGGTCGATGAACTTCTGCAGGTGGGCGATGCGCTCTTGTTGCTTGCCGTAAGCGGCCTGGTGCTGGCTCAGGCGCTCGGCGCGCATGGCTTCGAAAGCCGTGTAGCCGCCGGTGTAGCGGGTCAGCTTGCCTTCGTCGAGGTGGAGGGTGACGCGCGTGATGGCGTCGAGGAACTCGCGGTCGTGGCTGATGATGATCAGCGTGCCCTCGTAGCGCTGCAGCCAGCTTTCCAGCCAAACCAGGGCGTCCAGGTCCAAGTGGTTGGTGGGCTCGTCCAGCAGCAGCAGTTGTGCCGGGCACATCAGCGCGCGGGCGAGCTGCAGGCGCATGCGCCAGCCGCCCGAGAAGCTGTTGACGGGCGCCGTGGTTTGCTCGAGCTGAAAGCCCAGACCGAGCAGCAGGGCCTGAGCGCGGGCGTGGGCGTCGAAGTCTCCGGCATCGGCCAGCGCCATGTAGGCCTCGGCGATGGCGTTGCCGTCGTCGGCGGTCTCGGCGTTGGCAAGCGCCTGGCGGGCTGCCATCAGGCGCGTGTCGCCTTGCAGCACGAACTCGGTGGCGGGCTCGTCGGTCTCGGGCATGTTCTGCGCGACCTCGGCCATGCCGCCGGGTTGCAGCCAGCTGGGCGGGATCTCGACATCGCCGGCATCGGCTTGCAGGCGGCCGGCCAGCAGCGAAAACAGCGAAGACTTGCCCGCGCCGTTGCGACCGATCAAGCCGACCTTCTCGCCGGGGTGCAGGGTGGCGCTGGCGCCGGCGAGCACGGGCTTCGTGCCCCGCAACAGGGAAACGTTCTTGAGGTTGATCATGGGGGGCTCAGGCCAGGTGTGTGCCGGGGGTGTCGCCCAGCAGCAGCGCGTCGCGCGTGACGAGCAGCAGTTGGTCGTCGCCCGCAGAGGTGGGCAACCAGGTCACGGCAAGGTCGGGGAAGGCGCGCTCGAAATTCGCTCGTTCGTTGCCGATTTCCAGCACCAGCACGGCGTCGTCGCTCATGAAACGGTTGGGCTCGGCGCGCAGAGCGGCGAACAGGTTGCGCGTGAAGTCCATGCCGTCTGTGCCGGAGGCCAGGGCCATCTCGGGCTCGGCGCGGTACTCGGCGGGCAGCTTGGCCATCGAGTCGGCGTTGACATAGGGCGGGTTGCAAAGGATCAGGTCGTAGGGACCGTTGACCTGGCTCAGGCCATCGCTTTGCAACAAGGTGATGCGATCTTGCAGGCCGTGCTGATCGACGTTGATGCGGGCCACGGCCAGCGCGTCGGGGCTGAGGTCGGCGCCATCGACGGTCACGTCGGGGTAGGCCATGGCGGCCAGCACGGCCAGGCTGCCGTTGCCGGTGCACAGGTCAAGCACGCGTTGGGTGCTGTCGCTGAGCCAGGCGTCGATGCTGCCGTCGGCCAGCACTTCGGCGACGAAGGAGCGCGGCACGATGGCGCGTTCATCGACGTAGAAGGGCACGCCTTGCAGCCAGGCCTGCTGGGTGAGGTAAGCGGCGGGCTTGCGCGTGGCGATGCGTTCTTCGATGAGGGATTCGGCCTGCGCCTGTTCCTCGGGACTCACGGCACGTTGTTCGTTTTCATCGAGCGAGTCGATGGGCAGGCCCAGGCGCCACATCACCAGCCAGGCGGCCTCGTCGAAGGCATTGGTGGTGCCGTGGCCGTAGCCGACTTGCGCGGCGTCCAGGCGCGCTGCGGCCTGCTCGATCAGTTCGATGAGGGTCACGCCAGCAGCCTTTCCAGGGTGCCGAGGTAGATGTCCTTCAGGGGCTCGATGTCGGCGACACGGACGTGCTCGTCGATCTTGTGGATGCTGGCGTTCACGGGGCCGAACTCGACCACCTGCGGGCAGATCTGGGCGATGAAGCGGCCGTCGGATGTGCCGCCGGTGGTGGACAACTCGGTGGTGACGCCTGTGACCTGCTCGATGGCGGCCGAGATGGCGTCAACGAGTGGGCCCTTGCGGGTGAGGAACGGGCGTCCTCCCAGCGTCCAGTCGATGTGGAAGTCCAGGCCATGCTGGCGCAGCACGCCTTCGAGACGCTGCTGCAGCGATTCGGGCGTTGACTCGGTGGAGAAGCGGAAGTTGAAATCAACGACCACCTCACCGGGGATGACGTTGTTGGCGCCCGTGCCACCGTGGACGTTGGAGCACTGCCAGGTGGTGGGTGGGAAGTGGTCGTTGCCCTGGTCCCAAACGATGGTGACCAACTCGGCCAGGGCGGGGGCGAGCAGGTGGATCGGGTTCCTGGCCAGGTGCGGGTAGGCGATGTGGCCCTGCACGCCCTTGACACGCAGCTTGCCCGAGAGCGAGCCGCGACGGCCGTTCTTGATCATGTCGCCCACCTGCTTGACCGAGGTGGGCTCACCGACGATGCAGGCATCCAGGCGCTGGCCTTGCTGCTGCAGCCATTCGCAGACCTTGACCGTGCCGTCCACAGACGGGCCTTCTTCGTCGCTGGTGATGAGGAACGCAACGCTGCCTGTGTGATCCGGGTGGCGGGCCACGAAGGCCTCGGTCGCCACGACCATGGCTGCCAACGAAGTCTTCATGTCGGCGGCGCCACGGCCGAAGAGCAGGCCGTCGCGGTGCGTGGGCACGAAGGGAGGCGATGTCCATTGATCCAGCGGGCCCGTGGGGACCACATCGGTGTGGCCGGCAAAGGCCAGCACAGTCGCGGCATCATCGCGGCCACGTTTGATCGCCCAGAGGTTGGTCACCGGTGCGCTGGACGGGCCGAAGACCAGCGTGTGGCACTCAAACCCCAGGGGCTTGAGGCGCTCGACCATAAGTTGCTGGCAGTCGAGGTCTTCGGGGGTGACGGATGGGCGGGCGATCAGCGCCTCGGTCAGGCGCAAGGTGTCGGTCATGGTGCGTGGTGTCGGTGCCTTGGGCACCTCAGTGTCGGGTGCCGCCGAAGTTGGAGGCGGGGTCTTCGGCATGCACGTCCAGGGTGATTTCGGTGAACGAGGGGCCGTGCTCTTCTTCGACCGGCTTGGCGATCAGCTTGGATTGGGTGGCCGTGCTGTTTTGCAGGCGCCACATGAGGTTGGTCGGCGAGTCGGAATTGATCAGGCCTTCGTCGCGGCTGACGATGCCTTCATTGATCAGTCGGGCGATGTCTTGCTCGTAAGTCTGCGAGCCTTCTGCCATCGATTTCTCCATGGCTTCCTTGACGCCGTTGAAGTCGCCTCGGTCGATCATCTCGGAGACGAGCGTGGTGTTGAGCATGACCTCGACCGCCGGCACTCGGCCGCCGGCACTGGGCCCGGCTTCGGCTTTGAGAAGGCGCTGCGAGATGATGGCTTTGAGGCCCGAGGCCAGGTCGGAGAGCAGTGCAGGTCGAGCTTCCGGCGTGTAGAAGGACAGGATCCGGCCGAGCGCGTGGTAGCTGTTGTTGGCGTGCAGGGTCGAGAGCACCAGGTGGCCCGACAGCGCATACGAGATGGCCGCCGTCATGGTCTCTCGGTCGCGGATTTCGCCGATCAGGATGCAGTCCGGGGCCTGGCGCAACGCGTTCTTCAAGCCGACTTGCAGCGATTGCGTGTCGCGGCCGACCTCGCGCTGGTTGACGATGGACTTCTTGTTGGAAAACAGGAATTCGAGCGGGTCCTCGATGGTGAGGATGTGGCCGGTCATGCGCTGGTTGCGATGCTCCAGCATCGAGGCCAGTGTCGTGCTTTTGCCAGTGCCGGTGGCCCCGGCCAGGATGATCAGGCCGCGCTTTTGCAGCACCAGCTCGCTGAGCACGGGCGGCACGTTGAGCGTGTCCAGCGCCGGGATGTCGGAGGGGATGTAGCGGAACACCGCCGCCACCGAGCCGCGCTGCTTGAACGCGCTCAGGCGAAAGATGGCCACCCCAGGGATGGTGATGCCCATGTTGAGCTCGCCGGTTTCGTCGAGCTCTTCCATCTGCGTGGGCGAGATCATCTCGGCCAGCAGCTGGCGGGGCTGAGAAGGCGTGAGGACCTGGTCGGTCAGCTGCATGATCTGACCGTTGATCTTGATGAGGATCGGCGTCTTGGCCGACAGGAAGACGTCGGACGCCTTCTTCTCGGCCATCAGGCGCAGCACGCGTTCGAGGTTGCCTCCGCTCATCGATCTCTCCTCAGCTGTTTTTGCAAGGGTTCAGACAAGAAGGGCCTGCAAGGTGCAGGCCCTGGTTCAGCGCATCAGGCGCCGCGCAGCAGGTCGTTGATGCTGGTCTTCGAGCGCGTTTGCGCGTCGACGCGCTTGACGATCACGGCGCAGTACAGCGAGTACTTGCCGTCGGCCGAGGGCAGGTTGCCCGAGACCACCACCGAGCCAGCGGGGATGCGGCCGTAGGTCACTTCACCGGTGGCGCGGTCGTAGATCTTGGTCGACTGGCCGATGTACACGCCCATCGAGATCACCGAGTTCTCTTCGACGATCACGCCTTCGACCACTTCCGAGCGGGCGCCGATGAAGCAGTTGTCTTCGATGATGGTGGGGTTGGCCTGCAGGGGCTCGAGCACGCCACCGATGCCGACGCCGCCCGAGAGGTGGACGTTCTTGCCGATCTGGGCGCAGGAGCCGACGGTGGCCCAGGTGTCGACCATCGTGCCTTCATCGACGTAGGCGCCGATGTTCACGTAGGACGGCATCAGGATGACGTTCTTGGCCTGGAAGGAGCCACGGCGGGCCACGGCCGGCGGCACCACGCGCACGCCGGTGGCCTTGAGCGCTTCAGCCGACATGCCGGCGTACTTGGTGGGGACCTTGTCGTAGAACTGCAGGGGGCCGTCGCCCATGGGCACGTTGTCGTTGAGGCGGAAGCTCAGCAGCACGGCCTTCTTGACCCACTGGTGGGTTTCCCAGGCACCGTTGATCTTTTCGGCGACGCGGATCTTGCCGGTGTCGAGCTGGTCGATGATGTGGTTGACGGCGTCACGCACTTCGGCGGGGGCGCTGGAGGCCGACAGTTCGGTGCGCTGTTCCCAGGCGTTGTCGATGACGGTTTGCAGGGCTTGGCTCATGTTGTGGGCTTTCTATCGGAGAGCGAATCGGAGGGTGTCGGGGAGTCAAGCGGCTCGGGCCACTTGGGGTTGGATGCGATGCGGGGCGGTGCGATGGCGATCAGCGCGGGAAGGAGCGGATGAAGGCTCGGATCCGCTCGGCGGCTTCCACGCATTCATCGACGCCGGCCACCAGCGCCATGCGCACGCGACCGCGGCCAGGGTTGATCCCGTTGGCTTCTCGGGCGAGGTAGCTGCCAGGCAGCACCGCTACATTGTATTGAGCCAGCAGCTCGCGCGTGAAAACCTCGTCGCTGCCGCCACAGACGTGCGCGGGCACCTCTGCCCAGAGGTAGAAACCTGCGTCAGGCAAGGCCACGTTCATGACCTCGGCCAGCAGGGGGGTGACGCGCTCGAACTTCTGGCGGTAAAGGGCGCGGTTCTCGACCACGTGGTCCTCGTCGTTCCAGGCGGCGATGCTGGCCTTCTGCACGGACGGGCTCATGGCGCTGCCGTGGTAGGTGCGGTAGAGCAGGAAGGCCTTCATCAAGGCGGCGTCGCCCATGACGAAGCCGGAGCGCAGGCCGGGCACGTTGGAGCGCTTGGACAGGCTGGTCAGCGCGATCAGGTTCTTGAAGTCGGCGCGGCCGAGTTGGGCCGCGGCTTCGAGGCCGCCCAGTGGTGCGGCGCCTGCGCCCTCGCGAAAGTAAATCTCCGAGTAACACTCGTCCGAGGCGATGACAAAGCCGAAGCGGTCGCTGAGCTCAAAGAGCTTGCGCCACTCGTCCAGCGGCATGACGGCGCCCGTCGGGTTGCCCGGCGAGCACACGTACAGCAGCTGCGTGGTGGCCCAGGTTGACTCAGGGATGCTGCCCCAATCGGCGGCGAAGTTGCGCGCCGGGTCGGAGTTGGCGAAGACCACGCGGGCACCCGCCAGCAGGGCAGCGCCTTCGTAGATTTGGTAGAAGGGGTTGGGGCAGACCACGGCCGGACCGCCAGCCTCGCGGTGCTGGGTCGGGTCGATGACGGCTTGGGCCAGCGCGAACAGCGCTTCGCGCGAGCCGTTGACGGGCAGGATCTGCGTGGCGGCATCGAGCTTGAGGCCATAGCGGCGTTGCACCCAGGCGGCGCAGGCTTCGCGCAGGGCGGGCTCGCCAGCCGTGGCCGGGTAGGCCGCCAGACCGTCCAGCGCGTCAGTCAGCGCTTGCTTGATGAACGCAGGCGTGGGGTGCTTGGGCTCGCCGATGCCCAGGCTGATGGGGCGCAGGGCAGGGTTCGGGGTCACGCCAGCGGTCAGGCCGCGCAGGCGCTCGAAGGGGTAGGGCTGAAGACGCTGCAGCAGGGGGTTCATGCGCGGCATTATCCCAGGGCTGGCATGGCCCTGACGCGACATGGGCACGGGGTCTGTGCGCAGGCGAGTGGATCCGTGCCGTGCGGCCCGGCTTCAGCGGGGGTCGCTGGGCGACACCAGGCTGCGGTTGCGGCCGGCGGTCTTGGCCTGGTAGAGCGCGTGGTCGGCCCGCTCCAGGGTGCGGTGAACCGGTGCGGCCACGTCGTGCTGGGCGATCCCTGCAGAGAAGGCGACCCTCAGGCCAGGCACGCGCGACGAGATGCTGCAATGCTGCAGTGCGGCGCGCAAGCGATCCAGGGCCACGAGCGCTTTGGTCGGGCTGGTGTTGGGCAGGATGAACAGGAACTCTTCCCCGCCCCAGCGGCCCACGGTGTCCGATTCGCGCAGGGCCAGGGTGGCAGCCGAGGCAAAGGCCATCAGTGCTTCGTCGCCCACGCGGTGACCGTGCACGTCGTTGATGCGTTTGAAGTGGTCCAGGTCAACGAGCACGACGGTGAAGCGCTCGCCATAGCGCTCGTGGCGTTTGGCGCTGTCGACCAGGCGCTCCTGCATGTGACGGCGGTTGTACAGCCCGGTCAGTGCATCGCGGCTGGCCAGCGTCTGCACCTTCTCCAGCGTGTCGCGAAGCTCGCGACGTTGCTGGGCCAGGCGGTTGCGCCAGGCCGAGATCTGGTAGGCCGCCAGGATCAGCGGCGGCAGCGTGCCGATCATCAGTTCGAAGCGCAGCAACTCCAGCGTGGGCGGGTAATACACGGGGTCGATGTGCGACAGCACGCCCATGCACATGGCCAGCAGCACCATCGCCAGCACGCCGGCAAAAGCGGCTTGTCGTGGTTGGTGTGTGTACATGCCAAACACCATGACCAGGGCGATCAGCACCAGCACCAAACCGCGATCATGTGGGCCGATCGCGGTGTAGGCGAAAGCGATGGCCAGCAGCGAAAAGCTTTGCTGCGGGATCATCAGGTTCGGGTCGCGCATGGTGCGTGTGCGGCCGGTGCGCACCAACACGTAAAAGGCCGTGTAGCAGGGGATGGTGGTCAGCAGCAGCAACTTGGGCGCGAAGTCGCGCATCATGCCCACCTCGGCGGCGTAGAAAGCGGCGCTGCAGCAGATGGCGTACATCAGGGCGCACAGCAGGATGACCCCCGTTCGGGCCCGCGTGGCCCGGTCTGGACCGAAGATGAGCTTCACCAGTCGCCCCATCGAATCGATGATGGGGTCGTGCTGCGGCACGTTGCTCAGGGTCTCGCTCATGCGTGGCCCCCTGTCAGCGGCGCCAGGCCCACGGCCACGTCGGCTTCGTCCTCGTCATCGGCCACGTGGCTGCGGTTGCGGCCTTGGCGTTTGGCCAGGTAGAGCGCCTGGTCTGCGCGCTCGATCAGGTGTTCGAGGCTCTCGCCCTGGCGGGCCTGCGCCAGGCCCACGGAGAACGTGGCGTTCACACTGGGGTGGCCGGGGAAGGTCTGGCTGCCCATCGACAGGCGCAGCCGCTCCAGCGCGGTGAAGGCCTCGCTGGCTTTGACTTGCGGCAGCATGATGAGGAACTCCTCGCCACCCCAGCGGGCCACCTTGTCGACTTGCCTGAGCTGGGTCTGGGCCAGGTTGGCGAAGCCGATCAGCACCGCGTCGCCGGCCTGGTGGCCGAATCGGTCGTTGATCGATTTGAAGTGATCCAGGTCGACCAGGGCCACGGTCATGGGGTGCCCGTGGCGCTCGACCAGCTTGAGCTCGGTCTCGACCAGGTCAACCATGATGCGGCGATTGAGCAGGCCTGTCAGGCTGTCCTGAGTGGCCATGTGCTGCAGGGTGTTGAGTGCTTGCGACAGTTCTTTGGATTGCAGACCGATGCGCACGCGGATGTCGGTGACCCACTTGGCCACCAGTGACAGGATCAGCAGCGTCGAGCCGCCGATGACGAAGTGCATCAGGCCGGTGGAGGCCGGGTAGCGAACGGGGTCTGCCCAGGTCAGGGCGATCACGCACATCAGCAACATGCCCACCGAGCCCATGCCCAGCACCACCATCTGCGTGGGGCGAAGCCGGAACATGCACATCACGATGGCTTCGGCCACCAGGATGAGGACGCTGGCGCGGTGTTCGCCCACCTGCAGGTAAGCCATGAAGCACAGTGCGATGCTGACCAGGGCGTGCGGCAAGGTGACCACGGGGTCGCTCAGGCGCTGACTCCATCCGCTGCGCACCAGCAGGAACACGATCGACAGGGTCAGGATGCTGCCCCAGGTCAGGTCGCGGGCGATCTGCGGTTGCAGCAGGCCCAGGTGGACGGAGTGCCAGATGATGCCCAGGTTCACGATGTACAGCTGCGTGGACGCCAGGACAAAAAGCACGTGCCTGGCCCGCTGGGGTTCGGATCCCAGGAGGGGGCGGGCGACGGCGTTCAACCAAGGAGGCAGGTTCATCGGCTCGGGCGAAGTGTTGCAACGGTTATCGGCGCCATGGGGGGCACCTTTAACCATTGGAGCCGTCAAGCCGTTGCGCCGACGCGGCGCAGGGGTGATCTGCTGACGCGTTGCGCTCTCGCGTCAGGTGTCTCGGCGGGAGGGGCGCCCGGGCAGGTAGCGCGTGTCCGAGTAGGTCAGGACCCATTCAGGTTTGAACGCCACGAAGATGGCGATCAGCATGCCGGTGCTGAAGCCTTCACCCCAGGCCACCAGGGTGTAGCCGAGCATCCACTCCAGGGTGCTGAACATGTCCGGTTTTCGACCTGCCAGCCAGGCGAGCGCGCCGGTCATCACCACGGCGGCGATGCTGGCCATGAAGGCGCGTCCCAGGATGAAAACGAAGATGTGGTGCGGCAGCAGGCGCCGCACGGCCAAGCCGATCAGCAGCCCGAGGGTGCCGGGCACCAGCCCCAGCCAGGCCAGGTGAGATGCCACCTCACCCAGGGGCGGCAGGTGCCCGTGCCCGAACCAGGCCGAGAAAAAGGCGGCAGGCAGCAAGCTCCACATGGCCAGTGGCCAGCCGAACATCAGCGTCATCAGGCAGGCCGATGACACGTGCATGGTCATGCCATGGGGCAACAGGCGGTCGGTGCTCCAGACGAGGGGCAGCAAGACCATGGCGCCCAGCCAGGGGTTCACGAGCGGTCCGTGGCGCAGCGGCAGCCACGGACGAAAGGGCAATGCAGCAGCCAGGATCACTGCACACAGGGCCCAGTCCGTCATGTGAACGTCAGCCGAGCAGGCCGGTCTCTGCGTTGTGCTGGGGCAGCTCGACCTTGGCAGCGGGCTTCCAGCCCTTTTTGCGGTGCTCGACGACCACGTTGGTGTAGATGCCGCCACGCACGTACCACTTGGCCGTGATGCGCAGGAAACGCGGGTTGATGGCCTTGACCATGTCCGACAGGATGTCGTTGGTGACCTTTTCGTGGAAGGCGCCCTGGTCGCGGTAGCTCCACATGTACATCTTCAGGCTCTTGAGCTCGATGCACAGCTTGTCGGCGATGCAGTCGATGGTGAAGTGCGCGAAGTCGGGTTGCTTGGTCAGTGGGCAAAAGCAGGTGAACTCGGGCACCTGGAACTGGATGACGTAGTCGCGCTCGGGGGCGGGGTTGGGGAAGACGTCCAGGTGGCGCGAGGGGGTCGAAGGTGCGGTGACCGGCTTGGCGCGGGTGCCCACTTCCAGCTTGGCTGCTTTGCTGGAGGCCTTGGGCTTCTTGGCGGCCTGGACAGCTCGGGCGGTGGCGGTCTTGGGGGCAGCGGTTCGGGCAGTCTGGGGTGCCAGCTTGGGATCGGTCTTGGCCATGGTCTTCTGCAACGTGGGATGCGCGTGAATCGTCGAACCCCGGATGTTATCATCCCAGGCTTCGGAAGGCCATGGTTTTCCTGAAATTCATCAGGTAAATCAACGACTTAGATGCGACTGAATTCGATCAAGCTCTCGGGGTTCAAGTCCTTCGCCGAGCCGACCCATTTCCAACTGCCTGGCCAGTTGGTCGGCGTGGTGGGGCCCAATGGCTGCGGCAAGTCCAACATCATGGACGCCGTGCGCTGGGTGCTGGGCGAGTCCAAGGCCTCCGAGCTGCGTGGCGAGTCCATGCAGGACGTCATCTTCAACGGCTCGGGCAACCGCAAGCCGGCCAGCCGCGCCAGCGTCGAGCTCGTCTTCAGCAACGAGGACGGCCGCGCGGGCGGGCAGTGGAACCAGTTCTCCGAGATCGCGGTCAAGCGCGTGCTCACGCGCGACGGCACTTCCAGCTACTTCATCAACAACCAGCCGGTGCGCCGCCGCGACGTGCAGGACGTCTTCCTGGGCACGGGCCTGGGCCCGCGCGCCTACGCCATCATCGGCCAGGGCACGATCAGCCGGATCATCGAGTCCAAGCCTGAAGAGCTGCGCCTGTTCCTGGAAGAAGCCGCGGGCGTCTCCAAGTACAAGGAGCGCCGCCGCGAAACGGAAAACCGCCTCAAGGACACGCGTGAAAACCTCACCCGCGTGGAAGACATCCTGCGCGAGCTCAACAGCAACCTCGACAAGCTGGAAAAGCAGGCCGAGGTGGCTTCGCGCTATCACACGCTGCAGGAACAAGGCACCACCAAGCTGCACCAGCTGTGGTTCCTCAAGCACCGCGACGCCTCGTCCGAAGAAACACGCATCCATGCCGCCGTGAGCGAGGCGACCAATGCGCTCGAAGCCCGCATGGCCGAGCTGCGATCGGTCGAGGCCGAGCTGGAGCACGTGCGGCAAGACCATTACGCCGCCAGCGATTCGCTGCACGAGGCCCAGGGCGCGCTGGCCGAAGCCAGCCTCGAAGTCAGTCGCCTGGAAGAGCGCATCCGCTACGTGGTCGAAGGCCGTCAGAAGGTCGAGCAGCGCCTGGCCGAGATCAAGGCCCAGAACGAGCAGTGGTCCATGCGCGCTGAAGGCGCTCAGGTCGAGCTCGAAGAGCTCGCCGAGAAGATGGCCGCGAGCGAGGAGCAGGCCGAGATCCTGGCGGCGCAGGCCGAAGAGCTGGCGGGCAACGTGCCGTCGCTCGAAGACGCGGTGCGCGCGGCCTCGCAGCGCGCCAACGACCAGCGCCAGGTGGCCGGCCAGGTGCAGCAGCAGATCCAGCTGCTGGCAGCCGAGTCGCGCAACCTCGACGAGCAGTCGCGCCAGATCCAGCAGCGGCGTGAGCGCCTGCGCGTGGAAGTGCAGGCCCTGGCCGCCCCTGACGAGCTGCGCCTGGCCGACCTGCACCGCCAGCACGAGGCCGGCCAGGAAGAACAAGGTGTCATCGAGGCCCGCCTGGGTGAGCTGTCCGAGTCGGTGCCCGCACTCGACGAGGCCCGCAAGGTCGCGCAGGCCGACAGCCAGCAGCAGTCTGCCCGCCTGGCAGAACACAGCGCCCGCCTCGAAGCCCTGCGGGCCCTGCAAGACAAGGTGCAGACCGAAGGCAAGCTCAAGCCCTGGCTGGCCAAGCACGGCCTCGACAGCCTGCAGGGCCTGTGGACACGCGTGCACATCGAATCGGGCTGGGAGAACTCGCTCGAATCGGCCCTGCGCGAGCGCCTGGCAGCGCTAGAGGTCGGCCGCGTCGAAACCGTCCGCGCCTTTGAGCAAGACGCACCGCCTGCCAAGCTGACCTTCTACAGCTTGCCGCCCGGCGGCATCCAGAACACGCACCACACCCTGCCTCGGCTGAGCGACCTGCTGCGCCTGAACGACCAGGGACTGAAGGCGTTGATGAACGACTGGCTGGAAGGCGTCTACACCGCCGGTCACCTGGAGGAAGCCCTGGCCAACCGAGGCAAGCTCACGCATGGCGAGGTCATCATGACCCCGGCCGGTCACGCGGTGAGTCAGTTCGCGGTCACCTTCTATGCGCCCGATTCCGAGCAAGCCGGCATGCTGGCCCGCGCCCAGGAGATCGAGAACCTGGAAAAGCAGGTGAGGGCGCAAAGCCTGATCGCCGACGACGCCCGCGCCGCGCTGATCCGAGCCGAGGCCGCCTACACCGACGCCTCGCAGCGCCTGGGCACCGTGCGCCGCGAAGCCAGCGAGGTGCAGCAGCGCGTGCACCAGTGGCAAGTCGAGTTGTTGCGCCTGAGCCAGCAGGCCGAGCAGGCCAACAGCCGCCGAGGCCAGATCGACGAGGAAGTGGCCGAGCTCGATGCGCAGCTCGAAGGCTTGCAGGAGCGCCGTGCCGAGGGCGAAGCCCGCTTTGAAGAGCTCGACATCCACCTGGGTGAAACGCAAGAAAAACACGCCGAACTCGAAGAGCACGTCATCGAGGCCGAGCGCAGGCTCAACCAGGCCCGCGAGCAATCACGTGCGCTGGAGCGACAGGCCCAGGAAGCCACTTTCAGCGTGCGCAGCATGGGCGCTCGCCGCGGCGAGCTGCAACGCAGCATCGAGACCGCATCGCAGCAGATCCAGGCCAACGAGACGTCCGTGGCGCAACTGCTCGAGGAGCAGGCCCGCCTGAACGACGCGTCGGCCCAGACCGGTCTGGACGAAGCCCTGGCCGTGCGCGTGCAGCGCGAAGGCCTGCTCAGCCAGGCCCGCCAGCGCTACGACGACCTGTCAGCTCAGCTGCGCCGCTTCGACGAACAGCGCCTGCAGTTCGAGCACAGCCTGCAGCCCCTGCGCGACCAGATCACCAAGCTGCAGCTGGAGCAGCAGGCTGCATCGCTGGGCGGTGCCCAGTACATGGAGCAGCTCACCGCCTCAGGCGTTGACCTGGCCGTGCTGGCCGAGGTCATCGAGCGCGATGGCGTCAAGCTCTTTGGCCTGCAGGCCGAGATCGACCGCATCCAGCGCGAGGTCAACGCGCTGGGCGCCGTCAACCTGGCCGCACTCGACGAGCTGACCTCGGCGCGCGAACGCAAGGGCTTCCTCGATTCGCAAATGGCCGACCTGCTCGACGCCATCGGCACCCTGGAAGACGCCATCCACAAGATCGACCTCGAAACCCGCGACCTGCTGGGCGCCACCTTCAACACCGTCAACGAACATTTCGGGCGCATGTTCCCCAGCCTGTTCGGTGGCGGCAGCGCCAAGCTCGTGATGACGGGCGACGAGATCCTCGACGCCGGGGTGCAGGTCATGGCCCACCCGCCGGGCAAGAAGAACAGCACCATCCACCTGCTCTCGGGCGGCGAGAAGGCGCTGACCGCCATCGCGCTGGTCTTCGCCATCTTCCAGCTCAACCCGGCGCCGTTCTGCCTGCTCGACGAAGTCGATGCACCGCTGGACGACGCCAACACCGAACGCTACGCCCGCCTGGTCAAGAACATGTCCAGCGGCACCCAGTTCCTCTTCATCTCGCACAACAAGATCGCGATGGAGATGGCCGAACAGCTCGTCGGCGTGACCATGCAGGAGCAAGGTGTCTCCCGCATCGTCGCTGTCGACATGGAGGCCGCGCTCGGCATGGCCCACGCGGCCTGATGGCCGGTTGAACCCCAGCCCGCCAGCCCGCAACACCGATCCCCATGAACCATTCCCTGACCCTCTACCTCGCCATCCTTGGCGGCATCGTGCTGGCGGCTGTGGTCGCCCATGGCGCCTGGACGGCCCGCCGTGCTGCGGCCAACCAGCCGCGTCGCGCCACCCTCGAGCCCATCGACAGCAGCATGCAACCCGGCCTGTCGCTCGACAACGTGCCGACCGAGCCGATGGACGACTCCGTTGGCGGCCCTGGTCGGCCTGGTTTGGCAGGTGAGCCGACCGAGCCCAGCCTGCCCCCTGTGCGCAAGGGCGGCCCGCGCCTGGATGCCCTGGTGGACGCCATCGCCACCTTGACCATCGAGTCCCCTCTCAGCGGCGACCACATCTTGCTGCACTTGCCGCCCACCCGGCGCGCCGGCAGCAAGCCGGTGCTGGTCGAGGGCCTGCGTGCCGATTGCGGCGAGTGGGAGCCCCCGCAAGCCGGCGTGCTCTACACGGAGTTGCAAGGCGGCGTGCTGCTGGCCAACCGCACGGGCAGCCTCAACGAGATCGAGTACTCCGAGTTCGTGCAAAAACTGCAGACCATGGCCGACGTCCTGGGGGCTGCCGTCGAGTTCCCTGACATGCTCGACGTGGTCGCCCGTGCCCGCGAGCTCGACGCCTTTGCGGGGGCACACGATGCGCAGTTGGCGATGCGCCTGGCCGCCAAGGGCAGCGCCTGGTCGCTGGGCTACGTGCAGCAGCAGGCCGCGCGCCATGGCTTCGTGCCTGGGGTTTTGCCCGGCCGTTTTGTCTTGCCTGGGGCAGAAGAGGGCTCGCCGCCCGTCTTGACCCTGCAGTTCGATGCCCAGGCCGCCTTCGCCGAAGACGCCGACCAGGCCACGCTGCGCGAGCTGCTGCTGTGCTTTGACGTGCCTCAGACGGCCTCGGAGCTCGCGCCGTTCAAGGCATGGTGCGCCGCCGGTGAGGCGCTGTGCCTGACCATGGACGCGGTCATGCTTGACGACCAGGGGCAGCCCTTCTCTCCTGCGGCCTTCGCGATGATCGAAGGCGAGCTGGACAAGCTGTACGTGGCCTTGGCCGCGCGCGACCTGGCCGCTGGGGCGGCCTCCACCCGCCGACTCTTTAGCTGATGCCTCACGATCAGGACGAACTTTTTGGCTCGACCGAGCCGATAGCCCCTGCGGGGCCCACGGTGGCCCGTGAGGCTGTGCGATTGCGCGCGCTGCTAAATGAGCATGGCTACAACTATCATGTACTGAACTCTCCGGTCATTCCTGATGCTGAATATGACCGTCTCTTCCAGGCGCTGCAAGCTATAGAGGCTGATTATCCTGAGCTACGAACCCCTGACTCACCAACGCAGAGGGTCGGGGGGCAGGTATTGGATGGCCTCACACCGGTGCGGCACATGGTGCCTATGCTTTCGATCGAAACGGAAACGGATACGACAGATTTTGGGGTCCAGAAGTTTGATGCACGTGTTCGCCGTGAACTTGGGTTTGATGATGAAAATCATTCTATCGAGTATTCGGCTGAGCTTAAGTTCGATGGTTTGGCAATTAGCCTGCGTTATGAGTGTGGCGTTTTGGTGCGGGCAGCGACGCGTGGCGATGGAGAAACTGGGGAAGACGTAACGCAGAATGTTCGTACGATTCGGGAAATTCCTTTGCGTCTGTTGGGTTGTACTGCAGCAGTGCTTGAGGTGCGTGGCGAGGTTTACATGCGCCGCGATGACTTTGAAGCACTTAACGAGCGGCAGCGGGCGCGAAGTGAGAAAACTTTCATTAATCCGCGAAACACAGCAGCAGGCGCCATTCGTCAGTTGGACCCAGGGCTTGTGGAGCAACGTCCGCTGAGCTTTTATGCATACGGCTTAGGTGAAGTGCAAGGTTGGCCTTTGCCTGGTACACATGAGCAGATGCTTGATGCGCTAAAAGCGATGGGTTTGCCTGTGTGCTCCGAGCGAGTCGTGGCAAAAGGAGTAGAGGGCCTGATTGAGTTCTATAAATTGATTGGGGAGAAGCGAGACTCTCTGCCATTTGATATAGACGGTGTGGTTTACAAAGTAAATTCATTGGCTCTTCAGCGACAGTTAGGATTTAAGGCACGTGAGCCACGTTGGGCTGTGGCGCATAAGTATCCTGCACAAGAACAGACTACTCGCTTGCTTGATATCGATATCCAGGTGGGGCGCACAGGGAAGCTAACGCCAGTCGCGAAACTTGAACCAGTTTTTGTCGGCGGGACAACTGTCAGCAATGCGACGCTGCACAATGAAGATGAGGCTAGGCGTAAAGACGTTCGAGTTGGTGATGTTGTAATTGTGCGGCGCGCTGGTGATGTCATTCCAGAGGTTGTGTCATCAGTTTCTCATGTCGGTAGGCGCGTGCTGCGATCAAGGACGTTGCGCACCCCTCGTTTCGATGAGGTGGAGGTCACGCATACGCACCCTCGCGTTTCTCGAGTAAGGGCGCAACCGAAGGCAGTTGCCTTGCTTGTATACCCTCCTCAACTGGATATTTATCGCCGCCTCAAAGGGGCTTGTCCCGCTTGTGGTGGAGCGATTGCTAGAGAGATCGGCGAAGTCGATTGGCGTTGTACGAATGGGCTTTCATGTCCCGCTCAGCAAAAAGAAGCCTTACGGCATTTTGCCCAGCGTCGAGCCATGGATATCGATGGGCTGGGTGACAAGCTGGTCGATCAACTTGTTGATAGTGGGTTGGTTGTCACCCTGCCCGATCTCTACAAGGTTACGTTGAGCCAGCTGTCAGCACTCGATCGAATGGCTGACAAAAGCGCCCAAAATTTGCTGGATTCGTTGCAGAGGAGCAAGCGCACCACGTTGGCGCGCTTTCTCTTTGGCCTCGGTATTCGTCATGTAGGAGAAGCTACCGCTAAAGAGCTAGCGCGCCACTTCGGAAAGATGGGTATCGAGGAGCAAAGAGAGCAAGATGATGTGGGGCACGGCGGCATCATGAATGCCACGACGGATGAGCTGTTAATGGTGAGTGACATTGGTCCTGTGGTCGCGCAGAGTATTCATACCTTCTTCGAGCAGGATTGCAATCGTGAGGTGGTACGGCAGTTGTGGCACGAATGCCTTGTGCGGTGGGACCCAATTGCAGTTGATCCAATCATTGACCCAGCCACGCTGCCGCTGCACGGCAAGACCGTCGTGCTCACCGGCACGCTGCCCACGCTGGCGCGCGAAGAGGCCAAGGCCATGCTGGAGGCCGCCGGTGCCAAGGTGGCCGGCTCGGTCTCCAAGAAGACGCATTACGTGGTGGCCGGCGCCGAGGCGGGCAGCAAGCTCGACAAGGCTCAGGAGCTGGGCATCACCATCCTGGACGAACAGGGGCTGCGAGACCTGCTGGCCTCGCCGCCGTCCTCAGGCCTCGCCTGAGCCCCCGCCTGAGCCCTCGGTGCGCGTCGGCTCGATGGCGTGCGCCATCAGCAGCGCAAGGGGGATCACCTCCAGCGCCGATTCATGCGTGGCTTCGAGCGACACCGGCGGCGCCACGCCAGCGCGCTCGGCTTGCAACCAACGCTCGGCGCACACGCACCATCGGTCTCCCGGTTTGAGCCCGGGGAAGCGCCACTGCGGGCGCGGCGTGATGAGGTCGTTGCCGCGCTCCAGCGAGTCGTTGAGGAAGGCCGCTGTCATGCGGGCGCAGACCACGTGCCGGCCGCTGTCGTCTGCTCGGGTGCGGCAGCAGCCATCCCGAAAATAACCCGTCACGGGCGCGTACGAGCAAGCGAGCAGCGGCCCGCCGAGCACGTTGCGACCGGGCGTCAGCAGCACGCTCATGGCTTGCCCGCCGGAGGCGACTTCATCAGGGCCATGGCCGTGCCGATCAGCGACGAGACCTCGCTCATGTTGCCTGGCACGATCATGGTGTTGTTCTTCTGGGCCAGCTGCGCATAGGCTTCAACGGCTTTTTCGGCCACCTTCAGTTGCACGGCCTGATGCCCGCCCGGCTCGTTGATGGCTGCCGCGATCTTGCGGATGGCGTCGGCCGTGGCATCGGCCACCGAGGCGATGGCGGCGGCCTCGCCCTCGGCGCGGTTGATCTCGGCCTGCTTCTCGCCTTCAGACTTGGCGATGTGCGACTCGCGCTCGCCAGTGGCCAGGTTGATCTGCTCGAGCTTGCGGCCCTCCGATTCGGCGATGCGGGCGCGCTTGTCGCGCTCGGCCGTGATCTGCTGCTGCATGGAGCGCAGGATCTCTGCGGGCGGCGTCAGGTCCTTGATTTCATATCGCAGCACCTTCACGCCCCAGTTCAGCGCGGCTTCGTCCAGCGAGGTCACCACCGACGCATTGATCGCATCGCGTTCCTCGAAGGTCTTGTCCAACTCCATGCGGCCGATGACCGAGCGCAGCGTGGTCTGCGCCAGTTGCGTGATGGCGATGATGTAGTTCGATGAGCCGTAGCTGGCGCGCATCGGGTCGGTCACCTGAAAGTACAGGATGCCATCGACGTGCAGCTGGGTGTTGTCCTTGGTGATGCAGACCTGGCTGGGCACGTCCAGCGGGATTTCTTTGAGCGAATGTTCGTAGGCGACCTTGTCAACGAAGGGCATCAGCACGTTCAGGCCGGGCTTGAGCGTGGTGTGAAACTTACCCAAGCGCTCGACCACCCAGGCGCTTTGCTGGGGCACGACCTTGACCGACTTGGCGATGAAGATGACGGCGATGACGAGCAGGACGATGGCGAATTCCATGGTGGATCAGACCTTCTCGAGGACGAGGTAGTTGCTTTCGATGGCGCGGATGCGGTGCAGGCCTGCGCTGGGCACGTGGGCGCCGTGGTACCTGGCTTTCCATTCGCTGCCTCGGTAGTGAACGTGCGTCGTGCCGTCGGCCCCCCACTGCGAGACCGAGACCTGCTCGCCGACGTCCAGGCTGCCCAGCCCGGTGGTGGTGTAGTCCTCGACGCCCAGCATGCCGCGCTGCAGCAATCGCCGGTGCCACAGGTACACGGCCGCGCTGCCCACGGTGGCCGCAGCGATCAGCTGAGCGGATTGGCTGGCGCCCATCATGGCCGCCATGGCCGCCGCGCTGGCGCCCAGCGCCAGCATCAAGAGGTAAAACGAGCCCGTCAGCAGCTCCAGGCTGACGAAGAAACCCGCCACGATCCACCAAAGCGTCGAGTCACTCATGTGTCCGACATCCCCACATTTGATTCACGGATGTGGGCCACAGTTTATGCCGACACCCGACGTTTTCCCCAGGGGTGAGGTCGGCTCGGCGGTATTTGAAACGACCGGACGCAAAAACCCGGCTTCGTCAAACAAATCCGGGGCTTGAGACCCTACACTTCGCCATTTTTCCGACCCGTCACCTTTGATTCAGGAATGGCCATGCTGCGCTTCCGTTTCCCCATCGTCATCATCGACGAAGACTTCCGCTCCGAGAACACCTCGGGCCTGGGCATCCGTGCGCTGGCCGACGCCATCCAGAAGGAAGGCTTCGAGGTCCTGGGCGTGACGAGTTACGGTGACCTGGCGCAGTTCGCACAACAGCAAAGCCGCGCCAGCGCTTTCATCCTGTCGATCGACGACGAAGAGTTCACGCCCGGCCCCGAGCTCGACCCGGCCGTGCTGAACCTGCGCAAGTTCATCGAAGAGATCCGCTTCAAGAACGCCGACATCCCCATCTACCTGTACGGCGAGACGCGCACCTCCGAGCACATCCCCAATGACATCCTGCGTGAGCTGCACGGCTTCATCCACATGTTCGAGGACACGCCGGAGTTCGTGGCGCGTCACATCATCCGCGAAGCCAAGGGCTACCTCGACGGCCTGGCGCCGCCGTTCTTCAAGGCGCTGATGGACTACGCGCAAGACGGCTCGTACTCCTGGCACTGCCCGGGGCACTCGGGTGGCGTGGCCTTCCTCAAGAGCCCCGTGGGCCAGATGTTCCACCAGTTCTTCGGCGAGAACATGCTGCGCGCCGACGTGTGCAATGCGGTGGAAGAGCTGGGTCAGTTGCTGGACCACACCGGCCCCGTGGCCGAGTCCGAGAAGAACGCCGCGCGCATCTTCAACGCCGACCACTGCTTCTTCGTCACCAACGGCACGTCCACGTCCAACAAGATGGTGTGGCACCACACCGTGGCGCCCGGTGACGTGGTGGTGGTCGACCGCAACTGCCACAAGTCGATCCTGCACAGCATCATCATGACCGGGGCCATCCCCGTGTTCCTGACGCCCACGCGCAACCACTTCGGCATCATCGGCCCGATCCCGCAAAGCGAGTTCGAGCCGGCCAACATCCGCAAGAAGATCGCCAAGCACCCGCTGCTCAAGGGCGTCGATGTCAAGAAGGTCAAGCCGCGCATCCTGACGATCACGCAGAGCACCTACGACGGCGTGCTCTACAACACCGAGACCATCAAGGGCATGCTCGACGGCTGGATCGACAACCTGCATTTCGACGAAGCCTGGTTGCCGCACGCCGCTTTCCACAAGTTCTATGGCATGTACCACGCCATGGGCAAGGGTCGTGCGCGCCCGAAGAAGGCGGTGGTGTACGCCACGCAGTCCACGCACAAGCTGCTTGCAGGCATCTCGCAGGCCTCGCACGTGCTGGTGCAAGACTCGCAAACCGTGCCGCTGGACCGCCACCTCTTCAACGAGGCCTACCTGATGCACACCTCCACCTCGCCGCAGTACGCGATCATCGCGTCGTGCGACGTGGCCGCGGCCATGATGGAGCCGCCGGGTGGCACCGCGCTGGTCGAGGAGTCGATCAAGGAGGCACTGGACTTCCGCCGCGCCATGCGCAAGGTCTCGAAGGAGTACGACAAGGACTGGTGGTTCAAGGTCTGGGGCCCCGAGAAGCTCGTGGCCGACGACATCGGCAAGCCCACCGACTGGGTGCTCAAGGCCAACGAGAAGTGGCACGGCTTCGGCAACCTGGCCGACGGCTTCAACATGCTCGACCCGATCAAGTCGACCATCATCACGCCGGGCATGGACGTCTCGGGCAAGTTCGCCAAGACCGGCATCCCGGCCTCCATCGTCACCAAGTACCTGGCCGAGCACGGCGTGGTGGTCGAGAAGACGGGCCTCTACAGTTTCTTCATCATGTTCACCATCGGCATCACCAAGGGCCGCTGGAACACGATGCTGACCGCGTTGCAGCAGTTCAAGGACGACTACGACAAGAACCAGCCGCTGTGGCGCGTGGTGCCCGAGTTCTGCCAGAAGTACCCGATGTACGAGCGCATGGGCCTGCGCGACCTGTGCCAGTCGGTGCACGAGGCCTATGCCAAGGGCGACATCGCGCGCCTGACGACCGAGGTTTACCTGTCTGGTCAGGAACTGGCCATGAAGCCCTCGGACGCTTATGCCTGCATCGCTCGCCGCCAGACCGAGCGCGTCGAGATCGACCAGCTCGAAGGCCGCATCACCACGGCGTTGCTGACGCCTTACCCGCCGGGCATCCCGCTGCTGATCCCGGGCGAGCGTTTCAACAAGAAGATCGTCGACTTCCTGAAGTTCACGCGCGATTTCAACGACGCCTTCCCGGGCTTCGCCACCGACGTGCACGGCCTGGTGGCCGAAGAGCTGCCCAACAAGGGCGGCAAGCGCTACTACGTCGACTGCGTCATGTCAGCGTGACAGCTTGATGGGCGCGGGCTTGCGCACGTAGCGAGCCTGCAGCTCTTCGAGTGTTTGCAGCAGCGCAGGCTCCAGGGCCTGGTCGCTGTAGCGCTGGCGCAGCATGTCGGCCAGCTCGATCATGCGGGTGTTGCCCGTGGTGGTGCCCTGGCCGACCAGTTCGGCGATGGCGTCGTTGGCCTGGCCGGCCTTGGCTTTGGACAGCGAGGTTTCTGCCAGCGTCACCAGCCGCTTGTAGCTCTCGCGAACCAGCGCCTCGTAAGGCTCATGGGCATGCACCATCATGGCCAGCATGTCCGTCATGCCCTTGTTGATGCAGAAACGGCGGGCCAGCTTTTCAATCCACAGCTCTGCGTCGGGCAGCTCCAGTTCGCTGGCTCGCAGCTTGAGCAACAGGCTCATCATGTTGCCGGCGGTCTCGAAGTCATAGTCTGGCTGGCCGAACTCCCGCGTCATGTTTTTCACGCGCCTGACCACGTCGGCCACCTGACGTTGCAACATCAGGCTCAACACGTTGACCATCTCGTGCATGCGGCGCAGGCGCGCGCTGCGGGGTGCCTTTTCGTGGGCCTGCATGATCTGGTTGAGTGACTTCTGCAGGGACTTGCTGTCCTTCTTCTCGAAGTAGCTCAGCGACAGCATCACCAAGGTCTGGAAGTCGAACATGCGCGAGGTGGCGCCCAGGGCTGCAGCGCGCTCGAGCACCTGGGTGGCCTCGTCGGTCTTGCCCAGGTGGAACGCCAGCAGGCCCATTTTCTGCAGGCGAGACAAGGAAGAGGGCGTCAGCGAGACCGCATGGCGGTAGGTTTCGTACGCCGCATCGAAGTCGCCGCTCTGGAAATTGGCTCGCCCCATCACGTCGTAGGCATCGGCGTACGAGGGGTTGTCGACGATGAGGCTTTCGAGGACGCGCTTGGCGGGCGCCACCTGACCGGCATCGAGCTGAGCGCGTGCCACGCCCAGCCGTGCCCAGGGCATCGCCTTCGTGGCGTCGATGGCTTCAAAGAGCTCTTTGGCCTCGTCGTGGCGATTCAGCCGAAGCAGCAGCTCGCCGCCGATGCGTGCGGCGTAGATCCAGTACTCACCTTTGGCCTCGAAGCGAGCCTGGCACAAACCTGCCGCGAGTTGGAAATCCTCTTCCTGCATCGCCTGGAAGATGTCGGCCAGAGACTGCTTGCGGTGCCTGGCCCCACCCAGCCGAGCGGCGAGGTCGTTGTGGGTGTGGGGTTTGAGCAGGTAGCAGTCGAGCGCCGACTCGGCGGCCTCGGCCACGCGTGAGTAGCTGGCCTCGGAGGTCACCATGATGAACACGGTGGCGTAGGGCAGGTTATTGCCCTGCCGCAGCTCCTCGATGAGGTCCGCACCCGTTTGCTGGGTGTCGTTGAAGTGGTAGTCACACAGCACGACGTCGTACTGGGTGGTTTCCAGCTCGCTGCGGGCGTCGTTGTAGCGGCCCACCTGCTTGACGCGATCACTGGGCACGCCCAGGTCGACCAGCATGCCCTTGAGGATGCTGCGCGATGTCGGGTTGACATCGATCACCAGGGCGCGTGCGTTGCGCAGGTCGTGCAGGGGGGAGTTCTCTGCATCGTCGTTTTTGTCGCGGGCCTTGAGTATGTCGTGCATGGCCTTCTCGTTGTGGGGTGGGGGGGCTGTCCAGTTGTCAAGGCAGCTGCAAGGTGAAACGCACGCCGCCGGCCGGGCCGGTGCCCAGCGTGGCGCTGCCGCGTCGATCAGCGTGGCGGTGGGCCAGCGCCACGGCCTCTGCGAGCGCATGCCCGAGTCCGGTGGCGCTCTCTTGCCCTGGGTCTTCTGCCCCCAGGCCTGCGCCGTCGTCGTCGACGGTCCAGCACAGCTGGCCATCCTGCTCTTGCACACCGATCCAGACCTGGCTGTTGGCGAAGCGCGTGGCGTTGTGGATGGCCGAGTCGAGCGCCAATTGAACGAGCCGGCGGTCGAAGTACCAAAAAGGAGGCGGGGAGGAGGGCCTGATGTGGATGGAGATGGGGTGATCGCCCAGTTGGAGTTTCAGCGTCCATTGCCTCAGCAGGGCCTGCAGCAACTCGCTGGGGGACTCGTCTTCACACAGGACCCGAAGGCCTTCTTGCCCTGCGCTGTAGAGCGTCAGGAACTGAACGAACTGCCGCCGCAAGTCGGTGCAGTGCAGGTGTGCCCGCTGCGCCATCACGGGGGCGGGGTCATCGATGAGTTGAGACAACTGCGTCTCGAGGTCGCCCAGCGCATTTTTGAGGTCGTGCGCGATGAGGGCGAGGGCGGCGCTGCGGTCCATGGCTCAGTGCTGCAGGCTGTGGGCATCCAGCGTGCCCAGCGTTTCCCGGAAGTAGCGGCGCATCATCACCACGCGGTCTTGTCCGGGCATGAGGCGTTCCAGCTCTGCCAGGTAGGCCTGGATCTTTTCGATCCGTTCGGCATCGGCTTCCTTCTTCAAGCGCAGCGCCATGCAGTTGATCTGGCATGCCTGGAGCAACACGCCGGTGTTCTCGGGGTACTCGTGTGCAGCCGCCTCGATCAGCCCAACCGCTTCGTCGATGCGGCTGTCGCGCAGCAGCTTGCGCGCGTCCGAGACCTTGCTTTGCAAGCCCGCCGTGGCCGATTCGATGACGGCATCGAGCTTGTCCTCGTGGCCGGTGTCGCTGAGCGTGCGGGTGATCATCTGCTTGATGCGCAGGTTCTCGTGGTCTGCGCTGATGGCGTCCTTGAGCAACGCCATGCCAGCGTCTTCGTGACCGCAGACGATCTCGGCCTTGGCCAGCGCCACGGTCGCGAAGTCGGCTTTGCCTTTGCTCAGGCCTGCGCGAGCGAGCTCCAGCGTCGCCTGGGCCTGGTCGACCTCTCCCGCCGCCAACTCGGCCTGCGCCTTGATGGCCAGAGAGACCTGGTTGAAGGTGGGGTGCGAGCGATAGGACTTGTTGCCGTCCCGGATGAGGTTCATGGCTTCGGCAGGCTGGTCCAGGTCCACCAACGTCTGCGCCAGCAGGAGGGTGTCTTGCGGGTTGTCGACCACCGAGCCCCGGCTTGCCTTGGTGGCCTTCATCAGCGAGGCCTTGGCCATGTCCAGGTCACCGTTGCGGTAGGCGCATTCACCCGATATGCGATGCCGCTTGGCCGATGGCACCACCAGTGCTGCGTCGCGCAGTGCCCACATGGCCCCTTCTGCGTCACCGGCGGCTTCCATCGACTCGGCGATCACGTCGTACGCAGCCACGTTGCGCGCGCCTTCCTCCGAGTCGACGATCTCTTGGGCCAGTTGCCGTGCCTGTTCGAATTGCCCCGCAGCTTTGTGGGCGCGTGCCAGGCCCAGGCGAGCCCAGATCAACTCGGGCCTGATCTCCAGGGCTTGCTTGTAGACCTGCTTGGCTTCTTCATGGCGACCGAGCTTGAGCAGGGTCTGCCCTTTGATTTGCAGCACTGGCATGAACCAGCGGTTGCGCACCTGCAGCAACTTGTCGCACTGGGTCACCGCAGCGGCCAGGTCACCTTTGGCCAGCTGAGAGTTCACCGGCAACAGGGCGTGGCGCTTTTCGAGCAGGCTCTTGAGCCGGTCTTCGATGTCGGACGCGGTGATCGGTTTGAGCAGGTAGGCGTCAGGGTGGTGCTCGGTGGCAGAGGCCACGGAGATGTACGAGCTCTCGGCCGTGACCATGAAGAACAGGCAATCGGCGGTCAGCAGGCCTTGCTCGCGGATGAGCTCGAAGAACTGCTGTCCGTCGGTGCGCTGGTTCAGGTTGAAGTCGCAGATGATCAGGCTGTATCGCTTGGACCTGACCCGCCGGTACGCATCGTCCGCATTGGACGCCACATCCACCTGGGTGATGCCCAGCAGGGTGAGTTGGCCGCGCAGCGTCGTCTGCTGAACGGGCATGTCCTCAACGATCAGGGCTTGGAGTTCATGCAGGGAGCTCAGGTATGTCATTGGCTGTCACCTCTTCAAAGGGACCCTGCGCCTGCGGTGCGGTCGCAACACGAAGGCGAGGCAGGCAAGCGACGCCTCAGCCATGGATTTCGGAATGTGGGCTGGGAACTTGAATCCCGCTCAGGCGAGCTGGCACCCGAGGTGTTCCTGCGTGACCGCTGCAGCGATGGCGGCCAAGTCCAGCAGCGGCAGCAGCCGCTTGTCTTGGCCCGCGCCCATCTGGATGAGCCGGCGGCGCTGCAGGGCGGCCTGCAGGCCCGACGCTTGCGTGCCGGAGCCAAGCTGAAGGGCCTTTTCCCCCTGCGCCGAAGCGATGCTCTTGAGCGTTGGCACCGCGAACCCGAGCAGCACGTCGCTGGCGTTCACCACCAGGACGCTGGTCAGGGAGGTGATTTCGGGCCGTGGCAAGCCCATCAGTTCGCTGAGGCACAGCACGGGGATGGAGCGCCCCCGGTTGGTCATCATGCCCAGCAGGGCGGTGTTTGTTTCATATTTTGAAATGTCTGCCGGGCAGGGCAGGATCTCTTGGACCTGCCCCATGGGGACGGCGTTCTCGCCACCGACCATGAACGTCAGCACGGGCTGGCCGCCATGCCGATTGGCGATGTCATCGGCCCCGGCCACGAAGGCCTGCGTGGCCTGGCCGTGAAGGGCGTGGTCGGAGCCCGGTTGACGCACCGCCGACGCCAGGGACCGGATCTCGTCCTCCCGACGCAGGGCTTCGCCGTCGAGCAGCAGGTACTGCGTGGGCGAGCCGTGCAGGCGCTGCATGAGCTCTGACGGCAGGGCGTCAGAGGGGAGCGTGAAGTGAAACAACCTCGGATGGGGTGAAGCGAACGGTGGCACGCTCAGGTAGGCAGACTTGCGGGTGGGAACGACGTCGATGACCTCGCTGATCAGCAGCGCGACCGCACCCTGTGGGGTGTTCATGACGAAGGCCTGCCCGAGCTCGTCTTCTTTGCCTTTGCCCAGCCCCAAAAAACCCTTGAGATCAACGGCTGGCACCTCCATGCCCGCGTGTTCGATGACGCCTTTGCAGTGCCCCATGGCCAGTGCGGAAGGGCGAATGCTGGGTGCCATCAGGGTCGCGGCCACCACCGCCGTGTCGATGCACATCGCCACCCCTGCGCAGCGCATCAGCATCACGGGCTGGCGATCTTCGTCGTCCAGCGAGTGCGTGTCGTTGCTGTCCAGTGGCGCGCTGCGCTGAGGCTCCGGATCCTGGGTGCGCGGCACCATCGGCAGGGAAAACAGGGCATCGGGCGAGATCAGGCCAACCATCGCCGCGGTGTCCTTGCGGATGACCGCTCCCTGAAACAGGGCGCTGTCCTTCTCCGTGTTCTCGATGAGGTGGAGCTCGTCCTGCGGCACCTCGAACACCCCGCTGACCCCACTGCAGATCAGGCCCAGCACGTGCCCCCTGTGAACCATGATGATCACGCAGGGGTGGGGCAGTTCATTGGCAGCCTTGCCCAGCACGGTGCGCAGGTCCAGCACGGGGATCACCACCCCTCGGACGTCGATCCCGCCGATCACGGCCGGGTTCGGGCAGGGCAGGGGCGAAAGCTTTTGGCACGGCAGCACCTCTCGCAGGCTTTGCAGCGGCAGAGCCAGCTCCATGTGTTCGAGCAAGAAGCCACCCAGGCCGATCCGGCCCTGGTCGCTGGCCGTGATCTCCATGTCAGGGCTCCAGAGCCTTGAGCTGGTCGATGGTGCCCGACACCAGCTCGGCCAGTTGCCGCTGAGACTCGGTCGCCGAGGCGATGGCCTCGACACTCGATCCCGTTCTGCCCACCGCGCTGAGGATGCCGTCGAAGCTGGCTGTCACCACCTTGCTGACGGTGGCGCCCTGCGTGATGTGCATCACGGACTCGTCGATCAGCGTGGCGATCTCCCTGGCGGCCAGCGAGCTTCGCTCGGCCAGCTTGCGGACCTCTCCCGCCACGACCGAGAACCCGACGCCGTGCTGCCCGGCACGCGCCGCCTCGATGGCGGCGTTGAAGGCCAGCAAGTTGGTCTGGTTGGCGATCTCGCCGATGACACGAACGATCTCGGCCATCTTCATCGAGCTGCTCTGGATGTTCTCGATCGATGCGATGGAGCGCTGCAGTGCAGCGTGACCGCTTTGTGCAGCCTGTGTTGTTTCGTGTGCGAGCTCGGCCGCCATCAGCGAGTTCTGGGCGATCTTGCCGATGCTGAGGACCAGGTGTTCGACGCTGTCGCTCATTTCCTTGGAGCGCGTGTTGACCAGGCGCTGAAGCAGCACTTCCTTGGTGACGTCGTGGGCGTACTTGATGACCTTGGTCACCCGACCATTGAGGTCGAGGATGGGGTTGTATGTGGCCTGGATGAACACCTCGCGGTTGAATTTGCCCACGCGCGCGAATCGGCCCGAGACGAATTGCCCTTCACCCAGCTTCAACCAGAAATCGCGGTATTCCGGGCTCTGGACGTAGTCCGATGTGCAGAAGATGCTGTGGTGCTGCCCCTGGATCTCGCGCAGGGTGTAGCCCATGCTGGCCAGGAAGTTGCGGTTGGCCGAGAGCACCTTGCCATCGAGGTCGAACTCGATGACGGCCTGCCCCTTGTCGATGGCCTCGACCTGGGCCTTGTGCTCGGCACTGTGCAACTTCTGCTCGGTGATGTCTGCGGCAAACTTCACCACCTTCACGGGTTTGCCCATCGGGTCCAGGATGGGGTTGTAGGTGGCCTGTATCCAGACCTCCTGCCCGTCCCGGCCGATGCGCAGGAACTCGCCGCTTTCGTACTCGCCGCGGCTCAGCCGCTCCCAGAACGCGTGGTATTCGGCCGACGCCGCATGCTGGGCACCGACGAACATGCGGTGATGGCGCCCGACGATGTCCTCGAGCGAATACTTCATCAGCTTGAGGAAGTTCTCGTTGGCGTGCAGCACTCGTCCCTGCAGGTCGAACTCGATGACGGCCTGAGAGCGGGAGATCGCACCGAGCTTGCCTTCGGACTCCAGTCGCAGCAAGCGGTCCTTCGTGACGTCCAGCCCGATCTGCATGAAGCGATCGAAGCGCCCGTCGAGGTTTCGCATCCCCGAAATCGCCGCAGACAACCAGACCTCCTTGTCGTTGGCGCCCTTGCGGCGAAAGTCCGCCGACAGGACCTTTCCTTCGCGCAAGCGCTGCCAGGCAGAAGCCCTTGCGGGACTGCTCAGGTCTTCCGCGAACAACAAGGCGGCTTCATTGCGCCCCAGCAACTCGTCACGGGTGTATCCCATGGCCGATGCAAAGAGGTCGTTGGCCTCGAGGATGACCCCGTCGTTGTCCACCTCAACGTAGCAGGCGCTGTTGAGCATGGCCTGAAAGCGTGCCTGGTTGCGCAGCTCCGATTCCTTGGCGCGGGTGATGTCGGAGAAGAACAGGATGACCTTGATCGGGTTGCCGTCCAGGTCGAGGATGGGGTTGTAAGTGCCCTGGATCCACACCGGTTTGCAGCCTTTTCCCACGCGCAAGTACTCGCCTGCCTGGAACTCGCCGCCGAGCAGCGATTGCCAGAACGCCCGAGACGCGGGTTGCTCGGCCTCATCCGGCAGCAGGAAGAGGTGGTGGGGCTGGCCCACGATCTCTTCGAGGGTGTAGCCCGTCGTCTGCAGGAAGTTCGGGTTCGCTGTCAGCACCCGACCCTGCAGGTCGAACTCGACCACGCATTGCGAGCGCGACATGGCGGCCAGGCGAGCCTCGTCTTCCAGTGTCTTTTGCTTGGCCTTGGTGATGTCGGTGCACACCTGCAGGATGGACGTGACCGCCTTGGCATCGTTCATCAGCGGCACATGGGTGCCGCGCAGGTGCAGCACCTGACCATTGGCCCTGCGGTGCTCGAATTCGCCTTGGTGAGGCATGCCGCCCAGCACACGCTCCCAGTCCGATCGGTAGGTCTCGGAGTCAGCGACCTCCTTGCGAACGAGCCGTTCCCGGGGGTGACCCAGCAAGTCAGCTCGTTGGTGACCGAACAGCCGCAGCGCATGGTCGTTGATCGAGGCGATGCGCCCCGAGAGGTCAAACTCGATCACCGCCATGTTGTCGGTGATGGCGGCAAGGGCCGATTTGAAACGCGGGCGATCAGCAGCGTTGTCGGTGGGGCTCATGGATGCGAAGCTCCTCGGGCGCACCGCCCTGGGTGAGGGCGTGCAATGCAACTCGATGTGGCTGGATTTTCGGAAGAATGGCGAACCGAGCAGAGGAATTCCTTCACGCCCTTGCAGAGGGCGGAGTCGCAAAAATGAAAAAAAGGCACCGAACGGTGCCTTTTCATGGGATCACGTCACCTCACTTGAAGATGTTTTTCACGCGATCCGTCCAGCTCTTGGAGTTGGGCGAGTGCTTCTCGCCGCCCTTCTTGAAGGACTCGTCGAGCTCCTTGAGCAGCTTGCGCTGGTGCTCGGTGAGCTTGACGGGCGTCTCGACGTTGATGTGGCAGTACAGGTCGCCGGGGTAGCTGGAGCGGATGCCCTTGATGCCCTTGCCACGCAGGCGGAAGGTCTTGCCGTGCTGCGTGCCCTCAGGGATGTCGATCTCGGCCTTGCCGCCCAGGGTCGGAACCTCGATGCTGCCACCCAAGGCCGCAGCCGTCAGGGGCACGGGCACCGAGCAGTGCAGGTCGTCGCCATCGCGCTCGAAGATGTCGTGCTGCTTGATGCGGATCTCGATGTAGAGGTCGCCCGCGGGGCCGCCGTTGGTGCCGGGCTCGCCATTGCCGGCCGAGCGGATGCGCATGCCTTCGTTGATGCCGGCCGGGATCTTGACTTCCAGCGTCTTGGTTTTCTTGACCTTGCCCTGCCCATGGCAGGCCGTGCAGGGCTCGGGGATGACCTTGCCGGTGCCGTGGCAGTGGGGGCAGCTTTGCTGCACGCTGAAGAAGCCCTGACGCATGTGGACCGTGCCCGAGCCGTTGCAGGTCGGGCAGGTCTTGGCGCTGGTGCCAGGCTTGGCGCCGGTGCCGCTGCACACGCCGCATTCGTCCCACGCGGGGATGCGGATCTGCGTGTCCTTGCCGGCAGCGGCCTCCTCGAGGGTGATCTCCATGGCGTACGACAGGTCGCTGCCACGGTAGACCTGGGGCCCACCGCCGCGCCGACCGCCGCCACCGCCCTGGCCGAAGATGTCGCCAAAGATGTCACCGAAGGCATCGGCGAAGCCGCCAAAGCCTTCCGGGCCACCGCGGCCGCCACCCATGTTGGGATCGACCCCGGCGTGGCCGAACTGGTCGTAGGCGGCACGCTTCTTGGCGTCCGAGAGCATTTCGTAGGCCTCTTTGACCTCCTTGAACTGCTCTTCGGCTTCCTTGGCCTTCTCACCCTGGTTGCGGTCAGGGTGGTACTTCATGGCCAGCTTGCGGTAGGCCTTCTTGATCTCGTCCTCGGATGCCCCTTTGGAGAGCCCCAGGACTTCGTAGTAATCGCGTTTTGCCATGATGGTGGTGTTCAGATCCGACAAAGGCACAGGGCGTGAGCGCGATGCTCACACGGCCTGTGCCCTCATCAGCCGGGGTGATACCCCGATCAGTCCTTCTTGACTTCCTTGAACTCGGCGTCGACCACGTTGTCGTCGGCGGGCTTGGCTTCAGCGCCCGGTGCAGCGCCTGCACCTTCGGCACCGGCGGCACCTTGGGCGGCCTGCATGTCGGCGTACATCTTCTCGCCCAGCTTCTGCGAAGCGGTCATCAGGGCGTTGGTCTTGGCCTCGATGTCATCCTTCGATTCGCCCTTGAGGGCTTCTTCGACGTCCTTGATCGCGGCTTCGATCTTTTCCTTTTCGCCAGCGTCCAGCTTGTCGCCGTACTCGGTCAGCGACTTGCGCACGCTGTGAACCAGGGCGTCGCCTTGGTTCTTGGCCTGCACCAGCTCGAGCTTCTTCTTATCTTCGGCGGCGTTGAGCTCGGCGTCCTTGACCATCTTCTGGATCTCGTCTTCCGACAGGCCCGAGTTGGCCTTGATGGTGATCTTGTTTTCCTTGCCGGTGCCCTTGTCCTTGGCCGAGACGTGCAGGATGCCGTTGGCGTCGATGTCGAAGCCGACCTCGATCTGGGGCACGCCGCGCGGCGAGGGCGGGATGCCTTCGAGGTTGAACTCACCGAGCATCTTGTTGCCCGAGGCCATCTCGCGCTCGCCCTGGTAGACCTTGATGGTCACGGCCGGCTGGTTGTCGTCGGCGGTGGAGAAGGTCTGTGCGAACTTGGTCGGGATGGTGGTGTTCTTGCTGATCATCTTGGTCATGACACCGCCCAGGGTCTCGATGCCCAGGGACAGCGGGGTCACGTCCAGCAGCAGCACGTCGGTGCGGTCACCCGAGAGCACCTGGCCCTGGATGGCGGCGCCCACGGCCACGGCTTCGTCGGGGTTGACGTCCTTGCGCGGCTCCTTGCCGAAGAACTCCTTGACCTTGTCCTGCACCTTGGGCATGCGGGTCATGCCGCCGACCAGGATCACGTCGTCGATGTCACCCACGGCCACGCCAGCGTCCTTGATGGCGGTGCGGCAGGGCGCGATGGTGCGGTCGATCAGCTCTTCGACCAGGCTTTCCAGCTTGGCGCGGGTCAGCTTGATGTTCAGGTGCTTCGGGCCGGTGGCGTCAGCGGTGATGTAAGGCAGGTTGACGTCGGTCTGGGCCGAGTTCGACAGCTCGATCTTGGCCTTTTCAGCGGCTTCCTTGAGGCGCTGCAGGGCCAGCACGTCCTTGGTCAGGTCAACGCCGGACTCCTTCTTGAACTCGGCGATGATGAAGTCGATGATGCGCTGGTCGAAGTCTTCGCCGCCCAGGAAGGTGTCGCCGTTGGTCGACAGCACTTCGAACTGCATTTCGCCGTCAACGTCGGCGATCTCGATGATGGACACGTCGAACGTGCCGCCGCCCAGGTCGTACACGGCGATCTTGCGGTCGCCCTTGCCGCCCTTGTCCAGGCCGAAGGCCAGGGCCGCGGCGGTGGGCTCGTTGATGATGCGCTTGACTTCCAGGCCGGCGATGCGACCGGCGTCCTTGGTGGCCTGGCGCTGGGCGTCGTTGAAGTAGGCGGGCACCGTGATGACGGCCTCGGTGACTTCTTCACCCAGGTAGTCTTCGGCGGTCTTCTTCATCTTGCGCAGCACTTCGGCCGACACTTGAGGAGGCGCGTACTTCTTGCCGCGCACTTCCACCCAGGCGTCGCCGTTGTCGGCCGCAGCGATGGTGAAGGGCATCAGGTCGATGTCCTTTTGCACTTCCTTCTCGGTGAACTTGCGACCGATCAGGCGCTTGACCGCGTACAGGGTGTTCTTGGGGTTGGTGACCGCCTGCCGCTTGGCCGAGGCGCCCACCAGCACTTCGCCGTCTTCCTGGTAGGCGATGATCGACGGGGTGGTGCGTGCGCCTTCGCTGTTTTCGATGACCTTGGTGGCGTTGCCTTCCATGATGGCCACGCACGAGTTGGTGGTGCCCAGGTCGATGCCGATGATCTTGCCCATGTTGGGTGCTCCTGTGAATCTCTGATCTGAAGATGGTGGGTGGGTCAAACAGCTGGGTGTGACCCTGTCTTGATGCTCAATCTGCGTGCGCCTGGCGTTTTTTCAAGTCCCTGGTGTCAAAAAGGTCGGACGGTCCCTTGACGCAGGTCAGCCGTGGCACGGCAGGTGTCACTTCGGGGCGGCGACGGTCACCAGGGCCGGACGCAGCACGCGCTCGGCGATGGTGTAGCCCTTTTGCAGCACGCCCACGACGGTGTTGGCTTCCTGCTCGGCGGGCACCATGCTGATGGCCTGGTGCATGGCCGGGTCGAACTTGGTGCCGGCGGCCGGGTTGACCTCGATGACCTTGTTGCGCTCCAGTGCCGAGGCCAGCTGACGCAGGGTCGCCTGCACGCCTTCGAGCACGGTCTCGACCGGGGTGTCGGGCTTGGCGGCGTGGGTGGCCAGGGCAGCCTCGAGGCTGTCGCGCACGGGCAGCAGGCTGTCGGCGAAGGATTCGACGGCGAACTTGCGGGCCTTGGAGATCTCGTCCTCGGCGCGGCGGCGGATGTTTTCGGCCTCGGCCTTGGCGCGCAGGTACGCGTCGGACACCTCGGCGTGCTTGGCCTGCAGCTCGGCCAGTTGCTGCTCGATGGGCAGGTCGCTGGCAGCCGGGCTGGCGTGATCGGGCGTCGGAGTGGTCTCGCTCATGGTGTCTTCGAAAGTTGGATGGGGGCGTCGGGCATGGGGCTGGTCGGCGGCGGGGCAGGGCAAATCACCCGTTGTGCCGCAACCTGACTGCCCGGAATCCGGGCAAATGAGGCCAGCAAGGCCCATTTCAAGGCCCCAATTTCAAAAAGGACCGAGAAATGTACCCGAGGGACGCGGCAGGGCGCCCAGGTCACTCGTCGGCGCTGGCCGACCAGCGTTGCCAGTCGGCCAGTTGCCTGCGATCGCGCTTGGTCGGGCGGCCGTGTTCGATGGCCGTGGCGGGCTCGGCCGCCGTTTTGCGCTGCTCAGCTGCGGCCAGCCGGGCGGCGATGCTGTGCGGGGTCTCTTCGTACAGCTGTTGAGCTTGCGGCGCCGGGCCCCGCACCGTGCTCAGCGCCCGGACCACCACGGTGCGCTCGATGTCCCCCTGGCGGATGCGGACCACGTCGCCTGCGCGCAGCTCGCGGGAAGCCTTGGCGACCTGTCCGTTGACCTGGAGTCGGCCCTTGTCGATCTCGTCGGCGGCCAGGCCTCGTGTCTTGAAAAAGCGAGCGGCCCACAGCCATTTGTCCAGGCGCAGGCGCTCGGTCAAGCCGGGCAATGGTCGGTCGGGGTCAAACATCTTGTCGGGACATGGCGCAGGCGGCACGCTCAAGCGTGTCGGTGCTGCCTGGCGAGGAAGCGGGCGGGGTCGAGCGCATCGCGCAATTCTGCCTCCACGGGGCAAGGCGTGCCGCACACCCAGTGAGCCAGGAGCTCACCGGCCAGCATCGACCACGTCAGCCCGCGCGAGCCCAGTCCGCCGATGAGGTAGAGCCCGCCTTGGGCATCGCGCTCGCGCGGCAGCATGCGCACCTGTTCGGCGCGAGCGGGGGGGCGTGCGGCCAGGCGCTCAGCGTGCCAGGGCAGGGCGCCGATCAGGGGCAAGCGGTCGGGGGTGGTGGCGCGCCAACCGACGCGGCCGGTGATCGGGCCTGAAGGGGCCGTTGACCCGAACAGCGATGCCGCCATGCCTGCGAGCTGTCGTTCATCGGTGCCGGGTGGCAAGGCTCCCAGGCGCAGGGCCTGGTTCAGGTTGTGGAGGTGGTCGGACAAACGCTGCTCGGGCTCCTGATCGTGGTGCTGCGTGGTGGCGCCACACAGCAGCCGGCCATCGCTCAGCGTGAGCACATAGCCTTGACCTGCCACGGGCACCAGCGGCCTGATGACGCCTGGCACATCGCAAGGCAGCACGCTGACCTGGCCACGGACTGCGCTGACGGGCGGGATGGCAACCGCCTGGTCTGCGGGCAGGGTGTCCAGCAGGGCTTGGGCCTGCCAGGCGTTGGCGACCACGATCGAGCCGGCTTCGGCCAGCACCCGCCCTTGTTCGTCGAGGGCTTGCCAGGCGCCATCGGTGCGTTTCAGGGCGTGCACGCGCGTGGACCACCGGGAACTCAACAGGGCGCCCCCCCCGGGTTGGCGTCTCGCCGTGGCGGTGTCGAGCAGCAGCTGACAGGCGACCGAAGGGGACATCCAGCCAGCCTGCGGGAACCACCAGCCACCGCTGGGCACGGGCAGGCCGCTGCGTGCGCGGGCTTGTTCCGGGTCCAGCCAGGTGGCTTGTTCACCAAGCCAAGGCAGGCGCTCCAGCAGGGCCTTGGCTCCGTCAGCGTCTTGTTTGGGGTCGAGACGCAGCAAGCCGTCAGCCTGGCCGGGCAGGGCGCCACTGGCCATCCAGCCTTTGACCCGTCGCCAGGTTGACAGCGCCGCAGCCCGGTGCGCTCGCGCGTGGATGCCATCGTCCCCATGCACGATGGTGTGAAAGAGCCCGCCCGGGTTGCCCGAGGCGCCTTGCGCCGGCCCGACCTTGGCGTCCAGCAGGGTCACCGACCAGCCCTCGCGGGTCAGGGCGTCGGCGGCGCTGCAGCCCGCGATGCCTGCGCCAATGACGATGGCATCGCGGCGCGACGGCGTGGGCCACAGGCCGCCAGGTGTCGGCGCTTGGACGAAGCGAGGTTGGTGGCGAGCCACCGTGGTGGCCCATTTGCCGTTTTCACCCTGGCGCTTCTTGACCTCGAACTGCGCTTGGGCCAGCGCGTCGCGCACCGCCCTGGCGGAAGACCAGGTGGCTGCGGTCGCGTCGCGGGCAGCCACCCGGTTGAGGCGCGACAGCATCGGGCCATGCCACATCTGCGGGTTGCGAGCGGGCGTGAACCCATCGAGGTAGAACGCATCGACCGAGGCTTGCAAGCCAGGCAGCAAGTCCGCCACGTCACCCAGCCCGAGCATCAACGTCAGCGACTGCTCGCGGCCGTTGTCTTGCACGAGGTGGTCGAGGGCAATCGTGTGCCAGCCAGGTGTCAGGGGCGGCCAGGCGGCGTGCAGCTTGGCCGCGAGGGCGCGACGCCAGTGCTCGTCGGGGTCAGCCGGTTCGGGCTCGACCGCATGCGGCAGCCCGTGCACCAGCGCCAGGTCGTCGGGGCGCAGCGGGTGTTTTTCGATGGAGATGAAAAACAGCCGATCGCAGCGCTGCGGGTCCTGCCGCCAGGCCGCCCAGGTGGCCAGGCAGTTGTTGCCCAGGCCAAAACCTGTCTCCAGGATGACGAAGCGCTCGCGTCCCTGCCACCTGCCAGGCAACCCATTGCCGCCGAGGAACACACCTCGGGCCTGCTGCCACGCGCCCGCAGCCGGGTGGTAGACATCACCGTACTCGGGCGAATAGGGCGGCTGTCCCGCTTCGCCTGATGGGTGCGCGCTCAAGCGCGCCGGGCTCACCGTCATCTTGTTTTGGGGCGAATCAATGGCTGACCACTGGTGGTTCAGCGGCGGCTGGCCCGGCACCTGACCGAGCCAACCCAGGGGCGCGCAGCCTTCACTGTGCCACCCAACCGCCGTCCACGTTCCAGGCCACGCCACGCACGTTGTCCGCGCCAGGTGAGCACATGAACACCGCCAGATCGCCCAGTTGCGAAGGCGTGACGAACTGCAGCGACGGTTGCTTCTCGCCCAGCAGGTCCTTCTGCGCCTCGGCCACCGAGATGCCTTCGCGCTCGGAGCGCGCATCAATCTGCTTTTGCACCAGGGGCGTGAGCACCCAGCCCGGGCAGATGGCGTTGACCGTCACGCCCGTCTGAGCGGTTTCCAAGGCTGCAGCCTTGGTCAGGCCCACCAGGCCGTGCTTGGCCGCAACGTAGGCCGACTTGCCGGCCGACGCCACCAGGCCATGCGCCGATGCGATGTTGATGACGCGGCCCCAATTCTTCTTGCGCATGCCCGGGATGGCCAGGCGCATGGTGTGGAAGGCCGAGGTCAGGTTGATGGCAAGGATCGCATCCCACTTCTCGACGGGGAAGTCTTCCACGTTGGCCACGTGCTGGATGCCCGCGTTGTTGACCACGATGTCGATGCCGCCGAACTCGGCTTGCCCGTAGGCAAACAAAGCCTCGATCTCGGCGGGCTTGCTCATGTCGGCTCCGTGGTAGCCCACCTTGATGCCGTGTTGTTGCCCGGCGGCCAGCACCGAGGCGCGTGGCGCTTCAACATCGCCGAATCCGTTCAGAATGACGTGGGCGCCTTGGGCGGCCAGTCGTTCGGCGATGCCCAGACCGATCCCGCTGGTCGATCCGGTCACGAGGGCGGTTTTTCCATTCAACATCAGGGGCCTCCGGTGCACGAAGAGAAACACAATGTGGATCGGGCCATTATCTGACGACGCCACAAGATGACAACGCAACACCCCGCTGATCCCTCGGTCGAAATCGGTCTGGTGCAGCCGACGCTGCATCACGTCGTGTGCCCTGGCGCCAGCAGAACCGATGCCCAGGCGCACCGCATGGCCTATTGGCGTTGGGGCGATGCACGCAACCCACGCGTGTTGTTTTGTGTGCACGGCCTGAGCCGCCAGGGCCGTGATTTCGACGTGCTGGCGCAGGCTTTGTCGGCCCACTACCAAGTCATCTGCCCCGATGTGGTGGGCCGTGGGCATTCGGATTGGCTGGCCGACCCGGCGGGCTATCAGGTGTTCTCGTACGTTGCCGACATGGTGGCCTTGCTGCAACAAATCCGGGAGGAGCTGGGCGCACAAGGCACCCTGGAGCTCGATTGGGTCGGCACGTCGATGGGCGGACTGATCGGCCTGGGCTTTGCGTCCTTGCCGCCTCAGGCAAGCGGTGCGCGCCTGCGCCGCTTCGTGCTCAACGACGTCGGCCCGCGCCTGCGCTTCGACGCCATCGTGCGCATCGGTGACTACCTGGGCAAGCCGCTGCGCTTCACCTCCGAGCAAGAAGCCGCCGATTACCTCTGGCGCATCTCCACCGGCTTTGGTCCGCACACGCCCGAGCAATGGCTGGCGCTCAGTCGCCCGCTGCTGCGCCCAGCCAATGGTGGCGGCTTCGTGTTGCACTACGACCCGGCCATCGCCGAGCCCTTCCGCAGCGTCACGGCCGAGCAAACCGAGGCCGGCGAGAAGGCCCTTTGGCAGGTTTACGACGGCTTGGCCAGCATCCCTTGCGAGACCTTGCTGATGCGCGGCGCCGAATCGGACCTGCTCGACCGCGCCACCGCGATCGAGATGACCCAACGTGGCCCCAAGGCCCGCTTGGTCGAGTTCGCCGGCGTGGGCCACGCACCCACCTTGATTGCCCCCGACCAGGTTGAAACCGTCCGAGGGTTCCTGCTGGCATGAAGACCGGATCCCTCGACGTCGCGCGCAACGATGGCCTGTTGAAAGCGGGCGGCTCGCACGCGCCCATCGTCGACCTCGCCGAGGTGGCGGGCACGGCCACGCCCGAGGCGCAGGCGGCCGGAGCCTCGGCCAACGAAGGTGGGCTTGAGTTGCTGCGTCGCGCTCGGGCCTTTGCGGAGCCGCTGCTGTCGGGCCAGGCGTTCGACACCGGCGAAGACGCGCTCGTTCATGCAGATGGTGTGGGCGCCATCTTGCATGGCATCGGTGCCTCGCCGTCGCTGCGCGCGGCGGCCTACCTCGTCTACGCCAGCGACTACCTTGCCAACCCGCAGGACGTGCTCAGCCGCGCCTTCGGTGTGGACGCAGCTGCGCTCGTGGCCCACACCGTCAAGCTCGTGCAGGTGCAGCGCAACGCCCGCGACCTGATGGGCGACGAAACCGATGCCCCCCTGGACGCCGAGCAGGTTGAGCGCATCCGCAAGATGCTGCTGGCTTTCTCGCGCGACCTGCGCGTGGTGCTGCTGCGCCTGGCCTCGAGACTGCAGACCCTGCGTCACTATGCCGAGCGCAAGCTGCCATGCCCCAAGGCCCTGGCTCGCGAGTCGCTGCAGATCTTCGCGCCGCTGGCCAACCGACTGGGCATCTGGCAGATCAAGTGGGAGCTCGAAGACCTGTCCTTTCGCTTCTTGCAGCCCGACACCTACCGCACCATCGCCAAAGCGCTGCACGAAAAGCGGCTCGAGCGCGAACGCCACGTCGAGCAGGTGCGCCAGCAACTGCAGCAGGCCTTGGGCGCGGCAGGCATCGATGCCCAGGTGCAGGGGCGCCCCAAACACATCTACAGCATCTACAAAAAGATGCAGGGCAAGGCCCTGTCGCTGGACCGCGTTTTTGACTTGCGGGCCTTGCGCGTCATCGTCGGCGACGTGCATGCCTGTTACGCAGCGCTCAGCTGCGTGCACGAACTCTGGCAGCCCTTGCAGGACGAGTTCTCCGATTACATCGCTCGGCCCAAGTCCAACGGCTATCAATCGCTGCACACCATCGTGCTGGACGACCAGGGGCGCTCCATCGAGGTGCAGATCCGAACCCAGGCCATGCACGAGCACGCCGAAAGTGGCGTGGCCGCGCATTGGGCCTACAAGGAAGCCGGCTCGAGGGGCTACGCCGGGGTGCAGGCCGCGGGCGACTTCGAGTCGCGCGTGGCCGAGGCCCGAAAGATGGTGCTGCGCCAGCTGCTGGCCTGGGAGCGCGATGTCGCCGAATCCGGGCAATCGGGACACCCCGGTCAGGCAGGTGAGGCCCATGGGCATGGCCTTTTTGAAGACCGCATCTACGTCTTCACCCCTGGCGGCGACATCATCGACCTGCCTGCCGGCGCCACGCCCATTGACCTGGCCTACGTGCTGCACACCAACCTGGGGCACCGCTGCAGGGGCGCGAGGGTCGATGGTGCCCTGGTGCCTTTGCAGACGCCACTGCAAAGCGGGCAGACGGTCGAGATCGTGTCGGCCAAGGAGGGCGGGCCATCGATGGACTGGCTCAATGGCGAACTTGGCTACCTGCGCAGCCCGCGCTCGCGCGCCAAAGTCCGGGCCTGGTTCAACGCGCTCGCGCAGCAAGCCACCATCGCCAGGGGGCGCGAGGCCGTCGAAAAGCTGTTGCAGCGCGAAGGCAAGACGGCGATCAAGCTCGACGACCTCGCCGCACAACTGGGGTTCGGTGCCGCCGATGCCCTGTTCGACGTGGTCGGCAAGGACGAGTTCTCGCTGCGCAACATCGAACAAGTGCTGCGCCCGTCCGAGCCCGCACCCGATCCCGATGAGCTCATGCTGCAAAAGCTGGCCCGTGGCGACGTGGCGCAACCCGGCGGTGACGGCAAGGGCGTGCTCGTCGTCGGCCTTGACTCATTGCTCACCCAACTGGCGCGCTGCTGTAAGCCCGCGCCGCCCGATCGGATCGGGGGCTACGTGACGCGAGGCAAAGGCGTGGCTGTGCACCGCGTCGACTGCAGCAACTTCCAGCACATGGCGCGCGAGCACAAGGAGCGCGTGATCCCCGTCACCTGGGGCAGGCAGGCCATGACCGACAAGGCGCACTACGCGGTCGATGTCTCCATCGAAGCTCTGGACCGACCGGGCTTGATGCGCGATGTCTTTGACGTGTTTGCCCAAGGCAAGATCACCGTGCTGTCCATGCACAACCACACCGTGCGCGAGCACCTGCAGCTCACGCTCACGCTGCAGACTCCCGACAGCAGCCGATTGAGCGGTTTGCTCCACAAGGTGTTGCAAATCCACGGCGTCTTGCGTGTTCGAAGAAAATAGTGCTATTATCTCGGTCTCGACAGGCGCATAGCTCAGTTGGTTAGAGCACCACCTTGACATGGTGGGGGTCGTTGGTTCGAATCCAATTGCGCCTACCAAAATACTGTCGACAAAGCCCCAGGCCACAAGCCTGGGGCTTTTTCTTTTCTTGCCTCATCTTTTCCACTCCTACAATGGCCCGAGACCAAAGTCATGCATGAGGAGTCACGGATGAGCCCAGCCCCACGAAAAGCCCGCAGCGAAGCGCCCGCAGCCGAAGAGGCCGCAGGTGGCGTTGCTGGCGAGCCGACGGCAGCAGGCACCCGGATCATCAAGAAGTACCCGAACCGCCGCCTCTACGACACCCAGACCAGCAGCTACATCACGCTGGCCGAGGTCAAGGACATGGTGATGGGCTGCGAGCAGTTCGTGGTTCGAGACGCCAAGAGCGGCGAAGACCTCACCCGCAGCATCCTGCTGCAGATCATCCTGGAAGAAGAGACGGCCGGCGTGCCGATGTTTTCAACCCAGGCGCTGGCCCAGATCATTCGTTTCTATGGCCACACCATGCAAGGCCTGATGGGCAATTACCTGGAAAACAACATCCAGTCGTTCATCGACCTGCAGTCCCGCCTGACCGAGAACTCGGTCATGAACCTGCAAAACCCCCTGATGCAGAACCCGCTGATGCAGAACTTCCTGGGTGGCTATATGGAACAGTCGCGCACCCTGTTCACGCAGATGCAGGAACAGATGAGCAAGCAGGCCGAGACCCTGATGGGCAATTTGGGTGCCGGCCTGACGCCCAAGAAATGAGCCGGCTCAAAGCAGTGGCTTGAGGCCGACCCAGACGTTGTCAAGCATCACGGGGTGGGCTTTGGCCAGCGGATGGATGCCGTCGGCCTGGAACCAGTCGCGCGCATCTGCCCGGTCTGCCACCCCTTTGAGCAGGAAGGGCACCAGCGCGACCTTGCGCTCCTGGGCCACCCGCGCAAACACCGCTGCGAAGTCTTCCGCATAGCGCTTGCCGTAATTCGGCGGCACCTGCATGCCCACCAGCAGCACCTTGGCGCCAGCTGCCTGCGCAGCCTTGGTCATGGCTTCGAGGTTGTCCTGCGTGGAGCGAACCGGGAAGCCGCGCAGCGCATCGTTGCCTCCCAGCTCGATGACAACATGGGTGGGCCGTTGCTGCTGGAGCAGCGCAGGCAGGCGCGTTCGTCCGCCCGATGTGGTTTCGCCACTGATGCTGGCGTTGATGACCTGGGCGGCAACGCCTTGCTGGGTCAGCCGCGCTTCGAGCAAGGCCACCCAGCCCGCGCCGCGGGCCAGGCCATACTCGGCCGAGAGGCTGTCGCCCAGGATCAGCACCTTGCGGGCCGAAGCCGACTGCCCGGACAGCGGTGCAGTCATCAGCAAAAGACCAGCGGTCCACAAGACCATCTGACGTCGCTTAAAGTGTTCGCGTTGCCCTTGCATGTTTGCTTTCATGACCATCACGGCTCCTTCGCATCCTGCCACATCGCCTGCCGACTCCTCTGACAACGCGACAGCTCCCGCCATCGTTGTCCGGGGGCTGAGCAAAGTCGTCGATGACGTCGGCGGCCCGCTCACCATCCTCGATGGCATCGACCTCAGCGTGCCCCGAGGGGATTCCTTGGCGATCGTCGGCGCATCAGGTTCTGGCAAAAGCACCTTGTTGGCGCTGCTCGCTGGCCTGGACGTGCCCAGCCATGGCGAGGTGTTGCTGGGAGGGCGCAACCTGTTCGACCTCGATGAAGACGCGCGGGCGGCTCACCGTGCAGCCCACGTCGGCTTTGTTTTCCAGAATTTTCAGCTCATCGCGCACCTGAGTGCCATCGAGAACGTCATGCTGCCCATGGAGCTGCGCGGCGATCGACTGGCGCGTAGCAAGGCCCAAGCCATGCTGGAGCGCGTCGGGCTGGGCCAGCGACTGAACCACCGGCCCGTGCTCCTGTCCGGTGGGGAGCAACAGCGGGTGGCGCTGGCGAGAGCGTTCGTCATGCGCCCGGACATCCTCATGGCCGACGAGCCGACAGGCAGCCTTGACCACGCCACCGGCCTGGCTGTCATGGACCTGATGTTCGAGCTCAACCGCGAGATCGGCACGACCCTGGTCCTGGTGACGCATGACGAAAAGATCGCCCAGCGCTGTGCGCACCGCATCCGGATCCAGGCCGGGCGATTGGTGAGCTGAGCTGCTGGCGCGGCCTCAAAGCAGGGGCGCGCACATCCGCAGCGGTTACGATGCCGGCATGAGTCAGAAACTGCTGTTCGGCTTTCATGCCGTCACCGTGCGCCTGAAGGTCGCGCCCCAATCCATCCGCGAGCTGCATGTCGATGCCAGCCGGCAAGACCAGCGCATGAAGCAATTCCTCGCCAAGGTCGAGGAAGCCGGCATGCGCGCCATCGAGAGCGACGACGACCGCCTGCAACAGATGGCTGGCACGCATCGACACCAGGGTGTCGTGGCGCGTGTGGACGCGGTTCAGCACGCCCGATCCCTCGACGACCTGCTGGACGAGCTCACCGAGCCAGCGCTGTTGCTCGTGCTCGATGGCGTGACCGACCCGCACAACCTGGGTGCCTGCCTGCGCGTGGCCGATGGCGCGGGCGCCCATGCCGTGATCGCTCCCAAGGACCACGCAGTTGGCGTCAACGCCACCGTGGCCAAAGTGGCCAGCGGCGCCGCCGAGACGGTGCCTTACTTCATGGTCACCAACCTGGCGCGCACCCTGGGTGAGCTCAAGGAGCGCGACATCTGGGTGGTTGGGACCTCGGACGACGCCCCGGGCGACCTTTATCAGGCCGACTTCCGCCGCGGCACGGCCATCGTGCTGGGGGCAGAAGGCAGCGGCATGCGTCAACTCACCCGAAAGCATTGCGACGAGCTCGTCAGCATCCCGATGATGGGTGGTGTCGAGAGCCTGAACGTCTCCGTGGCCAGTGGCGTCTGCCTCTACGAAGCGCTTCGTCAGCGCAGGGGCTGAGCCGGTTTCAACGCAGATTCGCGGTGGGCCTCGGCGCGTTGCTGCACGCGCTGGGCCCACAAGCTCAAGGCGAGGGCCACCAGCATCCAGGCCAGGCCCAGCCAGTGCAACTGCTCATAGCCGTGGTGCGAGATCACCCAACCGCCACCGCTGGCCCCCAACGCATGCCCCAGGTAGATGGCCGAGGTGTTCAGGGCCATCAGCGCTGGCGCCAGCCGTGGCGACAAACCACCCAGCCGCGCTTGCTGGCCCGAGTTGGTGGCAAACCCTGAAATGGCCCAGGGCAGCAGCACGGCGGCCAGCACCGGCAGCGAGCTGGCCAATGGCCAGATCAGCAAGCTCAGGGCCATCAGCGCCAGGGTGAGCGTCACAGCAGGCGCCGCGCCGACGCGATCGATGCTGCGGTTCAGCAGCACGTTGCCAGCCAGCGCCAGCGCGCCGAACCAGGTGAACATCAGGCTGATCTGTTCTGGTGAGGCGCCGAACACCTGCTTGTAGTAGGGCGCGGTGTAGCCCAGCACGGTGAACTGCCCCGCGCTCTGACAGGCCGTCACCGCGACAACCGCCATCAGCAAAGGCGACTTCAGCACCTTGCGCCACGAGCGCAGTGACAGGGCAGGGGGGCGGATGCCCGCAGGCAAGTTCCGCCACACCAGCCAAGCCGACGCGAACGCGGCCACACCGATCAGCGCCATGGCCAGGCGCCAGCCCATCCGCTCACCGATCCATGCGGTCAGCGGCATGCCTGCGACCGACGCGATGGACCAACCCATGAACACAAACGTGATGGCCTGCCCTCGCTTGGCCGGGGTCGACATGAACCCGGCGGTGGCTGCGGCCTGGGGTGTGAACACGGCGGCCGACAGCACCGTCAACGCCCGCGCAGGCCACAGCCATTCGTAGCTGGGGGCCAGTGCGCAAAGCAGGTGTCCAACCGCATACCAGACCATGGTCCAGGCCAGCAGGGTGCGGCGGTCGATGTGCCCCACCAGCCAGGCCAGCAGCGGTGCACCCACGCCCATCATCAGCGCTGCGATGGCCAGCAACTGGCCGCCGGTGGTCACGCTGATGTTCAGGTCGTGGGTGAGGTCGTTGAGCGTGCCGCCCACCACCATCACCCCGCAGCCGATGACGAAGTTGCCGAACAGCAGCGACCAGCGGGCCGCCCGGATGCTCTCCCGGGACAGCGCCCGCTCCAGTTCCATGGGGTACTGCCTTGTGTTTCGTCAGTGAGGCACGCGCAGTGCTTCGGGGTTGACGATGCCGCTGGGCGTGCCCGCATCGAAATTCAGCAGGTGCTCAAATGCCGCGCTGAAGAGGTGCTCGTAGCTGTCTTGCTCGACCAGACCGATGTGGGGGGTGCAGACGGCGTTCTCCAGCCGCAGCAGGGGGTGGCCCTGCAGGATGGGCTCGCTTTCGAACACATCGACGGCGGCCATGCCTGGACGTCCCCGATTGAGTCCGGCCACCAGGGCGTTGTCCTGAACCAGCTCCGCGCGGGAGGTGTTGACGAACAGGGCCGTGGGCTTCATTCGGCTGAAATCGTCGAGCGTGATGAGGCTGCGGTTTTCTTCCCTCAGTCGCAGGTGAACGCTCAGCACATCCGATGTGGCGAAAAATTCTTCACGGCTGGACGCAGCCCTCAGGCCGTTGGCGACGGCCTTTGCGCGCGAGGCTTCGCTGCCCCAGACCTGCACGTCCATGCCAAAGGCCTTGCCGTAGCCCGCGACGAGTTGACCAACCTGTCCGTGCCCCCAAATGCCCAGGGTCTTGCCTTGCAGCTTCATGCCCAGGCCAAAGTTGGCGGGCATGGATGCGGCCTTCAGGCCCGACTGCTGCCAGGCGCCATGCTTGAGGTTGCCGATGTACTGCGGCAGCCTGCGCATCGCAGCCAGCACCAGGGCCCAGGTGAGCTCGGCCGTGGCCGCAGGCGAGGTGCTGCACTCCGCCACGGCGATGCCCAGTCGGGTGCAGGCCTCGATGTCGATGTGAGGTCCGACTTGGCCGATTTGGCAGATCAGGCGCAGCTTGGGCAGTTTCTCGAGCAGGGCCTTGGAAAAGTGCGTGCGCTCGTGGATGACCACCAATGCTTCGGCGTCGCGCAAGCGCACCGCCAGCTGGCCCGTGCCTTTGACGGTGTTGGTGTAGACCTTGGCTGACAGGCCGTCAAGCCGAGAGGCGCAAGGCAGTTTTCGGACGGCGTCCTGATAGTCGTCCAGGATGATGATGTTCATGAGGCTGTCGGATGTCCAGCTTGCCATTGTGCAACGCGCGCGGCTGCGCCGGGCGTTGCATGGACAACCTCACAGACCAATTACCAGGTTGTCACCTTTGCGCTGCGGCCATCTTCTGCCCTGGGCGATGCGCGGACCGGGAAGTGGCTGTCCAGGGCATCGAGCCGCAGTTGCGCCTCGATTTGACCTCGGTGCGTGGAGATCACCTTGAAAACATCGGCGCGCAGGTGCCAGAGTTCGCGCAACGAGCGCGAGGTTTCGATCTGGTCGCGCACCTGGTTGGCCCGCAGAGACTGGAGGTCCCACAAGGAGGCGACGAACTCAGTCTTGATGGCGCGCAAACCGTTGGCGGAAGACGGGGGGCGGGGCGATTCGCCATTGTCCCAAAGCCAGTTCCACAAACCTTTGCACCAGCTCTTCCACAAGGGCTGGGCGGGCGCGAACTGAGCCGGAGGCGTGACCCCGGTTCGGCGCGTCGCGGCACCGCTCAGGTCCACAGGGGCGTCGTGGGGCAATTGCGTCGGGTTGGCCAAGGCGCGTTTGCGGCCTTGGGTGTCAACCTGCGCGGACTCGTCGTTGGAGTAGAAAAAGGATGCCATCGTGCCCTCGCTGCGCCTTTGAGCGCGTCTCGTACTGGACATCGACCATCCTAGGGAACCCTTGAGCAGGGTACACCCGTAAAAAAAGGGCCTCAGGGGCCCGTTTCCGTGGACTGTTCACGGCTTGCGCCGCGTGGCGCTCTCACACAGCGGCCAGGGCCATCCTCGTGATGGGGATCAGGGTGCTGCCGGCTTGCCGAGCCTCATCGAAGACTTCCCGGGCACAGGTTTCACAGCAGCCGCAGCAGGTGGCTACACGGGTGCGGTCTTGCAGGGCGTCAAAGGAGCCGCAGCCCATGTTGGCTTGCTTGACGATTTCCTTGTCGGAGATGGCGTGGCAGACGCAGACGATCATGACGGGGCAGGGGCTCATGAATGAGAATGAGTCGCATGATAGATGCGAATGATTCGCAGCACAAGCCCCGAATCAAGTCCGGGCCCCAAGTGAGGGGATCTGCTCCCGCAGCCCTCAACCCCTGGTTCAGCCCTCGATGTCGCCCATGATGGATTGCAGGTAGTTCTGCTCACCCACCTTGGCGATCAGGTCGATCTGCGTCTCCAGGAAATCGATGTGCTCTTCGGTGTCGTCCAGGATGTGCTGGAAGAGGTCTCGCGAGACGTAGTCGCACACCGATTCGCAGTAGGCGATGCCTTCCTTGACCGTGGCCTGGGCGGCCGTCTCGAGTTTGAGGTCGCAGGCCAGCAGCTCGGGCACGTCTTCGCCGATGAGCAACTTGCCCAGGTCCTGCAGGTTGGGCAGGCCGTCGAGCGTGAAGATGCGCTCCATCAGCTTGTCGGCGTGCTTCATTTCGCCGATCGATTCTTCGTATTCTTTCTTGGCCAGTTTCGTGAAGCCCCAGTGCTTGAGCATCCTGTAATGCAGGAAGTACTGGTTGGTTGCGGTGAGCTCGTTTTTGAGCTGCGCATTGAGCAGCTCGATGACCTTGGCGTCGCCCTTCATGGTGTCCTCGCGTGGTGGGGTCAGGATGGCCCTCATTGTGGACCAGGGCGGGGCAGATGCCACATGTCGTGCTCACATCCCAACAAGTCGGATCGGTTATACTTCTAAGGTTTACCCGCAACCATCCCCCCGTCTGGCGAAACCGCGCCGATCTGGCTTGTTCATGATCGGCCTTGCTTTTGTCACGCCCGTGTCTCGGCCATGCGCCGTTCCACGTGAGCCGTGACCTAAGCAAACGGCGAGCCAGGCGCGCACAACAAACGGAGAATGAACCCGTGCTGCCCGTCCTGCCCCAAGCTCTTCTGGCCCTCGCAGACGGCACGGTCTTTCTTGGCACTTCGATCGGCGCTGCCGGTCACACGGTCGGTGAAGTGGTGTTCAACACCTCGATCACCGGCTATCAGGAAATCCTCACCGACCCCAGCTATTGCCGCCAGATCGTGACCCTCACGTATCCGCACATCGGCAACTACGGCGTCAACGGTGAAGACGTCGAAGCCACGAAAGTCCATGCCGCTGGTCTGATCATCAAGGATCTGCCCATCCGCACTTCCAACTTCCGTCAGACCCGCACCCTCTCGCAATACCTGCAGGACGAAGGCACGGTCGGCATCGCCAACATCGACACCCGCAAGCTGACGCGCATTTTGCGTTCCAAGGGCGCCCAGAACGGCTGCATCGTGGCCCTGGCCGCTGGCCAGCAGGTGACCGACGCCGTCGTCGCCGACGCCGTGGCCAAGGCGAAAGCCGCCCCGAACATGGCCGGCCAGGACCTGGCCCAGGTGGTCACGCGCAGCGACGTCGCCGTGTGGGACGAAACCGAGTGGAAGCTGGCCAACCCCGAGCTGGGCGGCAAGCCCGGCTTCGGCAAGCAGACCGCCCCGAAGTTCCACGTCGTGGCCTATGACTTCGGCGTCAAGCGCAACATCCTGCGCATGCTGGCCGAGCGCGGCTGCAAGGTCACCGTGGTGCCTGCCAAGACGCCGGCCGCCGAGGTGCTCAAGCACAAGCCCGATGGCATCTTCCTGTCCAATGGCCCCGGAGACCCGGAGCCTTGCGACTACGCCATCGCTGCAGCCAAGGAGCTGATCGAAACCGGCATCCCGACCTTCGGCATCTGCCTGGGTCACCAGATCATGGCCCTGGCCTCCGGTGCCAAGACCTACAAGATGCCCTTCGGCCACCACGGCGGCAACCACCCCGTGAAAGACCTGGACACCGGTCGCGTCAGCATCACCAGCCAGAACCACGGTTTCGCGGTCGACGAGAAGACGCTGCCCGCCAACCTGCGCGCCACGCACATCTCGCTGTTCGACGGCACGCTGCAAGGCCTGGCCCGCACCGACAAGCCCGCTTTCTGCTTCCAGGGTCACCCGGAAGCCTCGCCCGGTCCGCATGACATCAGCTACCTGTTTGATCGTTTCACTGCGCTGATGGAGAAGAACAATGCCTAAGCGCACAGACATCAAGAGCATCCTCATCATCGGCGCTGGCCCGATCATCATCGGCCAGGCCTGCGAATTCGACTACTCCGGCGCCCAGGCCTGCAAGGCCCTGCGCGAAGAGGGCTACAAGGTCATCCTGGTCAACAGCAACCCTGCGACCATCATGACGGACCCGAGCACGGCGGACGTTACCTACATCGAGCCCATCACCTGGCAGGTGGTCGAGCGCATCATTGCCAAGGAACGCCCTGACGCGATCCTGCCGACCATGGGTGGCCAGACCGCGCTGAACTGCGCCCTCGACCTGCACAAGCACGGCGTGCTCGGCAAGTACAAGGTCGAGATGATCGGTGCCAACGAGCACGCGATCGAAAAAGCCGAAGACCGCCTGAAGTTCAAGGACGCGATGACCTCCATCGGCCTGGGCTCGGCCAAGTCGGGCATCGCCCACTCGCTGGAAGAGGCCTGGGCGGTGCAAAAGAGCATCCAGGCCGAAATCGGGGGCTCGGGCTTCCCGATGGTGATCCGCCCCAGCTTCACGCTGGGTGGCACGGGTGGCGGCATCGCCTACAACCCCGAAGAGTTCGAAGAGATCTGCAAGCGCGGCATCGACCTGTCGCCCACCAATGAGCTGCTCATCGAAGAGTCGCTGATTGGCTGGAAGGAATACGAGATGGAAGTGGTCCGCGACAAGGCGGACAACTGCATCATCGTGTGCTCGATCGAGAACCTGGACCCGATGGGCATCCACACCGGTGACTCGATCACCGTGGCCCCGGCTCAAACGCTGACCGACCGCGAATACCAGCTGCTGCGCAACGCGTCGATTGCCATCCTGCGCGAAATCGGCGTCGAGACCGGCGGCTCCAACGTGCAGTTCTCGATCAACCCGGTCGATGGCCGCATGGTCGTCATCGAGATGAACCCGCGCGTGTCGCGCTCAAGCGCGCTGGCTTCCAAGGCCACCGGCTTCCCGATCGCCAAGATCGCGGCCAAGCTGTCGGTCGGCTACACGCTCGACGAGCTCAAGAATGACATCACCGGCGGCGCCACCCCGGCCTCGTTCGAGCCTTCGATCGACTACGTGGTCACCAAGATCCCGCGTTTCGCTTTCGAGAAGTTCCCTGCCGCCGACAGCCGCCTGACCACGCAGATGAAGTCCGTGGGCGAGGTGATGGCCATGGGCCGCACCTTCCAGGAATCCTTCCAGAAGGCCCTGCGTGGCCTGGAAACCGGCATCGATGGCCTGAGCGAGATCAGCAACGACCGCGAAGAGATCATCCAGGAGATCGGCGAGCCCGGTCCTGAGCGCATCCGCTTCCTGGGCGACGCCTTCCGCATCGGCATGAGCCTCGATGAAATCTTTGAAGAAACCAAGGTCGATCCCTGGTTCCTTGCTCAGATCGAAGACATCGTCAAGACGGAAGCCGACGTCAAGGCGCGCAAGCTGGCGTCGCTGAGCGCCGAAGAGTTGCGTTACCTGAAGAAGAAGGGCTTCTCAGACCGCCGCCTGGCCAAGCTCATGGGCTGTGACCAGCACGCCGTGCGCAAGGCCCGTCACGCCCTGGGCGTGCGCCCGGTCTACAAGCGCGTCGACACCTGCGCGGCCGAGTTCGCCACGCAGACCGCCTACATGTACTCGTGCTACGAGAACGAGGGCGGCGAGTGCGAGGCAGAGCCCACCGACAAGAAGAAGATCATGGTGCTGGGCGGTGGCCCGAACCGCATCGGCCAGGGCATCGAGTTCGACTACTGCTGCGTCCACGCCGCCCTCGCCATGCGCGAAGACGGCTACGAGACCATCATGGTCAACTGCAACCCCGAGACCGTCTCCACCGACTACGACACCTCCGATCGCCTGTACTTCGAGCCCGTGACGCTGGAAGACGTGCTGGAAATCGTCGACAAGGAAAAGCCCGTTGGCGTGATCGTGCAGTACGGCGGTCAAACCCCGCTCAAGCTCGCTTTGGACCTGGAAGCCAACGGCGTGCCCATCATCGGCACCACGCCTGACAGCATCGACATCGCCGAAGACCGCGAGCGCTTCCAGGCCCTGCTGCACAAGCTGGGCCTCAAGCAGCCACCCAACCGCACGGCCCGCAACGAAGAAGACGCCATCAAGCTGGCCAACGAGATCGGCTACCCGCTGGTGGTGCGCCCCTCGTACGTGCTGGGTGGCCGCGCGATGGAAATCGTCCACGGCGACAAGGACCTCGAGCGCTACATGCGCGAAGCGGTGCGCGTCTCCGAGAAGTCGCCCGTGCTGCTGGACCGCTTCCTGAACGACGCCGTCGAAGTCGACGTGGACTGCATCGCCGATGGCGAGGCCACGATGATCGGCGGCATCATGGAGCACATCGAGCAAGCCGGTGTGCACTCCGGTGACTCGGCCTGCTCGCTGCCCCCGTACACGCTCAGCGCCGAGCTGCAAGACGAGTTGCGTCGCCAGACCGCGCTGATGGCCAAGGCCCTGAACGTGGTCGGCCTGATGAACGTGCAGTTCGCCATCCAGGGCGACGTGACCAAGGGCCTCAGCGACGCAACCGTCTACGTGCTCGAAGTCAACCCGCGTGCCTCTCGCACCGTGCCCTACGTGTCGAAGGCCACCGGTCAGCCCCTGGCCAAGATCGCTGCGCGCTGCATGGCTGGCCAAAAGCTCGCCACGCAGAAGTCGCCAGACGGCAAGGCCCCGCGCGAAGTCGTGCCGCCTTACTTCACCGTCAAGGAAGCGGTCTTCCCGTTCAACAAGTTCCCGGGTGTGGACCCTGTCCTCGGCCCTGAAATGCGTTCGACCGGCGAAGTCATGGGCGTGGGCGAGACCTTCGGCGAAGCCATGCTGAAGTCGCAGCTGGGTGCTGGCTCGCGCCTGCCCACCAAGGGCACGGTCTGCATCTCCGTCAAGGACGGAGACAAGCAGCGTGCCGTGGGTGTGGCCCGCGACCTGGTGGCCCTGGGCTTCAGCGTCGTGGCGACCAAGGGCACGGCGGCTGCCATCTCTGCGGCTGGCGTGCCGGTCAAACCGGTGAACAAGGTCAAGGATGGTCGCCCGCACATCGCGGACGCCATCAAGGCCGGTGAGATCCAGCTGGTGTTCACCACGGTGGACGAAACCCGCACGGCCATTGCTGACTCGCGCAGCATCCGCCAAGCGGCTCTGGCCAACCGCGTCACCTACTACACCACCATGGCTGGCTGCGAAGCCGCCGTGGAAGCGCTCAAGCACCAGGACGACCTGGTGGTGTACTCGGTGCAGGAACTGCACGCCAAACTGCACTAAACTGGGCACTTGCCGCGACGGTTAGCCCCGTCGCGGTCTTGCATTCAACGGGCCGCTCCCGGCCGCTCCTTCACGGAGATGGCACCTGGGAAGCGGCTCCTTCATTTTGGAAGACACATCAGCCATGTCCACCATCCCCATCACCAAGCGCGGTGCCGAGCAACTCAAGGAAGAGTTGCACCGCCTCAAGCATGTTGAGCGTCCTGCCGTGGTGCAAGCCATTGCCGAAGCCCGCGCCCAGGGTGACCTGTCGGAAAACGCCGAATACGACGCCGCCAAGGACAAGCAAGGCTTCATCGAAGGCCGCATCAACGAAATCGAAGGCAAGCTCTCGGCCGCCAAGGTCATCGACCCCGCTGACTTGGATGCTGGCGGTCGCGTCGTTTTTGGCGCCACCGTCGAGATGGAAATCGAAGCCACGGGCGACGTCGTCACCTACCAGATCGTTGGCGACGACGAGGCCGATCTCAAAGAGGGCAAGATCTCCATCGGTTCGCCCATCGCACGCGCGCTGATCGGCAAGGAAGCCGGCGACGTGGCCGTGGTGCAGGCGCCTGGCGGTGAGCGCAGCTACGAAATCATCGAAGTTCGCTACATTTGAGTGGTGTTGAGCGAAAGATGAGCAAGATCGTTCGCGCTCAATCCTTGCTCGCTGGTCTGTGGGCGGGCGTCCTGCTGGCCGTCGGTGGCGTCGCGGCGCCTGCGTTGTTCAGTGTGCTGGAGCGACAGCAGGCCGGAGCCGGTGCGGGCCAGATCTTCCACATCGAGTCTCGCCTGAGCCTGGCGTTTGCCATTTTGCTGTTCGTGCTGGAGCGCCGACGCGTGCGCGACGAGGTGGAACAGGGCGCTTCACAGAGCGCGATGAGCGCCAACCTGCTGCTGGTGCTCGGGGCGCTGTTCCTGACGGTGCTGGGTGGCTTTGCCTTGCAGCCCATGATCCAGGCCGCCAAGGCTGGCGAGCCGACGGCCCTGTCGTTCGCCGCGCTGCACGGCATCTCGGCATCGCTCTACTGGCTCAAGGCTGCGTTGGTCTTGGCGTTGGCCTGGCGCATGACGGCACGCTGAGACGACGCAACCCGAGGCTTGCCGCCAACAGGCGTCAGGCATGAAAAACGGCACCCGAAGGTGCCGTTTTGCTGTCAAATGTCGGCAGATGCGATCAGGTCAGCCGGATTTCTTGCTGGTCATGCGTTTTTTGGCGCGTTTGATGAGTCCGCCGGGTGTCACGCGCTGGTTGCCCAGCACGGTGACCTTCTTGATCTCGGGGCGACGCGTGCCGCTCTTGGAGAACTTCAGGATCTTGACCTCGCGGGGCGCGGCGCCACCGCGCTTGCCATCGTCTTGTGCCCCGTCTTTTTCGGGCACCGGGCGCCAGATGACCAGCAGCTTGCCGATGTGCTGGATCGGTGCAGCATTGAGCTGGTCGCACAGCTGGGCAAAGATTTCTTCGCGGGCGGCGCGGTCGTCTCCGAGCACGCGCACCTTGATCAGGCCGTGGGCCTTGAGCGCGGAGTCGGTCTCCTTGACGACAGCGGGCGTCAGGCCGTCTCCGCCGATCATCACGACGGGGTCAAGGTGGTGGGCGTCGGCGCGCAGGGCGCGGCGCTCGGAAGTGGTCAGTTCAATTGCAGGCATCCCTCTATTATCGAGCCATGAAAGTCCAAACCAAAAGCAAAAAAGTCAACAAGGCTTGGCTGAACGATCACATCCACGATCCTTACGTGCGCCTGGCACAAAAGGAAGGCTACCGATCGCGCGCTGCTTACAAGATCAAAGAGATCGACGAAGCCCTCGGTCTGATCAAGCCAGGACAGCTGGTGGTTGACCTGGGGGCGGTCCCCGGCGCCTGGAGCCAGTACGTGCGGCGCAAGTTCGCGCCCAAGGATGTCGGGGTGGGTGGGGCGGCCGTGGGGGAGCTCAACGGCACCATCATCGCGCTGGACCTGCTCGAGTTCGAGCCCATCGAGGGCGTGACCTTCATCCAGGGCGATTTCCGCGAGGACGCCGTGCTGCAGCAGCTCGAGCAAGAGTTGGCCGGGCGCCCGGTGGATGTTGTCATCTCGGACATGGCGCCCAACCTCAGCGGCATCGACGTGACCGACAGCGCCCGCATTGCCCACCTCATCGAGTTGGCCATCGACTTCGCGCAGCAACACCTGAAAAAGGACGGCGCGCTGGTTTGCAAAGTTTTTCACGGCGCGGGCTACAGCCAGTTGGTCGAGGCTTTCAAAGCGAATTTCCGCGTCTGCAAGCCCATCAAACCCAAGGCTTCGCGCGACAAATCGGCCGAAACCTTCCTGGTGGGCATCGGTCTGAAGACGCGTTGAGTCACTTTGTCTCTTCAAGGCGTCGTCAACGCTGGAATTCCGGCGTTTCATGTGGGATTGGGCGCCACGCGTCAACCCTTGACTGCACTAGAATGGTCCCCACATGCCGCGAAGGACGGCACTGTTTTGCGTCATGATGACAAAGACGGTGCAGTTTTTTGGATCCGGTTTCGGTGTGGGGATGCATCCAGCATCAGCCGAACCGGTGTGAATGTGGGTTGAAGGAGCCGCGGTGAACAATCAATGGTTCTCGAAAGTTGCTGTCTGGCTGGTGGTGGCCCTCGTGCTGTTCACCGTGTTCAAACAGTTCGATCGCGCTGGCGCGGTCGGCGGTCAGATGGCGTATTCGGAGTTCCTCGAGGAAGTCCGCGCCAAGCGCATCAAGAGCGTGACCCTGCAAGAGGGCGGTGGCGGCACCGAGATCATCGCCACCACGACCGATGACAAGAAGATTCGCTCCACGGCGACCTACCTCGACCGAGGCCTGGTCGGCGACCTGATCAACAACGGCGTCAAGTTCGACGTCAAGCCCCGCGAAGAGCCCTCGCTCATCATGAGCCTGCTGGTGTCCTGGGGCCCGATGCTGCTGCTGATTGGCGTGTGGATCTACTTCATGCGCCAGATGCAGGGCGGTGGCAAGGGCGGCGCGTTCAGCTTCGGCAAGAGCAAGGCCCGCATGCTCGACGAGAACAACAACAACATCACCTTCGCCGACGTCGCCGGTTGCGACGAAGCCAAGGAAGAAGTCAAGGAACTCGTCGACTTCCTGCGTGACCCTCAGAAATTCCAGAAGCTGGGCGGGCGCATTCCCCGCGGCGTGCTGCTGGTCGGCCCTCCCGGCACCGGCAAGACGCTGCTGGCCAAGTCGATCGCTGGCGAAGCCAAGGTCCCGTTCTTCACCATCTCTGGCTCCGACTTCGTTGAAATGTTCGTTGGCGTGGGCGCGGCTCGCGTGCGCGACATGTTCGAGCAGGCCAAGAAGAACGCCCCCTGCATCATCTTCATTGACGAAATCGACGCGGTCGGCCGTCACCGTGGCGCTGGCCTGGGCGGCGGCAACGACGAGCGCGAGCAGACCCTCAACCAGATGCTGGTCGAGATGGACGGCTTCGAGACCAACCTGGGTGTGATCGTGATCGCCGCGACCAACCGCCCGGACATCCTCGATCCGGCCTTGCTGCGCCCAGGTCGCTTTGACCGCCAGGTTTACGTGACGCTGCCCGACGTGCGCGGCCGCGAACAGATCCTGAACGTGCACATTCGCAAGGTGCCCGTGGGTCAAGACGTGCGCGCCGACATCCTGGCGCGTGGCACGCCTGGCTTCTCGGGCGCCGACCTGGCCAACCTGGTCAACGAAGCCGCCTTGTTCGCCGCGCGCCGCAACGGCCGCGTCGTCGAGATGCAGGACTTCGAGAAGGCCAAGGACAAGATCATGATGGGCCCTGAGCGCAAGTCCATGGTCATGCCCGAGGAGGAGCGCAAGAACACGGCGTACCACGAGGCAGGTCACGCCTTGGTTGCTCGCCTGCTGCCCAAGACGGACCCGGTGCACAAGGTCACCATCATCCCGCGCGGTCGTGCGCTGGGTGTGACGATGCAGCTGCCCGAAGGTGACCGCTACAGCATGGACAAGACCCGCATGCTGGACACCATCTCCGTGCTGTTCGGTGGTCGCATCGCCGAAGAGGTGTTCATGGACCAGATGACGACCGGTGCTTCGAACGACTTCGAGCGCGCCACCGCCATCGCACGCGACATGGTCACCCGCTACGGCATGACCGATGAGCTCGGTCCGGTGGTCTACGCCGAGAACGAGGGCGAGGTTTTCCTGGGTCGCTCGATCACCAAGACCACCAACATGTCTGAAGAGACCATGCAGAAGGTGGACAAGCAGATCCGCAAGATCATCGACGAGCAATACGCCATCGCGCGCAAGCTCATCGAAGACAACCAGGACAAGATGCACGTGATGGCCAAGGCCCTGCTGGAGTGGGAAACCATCGACGCCGAGCAGATCGAAGACATCATGCAGGGGCGTGAGCCTCGCCCACCGAAGGATTGGACGCCACCGTCGAACAAGCCCAGCAGTGGCCCCAAGCCGCCCATGAGCGCTGACGGCGCGCCTGCGGCGATCTGAACAAGGTGCCTGCGGCATCCTTCGACAACGGGGCTTCGGCCCCGTTTTTCATTTCGAGCTTCATCGAATTTCAAACCATGCAGACTTGGCAGACCACGCGTTTCACGATTGACTTGAGTCGCCCGCGTGTCATGGGCATCGTCAACGTCACACCCGACTCGTTTTCAGATGGCGGGCGGCATGCGGACACCATCGCCGCACTCAAGCATGCGCAACAGCTGGTCGAAGACGGCGCGGACATCCTCGACATCGGTGGTGAGTCGACCCGGCCGGGGGCGCCCCCCGTGCCCGTTGACGAGGAGTGGGCACGCATCGAGGGTGTGGTGCGTGGCGCTTTGGCCTGGGGGGTGCCCCTTTCCATCGACACTTGCAAGGCCGAGGTCATGCAACGTGCGCTGGACCTGGGGGCAGACATCATCAACGACGTGAAAGCCCTGGGGGCGCCCGGCGCGCTGGACGTGGTGGCAAGCCATCCTTCCTGTGGTGTTTGCGTGATGCACATGAAGGGCTCGCCAGCCACCATGCAGGACGCACCGGTCTACAGCGATGTGCTCGATGAGGTGCGCCATTTTCTGCAAGCTCGCCTGAGCGCGCTGATGGCGGCAGGCATCGGGACGGAGCGAATCACGCTGGACCCAGGCATCGGCTTTGGCAAGACGCCGCAACACAATCTTGAGCTGTTGAAGCGTCAAGGGGAACTTCTGGACCTGGGACGGCCTCTGCTGCTGGGTTGGTCGCGCAAATCCACCCTGGGAGAGCTCACTGGCCGGCCAGTCGGTCAACGTCTGGCGGCCAGCTTGGCGGCGGCTTTGGCCTCGGTGCAAAAAGGTGCGGCTGTGGTGCGGGTGCACGACGTTGCGCAAACGGTCGACGCCCTTCGTGTCTGGGGCGCCGCAGGTCTGCTGGATTGACCGAAAACCGTGGACAATCCAGCGACGTCAGCACACACAAGCAGCTCATGTCCAGACAATACTTTGGCACCGATGGCATCCGCGGCACCGTGGGCCAGGCGCCCATCACGCCCGATTTCGTTCTCAAGTTGGGGCACGCCGTGGGGCAGGTCATTCGTCGCCACACTGCTGGGCGGCGCCCCAAGGTCCTCATCGGCAAGGACACGCGCATTTCGGGCTACATGCTCGAGTCCGCTCTGGAGGCCGGTTTTGCGTCGGCGGGGGTGGATGTCTTGCTCACCGGGCCTTTGCCAACGCCTGGTGTGGCCTACCTGACGCGCGCATTGCGCTTGAACCTGGGTGTGGTGATCAGTGCGTCGCACAACCCGTTCGGTGACAACGGCATCAAGTTCTTTTCGTCTCGCGGCGAGAAGCTGCCGGACGAGTGGGAGCTGGCGGTTGAGGCTGCATTGCGGGAGCCCCCTCAATGGGTGGATTCGCACAGCCTGGGCAAGGCGCGTCGCCTGGAAGACGCCCGCGGTCGCTACATCGAGTTTTGCAAGAGCACTTTTGCATCCAACTTGTCGCTCAAGGGCCTCAAGATCGTGGTGGACGCTGCCCATGGTGCGGCGTACCAGGTGGCCCCAGAGGTGTTTCATGAGCTGGGGGCCGAGGTCATTGCCATCGGTTGTTCGCCCGATGGCTTGAACATCAACCAGGGGGTTGGTGCCACGCACCCGGAAGCCCTGGTGGCCGCGGTCAAGCAGCACGGTGCCGACTACGGGATCGCCCTGGACGGAGACGCCGATCGGCTGCAGATCGTCGGCGCTGACGGCCGCCTGTTCAATGGCGACGAGTTGTTGTATGTGATGGTCGCTGATCGCGTTGACCAAGGTGAAGCGGTGCCTGGCGCCGTGGGCACGCTGATGACCAACATGGCCGTCGAGGTGGCGCTCAAGCAGCGTGGCATCGATTTCGTGCGCGCCAAGGTGGGCGACAGGTATGTGCTCGAAGAACTGGGTGCCAAGGGCTGGAAATTGGGCGGCGAGGGCTCGGGGCACCTGATTGCGCTGGACCGCCACACGACAGGCGATGGCATCGTCAGTGCGCTGGCTGTCTTGCAGGCGGTGGTGCGCAGCGCGCGCAGCGTCTCGTCCTGGCTGGAAGGGGTGGCGCTGTATCCACAGCGGCTGATCAACGTGCGCCTGCAGCCTGGCATGGACTGGCAGAACCACCAACCGCTTTTGCAGGCCCGCAGCGAAGTCGAGGCCCGACTGGCCGACAAGGGGCGGGTGCTCATCCGCGCGTCGGGAACAGAGCCCTTGGTGCGCGTCATGGTCGAGGCCAGCGACAAGGCCCTGGCCGATGCTTGCGCAGAACAACTGGCTGCCACGCTCGCCTGACACCGCGTGCATGGCGGAATGAAAAAGCCCCCGAGGGGGCTTTTTTTGTTTTCCCTGAGCAAGTGGCCGTGAATCAGCGGCAGGTCACTTCTTGGGAGGCGTCAGGACGCGGTCGATGACGTGCAGCACGCCGTTGCTTGCGGGGGCGTCGGCCTGGGTCACCAGGGCTTCGTCCACGGTGACAAAGTCGCCAGCTTTGGACAACACCAGCTTGGTGCCGGCGAGGGTGGTGACCGTGGTGGTGTCCACGCTCAGCGCAGCGCGGGTGACAGCCCCAGCGACGGCGTGATGCTTGAGCACGGCCTTGAGTGCCTCGGGATCCTTGCCGAGCTTGTCCAGGGTGGCGGCAGGCAGGGCTCGGAAAGCCTCGTCGGTTGGCGCGAACACCGTCACCGGGCTCGTGCCGGTGAGCAGGTCGCCCAAGCCAGCTTGCTGCGTCAGCTTGACGAACGTGCTCAATTGCGGATCGCGGGAAGCAACGGTCTGCAGGTTGGCGGGAGCGCTGTCGGTGGTGGCGCAGCCAGCAAACTGGGCCAGGGCGCCGCAAACGAGCGCGCTCAGCACCAGGCGACGAGACAGGTGGGCGTTCTTGTGAAAGGTCATGGGGAACTCCATAGGGGTGGACGAGGCCGCTTCGGCGGCTGATCGGCAAGATAGAAGGCCCCCATGACAGATCGGTGACCGTGACATGACAATGACTGTCACATGACATGGCTCGCTTGGCATGTGACGTTCGTGACAACGCATCCTCTGGTTGTCATGTGACCGTCACAAAGGGTCGATACAGTCCGCCGCGTCAACTTCCTTTTGTCTGACGTTCCCTGAAAGGCGACTCATGAGCTTCAAGATGATCCGCACCGCTGCCGCCGCCATGGCCCTCTCCCTGGTCGCCGGCGTGGCACTGGCCAACGACGTGACCGGTGCCGGCGCGACCTTCCCCGCACCGCTGTATGCCAAGTGGGCGGCTGACTACAGCAACGCCACCAAGGTCAAGGTCAACTACCAATCGGTGGGCTCGGGTGCAGGCATCAAGCAAATCAAGGCCAAGACCGTTGACTTCGGTGCCTCGGACATGCCCCTGGTGGACGCAGACCTGGCCAAGGACGGCCTGATCCAGTTCCCCACCGTGATCGGTGGCGTCGTGCCTGTGGTCAACATCAAGGGCATCGCCCCCGGCCAGATCAAGATGACCGGCGAGCTGCTGGGCAACATCTACCTGGGCAAGGTCACCCGCTGGAACGACGCCGCCATCGTTGCGCTGAACCCCGGCGTGCCGCTGCCTGACGCCCCGATCGCCCCGGTGCGCCGCGCCGACGGCTCTGGCACCACCTTCATCTTCACCAACTACCTCTCGAAGGTGAATGCCGAGTGGAAGACCAAGGTGGGTGAGGGCACCGCTGTCAACTGGCCGACCGGCGCAGGCGGCAAGGGCAACGAAGGCGTCTCGGCCTTCGTGCAGCGCCTGCCCAACTCGATCGGTTACGTCGAGTACGCCTATGCCAAGCAGAACCGCATGTCGCACGTGCTGCTCAAGAACGCTGCGGGCAACTTCGTGGCACCTGACGACGCGACCTTCAAGGCCGCTGCTGCCGCCGCCGACTGGAACAAGTCGTTCTACCAGATCCTGACCGAGCAAGCTGGCAAGGACGCCTGGCCCCTGACTGGCGCCACCTTCATCCTGATGCACAAGTCGCAGGACAAGCCGGCCCAGGCCGCTGCCGCCCTGAAGTTCTTCGATTGGGCTTATGCCAATGGCGACACCGCCGCTGGCAACCTGGAGTACGTGCCCCTGCCTGCCAACGTGAAGGACCTGGTCCGCAAGCAATGGGCTTCGGTCGTGGACACCGCCGGCAAGCCGGTGGGCTGGAAGTGATCGCCTGAGCTTGTTTTGACCCTGACCGGGCGTCCGAGACATTGGGCGCCCGGCTGACGCAGACCTGATGTCTCCTGCAAACCGCACCCGACTTGTCATGGAGTGAGCGATGGCCGCCATACTACCGACTGACCTGGGGGACGCATCCGCGCCGCCCGACCGGAAAAACCAACGTCAGCCCATGACCAACCCGCCTTCTCGCCGCGTTCAGGCCCCTTGGGCCGACGCCGCATTCGCCCTGGCCGCCCGCGCTGCCGCCGTCCTCACCCTGTGCCTGCTGCTGGGCATCATCGGCTCGCTGGTGGTGGGCGCCTGGCCTGCCATCCACGAGTACGGCCTGGGCTTTTTCACCAGCACCGCCTGGGACCCTGTCCAGAACCAGTACGGTGGCCTGGTGATGATCTACGGCACGCTGATGACTTCGTTCATCGCGCTGCTGATCGCCGTGCCCGTGAGCTTCGGCATCGCCGTGTTCCTCACCGAGCTGTCGCCGGCCTGGCTCAAGCGCCCGCTGGGCATCGCCATCGAGCTGCTGGCGGCCGTGCCTTCCATCGTCTACGGCATGTGGGGCCTGCTGGTGTTCGGCCCGATCCTGTCTGAATACGTGCAGCAGCCGCTGCAGGCCTGGACGGAGGGCGTGCCTTACCTTGGCGCGTTCTTCTCGGGGCCGCCTGTGGGCATTGGCATCCTGTCTGCCGGCATCATCCTGGCCATCATGGTGATCCCCTTCATCGCTTCGGTGATGCGCGACGTGTTCGAAGTCACGCCGCCGCTGCTCAAGGAATCGGCCTACGGCCTGGGGTCGACCACCTGGGAAGTCGTCTACAAGGTCGTGCTGCCCTACACCAAGACCGGTGTGGTCGGCGGCATCATGCTCGGTCTGGGGCGTGCGCTGGGCGAGACCATGGCCGTCACCTTTGTGATCGGCAACATGAACCAGCTGAACTCGCTGTCCGTCTTCGAGGCGGCCAACAGCATCACCTCGGCCCTGGCCAACGAATTCGCCGAAGCCGGCGAGGGCCTGCACCAGGCCTCGCTGATCTACCTTGGCCTGATCCTGTTCTTCATCACCTTCGTCGTGCTGGCCTTCTCCAAGGTGTTGCTGGCCCGCCTGAAGAAGTCCGAAGGAGCCCGTTCGTGAGCACCGCCGCCCTGCAAGCCTCCCGTGCCCGCAAGCACGCTGGACGCAAACGCATCAATTTCATTGCCCTGACGTTGTCGCTGGGTGCCATGGCCTTCGGCCTGGTCTGGCTGGTCTGGATCCTGGTCGAGACGGTGCGCCTGGGCATCGATGGCTTGGCGCTGGCCACCTTCACCGAGATGACGCCGCCGCCCATGGAAGCCGGCGGTCTGGCCAACGCGCTGATGGGCTCGCTCATGATGGTGGGCCTGGCCACGCTGATCGGCACGCCGATCGGCATCCTGGCGGGCGTGTACCTGGCCGAGTACGGCCAAAAGGGCTGGCTGGGCAGCGCCACGCGCTTCATCAACGACATCCTGCTGTCGGCGCCTTCCATCGTGATCGGCCTGTTCATCTACTCGGTGGTGGTTTCGCGCTTCAAGTCCTTCTCGGGCTGGGCCGGCGTGCTGGCCCTGGCGCTGATCGTGATCCCGGTGGTCATCCGCACCACCGAGAACATGCTGGCGCTGATCCCCAATGCGCTGCGTGAAGCCGCCTACGCCCTGGGCACGCCCAAGTGGAAGGTGATCATGAGCATCACGCTGAAGTCGGCCCGCGCAGGCGTCATCACCGGCATCCTGCTGGCCGTGGCCCGCATCGCTGGCGAGACCGCACCGCTGCTGTTCACCGCGCTGTCGAACCAGTTCTGGTCGACCGACATGAGCGGCCCGATGGCCAGCCTGCCGGTGACCATCTTCAAGTTCGCGATGAGCCCCTACGAGAACTGGCAAAAGCTGGCCTGGGCAGGCGTGTTCATCATCACCATCGGCGTGCTGGCACTCAACGTGATCGCCCGCAGCATGTTCCGCCAGCGCTGATCGGCGCGGCATCGATACCCGACACCGAAAGAGACGCATCATGGACGCCAAAGTGCAAACCAACGATCCCGTCAAGGCCAAGCTGGCCGTCAAGAACCTGAACTTCTACTACGGCAAGTTTCACGCGCTCAAGAACGTGAACATGGACCTGCCCGAGAAGAAGGTCACCGCCTTCATCGGCCCTTCGGGCTGCGGCAAGTCGACGCTGTTGCGCACCTTCAACCGCATGTTCGAGCTCTACCCCGAGCAGCGCGCCGAAGGCCAGATCCTGCTGGATGGCCAGGACATCCTGACCAGCAAAGAAGACGTCTCCCTCATCCGCGCCCGCGTTGGCATGGTGTTCCAAAAGCCCACGCCGTTCCCGATGTCGATCTACGAGAACATCTCTTTCGGCGTGAAGCTGTTCGAGAACCTCTCGCGCTCCGAGATGGACGAGCGCGTGGAGTGGGCCTTGAAGAAGGCCGCGCTGTGGAACGAGGTCAAGGACAAGCTCAACCAGAGCGGCTCGGGCCTCTCGGGCGGCCAGCAGCAGCGTCTGTGCATCGCACGTGGCATTGCCATCAAGCCCGAGGTGCTGCTGCTCGACGAGCCTTGCTCGGCGCTCGACCCGATCTCGACCGGCAAGATCGAAGAGCTGATCCACGAACTCAAGGACGACTACACCGTCCTGATCGTGACCCACAACATGCAGCAGGCCGCGCGTTGCTCGGACTACACCGCCTACATGTACCTGGGCGAGCTCATCGAGTTCGGCGCGACGACGGACATCTTCATGAAGCCCAAGCGCACCGAAACGGAAGACTACATCACCGGTCGCTTCGGCTGATCGGCAACAAAAACAAGGAGCACACCATGTCCGACAAACACCTCTCCAGCCAGTTTGACGCCGAGCTCAGCGGCATTTCCACGCGCGTGCTGGAAATGGGCGGCCTGGTCGAATCCCAGGTGGCCCTGGCCATCGAGGCGCTGACCCATTTCAATGGCGAAGTTGCCAGCCAGGTGTTGATCGCCGAAGAGAAGGTCAACCTGATGGAGATGCAGATCGACGCCGACCTGTCGACCATCATCGCCCGCCGCCAACCCACGGCCCGCGACCTGCGCCTGCTGATCGCCATCTCCAAGACCATCGGCAACCTCGAGCGCGTCGGTGACGAAGCCGCGCGCATCGCGCGCACCGTGCAGCGCCTGATCAACACGGGCGTGTCGTCGCGCCTGCGCCTGCCCGTGGGTGACGTGTCTTTCGAAGCCGGCCTGGCCACCGCCTCGCTGCGCAAGTCGCTCGACGCCTTCGCCCGCCTGGACACCCAGACCGCGCTCGAAGTCATCAAAAGCGACAACGAGATCGACGCCGAGTTCGACGGCCTGATGCGCAAGCTCATCACCTACATGATGGAAGACCCGCGCACCATCTCGGCCTCGATCGACCTGGTGTTCGTGGCCAAGGCCATCGAGCGCGTGGGCGACCACGCCAAGAACCTGGCCGAGCAGGTGATCTACATCGTCAAGGGGGCCGACGTGCGTCACAACACGCCCGAGGCCGTCGAGAACATCATCAAGTGATGACGGGAGCCAAGCCATGAGCCGTGTGTTGGTGGTGGAAGACGAACCCGCGATCGCCGAGCTGATCGCACTGAACCTGCGTCACTCGGGCTTCGAGGTGACGCTGGCGGGCGACGCCGAGCAGGCCCAGCTCGAGATCGACAAGGTGCTGCCCGACCTGGTGCTGCTGGACTGGATGTTGCCTGGCCAATCGGGCCTGGCGCTGGCCAAGCGCTGGCGCGGCGCCACGCGCACGCGCGACCTGCCGATCATCATGCTGACGGCGCGCGCCGAAGAAGTGGACAAGGTCGCAGGCCTGGACGCTGGTGCTGACGACTACCTGACCAAGCCTTTCTCCACCCATGAACTGATGGCCCGTGTGCGCGCTGTGCTGCGCCGCAAGGCCCCTCAGGCCCTCGACTCGGCCGTCGAGGTCGCAGGCTTGCGCCTGGATCCGGCCACGCGCCGGGTCTGCCGCGGCGAACAAGAAGTCAAGATCGGCCCGACCGAGTTCAAGCTGCTGCACTTTTTCATGACGCACCCGGAGCGCGTGCACAGCCGTGCGCAGTTGCTCGACCGCGTCTGGGGTGACCACGTGTTCATCGAAGAGCGCACGGTCGACGTCCACGTCAAGCGCCTGCGTGAGGCCTTGTCGCCGGTGCAGCGCTCGTCGCTGATCGAAACGGTGCGCGGGGCCGGCTACCGCCTGACCCAACAAGTGGTGGACGTCGCCGCCTGAGCCCAACCTGACACCTCCCGGACAAGACAACCGTGGATTCAAGCAATTCGTGGCTCATCTCGCGGGTCGCGGTGCGGCTCGCTGTGGGCATGGCCGGTGGCCTGGCTGGCTACTGGATCGGGCAGCGCGTGGGTTACCCCGTGGCGGCGGGTGCGGCAGCGGCCTCGTCCGCTGTGCTGCTGCTGTCCGTCTCTGACACCCTGCATGGCCATGCGCTGCTGGACTGGCTGCGAAACCCGGAGTCACCGGGGCCCCGCCTGCCAGGCATCTGGGGCGAGCTGTCGCACCGCGTGGAGCGACTTCTGCGTGCCCGTGATGCCGACATCGCCCATGAGCGCGGTGAGCTGCAGCAGTTCCTCTCGGCCATCGAAGCCTCGCCCAACGGCGTCATGCTGCTCGATGAGAGCGATCACCTGACCTGGATCAGCCCCGCCGCCGCTGACCACTTTGGCCTGAACCGCCATCGGGACCTGCAGCAGCGCGTCACCAACCTGATCCGCCAGCCCGCGTTCGTGCAGTACCTGCAGACGGGCGACTTCGGCGAAACCGTGAAGTGCCCGATGTCTCGCGGCGGCCTGAGCTGGCTGCAGATTCAGATCCGCGAGTTCGGTGAGGGGCGCAAGCTGGTGTTGTCGCAAGACATCACCGAGCGCGAGCGCGCCGACACCATGCGCCGCGACTTCGTGGCGAACGTTTCGCACGAGATCCGCACGCCGCTGACGGTGCTGATGGGCTTCATCGAGACGCTGGGCGCGCTCCCGCTCACCGAGGTGGAGCGCAAGCGGGTCATTTCGCTGATGTCCGAACAGGCCGATCGCATGCAGAGCCTGGTGTCCGACCTGCTGACGTTGGCGCAGATCGAAGGCAGCCCCAGGCCTTCGTCAGACAGATGGTTGCCCGTGCAGCAACTCATGCGGCGCGTGGCCAACGATGCGCGCGGCTTGTCCAAAGACCGTCACCCCATCGAGCTGCGACCTGATCCGCAGCAAGTCGAAGCAGAGGTCTCAGGCGTCGAAAGCGAGTGGCTCAGCGCCATGGGCAACCTGGTCTCGAACGCGATCCGCTACACCCCTGCCGGTCAGCCCATCGAGATCACGTGGCGCAGCCTGCCCGACGGCAGCGCCGAGTTCAGCGTTCAGGACCATGGCATCGGCATCTCACCCGAGCACCTGCCAAGGCTCACCGAGCGGTTCTACCGCGTCGATGGCAGCCGTTCGCGTGACACGGGGGGCACCGGCCTGGGCCTGTCCATCGTCAAGCACGTGATCCAGCGTCACGGAGGCGAGCTCAAGATCAGCAGCGAGCAGGGCAAGGGATCGAATTTCACGCTGCACATCCCTGCGATGCGGGTGCGTCGCGCGGAGGCGGACACGGCCGCGTTCTGACGCCGCTTGACGAGGCGTCAGTCGGGCGTGCTCAGGGAGCTGGCTGTGACCTCGACGATGTCATCGAAGGGCTCGCTCTGCGCCTTTTGTGCCTTCTGAGACGCCGCACCAGCGTTGCGCCGGTAGACCACCACCAGTTCGGAGTTGCGCGTGCGTTGGTTGTACTGCGCCACCTTGCGCCAACCCGGCAACACCGGGGGCTGAGCCTTGGGGTGGATGCGAACGACCACGCTGCCGCAGCCCTGCTTGCGCATGGACAGTGGGTCGTGCGCCAGGCCATCGACCCGGTAACCACCAAAGTACTCCATCGCCGTGAGCAACCCCACCGAGGCATCGGGCGCGCACACGAGCTCGGAACGCGGCATGTAAGGGGAGATGCGGGACATCAGCAATCGGTAGCTGCGTGCCTGGTCCAGCAGGGGCAGCAGCAAGGTCATGGTCAGCAGCCAGCAAAGGGCCACGCCACCCGCCGGCAGCACCAGGCTTTTCCAGAGCGCGTGGGAGCGGCGCGACGTGCGCCACCGAACCAGCCAGAGCCACAGCGCCGTGCCCAGCAAGGCGAAACCCAGCGCAATCGGGCTGAAGCCGACGACGGCACCCGGCACCAGCTTGAGCACGTTGACGGCGGTTCGTTCGGGCTGACCTGTCTGGATGGCGACATAGGCAAGCCAGATCAGCGATGCGCAGGCGGTGAAGAAGCAGACCGAGAACCAGTCCAGTGCCGCGCCCAGGCTGCGTTGAAGCGAGGGCAGGGCAAAAGCAGCCAGGGCCGCCAGGGCGGGCAGGGTGATCAGCAGCGCGCGGTCGTTGCCACCCATGAACACACAAGAGCCCACGCCAACCAAGGCGATCAGAAGTGGCATGGCGATGTGCCTGCGCCCGATCTGACGGCGCCAGTGCCAAAGGGTCAAAGCGGCCAATGGCAACACCGGCCAGGTGAACCAGGTCAGCAACTGCACGATGGCACCAGGGCGCCATTCGCGTCCACTGCGCACGCTCCATCCAGGCAGGCCCAAGGCGATCAGGCCGAGGACCAGGGCAAGGGCCAGCGCCATGCCCAGCAGAACCCACTTGATGTGACCACGGACCTCGCTGTGGCTTGACTTCAGGCAGACGACCGCTGCGGCAGCTCCCAGCAGCAGGGCCACAGTCGGGCTGCCGCTGCCTGCCAACACTGGCAAAGCCGCCGTGGTGGCAGCGATGGACGTCAGGCTGCGCTGCTGGGCTGCCGCCATGCCGAACAACAGCAAGGCTGCGCCAGTGAGCTGAACCAGCTCCGGCGTGGTTTCATGGCCCAGTTGCAGCAACCCCAGGCTCGCGATCAAGGCCAGCAACGCACCGTCGGCCACCGCCCGCGCATAGTCTTGTGAGCGCGCTTCGCCGCCAAAAGCCAGGGGCACGGGCTGCGCGGCCTCGGTGCGGGCCAGGTGGTAGGTGGCGTACCAGGTGAGCGCAAAAACCGCAGCCAGCAGGAGGGCGAAGGGCAGTCGCGCCGCCAGCGCCGGGTCCACCCAAGGCGACAGCAGGGAAATGGCCGCACCACCGATCCAGTACGGCAGGATGCCGCCCTGGGTCGGGTGCACGCCCCCAACATGCGGGTCGAGCCACGAGGCTTGCCCCAGCGCCAGGCTCCACATTTGCCCGAAGGCCGCGATGTCCTCGTTCTTCCAGGGGTCGCGTCCCAGCAGCCCTGGCAACAGGTAGGCGGCGCAGAACAGCAACAAAGCCAGTCGTGGCAGGCGCTGCGCCGCCTTCTGGGTCACCAGGGCGGGAGATGCGTGAGGCAGTTGCGAAGGGCGCATGGGTGGCGAAACGCTTCAGGCGGTGTGATGGCTGACGACGTGGCGCTCAATCATGAGCAGTCTGAGAAAGAAAAAGGGCAGCCTGAGCTGCCCTGACGTTGCGCAACGGCGGGCGTTGCGACGGTGTTCTGCGGCATCCGGAACAGGCCTGGCCCACCCGGACGCCCCGCGATCACTTGCGGAACTGAGCGAACTTGTTGCGGAACTTCTCGACGCGACCGCCCAGGTTGTCCACCGACTTTTGGGTGCCGGTGTAGAAGGGGTGCGATTCGGAAGAGGTTTCCAGCTTGAACAGGGGCAGCTCGCGGCCGTCGTCCAGCTTGACGGTGTCCTTGGTGGGGGCGCAGGAGCGGGTGACGAACTGGAAGCCGTTGGACTGGTCCAGGAAGACGACGTCACGGTAGTTGGGGTGGATACCTTGCTTGGGCATGGAAAACCTCGTGCTGTTTGCAAATTGCATGTCCGGGAGCCACCCGACACCATGTCAGGCACTTTCCGTGCAGCGGAAAACCCTGGATTATAGCACTGAAAATGACAACGGCCCCGAGCCGCAAGGGCTTCGGGGCCGTGAAGTCCGTCTCGGGTGACGGCCGCAGGGCTCAGCCGCCGCGACGCATCATGTCGAAGAAATCGTGGTTGTTCTTCGTGGACTTCATCTTGTCGAGCACGAACTCCATCGCCTCGATCTCGTCCATCGGGTAGAGCAGCTTGCGCAGGATCCAGCTCTTTTGCAGGATTTCCGGCTTGAGCAGGATTTCTTCGCGGCGGGTGCCCGACTTGTTGATCAGGATGGACGGGTACACGCGCTTTTCAGCCATGCGACGGTCCAGGTGGATTTCGCAGTTGCCGGTGCCCTTGAACTCTTCGTAGATCACCTCGTCCATGCGGCTGCCGGTGTCGATCAGGGCGGTGCCGATGATGGTCAGCGAGCCGCCTTCTTCGATGTTGCGGGCCGCGCCGAAGAAGCGCTTGGGGCGTTGCAGGGCGTTGGAGTCCACACCACCCGACAGCACCTTGCCCGAAGAGGGCAGCACGTTGTTGTAGGCGCGGGCCAGGCGGGTGATCGAGTCCAGCAGGATCACCACGTCCTTCTTGAGTTCGACCAGGCGCTTGGCGCGCTCGATCACCATCTCGGCGACCTGCACGTGGCGCTGGGCGGGCTCGTCGAACGTGGAGCTGATGACCTCGCCGCGCACGGTGCGCTGCATTTCGGTCACTTCTTCCGGGCGTTCGTCGACCAGCAGGACGATCAGGTGCACGTCCGGGTGATTGGCCGTCAGCGCGTGCGCCAAGTTCTTCATCATCACGGTCTTGCCGCTCTTGGGCGGGGCGACCAGCAGCGCGCGCTGACCCTTGCCGATGGGGGCGATCAGGTCGATGATGCGGCTGGTGATGTTGTCGTCGTTGCCCTTGGCCAGGTCGCGCTCGAGCTTGAACTGCTCGTCCGGGAACAGCGGCGTGAGGTTCTCGAACATGATCTTGTTCTTCGACACCTCGGGCGGCAGGCCGTTGACGCGATCGACCTTGACCAGCGCGAAGTAGCGCTCGCCGTCCTTGGGCACGCGCACTTCGCCTTCGATCATGTCGCCGGTGTGCAGGTTGAAGCGGCGCACCTGGCTGGGCGACAGGTAGATGTCGTCCGTGCTGGCCAGGAAGCTCATGTCGAGCGCACGCAGGAAGCCGAAGCCGTCGGGCAGCACTTCGAGCACGCCGTCGCCGAAGACCTGTTCGCCGGCCTTGGCGCGCTTCTTCATGATCGCGAACATCAGCTCCTGCTTGCGCATGCGAGAGACGTTTTCGATTTCCAGGGCCTCGGCCATTTCCACGAGCTTGGAAATGTGCAGGGCCTTCAGTTCGGAAAGGTGCATGGATGGGTACCCTGAATGTGAAACCCGGATCGGACCAAAGCCGTCGGGTCGGGGGAATTCGTGGGCTGGGGGAAGTTCGGGGGAGTCCGCAAGCCTGGGGCGCGTGGCGGCGTTGGCCGCTGGCCCTGGCGGGTCACCGGGTGGCCGGTGAGCCTTCAGGCATTGCCCGCATTCAGTAGGGCAATGACCACATTATATGCCTGGTCTGGCAAAAGAAAACCGCCGACCGATTTCGGTGCGGCGGTTTGCCAAGGTCACAGCTGGCCGTCGATGAACGCGGTCAGTTGGGCCTTCGAGAGGGCGCCAACCTTGGTGGCGGCCAGTTGGCCGTCCTTGAAGATCATCAAGGTGGGGATGCCGCGGATGCCGAACTTGGCGGGCACTTCGCGGTTCTGGTCGACGTTCATCTTGGCGATGGCCAGGCGACCGCTGTAGTCCTTGGCCACTTCGTCCAGGATGGGGGCGATCATCTTGCAGGGGCCGCACCATTCGGCCCAGTAGTCCACCAGCACGGGTTGGGCGGCTTGCAGAACGTCGGCATCGAAGGATGCGTCGGTGATGTGTTTGATCAGGTCGCTGCTCATGAAACTGTCCTCAAGGTGGTCGGGCGGAGGAGGGTGGGAAAACCCGCCAGACCGGGGGTGTCGTGATTCTGACACAGATGGTGAAGGCTGCCGCCCCAGGGCTCAAGCGTCCAAAATCAATCACCCTGATAGATTCCGCCAGCCTTGACATCCGCCGAAACGCCCCCATCGATCGCACCCCAGCCCTGGATCTGGCAGCCAGGGTGTGATGCCACCATGGCCTGGCAGAGCTGGGCTCGTGAGGCCTCGGCTTGGCTGTGCTCGCAGGGCGCCGAGCCCAGAAGCGCCCTGGTGACCCTGCCTGTCGGGGCGTTGTTGGCCGCCGCCAGGCAAGCCTGGGCGCAGGCAGTTGGTGGCTGGTTGCCCCGGATCGAAACCATCGCGTCGTTGGCAGAAACACACAGTTGGGCGCGAGCCACACCGGCGCTCGACCCGTCGGGGCAGGAAGTCTTCGGGGCGGTGCTGTCGCTGGATGCCATCGAAGATCGCTTGCAGGCCGCCCGCAGCCTCGGGCGCCAGGCCTGGGCCAAGCAGTGGCTGATCCGAGATCGACGTGGCTATGAGTTTGCCCTGGACCAGGTCGTGGATTCCGCGCATGCCTGGTTGAGGGCATTGCAAGCAACACCTCCACCTGAGCGACAGGCACTGATTGATTCGTGGCGCGGCGCATTGCAGTTGCACATGGGGCAGGGCCCAGGCGGACGTGAGCGCCTGCTGCTGGCGTGGGCCCTGGAGTGGGCTGCAGCGAGCGCCGAGTGCGGCTTGGCCATGGATGCTGTCTACGCAGAGAGACCTTCCGCGTGGATGGCGGTTTCGGTTGGGACCACCGTGTTGCCGGGCAGCGAGGGGGCGCTCATGCTTGCGGCCCAGCGCGTCGCCGGCTCTGAAGGCGTGCCGGTGTGCTGGTGGGCGGCCGAAGCCAGGGCAACGCAAGGCGTCGCCGCGCCGGTGATCATGACGGTCAACGCTTGTGCCGACATGCTGGATGAAGCCAGGCAGGCTGCGGCCCGCGTCCTCGTCTGTGCATCCGAGCGCCAGGAAGGCGCGCCGCCGGTCGGCGTGCTGGCCCTGGACCGAGGGGTGGTCCGCCATGTGCGGGCGTTGCTGGAGGGATCCGGGCTCAGCGTTGCAGACGAGACCGGCTGGCTGTTGTCGACCACGCGTGCCGCAGCGGCGTGCACGCGCCTGCTTGCCGCGTCGAACCCTCGTGCGTCCACCGATGAGTTGCTGGACTGGTTGAAGTCTGGATGGGTCAGGTCTTGCGACCCATCGGATTTGTTCGCCCCTGACGACCACCTGGCCACGGGGAAGCTGGAGCGCTGGTGCCGCCGACAGGGACTGATCGCTGCCTGGTCGCTGTTGACCGAGGTGGAGGCCGCAGCGCCAGGCGAGGAGGGCGGCGGGCAGCTTGCGCACCGGCGCATGCCGGATGAAGCGCGGGTGCTTTGGGCCTGGTCCAGGCAGGTCGTGCGGCCCTTGCAGGAGTTGTGGTCGGCATCGCGTCCCACGCTGCAGCAGTGGTTGCAGGCCTTGCGGGTGTCGCTCATGCAAAGCGGCGCGTGTGACGCACTTCAGGCCGACCCGGCGGGCGCGCTCTTGTGGGAAACCTTGCGCATGGATGCGCTGGCAGAGGACCCTTTGGGTGGTGCGCGAAAGTCCGCCCCTGGCGGCTTGCCCGAATCGCACCGCATCACCCGGATGGATGGCGCGAGTTTTCAGCGCTGGCTCTCTGATGTGCTGGAGGCGGTCACTTTCCGGCCTCAGGCTGAATCGGCGCGCCCCGATGTGCTGATCACCACGCTGGCTCGTGCGGCCCTTCGTCCTTTCCACGCGGTGGTGATGCCGGGTGCCGATGAAAAACAATTTGGTGCACTGAACCCCCAACAGGGATGGCTGGGGGTGCGTTTGCGAGAGGCCATGGGCCTGGTCATGCCGGCGCAGGTCCGGCAAGCGCAATGGGAAGCCTTTGTGCTGGTGGCCACGCGACCGAGCCTGCATGCGTTTCACCGCGTTGCGCAGGGCAGTGAGCCGGTGGATGCCAGCGCCTGGCTGGACCGCTGGGTTGCTTCGGGCGGCGGTCGCTTGCAGCAAGGCGAGGATCCTCGCCCCTGGCAGGCATGGGACGCCAGCCCGATGAGTCCGCCCAGCCCTGTGCTGGGCCACCAGGGCATCGGCTTGCCGGAGCAGTTGTCCGCCACCCAACATGAGGTGCTCAGGCAGTGCCCCTACCGCTTCTTCGCCCAGGTGATTTTGCGACTGCAGACGCAGGATGAGCTGGAGGAGGGGCTGGCCAGGTCAGACCAGGGTTCGTGGCTGCACGAGACCTTGCGTCGCTTTCATGAACGCCGGGAACAAAGGCTGGCACAAGGCAGCGTGCAGGCTGACATCGATCTCTGGTTGTCGTGTGCTCAATCTGCTGCGCGCGAGATGGGGCTGCTGTCCGACGGGACGCGTCCGCACTTTCGTCCCCATGAAGTGGCCCTGCCTGACCTGGCGCGTTCGTACGTGAGTTGGTTGGGCAAGCACGAACAAGAGGGCTGGAGGGTGCTGGCCTGCGAAGTCGAGCGAGCCAGCCACATCGACCTCGATGATGCCCACCCTGGTTTGTCGTTGCGCCTGGTGGGACAACTCGACCGCGTTGATGTGCGCCGGCCCCCCCCCGGCGAGGGCGGTCGTGAAACGGTTGAGACCATGGTGCTCGACTACAAGACGGGGAGCGCCACGGTGCTCAGGCAAAAGATCAAGTCCGGCGCGGAGGACACCCAGCTGGCTTTCTACGTTGCGCTCAGCGAAGGCCATGCTGCGGGGAACTTGCAGGCCGCTTATGTGCACATCGATGCCCGCAAGGTCGAGTCCCTGCGTCACGCAGACATCCAGGACAGCGCGGAGCGATTGATTTCGCAACTTCGCCTGGATTGGGTGCGGATGCACCAGGGCGCACCGCTGCTGGCGCTGGGCGATGGCGTGGCTTGCGAGCATTGCGCCATGCGTGGCCTTTGTCGCAAGGGCCATTGGCACGCGCATCAAGCGGACCCGGGAGGCGCGTCATGAGCGCATCGGCCTACGAAATCAACGGGCAACCAGCGGACCCGGCTCGTTTCTACGAGGTTGCCTGCGATCCGGCGCGCAGCGTGGTGGTGGAGGCTTGCGCAGGGGCGGGCAAAACCTGGATGCTGGTGTCTCGCATCGTGCGGGCCTGGCTGGAGGGCACGCCGCCACAGCAGATCCTGGCCATCACCTTCACCCGCAAGGCTGCGGGCGAAATGCGCGAACGCCTGCATGAGTGGCTGGCCGATTTTGCGGCCATGGACGATGCGGCTCGTGCGCAGGAGTTGCGCATCCGAGGGGTGCCCGAGTCCATGCTGGCAGAGCGGGCGCCACGACTGGCGCAACTGCACGCGGAGTGGATGCAAGAGGGGCGCGGCGTCGAGATTCACACCATCCACGGCTGGTTCTCGCGCCTGGTCAAGGCTGCGCCCCTGGATGTGCTGGCGGAGCTGTCGCTGCCACCGGAGTTGCAACTGATCGAGGACATCGACGAAACGTGGGCGCCGTTGTGGGGGCGTTTCTTGCGCTCCATCGACGCCCGCATGGGCGAGCCCGATGACGAGGTGGTCGCGGCCTTTTCAGCCGTGCTGCGGGAGACGGGGCGTTTCAACACCGAAGGCTGGCTGCGGGAGGCCTTGCACAACCGATTGGAGCTGTCGCTTGCCGATGACGCGGGCGTTCTGGAGCAGGGGGTCCCCAGCGCTGGTGCATGGCAGGAGCGCTGGTCTGCCTGGGCCTGCGTGGCCGACGCAGTGATGGCGGACTCGACCACGCAGGCCTTCGTCGGTCTGGCCGGACAGCTCGGCCAAGCGTCTGGCAGCCTGGCGCAAGGCGCCGCGGCCGCCATCGTCGATGCGTTGGCGCTCAACGATGCAGTCGCGCGCAGCGAAGCCTTGCAAAAGGCCTTGCTGACCGACAAGGGCGAGCCGCGCAAAAAACTGGGCAGCAGCGAAGAGCTGGCCTGGGCTCAGGCGTGGCTGCAAGACCAGGTGCTGGCCATGCGTCAAGAGCAAGCGCACCGCCTGCACTGCCACATGGTGACCTTGTCCCGGGCGTTTTTCTCCGTGTACGCCGATTTCAAGCGCGAGCGGGGCCTGGCCGACATGGCGGACCTGGAGCTGGCCGCGGCGCGCTTGCTGTGCGACGAGTCGCTGTCCGATTGGGTGCTGCAACGGCTGGACAGTCAGGTGCGGCAGCTGCTGATGGACGAGTTCCAGGACACCAGCCCCCTGCAATGGAAGGCCCTGGGCACGTGGCTGTCGGCCTATGCCGGCGCGGGCGGATCGTCGAGCGTTCGTGTCTTCCTGGTGGGTGACCCCAAGCAAAGCATCTATCGCTTCCGCCGCGCCGACCCCCGTGTCTTTCAGGCGGCCAAGCGCTTCGTCATCGAGGGTTTGGGGGGGCAGTTGCTTGCCTGCGACCACACCCGCCGCAATGCGCCTGGGGTCATCGGGTTGCTCAACGAGGTGATGGAGCAGGCCTCGAACGAAGGCATCTTCCCGGGGTTCCGGCTCCACACCACGGCTTCCCAAGCGCATGCCAGCGTTCGCTGCCTGCCTCGCGTCATGCGTGATTCGGCGGAGCCGGGTGAGCCCGTTGTCGGCGATGCTGAAGCCGAGGCTGCGCGCGCCGTGCGAGACACCCTCACCCAGCCCCGAGAGGTGGTGAGCGTCACCGCCAAGGGCAGGGAAGCCCATCAGATTGCTTGTGCGGTGGCTGAGCTGCTGCAGGAGGGCACGCACCAGGCGCAGGACATCTTTGTGCTGGCCCGAACCCGCGCCATGCTGAACCTCGTCGCGCAAGCGCTCGATGAATTCGGGGTCCCTCACATCGCGCCCGACAGCACACCGTTGATCGACACGCCAGAGGTGCAGGACTTGCTGGCCACGGTTGAAGTGCTGGTGTCTGCGCACCATGACCTGGCGCTGGCCCACGCCCTGAGGTCTCCCTTGTTTGGCGTGTCGGATGACGCACTGATGCACCTTGCATCGCTGGCGCGCCAAGGTGGCAGCAGCTGGTGGGATGCGTTGATGCGCCTGGGCACGGCGGCGGATCAGGAGGACTCAGAGGGTTTGTCTCGGGCAGCCAGGTTGCTGGCCGGCTGGCAGCAGGCAGCGCGGGTTCTGCCGCCGCACGACCTGCTCACGCGCATCCTGCGAGAGGGCTCAGGCAGAGAGCGGGTGGCGGCCACGGTGCCACCGGGCTACCGCGAGCAGGCTCTGTTCCACATCGATGCCTTGCTGCGCCACAGCCTGGAGATGGACGCGGGACGTGATGCCACGCCCTACCGTTGGGTGAGGGCACTGAGGCAGTCGGTCCAGGCTTTGCCGTCGCGAACGCAGGAGGGGGCGGTGCAGCTGCTGACCATCCACGGCGCCAAGGGCCTGGAGGCGGAGGTGGTCTTCCTGGTGGACACCGACCCGTCGGCATCGCGCAGCATGAGCCATGGTTTGCTGGTGGATTGGCCGGAGGGCGCCGCACACCCGCAACGGGTGGCCTTCGTCCGGTCTGAATCCAAGCCCCCCCCCGCGCTGGCCGAAGCACTGGAATCCGAGAGGCTGGCGGATCAGCGCGAAGAGCTCAATGCCTTGTACGTGGCACTGACCCGAGCGCGCAGTTGCCTGATCGTCAGCGCCAACGAGCCCTTTCGCAGTGAGCGCGGCGTCAGCTGGTGGAACAGGTTGGTCAAGGCAACGGCCTTGGCTCAGGCGGAGCCTTGGTGCCCCCGGCCAGATGCAGGCGATGTGACCGGTGCCCAGGCGATCGTGCCGCCCGCCCGCCTTCGGACCCTGCCCGGCCTGCCACAACGCTTGTCTTCGGCTCCCCCGGAGCCGGATCCTGTTGCCGTGGCCGTTGACGATGCCGAAGGCGCCTTGTTGCGAGCGCTGGGACAGGTCGTTCACCGAGGGCTCGAGTTGCTGACGACCTTGCCTTTGGCGCAACGAAGCCCCGATCGAATCGGCAAAGCGGTGCACGCTGCGGCGCAGGCGCTGCAGCTTCCAAGCAGCCACTGGCGAGAGGCCGTTGATAGGGTCTCGGGCATCCTGGCCCAACCCGAACTCCAGCGCTGGCTGGATCCGCAGGCGCTGCATTGGGCGGGCAACGAGGTGGCGCTGAGCGACGGCGGCGACATCTTGCGCATCGACCGGCTGGTGGCGGTTGAGACGGCGACAGGCCTGACCTGGTGGGTGATCGACTACAAGCTGGGAGAGCAGCCGCTGGCCATGGCGGCCTACCACGCCCAGATGTCTCGGTATGTCGAGGTGGTTCGGCGTTTGCAGCCGGGCCAGGCCGTGCATGGGGCGTTCGTGACGGGGTCTGGGCAGTGGGTGCCGTGGCGCGAAGCGTGAAATCTGAACCGGTATTTCCGGCTTTCTGGGTGTTTCCTGGTGCCCGATTGTTTGGTGCAATCACACCATGTAACAAGAGGCCGATGCGCTTGCCAGGCAAGTTTGACACGGCTTCTTGCTCCCAGCACCACCGAGGACCCCGCCTTGCCCGCAGCCATGGCCATCGCCCAGCCACCTCAAACCCCTGCACCGCGGCTGTTCGGGCGCTTTGAGTTGCGCCAGATGCTGGGCCGAAGCCTGGCGTCGAGCACCTGGCTGGCCTGGGACCCGCGATTGCAGCAAGAGGTGTCTCTGTGCGTGCCAAGGGTGCAGCCAGCCAACGACCGGGAACGCGAGGAGTGGACCCAGGACGTGTTGTCCAGCTCGCGCCTGAAGCACCCGCGGCTGTGTGAAGCCATGGAGGTCGGCAGCCACGACGGCTGGCCTTTCCTGACTTGCGCGCGAGATGGGGGACAGACCTTGATCGAGCGCTTGCACGCGGGCTCGCCGCCCAGTTCGCAAGATGTGGCGTCCTGGATGGCCGACGTGGTCGAGGGCCTGGCCTATGCGCACGACGGCGGCGTAGCCCACCTGGACATCGGCCTGCACACGGTGCTGATCGACAAGTCGGGGCACGCGCAGTTGTTCGGGCTGGCGGTCGGCATCGAGGCCCAGCAACCGGGCCAGGGCGGACGTGCCCCCCGCGTGCGTCAACCGATCAGGCAGCAGGCCGAGCGCGACGTGCTCATGGCAGGTCTGCTGATGCATCGCCTGCTGGCCAACCACCCGGCGCTGGACGACCCCGACATGGGCAGCGCCGCTTCCCGCGTGGGTCGCGAGATCGTGCGCTTGCCTTGGACGACGCCTCACCCGGTGTCCGAATCCTTGCGGGCCATCGTCAACCGTGCGACCGATCGCCAGCACCGGCAACGCTATTTGAATGCGCGCACGCTGCTCAGTGCCCTGCAAGGGTGGATCAAGACGCAGTCGGAAGAGTCCGGTGGCCCGTTGTCACTGCTGCTGGATCGGCTCAACAGCGTGGGAGCGCTGCCGAGTCGACCCGGCACAGAGCGCGCCTTGCTGGCCAGCCTGTCCGCTGAAAGCTTGCGGGTCGATGATTTCGTCGACGTGCTGGTGAAGAACCCCGCCATGGTTTGGGAGATGCTGCGCACCGTCAACACCGCCAGCTATCGCAGCCCGGGCAGCGACGATGGGGTCACGACCCTTTCGCGCGCCGTGTTGCTGTTGGGACAGGCGGGCATCCGCAAGGTGGCGGCGGCGGTGCGCCCGTGGCCAGGTGTGCTGGGGGCGCAGTCGTCTCTCTCGCCTGAGGCCGGGCAGGCCACGGTGGCGGCGCTGGACGAAGAGTTGCGCCGCGCCTGCCTGGCTGGCGCGATCGCTCGCCTCATGGCGCCGTTTTCCATCAGCGATGAGGAAGCGAGCCTGGCCGCGATGTCGCAGCGCTTGGGCAGCTTGCTGATGTGCTATCACTTCCCGGAAGAGGCCGCCCAGATGCAAAGGCTGATGCAGGCATCGCCGGTGTCTGAATCGGGTGAGGCCGCCACCCCGGGCATGAGCGCAGAAGCCGCAGCCAGCGCGGTGCTGGGTGTTGACCTGGGCGCCTTGACCCTGGCTGTCATGCGCCACTGGGGCCTGCACGACCGCATCGTGCAGGCAGCGCAACCTTGCCCGCAGAACAAACCGGTTCGCACCCCCGTTGGCCCTGAGGCCACTTTGAGAACGGTGGCCAGCCTGGCCAACGAGATCGTTGACGCGCAGACCCAGGAGCCTCAGAAGGCAAACGCCGCCATGCACCAGGCCTACGTGCGCTATGCACGCGCGCTCGCCCTGGTGCCCAAAGAATGCGAGCAGACCTGGGAGCAGGCCTCGGGCCTGATCAGCCGCGCTTGAGCGCTTCGGCGCAGGCGCGAACCAGCTGAGGGCCTTCGTAGATCAGGCCGGTATAGACCTGAACCAGGTCGGCACCGGCGTCGCGTTTGGCACGGGCGTCGGCCGCGCTCATCACGCCCCCCACACCGATGATCGGGTAGCGGGGGCCCAGCGCGGCACGCAGTTGGCGGATGACCTGGTTGCTCGCTTCCAGCACCGGTGCGCCGCTCAGGCCGCCGGTCTCTTCGGCGTGCTGCATGCCCTGGACCGCCTCGCGCGAGATGGTGGTGTTGGTGGCGATCACGCCGTCGATGCCGTTCTTGAGCAACGTGGCGGCGATCACGCCCACTTGCGTTTCATCCAGGTCCGGGGCGATCTTCACGAACATCGGCACCGTGCGGCCATGCTGCTGAATCAGCTGCTGGCGGCGCTCCTGAAGCCGACCCAGCAGCTCATCGAGCGCCTCGTCGCTTTGCAGCGCGCGCAGGTTCTTCGTGTTGGGGCTGGAGATGTTGACGGTGATGTAGTCGGCGTGCGGGTAGACGCCAGCCAGGCCGATCAGGTAGTCATCGACCGCGTTTTCAATGGGCGTGACGGCGTTCTTGCCGATGTTCAGGCCCAGGATGCCGCCGTTCTGGCGGAAGCGCGCCTGCTTGACGTTGGCCAGGAAGCTGTCGAGGCCCTCGTTGTTGAAACCCAGGCGATTGATCAGCGCGCGAGCCTCGGGCAGGCGGAACATGCGCGGCTTGGGGTTACCCGGCTGGGCCTTGGGCGTGACGGTGCCCACCTCGACGAAACCAAAGCCCATGGCGCCCAGGCCGTCGATGACCCGACCGTTCTTGTCCAGGCCAGCGGCCATGCCCACGCGGTTGGGGAAGGTCACGCCGGCCAGCGTCACCGGGTCCTGCACGCGGCTTTCGGCCCACAGGCAAGCCAGAGGCGTGTTCTGAAAACGCGCCAGGGCACCGATGGTCAGGTCGTGCGCGGTTTCCGGGTCCAGGTTGAAGAGGACCGACTTGGGGACGAAGTAGGGGATCAGGGCCATTGAGGGCTGCGAAGGCGTGGGTCAGGGATGTGTTGCTGTGCGCCGGGGCAAGGAGGCAAGCGCCCGGCGCAGGTGCTGATTGTCGCCGATGCCGCCGGCCTGAACGCGCCAGGCCCCTGTGGCAAACTTCGCGCCTCTTCGACCTCCCAGCCCCCTGGTACCCGAGCGTGGACAAGATCCTGATGCAACTGGCGGCCGAACTGAGCGTTCGACCTGCCCAAATCAAAGCGGCCGTTGACCTCCTGGACGGCGGCGCCACCGTGCCCTTCATCGCCCGCTACCGCAAGGAAGCCACCGACGGGCTCGACGACACGCAACTGCGCGACCTGGAGGCTCGCCTGGGCTACCTGCGTGAGTTGGAAGATCGCCGAGTCGCCGTGATCAAGAGCATCGACGAGCAGGGCAAGCTCACGCCCGAATTGCGCGCAGCCATCGAGGCTGCGCCCACGAAGCAGGAGCTCGAAGACCTCTACCTGCCCTTCAAGCAAAAGCGCCGCACCAAGGGCATGATCGCCCGCGAAGCCGGCATCGAGCCGCTGGCCGACAAGCTCTTTGCCGACCCAACTCTCGACCCCCAGGCTGAAGCGGCTGCCTTCGTCAACGCGGAGGCCGGTTTCGCCGACGCCTTCGCCGTGCTCGACGGCGTGCGCGACATCCTCTCCGAGCGCTGGGCCGAAGACGCCGACCTGATCCGCAAGCTGCGCGACTGGTTGTGGGACGAAGGCCTGTTCCAGTCCAAGCTCATGGCCGGCAAGGACGAGAACAACCCTGACGTCGCCAAGTTCCGCGACTACTTCGACTACGACGAACCGATCCGCACCGTGCCCTCGCACCGTGCGCTGGCCGTCTTCCGCGGCCGCACCCAAGAGTTCCTCGACGCCAAGCTGGTGCTCGACGAGGAAGTGGTGCCGGGCAAGCCGACGATGGCCGAAGCCCGCATCGCCATCCACCTGGGCTGGTCGCACAAGAAGCGCCCCGCCGACGAGCTCATCCGCAAGTCCATCGCCTGGACCTGGAAGGTCAAGCTCAGCCTGAGCCTGGAGCGCGACCTCTTCACCCGCCTGCGCGAAGCCGCCGAGGCCACCGCCATCAAGGTCTTCGCCGAGAACCTGCGCGACCTGCTGCTGGCCGCGCCCGCTGGCAAACGCGTGGTCATGGGCCTGGACCCCGGCATCCGCACCGGCGTGAAGGTGGCCGTGGTCAGCGACACGGGCAAGGTGCTGGACACCCACACGGTCTACCCGCACGAGCCGCGCAAGGACTGGGAAGGCTCGATCCACACCCTGGCCAAGCTGTGCGCGGCCCATGGCGTCAACCTGATCGCGATCGGCAATGGCACGGCCAGCCGCGAAACCGACAAGCTCGCCGGCGACCTCATCAAGCGCCTGCAGCAACTCGCGCCTGGTGCCGTCATCGACAAGGTCGTGGTCAGCGAAGCGGGTGCTTCCGTGTACTCGGCCTCCGAGTTCGCCAGCAAGGAGCTGCCCGACCTCGACGTGAGCCTGCGCGGCGCCGTCTCCATCGCTCGCCGCCTGCAAGATCCGCTGGCCGAGCTGGTCAAGATCGACCCCAAGAGCATTGGCGTGGGCCAGTACCAGCACGACGTCAACCAGAGCGAGCTGGCGCGCACCCTGGTCGCCGTGGTCGAGGACTGCGTCAACGGCGTGGGCGTGGACCTCAACACGGCCTCGGCGCCATTGCTCTCGCGCGTGTCGGGCCTGAGCTCGGCGGTGGCCAACAGCATCGTGCGTTGGCGCGATGCCAACGGCGCTTTCCGCAACCGCAAGCAGCTGATGGAGGTGGCCGGCCTGGGGGCCAAGACCTTCGAGCAGGCCGCAGGTTTTTTGCGCATCCGCGACGGCGACAACCCGCTCGATTTCTCTGGCGTGCACCCCGAGACCTACCCGGTCGTGCAGAAGATGTTGGCGCAGACCGGCAAGACCGCGCAGGAGCTCATCGGCAAGTCCGACGTGCTGCGCTCGCTCAAGCCCGAGCTGTTCGCCGACGAGAAGTTTGGCGTCATCACGGTCAAGGACATCCTGGTCGAGCTGGAGAAACCCGGCCGCGACCCGCGCCCTGACTTCAAGGTGGCCCGCTTCAACGATGGCGTCGAGGACATCAAGGACCTGAAAGAAGGCATGGTGCTCGAAGGCACGGTGTCCAACGTGGCGCAGTTCGGCGCCTTCGTCGACCTGGGCGTGCACCAGGACGGCCTGGTTCACGTGAGCCAGCTGTCCAACAAGTTCGTCAACGATGCGCGCGAAGTGGTCAAGACCGGCGACATCGTCAAGGTGCGGGTGCTGGAGGTCGATCTTTCGCGTCAGCGCATCTCGTTGACGATGAAGCTCGATGCCGCCGTGCCCAAGCAGGGCGCTCCGGGGGGCTCGCGTGACAACAGTTTCCGCCCAGCCGCGCGCAATGAACGGCAGGGCGGCGGCGGGCGAGGGCAGTCGCCTCAGCCTCAGGCTGCTTCGGCCATGGCTGCAGCGTTCGCCAAGCTCAAGAAGTGATCACTTGCCTGTGACGTGAAAGCAAAAGGGACGCCTCGAGCGTCCTTTTTGCTTTCGGCGCGCAGCCGGCAGCTCAGGCCTTCCAGCGCAGCAGCCGCATCCCGTTGAACACCACCAGCAGGCTCGCACCCATGTCGGCGAACACCGCCATCCACAGCGTGGCCTGGCCGGTGAAGGCCAGCACAAAAAACACCGCCTTGATGCTCAGCGCCAGCACGATGTTCTGCCACAGCACGTTGGCGGTTTCCCGGCTCAGGCGGATGTAGGCCGGCAGCTTGCGCAGGTCGTCGTCCATGATGGCGACGTCGGCGGTCTCAAGCGCCGTGGCGGTACCGGCCGCGCCCATGGCCAAACCCACGTCCGAGCGGGCCAAGGCTGGCGCATCGTTCACGCCGTCACCCACCATGGCCACGCTGTCGTGGCTGGCCTTCAGCGCAGCGATGGCATCGAGCTTGTCTTGCGGCAGCAGGCCGCCACGGGCATCGGCCAGGCCAAGTTGCCTGCCCACGTGCCCGACGCTGACGGGGTTGTCGCCGCTGAGCATCACGGTGTGCACCCCCAGCGAGCGCAGGGCCATCAGCGCCTCGCGCGCGTGCTCTCGCACGGTGTCCGCCACGCCCAGCACGGCCACGGCTTCCGACTCGTTGAACAGCACGAAGGCCGTCTTGCCTTGCTGCTCCAGGGCTTGCAGGTGGGCCATGGCGTCGTCGTGCTGAATGCCTTGCTCGGCCATCAGGCGCGGGTTGCCCAGCCACCAGCGGTGTCCATCGATGAGGCCGCTCACGCCACGCCCGCTGAGCAACTGAAAGTCCGTGACGGCAAGCAACTGGGCGTCGGCTGGCGCGCCCGCGCGCCAGCCATTGACCACGGCCCGCGCGATCGGGTGGCTGCTGTGCTCGTCGAGGCTGGCGGCCAACTGCAGGGCACCTGCCATGTCCCAGCGGCCCAGGGGCTCGCAATCGGTCAGGGCAGGGCGGCCTTCGGTCAAGGTGCCTGTCTTGTCCAGCGCCATGGCACGCAGTTTCTGGCCTGCTTCGAGGTGGGCGCCACCTTTGATCAGGATGCCCTGCCGAGCCCCAGCGGCCAGGCCGCTGACCACCGTCACGGGTGTGGACACGACGAGCGCGCACGGGCAGGCGATCACCAGCAGCACCAGGGCTTCGTACAGCCACGCATGCCAGTCACTGCCGCTGAACCAGGGACCCAGCACGGCGATGCACACCGCGATCACCACCACCACGGGCGTGTAGTAACGGGCGAATTCATCGACGAAGCGCTGCGTCGGGGCGCGCTGCGATTGCGCGGCCTGGATGGCATCGGCCATGCGAGCCAGCGTGCTGCGGCCAGCCACCTCGGTGCTGCGCGCCTCCAGGCTGCCGTCTTGCAGGACGCTGCCGGCCAACAGCCGGTCGCCGGCAACCTTGTCCTGGGGCAGGCTCTCGCCGGTCAAGGCGCTTTCGTTGACGGCGCCCTGGCCCGATGTGATCACGGCGTCCAACGGCACGCGCTCGCCGGGCCTCACGCGGATCAAAGCTCCCACGGGCACCGAAGCGACCGGCTGGCTGACCCAGCCGTTGTCCTGCCTGACCCAGGCTGCATCGGGCGCCAGCGCCGACAGGGCCTGCACCGCCTTGCGGGCGCGCTCCAGCGAGAGGGCCTCGATGGCCTCGGCCACAGCAAACAGGAACAGCACCATGGCTGCTTCGGCCCACTGACCGATGAGCAGCGCGCCGCCCACGGCCAGGGTCATCAGGAAGTGGATGTTGAGCGTGAGGTGCTTGAGCGCGATCCATCCTTTTTTGAGGGTTGGACCGCCAGCCAGCGCGATGGACAGCGCGGCCAGCGACATCACGGGCCAGCTGATTTCATCCTGAGTGCCCCAGGCCACCGCTTCAGCTGCCACCGCAGCCGCGCCTGAACCTGCCAGCAGCCAGCGTGTTCGCACCGGCACCGCCACAGGCGCAGGCAAGACCGGTTCGTCGGCCTGCAGTCGGCGGGGGGCCATGCCGATCTGTTGCAGCGCGGTCTCCAGCCCGCTGGCATCGTCCAAGCGATGGTGGGCTGTGAGTTCTCGCTGCAGCAGGTTGAAGTCCAGGCGCTCGACGCCGCTCATGCTGCCCAGCTTTTGCCGGATCAAGCGCTCTTCGGTCGGGCAATCCATCTGGTCGATGCGCCAGCGGATGGCCGAGGTGCCGGGCGGGGCCGCTGTGGGGAGGCTCGCAGCCGAGGCCGCGCCTGCGCTCAAGTCGGGCGTGCAGCAGTCGCCATCGGTGTGCCGATGACCATGATGGTGCCCGTGCTCTGCGCCGTGGTCATGGTCATGGTCATGGCCGCACGCACCCGCGCTGTCGGCCGCCGGGGCTGACATGGGCTTGATCGGGATGACGATGGAACGGCGTGTGGGAGGGGACATGGCTGCAGGGTCGACCTGCCCATTGTGACAGGCCTCAACTCGGCTATGCTCGACTGGGTATGAAGGCCCTGCACATCCATGTGGGCGAGCGCGCCCGCCAGCACATCCTGCAAAACGGCTTGTCGCCCACCGACATCCGCCTCGTGCCAGCCGCTGCCGGTGGCCCGAAGGGCCTGATGCTCACCCACCTCGACCAACACATCTTTGGCGATTGGTTGCCACAAGGCGGGCACAGCGTTCACCTCGTGGGGGCGTCCATTGGCGCCTGGCGCATGGCCACCGCCGCCATGCCCGACCCCAAGCGCGCCTTCGCGGCCCTGGCCCATGGCTACATCCACCAGCACATCGAGCCCGAGGCGGGGCGCCGCATGCCCTCGGCGGCGCGCATCACGGCCGGCTTCATCGAAACGCTCGAGGGCTTCTTCGGGCAGGACATCGACGCGCTCATCCATCACCCGAAGTGGCGCGTGCACGTGCTGACCTCGCGTGGGCGGCAGATCCTGCGGCGCAACAGCCCGGCTCGCACCGCAGCTGGCCTGGCCGGCCTGGCCTTGACCAACGCGCTGTCGCGCAAGGCCGTGGGCCTGTTCCTGGAGCGTCACGTGTTCTCGTCGCCCGGCGAGGCCTTGCCGGTGCCGCTGCGCGACCTGCCCACCCAGCAACTCGCGCTCGATCGCAACAACTTCATTCCCGCCATGCTGGCCTCGTGCAGCATCCCCTTCATGCTCGAAGGTGTGCCAAGCATCCCGGGGGCCACGCGCCCGGGGGCTCACTGGGACGGCGGCCTGGTCGACTACCACGTGCATTGGCCCTACGCCAGCATGGGCGAAGGCCTGGTGCTTTACCCGCACTTCCAGCGCCAGGTGGTGCCAGGCTGGCTCGACAAATCATTGCGCTGGCGCCACCGCGCCACGCCCTGGCTGGACAACGTCGTGCTGCTGTGCCCCAACCCGGACTGGGTGCGCACGCTGCCACGCGGCAAGCTGCCCGATCGCACCGACTTCACGGCGCTGGCGCCCACGCAGCGCATGAAGGTGTGGGTCGAGGCGGTGGAGCGCTCCAGGCAACTCGCGCAAGAGTGGCAGGAATGGCTGAGCCGAGGCTGCCCGGCCGACGCGCTCAAGCCCCTGTGACTAAACTGCTGGCATGACCACCGACCCGATCTTTGCCTTGTTGCTGATCGCGGCCTTGATCGCCGCGAGCGCCTTTTTCTCGCTCTCCGAGTTGGCCGTGGCCGCCTCGCGCCGCGTGCGGCTGCGCCAGCTGGCCGATGCCGGTGACCTGCGCGCGCAGCGCGTGCTGGCAGTGCAAGATGAACCAGGCGACTTTTTCACCGCCATCCAGATCGGCATGAACGCCGTGGCCATCCTGGGCGGCGTGGTGGGCGAGGGCGCTTTCTCGCCTTATTTCACCAAGCTGCTGACGGCTGTGCAGCTGGCGCCGGCCTACGTCGACACCGGGGCCACGCTGTTGTCTTTCGCGGTGGTCACCAGCCTGTTCATCCTGATCGCCGACCTGTTCCCCAAGCGCCTGGGCATGATCGCACCGGAGCAAGTGGCCTTGCGCGTGGTCGGCCCGATGCAAGCCTTCCTGCGGGTGGTGCGGCCGCTGGTGTGGTTCTTCAAACGCCTGACCGACGGCCTGTTCCACCTCTTCGGATTGCCCGAGCGCCGCGACGAGGCGGTCACCTCCGATGACATCCTGGCCATGGCGCAAGCCGGCACCGAAGCGGGGGTGCTGGCGGCAACAGGCCAGCAGGTGATCGAGAACGTCTTCGAGCTGGACACCCGCCTGGTCACCAGCGCCATGACCCCGCGCGACCGCATCGTCCACCTCTTGCTCGACGACAGCGAGGCCCTCATCCGCGCACGCATCGAGTTGCAGCCACACTCCACTTACCTGGTCTGCGATGGCGACATCGATCACGTGGTTGGCTACGTCGACTCCAAGGACCTGCTCAGCCGCGTCTTCAATGGCCAGCCCATCGTGCTGCAGGGCTCGGGCCTGATCAAGAAAGTGCTGATGGTTCCCGAGCGCCTGAGCCTGACCGAGGTGCTCACCCAGTTTCGCCAGGCCTACGAGGACTTCGCCGTCATCGTCAACGAATACAGCCTGGTGGTGGGCATCATCACCCTCAACGACGTGATGAGCACGGTGATGGGCAGCCTGCTGGCGCCGCTGGACGACGAGCTGATCGTGCAGCGCGACGCCGACTCCTGGCTGATGGACGGGGTCACCCCGATCGAGGACGTGCTGCGAGCGCTGGACCTCGATGACCTGCCTCGCATGGACGAGTATGAAACCCTGGCGGGCTTCATGATGGTGACGCTGCGCCGTGTGCCGCGCAAGACGGACCACCTCAGCTTCGGCGGCTTTCGCTTCGAGGTGATGGACGTTGACAGCCACCGCATCGACCAGGTCATGGTCATCCGCGAACGCCTTGGCAAACCGGCGAGCGGCGACGGGCAGGGCGAGGGCTGAGCGCCCGCTGCGGCCCTGCGTTCAGCCAGCGGCCGGCGATGTCCCCGCCCCGTTCACATCGACGCTTCGAGCAAGGCGCGGTACTCGTCTGGCGTGGCCACACGCGGGTTCGTCTTGTGGCAATGGTCGGCCAGCGCGCCGGTGATGACTTTGTCGAACCACTCTCGCTGCACGCCCAGCTCGGCCAGGCCTTTGGGCAGGCCCAGGCGCGCGTTCATGTCGCGGATGGCCTCGGGCACGTCGCCTGCGGAGCCCAGGCCCATGGCGTGGGCCATGCGGGCCAGGCGGCGGTCCTTCTTCATGGACTCGGCCTCGGCGTTGAATCGGATCACGGCGGGCAGGAACATGGCGTTCAAGGTACCGTGGTGCAGCTTCGGGTTCACGCCGCCCAGGCTGTGGCTGAGGCTGTGCACGGCGCCCAGGCCCTTCTGAAAGGCCATGGCGCCCTGCATGGAGGCGCTCATCATGTTCAGGCGGGCTTCGCGGTCGGAGCCGTCTTTCGTGGCGCGCTCGATGTGGGCCCAGGCGCGCTCCAGGCCGTCGAGCGCGATGCCGTCGGCCGGCGGGTTGAAGGCCGCCGACATGAAGGTCTCCATGCAGTGGGCGATGGCGTCCATGCCGGTGGCTGCGGTGAGCATGGGCGGCAGGCCCAGGGTCAGCTCCGGGTCGAGGATGGCGGCCTTGGGCATCAGGTTCCAGGAGTGAAAGCCCAGCTTGCGGCCGTCATCGACGATGACGATGGCGCCACGCGCCACTTCGCTGCCCGTGCCGGCGGTGGTCGGCACGGCGATCAGGGGGGCGGCTTGCGGCGTGATCCTGGGCGAGCCGCCTTCGATGGTGGCGTAGGTGGTCAGCGGGCCAGGGTGGGTGGCCATGATCGCCAGGCCCTTGGCCAGGTCGATGCTGGAGCCGCCGCCCACGGCGATCAGGCCGTCGCAGCCGCTGGCCTGCCACACCGCGTGCGCCGCGCGCACCGATGCCTCGGTCGGGTTGGGGGGTGTCTGGTCGAAGACGGTGACGGGCAAATCGCCCAGCGCGTCCAGTGCTTTTTGCAGCACCCCTGCTGCCTTCACACCCGCGTCCGTCACCACCAGCGGCCGGCGAATGCCAATGCGCTCGCACTCGCTGGCAAGCAGGCGCACCGCGCCGAAATCGAACTGGATCTGGGTGAGGTAGAGGATGGTCGACATGTCGGGCCTTCTGGCTTGTCTGCTCGCGGGAGCGAGGCTCGCCCGGATCATAACGAGCAGCGGTGAGCGCCGTGTGAGCAAGTCCCGACACCACAGGCAGGGATGTCCCCAAATCGCCCGATGTTGTCCAGGCCGCCTGCGGGATCGCGCGCTTGCGCCAGCATGTCCGAATTTCCCGGAAATCCCCTGTGTCGGGGGAGACCCCACATTTCGCGTGTCAAACCCGTGTCAAGGCGTTTGCGTTGGCATACCATACGCGCCTGCAACTAAAACGGACGTTTGAAACGTTCGTCCTGTTCACCAAAGCAGGACCCAGGAGACCCCCTCGCATGGCCACGGCCCGCCTGTCACCCGCCGACACCAAGACCCGCATCCTCGATGCGGCCGAGTCGCTGTTCGTGAGCGGCGGATTCGACTCGATGTCGATGCGGCAAATCACCAGCGCCGCAGGCGTCAACCTGGCCGCCGTGAACTACCACTTCGGCACCAAGGACGCGTTGATCCACGCCGTGCTCTCGCGCCGGCTCGATCCGCTCGACGCCCAGCGCCGCGCCATGCTGGATGCCTTCGAAGCCAATTACGCGACCCAGCTCAACTGCGAGCACGTGCTGGTGGCCTTGTTCCTGCCTGCTGTGCGCATCTTCCGCAGCGATGCCCCCGGCGCCGATCGATTCCTGCACTTCATCGGCCGGGCCTACACCGACCCGTCACCCGTGGTGCGCGACTACATCCAGACGCATTACATCGAGACCCTGGGGCGCTTTTTCTTTGCCTTCCAGCGCACGCTGCCCGAGCTCAGCCGCGAAGACCTGGGCTTTCGCCTGAACTTCGCGATGGGTGCGCTGTCGGGCATCCTGGCTGGCGGCAACACGCAACGCCTGATCCGCGAGTTCACCCAGCAGCAGGGCGATCACGAGGCCGTGATCCTCTCGCGCCTGTCTTCCTTGATGGTTGCCGCCTTGAAGGCACCTTTGCCCGGTCCGCAGGAGGCCCTGGAGTTCGGTGCCATGGCCAACCTGCCGGGCGTGGCGCAGATCGGTCAGGCGCAGCCTGAAACCGTTGAACCCGACACACCCTCGTCAACCGCGAGTGCCACCGCCACCTGAGTTTTTCCACCGTGATCTGGCGATCTGACAGATCGTTGTCGCAACCTGGCCAAACTGGACTGTGCACGTCCACCGGCCCTTCCCCCGAGAGTCCCCCATGAAAGACGGTTACCTTGACTTTGCCAACTCCAACGTTGGTGCCAAGCTGGTCAACGCCCTGGGCCTGCCCAAGCCGATGCCGCTGGAACGCCATCAACCGGGCCAGCCGGTGATCAAGGGCACTGTGTTGGTGGGCGGCGGCGGCGAGCCGCAACTGCTGGCCACCCTGGCGGGCATCTTCAAGCGCATCGGTGCGCAAACCCTGGCCCACGAGCGCCTGCCGCAGTGGGTGTCGGTGGCCAACCAGGCCGGCCTGACCACCGGCCGCTGGGGCGGCAACGGCCAGCCCGGCGAGAAGGTCAAGGCCCTGGTGTTCGACGCCACCGGCCTGACCGACTCGGCCCAGTCCGACGCGCTGTACTGGTTCTTCCACGACGCCGCGCGTTCGTTGCTGCCTTGCGGCCGTGTCATCGTCATCGGCCGCCCGCCCGAAGGCTGCACCTCGCACCGCCAAGCCACCATCCAGCGCGGCCTCGAAGGCCTGACCCGCTCGCTGGGCAAGGAACTCAAGAAGGGCAGCAACGCCCAACTGGTGTACGTCGCAGAAGGCGCCGAAGGCCAGCTCGAATCGACGCTGCGCTTCCTGCTGTCGCCGCGCTCGGCCTACGTGTCGGCCCAGGTCATCCGCATCGGCGCTGCCGTGGGTGAAGCCGCGACCCCGGCTGACTGGGACAAGCCGCTGGCCGGCAAGAAGGTGCTGGTCACCGGCGCCTCGCGCGGCATCGGTGCCGCCATCGCCGAGTGCATGGCCCGCGACGGTGCCGAAGTCATCGCCCTGGACGTGCCCCAGGCCCAGGAAGGCCTGACCGAGGTCGCCAAGAAGATCGGCGGCAAGGCCTTGGCCCTGGACATCGGCTCGAACGAAGCCCCGCAAAAGCTGATCGAAGCCGCCAAGGCCGACGGCGGCTGGGACGTCATCGTGCACAACGCCGGCATCACCCGCGACAAGACCATCGCCAACATGAAGGAGCACCTCTGGCAGCTCGTCATGAACGTGAACCTGTCGACGCAAGAGCGCATCAACGAAGCCATGGTCGAAGCCGGTGCTATCAAGAGTGGCGGCCGCATCGTCTGCGTGTCGTCCATCTCCGGCCTGGCCGGCAACATGGGTCAGACCAACTACGCCGTCTCCAAGGCGGGTGTGGTCGGCATGGTGCAGTCCACCGCCCCGATCTTCGCCAAGAAGGGCATCACCATCAACGCCGTGGCGCCTGGTTTCATCGAAACCGCCATGACCGCTGCCATCCCCTTTGCCATCCGCGAAGCCGGCCGCCGCATGAACTCCATGAGCCAGGGCGGCCAGCCGGTCGACGTGGCCGAAGCCATTGGCTGGTTCGCCAGCCCCGCCTCCGCCGGCATCACGGGCAACGTGATCCGCGTGTGTGGCCAAAGCCTGATCGGCTGATCGACAGCGCCCGCAGCCATGAAGATCATCGAAGTCAAGAAGCTGCCCAGCGCCATCTCGCTCAACCTCGGTGCGCTGCGCTCGAGCAGCAAGCGCAGCGTGGCGGTGGATGCGTTGCCCGAGGTCACCTACGTGCGCCCCAGCGTCACCATCGACGCCAAGCGCGTGAAGGCCTACGCCAAGGTCTGCGGTTTCACCGAAGCCCACGGCGTGCCCATGCTGGTGCCGCACATGGACGCCTTCCCGCTGGCCATGATGCTGTTCGGCTCCAAGGCCTTCCCGTGGCCAGCCATGGGCCTCGTGCACCTGGCCAACAGCGCCAAGTTGCTCAAGCGCATCAACGTGGGCGACAAGCTGCGCATCGAGGTGCGCACGGGCGAGCTCTACAAGCACGACAAGGGTCAGGTCTTCACGCTGCATGCCCGCGCCTTGCGCGATGGCGTGGTGGTGTGGGAGAGCACCTGGACCTTGCTGCGCATGGGCGTCAAGCAGCCGCGTGGCCCCGAGTACGTCAGCCAGATCAACGACGAGCGCCCGCTGGCGCACCAGGCCGATTTCTTCGCAGGCGCCGGCATCGGTCGCAGCTACGGTCGGGTCTCGGGTGACATCAACCCGATCCACCTGTCTGCGCTGACCGCCAAGTTCCTGGGCTTCAAGAAGGCGATCGCTCACGGCATGTGGACCAAGGCACGCGCCCTGGCCACCCTGATGCCGCGAGAAGCCGTTGACCAGGCCGAGGTGATCGTCGAGTTCAAGACACCTTTGTTCCTGCCGGCACGCGCCTCGCTGTGGGCCAACCGTGGCGAGGGCGAATCCGTCTTCGAAGTCCGCAACGCCAAAGGCGACAAACCCCATCTCCGAGGTCTCGTCCGGTACTGAGCCACCGAACCGCCGATTCACCGCATTGAACACCCTTCACCCCAAGGACCTTTCATGAGCACCATCCGTCGCGTCGCCATCATCGGTGGCAACCGCATCCCCTTCGCCCGCTCCAACACCGTCTACTCGCACGTCTCCAACCAGGACATGCTGACGGCCACCTTCCAGGGCCTGGTTGACCGCTTCAACCTGCACGGCGAACGCCTGGGTGACGTGGCCGCCGGCGCCGTCATGAAGCACAGCCGCGACTTCAACCTGGTTCGCGAGACCGTGCTGTCGACCACCCTGTCGCCCGAGACCCCGGCCTACGACCTGCAGCAAGCTTGCGGCACAGGCCTGGAAGCCATCATGCTGGTGGCCAACAAGATCGCCCTGGGTCACATCGAGTGCGGCATCGGCGGTGGCGTGGACACCACTTCCGACGCCCCCATCGGCGTCAACGAGAAGATGCGCAAGATCCTGCTCGAAGCCAACCGCGGCAAGAGCACCGGCGAGCAACTCAAGGCCCTGGCCAAGATCCGTCCTTCGATGCTGCTCAAGCCGAACATCCCGAAGAACGGCGAACCCCGCACCGGCTACTCGATGGGTGAGCACGCCGAGCTGATGGCCCGTGAGTGGGGCATCCCCCGTGAAGAGCAGGACCAGTTGGCCGCAGCCAGCCACGCCAACCTGGCACGCGCCTACAAGGAAGGCTTCTTCGCCGACCTGATGACCCCGTTCAAGGGCGTGAGCAAGGACAACAACCTGCGCGAAGGCCTGAGCATCGAGAAGCTGCGCTCGCTCAAGCCTTGCTTCGACAAGAAGATCGCCCCGGGCCAAGGCACGCTGACCCCGGGCAACTCGACCCCGCTGACCGACGGCGCTTCTGCCGTGCTGCTGGCCAGCGAAGAGTGGGCCAAGGCCCGCAACCTGCCGGTGCTGGCCTACATCACCTTCTCTGAAGTGGCCGCCGTGGACTTCTTCAACAAGAAGGAAGGCCTGCTGATGGCGCCGGCCTACGCCGTGCCGCGCATGCTCAACCGCGCCGGCATCTCGCTGCAGGACTTCGATTTCTATGAAATCCACGAAGCCTTCGCGGCGCAGGTGCTGTGCACCCTGAAGGCTTGGGAAGACCCCAAGTACTGCAAGGAGCGCCTGGGCCTGGACAAGCCGCTGGGCTCGATCGACCGCAGCAAGCTCAACATCAACGGCTCGTCGCTGGCTGCGGGTCACCCGTTCGCCGCCACCGGTGGCCGCATCGTGGCCTCGCTGGCCAAGATGCTGGCGCAAAAAGGCTCGGGCCGTGGCCTGATCTCCATCTGCGCCGCAGGTGGTCAGGGCGTGGTCGCGATCCTGGAGCGCTGATGGGCTCAACCCTGGCGCATCGGGGTTACCCCGATTTTCTGCGACAGGGTTGTTAGACTTAGTAGCTGAGACAAATCAAGCAGGCGGCCCCGGCACCACACCGGGGCTGTCGTCATGAAACGGGCCGCAAGTCGCCCCCGCGCCAAGTTCGAAAGCAGTCATGGCGCCGGTACACGAGGAGATCCAGATGAGCCAATCCGCCGCCGCCCTGCAGCCGGGCATGTCCATCGTCAACCCCGATGGGTCCACCAACCGCATCTGGTTGTCGTCCTACGTGAAGGGCGTGGTCCACGAGATCGACATCAACAAGTACCAGTCGCTGGGCCAGTACTTCGACGAATGCGTCAACAAGTTCCGTCAGCGTCCGGGCTTCGTGAGCATCGGCACGGAGATGACGAACGATCGGCTCGATCGCCTCGTGAGCTCGTTTGCCGGCTGGCTGCAAAGCCAGGGCGTCAAGAAGGGCGACCGCGTGGCCATCATGCTGCCCAACACCTTCCAGTACCCGGTGTGCCTGTTCGCGGTGCTCAAGCTGGGCGCGGTGGTGGTCAACATCAACCCGCTCTACACCTCGCGTGAGCTGGCCCATGCGCTCAAGGACAGCGGCGCCGAAACCATCATCGTGATGGAAACCTTCGCCAAGACGCTGCAGGACGCCATGCCTGGCACCGGCGTCAAGCGCGTGGTGCTGACCCAGATCGGCGACCTGCTCTCCGACGGCTTCATCAACGCCAAGGGCCGCCTGCTGAACTTCGTGCTGCGCAAGGTCCAGAAGATGGTGCCGGACTACAGCCTGCCTGGCGCGAAGTGGATGCGTGACGTCATCAAGGAAGGCGCCAAGGCCAAGTTCAAGCCGGCCGACGTCAAGCCCGACGACCTGGCCTTCCTGCAGTACACCGGCGGCACCACTGGCGTGTCCAAGGGCGCGATGCTCACGCACCGCAACGTGTTGGCTAACTGCCAGCAAGCCCTGGCTTTTGCCGAAGGCCAACTGACGGACGACGTCGAGACCGTGGTCACGCTCATCCCGATGTACCACATCTTCTCGCTGACCGTGAACGGCCTGATCTTCATGGCACTGGGCGGCCGCAACATCCTGGTGGCCAACCCGCGCGACACCAAGCGCGTGATGATGATCCTCAAGAACGAGCGCTTCTCGGGCATCTCGGGCGTCAACACCTTGTTCGCCTCCTTCCTCGAAGACCCGGCCTTTGCCAAGCTCGACTTCTCCAAGCTCAAGCTGCCCATCGCCGGCGGCATGGCCCTGATGCGCAGCACCGCCGAGCGCTGGAACCAGGTCACCGGTTGCCCCATCGTCGAAGGCTACGGCCTGACCGAGTGCTCGCCCATCGTGACGCAGGCCCCGGTGGACCTGAGCAAGCCGCGTCCCGTCTTCACTGGCTCCATCGGCGTGCCCGTGCCTTCGACCGAAGTGCGCTGCCGCCGCGACGACGGCTCCTGGGCCAACATCGGCGAGCCGGGCGAGCTGTGCGTGCGCGGCCCGCAGGTCATGAAGGGTTACTGGAACCGTCCGGAAGAAACCGCCAAGGTCATCGACAGCGAAGGCTGGCTGTCCACCGGTGACGTCGCCGTGATGGACGAGAACGGCTTCCTCAAGATCGTGGACCGCAAGAAGGACATGATCCTGGTCTCGGGCTTCAACGTGTACCCCAACGAGATCGAAGACGTCGTGGCCATGCACCCGGACGTCAAGGAAGTCGCCGCCGTGGGCGTGCCCGACGAAGCCGCTGGCGAGCGCGTCAAGGTCATCATCGTGCCGCGCAACCCTGGCCTGACCAAGGAAGCGATCATCGAGCACTGCCGCAAGAACCTGACGGGCTACAAGATCCCCCGCATCGTCGAGTTCCGCAACGAAGAGCTGCCCAAGACCCCGGTGGGCAAGATCCTGCGTCGCGAGCTGCGCTGACCGCGCGCTGGGCACCCGCGGACACGCTCGTCCATGAGCCTTCCCGCCGACTTCCGCTTCCACCACCGCCTGCGCGTGCGGTGGTCGGAGGTCGACGCCCAGCAGGTGGTCTTCAACGGCCACTACCTGAACTACCTCGACGTCGCCTCCAGTGACCACTGGCGCGCCGTCGGTCTGCCTTACCCGGACGCGTTCAAGCATGCGGGCGGCGACATCTTCGTTCGCCGCAACACGCTCGAGTACCACGCACCGGCCCGCCTCGACGACTGGCTGGACATCGGCATCCGCTGCGAACGCATCGGCAACTCCTCGCTGACGCTGCAATGGGCCGCCTGGTGCCAGGGGCGCCTCATCGTCACCGGCGAGGTGGTCTACGTGCACACCAGCCTGGCCAGCGGTCGCCCCAGCCCGGTGCCTGACAGCTTGCGTGCGCAGCTCGACGCCTGGGAGCAGGGCAGGGCGGTGCACGACGTGCAGCTGGGCGACTGGGCAAGCCAGCAAGTGGCGGCACGCGCTGTTCGCACAGCGGTGTTCATCGAGGAGCAAGGCATCCCGGCTGCCGAGGAATGGGATGCCGATGACGCCTCGGCGGTGCACGCGGTGGTCACCAACCTCAGCGGGCTGCCGCTGGGCACGGGCAGGCTCATCCTCAGCGGTGAGTCGCCGGGCGATGGGCCTGAGCACGCTCGGATCGGCCGCATGGCTGTTCTGCGCAGCAGCCGCGGGGTCGGCCTGGCGCGCTTGATCCTGTCGGCGCTCATCGCCGAGGCCAGGCTGCTGGGCAAGACCCAGTTGTCGCTGCACGCCCAGGTCTCGGCCATGCCGCTGTATGCGGCGGCGGGGTTCGAGCCCCAGGGTCCGGTCTTCGACGAGGTGGGCATCGCCCACCAGCGCATGACCCTCAGGCTTTGATGCCCAAACCGGTTGCCGGTTTGATCAGGCTGCGAGCGCGGTGACGCCGGGTCTCCGACATCGCGCTGACATCGGTTTCGTCGTGCTCCGTGATGTCGCTGCTCTCGAACACGTCCTCGTGCCGCAGCGAAGGGGGTGGCAAGCTGGCCTCCAGCTTGGCCACATCGGCCGACGACATCGTGTGGCGAGGCGGCCAGTTCCGCAGGCTCACCCGGCGCATCAGCGCCAGGTTCGACTGCGGCGAGAAGGTGCGCTCCATCACGTGCGTGATCAGCCGCTTGTTGTGGCGCTCGGTCACGATCACCGTCGAACAACGCGTGCCATACAGGCCTTGCCCATCGCGGATGAACGCGGGGGACAACAGCTGTTCCCATTCCAGTGAAACACCGGTGCGGGGCAGTTGCGCGTCTGGCGCGCGGGTGTCGTCGGCCAGCGCATCGAACAATGTCGACGCCATTTCCTCTGCATCCTGGGCCCGGCTCACGGCGTCTCGCAAGGAGGCCTTGAGGCCCTGCACTTTGGGCCAGGGGGTGTTGAGCTGCGCGTTCGACAAGCCGAAGATGCCCTTGGTCAGGCGCTCGGGGTAGAGCTTGCGGTTGTTGACCCAAAAGCATTCGCCTTGCGCAAAGTCCAGTGCGATCAGGTTGAAGCCATTGAAGCCGGACATGGCCAAACGTGGCCACAGCATGGCCATGTTCTGTTCACCCTTGAGCCACTCGGGCACGATCGATCCCCGCGAAGGCGCCTGAGGATCCACGTCTTGTGGATTGCGGATGTTGGTGACCATGCCCAACCGCCCCGATGCCGTCAGGCCCAGCCAGGTGCCGCCGGCATGCAAGTCGCGTCCACCTAGGATGGCCGGGCCGTCGCCATCGGGCTCCCACCACCCCAGGCGAGCGGCCGGGCGGTCGAAAAATTCGTCGCGGTTGGCCGCCATCACGAAAGGAAAGCGGCTGGATTGGTCCAGGGCGAAAGCAACGAGACACATGGCAACGGCCTCCTTCAGGCCACCTGCCCGCAAGGCAGGCGGAGCTCGGCGAAAGATTCGGTGTGGCGGGGGGCGATCAAGCCTTCGGGCAAAGACCGCACCGCAGACTGCAGGTCGGCCAGGAAGGCGCTGCTCAGGCCCTGCGGGTGTTCGTAGATTTCCATCCAGGTGTGCTCGGTGACATCCTGGTTGTCCGTGCGTGCCAGCAGGCGAGCCTGGAGACCCGGGTGGCGGGCACGCAGCTCGTCCTGCATCGCTGCGAGCCGATGCAGCGCCTGGGAAGCTTGTGAGGCGTCCAGCCGGAAATAGATGAACAGCGATGCGGGGTTGTCAGCTGGTGACCTCATCTCGACCCATGCACAGTGGAAAAAGCGATTTGAGCGTACCCGATGCGCGGCGCCCCTTCACCCCGCATGGTGCATGAAGCGCCTCGGTGAGGTCGATTGCCGTTAAGAAATTGACGCGCTGCCGCATTCATGCATCGCTGTCGGGCGATGGCATGTCGTAAGGCAGGGGCAACAAGCGCAGGACCGGGCCATCGGGGCTGCCGAGGGTGATCACCTCGGCTGCGCTCGCGAGCTTCAGCTCGAGCAGCACGACGTGCAGCGCTTCGCCCGAAGCGCCAGTCTCCTGCGGCAACGCAGCGGCCAGGATGACCATCCCAGCCGGTTGCCCGGTGTCCGAGGCAGCGAACACCTCCTGCCCGGGCGCGGCCCGACCGGGCACTTCGGCCAGGAAAGCGCGCCGCTTGACCGTGCCACGGTACTGGCTGCGCGCCACGATCTCTTGACCGGGGTAGCAGCCCTTTTGGAAGTTCACCCCGCCCACCAGCTCGAAGTTCACCATCTGGGGCACGAACTGGTCGAATGTGGCCTCGGTCACACGGGGGATGCCGGACAGCACCTCCAGGCAAGACCATGCGGAACTCGACAACGGCCCCAGGGCACCCAGCCAGGCAGTGGCGTCTGGTGCGCCCAGCCACAGCCACCGGGGCACCCCCTGCACATCGGGCAGGCGCACCAGGTGCCCTGACTCGTGGCGCTGGCTTGACCAAACCGGCGCGTTGGCCGCGTCGCCCAGGGCCTTTGACGCCGATGCGCCAGCCAGCCCCCAAGCCTGCAAGCCGCCTTCGCTGAGCAGCACTTTCGAGCGCAGAACGAACATCTTCAGCCGCTTGAGCCAGCCCGGCAAGATGCCCGCGTCCGTCAGCAGCAAGACCTGGTCCTCTGTGGGGCGCAACAGCAATGCCGATGCCTGCATGCGCCCTTTGGCAGAGCAATACGCCGCCAGTCGGGCCTCGGAGGGCCCCAGGTGGCTGACGTCCTGGCTCAGTTGCCCGTGGAGGAAGGCCGCAGCGTCCGGCCCCTCAGCTCGGATCAAGGCAAGCTCGGACAAGGGCAGGGCGCCTTGCCAGGAAGAGGCGGTCTGTGAAAGCGAGATCGGGTTGGCGTTCATGGGGGTGATTATGATCATGCCCTCCATGCACATGCATTCCACTCGGGTACACACCCCTTCACGTCCAGGCCATTGCCGCCCCGATTCCCATCGGCAGGCGGGCGGCGTCATTCGGGTCTTTTTGTTCGCGCTCGTGCTGTTGACGGGCGCCTTGCTCGCGGCTGGTGCCTGGTGGCTTCAGCAGCCTTTGCCCTTGCGCGGCGAGGCCGCTGAGCTCGCCATCGAGCCAGGTCAAACACCCCGCGAAATCGCGCGAGGCTGGGTGGCCGCAGGCATCGACACGCCCGACTGGCTGCTCTACCAATGGTTTCGGGTCTCCGGCGACGCCAGGTTGATCCGGGCTGGCAACTACGAGGCCGGCCCCGGCACCACCCCACGCGACCTGCTGCGCATGATGGTGCAGGGCGATGAGCGCCTGTCTGTCGTGCGCCTGATCGAGGGGTGGACCTTCCGGCAGTTCCTCGCCGCCCTGGCGCAGGCCGAAGGCCTCAAACCCGCCACACGCGGCATGAGCGAGCAAGCCATCATGGCCGCCATCGGCTCGCCAGGCCTGCCCGCCGAGGGGCAGTTCTTCCCGGACACCTACGCCTACGCCAAAGGCTCCACCGACCTGGCCGTGCTCAAGCGGGCTCACCACGCCTTGCAAAGGCAACTCGACGCCGCATGGCAGCAACGCCAGCCGGGTGCGCCATTGAGCACCGCCCAGCAAGCGCTGATCCTGGCCTCCATCGTCGAGAAAGAAACAGGGCGTGCATCCGACCGCCCCATGATCTCGTCGGTGTTCCACAACCGGCTGCGCATCGGCATGCCCCTTCAGACCGACCCGACGGTGATCTACGGTCTGGGCGAGGCCTTTGACGGCAACCTGCGGCGCAGTCACCTCCAGGAAGACACCCCGTTCAACACCTACACCCGCCGCGGGCTGCCGCCCACGCCGATCGCCATGGCGGGCAAGGCGTCTTTGCTCGCGGCCGTTCAACCGGCTTCATCCAAGGCCCTTTATTTCGTGGCCCGTGGAGACGGCAGCAGCGCCTTCAGCGAGAACCTGAACGATCACAATCGCGCGGTCGACCAATACCAACGCAGACCCAGGAAGAGCCCATGAGCCTCCAAGGCCGCTTCATCACCTTCGAGGGCATCGACGGTGCCGGCAAGACCACCCACATCGACGCACTCGAGAAGGCCTGGCGCCAGCAGGGCAGGGACGTGGTGCGAACCCGCGAACCCGGTGGCACGCCCCTGGCCGAAAAACTGCGCCAACTCGTGCTGCACGACGGCATGGACCCCCTGACGGAAGCCTTGCTGGTGTTCTCCGCGCGCCGCGACCACATCCAGCAGGTGATCCGCCCGGCGCTGGCCCGTGGCGCCTGGGTCTTGTGCGATCGTTTCACCGACGCGACGTTCGCCTACCAGGGAGCGGGCCGCGGCTTCGAGCAGGCGGTGCTTGCGCAACTCGAGACCTGGGTCCAGGAAGGCCTGCAGCCCGAGCTGACCTTGCTGTTTGACCTGCCTCCAGCCATCGCGGCCGGGCGCCTGCAGGCCGCGCGCCAACCCGACCGATTCGAAGCCCTCGACGAAGCGTTTTTCACCCGGGTGCGAAACGGTTACCTGGCGCGTCAGGCCGCGCAACCTGAGCGCTTCGCCATCATCCGTGCCGACGCCCCCCCACACGAGGTTGCCGAACAAGTGCGTCAGGCCATCGCCGAAAAGGGCCTCGCATGAGCGAAGGCCGCTCGACCTCCGCCCTCTGGCCCTGGCTGCAGGCGCCGCTGCAAGCCGCGCTGGGGCAACTGCACCATCACGCCGTGCTCTTGCATGGCCTTCCCGGCACAGGCCAATTCGAGTTCGCCATGGCCTTGACGCGGGCCTGGCTGTGCGAGCAGGCCCCTGCCGGGCAGCCCTTTGCACCGGCTTGCGGGCACTGCACGGCCTGTCGCCTGCTTGATGCGGGCTCCCACCCCGACGTCATGCTCGTGCTGCCCGAGGCCTTGCAGGCCACGCTGGGTTGGGACGGGGCCGATGCACCCGAGTCGGGCGACGACAAGACCGACCGGAAGTCGCGCAAGCCGAGCCAGGACATCAAGGTCGATGCCATCCGGGCGGTGGTGCAGTTTTCACAGAACACCGCTTCGCGTGGCAGGGCCAAGGTGGTGCTCATCCACCCCGTTGAGCGCATGAACGCGATCGCGGCGAACACGCTGCTCAAAACCCTGGAGGAGCCTCCGGGGCAGGTGCGGTTCGTGCTGAGCGGCTCGGCCCTCGACCAATTGTTGCCCACGGTGCGCAGCCGCTGTCAGGCCTGGTCGCTGCCCAGCCCGGAGCCTGAGCTGGCGACCCAGTGGCTCGTCGATGAAACGGGTCTGGACGTCGCCTCGGCTCGTTTGCTGCTGCAGGCCTCTGGTGGGCAACCGCTGACAGCCCGTGACCGCCAAGCGCTTGGGCTCGATGCGCGCAATTGGCCGCAAATTCCCCAAGCTGTGGCCCGAGGGGAGTCTGGCGCCATGGCTGCATGGCCCTTGTCCCTGGTGGTCGAGACGCTTCAAAAGCTCTGCCACGACCTGTCTCGGGTGGCCGTGGGTGCCCAGCCACGCTATTTCCCGCTCGAGAGCCTGCCCTCGCCCCCTGATCTGAACCGCCTGAACCAGTGGGCGCAAGAGTTGGGCAAGGTCCGCCGCCATGCCGACCATCCCTGGAACCTGCCGCTCAAGTTGGAAACGCTGATGTTGCAGGCGCGAGCGATCCTGCGGGTCCGTGCGGAGCGGGCGAACCCCAGAGGCTGAGGCATCCCCCCCGAAACAAGCTGTGAGCGAACGTAAAGCAGCGGATCGACAGGGCCAATTTCACAGCCTGGCCTGAGCCGCCGACGTTACACTGTTGAGCAACATGAGCGAGTTTCAGACAACCGCCATGCCCTCGGCCTTCGCTGCCGTGGGCGGCAGAGGCACGGCAGGATCCCCATCCACACTGGGCGGCTCAGGCATGCCCCTGCCTGGCACCGCCTCGGGCGCTCAGCGCCCCAGCGTGATCCAACTGGTGTTCCGCGAAAAGGGTGCGCTTTACGCGGCCTACATCCCGGCCTTCACCGACGGCGGCCTGTTCGTGCCAACCACGCGCGATTACAGCCTGGGCGATGACATCTACCTGCTGCTGTCCCTCCCGGAAGACCCCCAGCGCTACCCCGTGGCCGGCAAAATCGCCTGGATCACCCCTGCCAACGCGTCCGGTGGTCGCACCCAAGGCGTGGGCGTTCGTTTCCCGGCAGACGACAAGACCCGCCTGCTGCGTGTGAAGATCGAGCAGATCCTGGGCACCAACCTCTCGTCCAGCAAGCCCACGCAGACGCTCTGATCTGCTGATCGGGCGCAGGGCAAACGGCTTTCAGGCATCATCGCGGGTTCCCCGCCTGACCTCTGCCTGAGCCATGTTCGTCGATTCCCACTGCCACCTCAATTTCCCCGACTACCAGGGCAAGCTCGACCTCGTGCTGGCCGACATGGCCGCCAACCGGGTGGACCGCGCCCTGTGCATCAGCACCACGCTGGAGGAGTTCCCGCAGGTGCATGCGGTGGCTCAGCAGTGTTCGAACATCTGGGCCACGGTGGGCGTGCACCCCGACAACGAAGGCGTGCAAGAGCCCACGGTCGATGACCTGGTCAGCCGCAGCCAGTTGCCGCGCGTGGTCGGCATCGGCGAGACGGGCCTGGACTACTACCGCCTGGGCGAGCGCAGCGTCGACGACATGGCCTGGCAGCGCGAGCGCTTTCGCGTGCACCTGCGCGCCGCCCGCCAGACCTCGCTGCCCCTGGTCATCCACACCCGCGAGGCCAGCGCCGACACCATCGGCATCCTCAAGGAAGAAGGGCAGGGCCAGGTCACCGGCGTCTTTCACTGCTTCACCGAGACTCAGGAAGTGGCCCGCGCGGCGCTCGACCTGGGCTTCATGATTTCCTTCTCGGGCATCCTCACCTTCAAGAACGCCGCAGACCTGCGCGAGGTCGCGCGCTTCGTGCCCCTGGACCGCTGCCTGATCGAAACCGACAGCCCTTACCTGGCGCCGGTGCCGTACCGCGGCAAGACCAACTCGCCGGCCTACGTGCCTTACGTGGCCAAGCAACTTGCCGAGCTCAAAGGCTGCGAGGTCGAAGAGATCGGTCGCATCACATCCGAGAATTTCGCGCAATTGTTCTCGCGCACGCTGGCCTGACCGAGGGTTTGGCCAGGGGTGCCTCTGGGGGGCGTGTCAGAGAATTTCTGACAAGAGGTTTGGTTTTCCGGCGACTACCGGCAAACGGCCTCGATGCCTAAAGTGAGTCCCATCGCAACGGACTTTTTTCACAGAGGCCCCCCATGCAGAAGCACAGCTTGTACGCCAACCCCTTCGCCCTGATGATGGACCCGCAAGCCGTCCTCGAAGCCATGGAGCGTTCGGAGCGCCTCAACCGCTTGCAAAGCCGCGTGTGCCGCCCGCTGGACAAGCCGCTGATCCCCGTGGTGCAAGGCAACGCTCGCGAAGAATTCGATCAGGAAATCGATTCGCAAGAGATCGAGCTGCCCGAAGAGATCGCCGAAGTCAGCTTCGAGCAGTGAACGCCTCCGGCGACGGGCAGGGCGTTCAGCCCTGGGCCCGCTGCCAGCGTTGCTCCAGGTGCAGCCCCAGTCGGGACAGCATCAGGCAGAGCAGGGCGTACACCGCGCCCACGAACAGGTAGGCCTCGAAGTAGAAGGGCCGCCAGTCCGGGTCGCCTCCCAGGCTGAGTGAGAGCCCACCGGTCAGCTCGTGCAGACCGATGACCATCACCAGCGAGGTGTCCTTGAGCAGGCCGATCGCATGGCCCGTCAGCGCCGGCAGCACCGTGCGCAAGGCTTGAGGCAGCACGATGCGTCGCTGCGTGCCCCACCAGCCCAGCCCCAGCGTGGCCGCCGCTTCCGTCTGCTCCTGCGGCACGGCTTGCAACCCTCCTCGCACGATTTCAGCCAGGTATGCCGATGAGAACAGCGTCAGCGCCATCCCGGCTCGCCAGCCCAGCGAGGGCGCTTCCCCATGGGGCCACCACAGTGGCAGCAGGAAAGCCGCCGCGAACAGCAGACCCACCAGCGGCACACCGCGCACCGCTTCGATGAACGCCGTCGCCGGCCAACTCAGCCACGCGTGACGAGACCGTCGGGCCAAAGCCAGGCCCACGCCCAGCGGCCACGACAGGCACCAGCTGCCGAAAAACAGCAGCAGCGTCAGCGGCAGGCCGCCCCATTGGTCGGGTGATCCCAGCAGCAGCCATCGGGCCTTCTGCACGACCACGCCCCAGCAGGCGGCTTCGCGCGCCAGGGCCTGGCAAGCCTGCGCATCGGGCCGGAACACCGCATCGATCACGCCCCAGCGCAGCAGCACCCAGGTCAGCCAGGCGAGCAACAGCAGGCCGCCCACCTGTGCGCCTCGCACCGTCAGCGTCTTCGTGGACGGCATCGCGCGGCTGCTCATGCCACCCCTTTCAGCGCGTGGCTGCGGTTGAAGGCGTTCATGGCCAACGCCGTGAGCAGCGACAGCGTCAGGTACACCGCCATCATCACCCCGATGCACTCGAGCACGCGGCCGCTCTGATTCAGCGCGGTGGTGGTGACCGACACCAGGTCGGGGTAGCCCACGGCCACGGCCAGCGACGAGTTCTTGATGAGGTTCAGGTACTGGTTGGTGGTGGGTGGCACGACGGTGCGCAGGGCTTGAGGGATCAGCACCAGCCGGATTTGTTGCCAGCGGGTGGCGCCGAGCGTGTCGGCCGCCTCGAGCAGGCCGCGCGGCACCGCCTCGATGCCACTGCGAAAGACCTCGGCCAGGAAGGCCGCTGTGTAGGTGCTCAGGGCCAGCGCCACGGCCAAGTACTCCGGCGTGACGGATGCGCCGCCGCTGACGTTGAAGGTCTCCTGCGCGGGCCATGACAGTTGCCAGGCGCCACCCGCGGGCTCGGGCCATGGGAAGGCCAGCCCCCCTTTGCTCAGCCAGAGCCCGCCCCACAGCGGCAAGGCCTGGGTCGAATCAGGCAACCACTCGATGAGCAGGAAGTACCAGATCAGCAGCTGCAGCAGCAGCGGCACATGGCGGATCAGGCCGATCACGCCTTGTGCCGCCTGACGCCAGCCAGGCAGGCCCGAGGTGCGCAGCAAGGCCAGCAGCAGGCCGAACAAGGTGGCCACCAGCAGCGAGGGCAGGGCCACGCGCAAGGTGTTGCCCAGGCCCACGACGAAGGCCCACCACATGGGCTGCATGGCGTCGAAAGCCATCAGGCCTGTTTCACCGATGTCGAACCCAGCGGGCTGGTGAAGGAATCCCCAATCGAACAAGGCCACGGGCTCCGCGGTTCAGCGCAGGGGCGGGGCGTACATCAAGCCGCCCTGGCTCCACGGCCGGTTGGCACCGCGCGGCAGGTTCAAGGGCGAGTTCTTGCCCACGTTGCGCTCGAAGATTTCACCGTAGTGGCCAACGGCCTGGATGGCGCGCAAGGCCCAGGTTTTGTCCAGTCCCAGCAGCTTGCCCATGTCCTCGCCACCACCGAGCAGGCGCTGGATGGCCGGATCGGTGCTGGCGGCCAGCGTGGCCGCTTTGGCCTGCGTCACACCCAGCTCTTCGGCCTCTTGAAGCGCGTAGATCGTCCACTTGACGATGGCGAACCACTCGTCGTCACCGCGCTTGACGGCTGGCCCCAGGGGCTCCTTGGAGATCAGGTCTGGCAGCACGGTGTAGTCCTGGGGCTTGGGTGCTTCCTTGTTTCGGATGCTCGACAGCGCAGACGCATCGGCGGTGTAGGCCTGACAACGACCCGAGAACAAGGCCTTGAAGCCCGCCTCGTAGGTGTCGAACACCACAGGCTTGATGCCCAGGCCGTTCGCGCGCGAGAAATCGGCCAGGTTCTTCTCGGTGGTGGTGCCAGCCTGCACGCACACCTGTGCCCCCTTGAGCTGCCTGGCGCTGGTCAGCTTGAGCTTGGACGGCACCAGGAAGCCCTGGCCATCGAAGTAGGTGATGGCGGTGAAGTGCAGGCCCAGCGAGGCGTCGCGCGTGAGCGTCCACGAGGTGTTGCGAGACAGCATGTCCACCTGCCCCGATTGCAGCGAGGCGAAGCGCTGTGTCGAGTTCAGCGGTGTGAAGCGCACTTTCTCGCCGCTGCCCAGCACCGCAGCGGCCACCGCCCTGCACACGTCCACGTCGAGCCCTTGCCAGCGCCCTTTGGCGTCCGGCGCCGAGAAGCCGGCCACGCCATTGCTGACGCCACAAACCAGCTGGCCACGTTGGCGGATGCCGTCGAGCACCTTGCCGGCTTGGGCCGGCTGCCAGGCCAGGGCGCTCAGGAGCGTCAGGGCGCAGAGGAGGCTGGCCAGCCTTGTGGTGGGGGTGATCGGGGGCATGCTCAGGTGGATGGTGCGGGCCTTGAAACTTTAGCCCGAAAGTGCCGCCCAAGCTGCCAGCATCGACGGTGTCCGATTCAGGCGGTCAGGCCCTTGACCCACTTGCGGTATCGGCGGGTCTGAAACAGGGTGTCGATCTGCTGCTCGATCAGCGCCAGGGCAGGGGGCACATCGGGGCGCGGCCGGCGGCCCAGGCTGAGTCGACGCAGCTGGTGCTTGACCATCGCCATGTAGCCCACCGACGCCAGGACCTTGTTCTGCCAGGTGATGGCCCTGAGCATGGGCGCGTGCTCGGGCCCCTCGCGCCACGCTTTGGGCAAACTCGGATCGATCGCCAAGGCCGTGGCCATGCCCACCACATCGATGCCGCTGGCGAGCACCTGCTCGGCCACTGGCAGACGGCGGATGCCGCCGGTCACCATCACGGGCACGCGCGCCACCGTCGCGATGTCCTTGGCGAACTCCAGGAAGTACGCCTCGCGCGCCAGGGTGCGGCCGTCGCGCGCCTGCCCGTGCATGGCCGGGGCCTCGTAGCTGCCGCCGGACAGCTCGATCAGGTCGACGCCCAGGGCATTCAGCCAGGTCACCACCTGTTTGGCGTCGTCCGGGCTGAAACCGCCGCGCTGGAAGTCGGCCGAGTTGAGCTTGACCGAGACGGCGAACTGCCGGCTCACGGCGGCGCGCACCTCTTTGACCACCTCGACGAGCAGGCGTGCGCGGTTTTCCAGCGAGCCGCCCCAGCGGTCGACTCGCTGGTTGGTCAGCGGGGACAGGAACTGGCTGAGCAGGTAACCGTGCGCCGCGTGAACCTGCACGCCGTTGAAGCCGGTGGCTTCGGCCAGCACAGAGGCCTTCACGAACCTCGCCTTGACCTCGGCGATGTCGGCTTCGGTCATGGCCCGGGGCGGCACGAACTGCTTGGAAAAACCGCCCAGGTCCATGGCCACCTCCGAGGGGGCGATGGTGTCTTGCTTCAACGCCGCGGGCATCTGGCGGCCTGGGTGGTTGAGCTGCATCCACACCTGCGCACCATGAGAGCGGGCGGCCTGCGACCAGGCTCGAAAACGATCGGCATGCCGGTCGGACTCGAGCACGACGCCACCGGGGCCGGTCATGGCCCGCGGGTCGATCATGACGTTGCCGGTGATCAGCAAGCCCACCTCGCCCTCGGCCCAGGTGCGGTAGAGCCGGATCAGCGCGTCAGAGGGGGCGTGGTCGGCGTCGGCCATGTTTTCCTCCATGGCGGCCTTGGCGAAGCGGTTGGGGAGGGTGGCGCCGTTGGGCAGGGTCAGCGGTGTGAAGGCGGTCATGGTCGACTCCGGGTTGGCAAGGCCTCAACCGTAAGCTTGAAGTCAACTTGAATGTCAAGTGCCATCGGCAACGCTTTGCATTTGACATTCAAGCGCGCTTCAAGGTTAGATTCGATGCCGTGTCCATGTGTCGATTGCAAGCGAGGTGTCCCATGAAGATCGGAGAGCTGGCCCAGCGCACCGGGCTCACCGCATCGACGATCCGGTTTTACGAGTCGAAAGGGCTGCTCAATGCCGTGAGTCGACAGGCCAACGGCTACCGTGAGTACCCGCTGGAAGCCGTGGCGGTGCTGAACATCATCTCCAGCGCTCAGCAAACGGGCTTCACCCTTGACGAGATCAAGCAGGTGATACCGGAGGACTTCAGCACCTGGCGGCACGACGCACTGATCGCGGCCCTGACGAAAAAGATCACCGACATCGAAGCCATGGAAGTGCGCCTGGCGCAAAGCAAGGCGCAGCTGCGCGCGCTCATGCAGATGATCGACGCCAAGCCCGAAGGCATGGCCTGTGAAGACAATGCCGTGCGGGTGCTGGACAGTTTCGGGATCCCGGTGAGCAAGAAGGCGAAACCTCGAAAAGGTGCTTGACCTTGAAGTCGGCTTGAAAGTTAGATTCATCAACGCATTCCAACTTCCTTCAAGCGTTGAGGTCCTTTCATGCATTTTCGAAGCGTTGTCGCAGCCGGTGCGTTGCTGCTGAGTTCTCTGGTCGGCCCGGTCTGGGCCCAAGGCGCCGCAGCCGATGGCAGCCCCGTGATCGACATCGCCGGGCACAAGGTGCCGGTGGTGCGCGGCGGCCTGTACGACCGGTTCCGCTCGAACCCGCCACTCTCCGTCATCGAAGCCGAGGCCCCGAACCTCGACCTGAGCTGGTTCAAAACCCTCAAGAAAACCAAGCTGGACATTGGCTTCGAGTCTTACTCGCCGAACTTCTATTACAAGAACAGCCGGGTGACGGCCGTGTACACCGCTGACATCGAGCGCCTGCGCGAACTGATTCCGCCCAAGGTGCTGGCCGAGGTCCAGCCGCTGCAGATCTGGCTGGGCCGCGGGCTGGTCGCCATCACGGCCTACAGCTACGAGCATTGCGACAACGACAGCTACAACGAGGTGGCCATCTCCATCGTCACCAGCAAGCTGGGGGGCTCGAACTGGGGGCCGTTCAGCCTGTTGGCCCAATCGATGGACAAGGACCTGTCGGGCTACGTGCTCAAGCTGCCGGTCAACACCGAGCTGGCCCGCGTGAGGGGCGTCGTCGGCTACAACTTGCCGAAGTGGCTGATCCCGATCAACCTGAAGGACGGTGAAAAATCGGTCACGTTCGAGGTCTTCGATGCTCAGACGGGCAAGCCCGACGTGGTGATCGAGGCCCGCAAGCTCGATGATCCATCGAACAAGGAAGAGATGGTCACCAACCGCTTCACGAACCTGGACCAGCAAGGCAACCTGATCCAAGGCCACTCGGTTTCGCGGCAACTCAGCCACGCCAGCAGCATGGACCAGGACTCGGTCAAGCTGACTTTGCAAGATGGCAGCCTGTCGGGCTTCATCAAGTCGCTGAAGCTGGGACGGATGGTGAAGTACGAGTACGTGCCGCAGTTCCAGGGCGCGCTGTATGCGCCTGAACGGGTGAAATCGGCTGCCGTCCGCCGCTGACGGGGCGGTGTTGTTCGGAGGGCCTGCAGTGGGTCCTCTAGGAGCCTGGTAGGCGGCTGTCCTGCGGGTCTTTTGTCGCCCATGTTACTTGCCACGATGTATATTATGTCAACCAATGTTGGCGTGCGCCGAATGCATGAACGGCCACAGGCCTGACCCAGAGGCACAATCGGCGCCCCGCAAGGGAAAACCAGTGTCCGCCGTCTCGCGGCCCAAGACACCTTTCCGATACGATCGATTGCCCCTCCACAGGGCATTGAACCCCGCGCGTCAAGCCCACAGGCCGTGACGCCTCACGTCAGCAGCAGGAATTTCACCGACGTGTCGTCCGTGACCACCCTCATGTCCGAGCCCATGCCGCAAGCCGATGCGCGAAATGGGCTCACCGCAGCCGATGCACGGGCCATTGACGCCTTGCTGCACGGCGGCATGCGGATGCTGAGGTTCCCGCCGCCCCTCGAGTCTCGCTTTCAGACCGACACAGCGCGAGAGCGCATGCAGACCTTGCTGGGCGCTGGCGCCTTGGTCAGCGTGCTGTTCAATTGGCTGTTGCTGTCGGACTGGATGATGATCCCCGACCGCTTCGATGACGCCTTGCGGCTGCGGCTGATGTGGTTCACGCCATGCATCCTGCTGGGCCTGATCGTGCTCACAAAGCTCCAATCACCGGCCTTGCGAGAAGGCTCCTTGGTGTTGGCTGGCATGGTCTCAACGATCATCAACGTCCACCTCTGCGTTGGCAGCACCGACCCGATGGCCGGGCCGTATCTCATCAGCGTGAGCGTGGTGCTGGTGTACTGCAACACCGTGGCACGCATGCGCCTGAGGCCTGCCATGTGCCTTGATTTTTTCGTCATGGCCATGTTCCTGTACGGCTGGTCGCGCCTGCCACAGGCGCCCTTCGCCATCATGGCGCCAGCTGCGCTGACGGTGCTCTCGCTCGCTGTCTTCACGCTCTACGGCGCTTACATGCAAGAACGCGACGTGCGCCAGAACTGGCTGTTGCTGATGCGTGAACGGCTCCTGCAGCACGAGCTCTTGCAGGCCAACGCCAGCCTCGAAGAGGCCTCTCGCAATGACCAGCTGACCGAGTTGGCCAGCCGCCGGCATTTCGATGCCGAGCTCGAGCACCGCTGGCGCAAAGCTGGCCAGGCACGGCAAGAGGTGTCACTGATCCTGCTGGCGGTGGACCACTTCAAAGCTTGCCAGGCCAGTCGCGGACAGGGCGCAGCCGATGAATGCCTGCGTGCCATCGCGGGCGTGGTCCGGGCCGATTTTCAGCGTCCGGACGACCTGCTGGCACGCTTTGCCGGCGAAGAGTTTGCGGTGCTGATGGTGGGAACCACCTTGCAGACCGCGGTGGGCGCGGCCGAGCGCATCCGCAAGGCGGTGGAAAACCTGCGCCAACCCCATGGCCCAGATGAGCGCGACCTCATCACCGTCAGCCTGGGGGTCTCGTGCATGCGCCCTGACTCGCCGCATGCCAGCCCGACGCAGTTGATCGCCGTGGCCGATGAGGCCTTGCACCTGGCTCGCCAGCGCGGGCGCAATCGCGTCATCGCATTTGGCACACAGGACTGACATGAGCGCCATCTTCTCGCCCCGCCCGGTCACGCCTCCCACCGACCTGGATCGTCCGGTGCAGGGCTCGCACCACGCCACCATGGTGCGCATCCAGGATTTGCTGGAAAACGGCTTCCCGCTGATGTCCTTCCCAACCGACCTGGAAGAGGCCTTTCAGCGCGACGCCCTGCCCGCTCGCGAACGCCACTTCCTCATCAGCAGCCTCATTTCCCTGCTGATCTACAACGGGTATTTGCTGGCCGATCAGTTGATGATCCCGGACATGCTTTGGCTGTCTGCGCAGTTGCGTCTGCTGGTCTTCACGCCGATTGCGCTGCTCTCGTTGTTCTTGTTCTGGCGAGGCTTTCACCCTTTCCATCGCCTGATGCCCCTGGCCCTGGTGGATGTGTTGATGTTGCTCGGTGGCGTGGGGGCGGCGGTGAGCATCGCCATCGTCATGCCGCTTTCCGAGAGCCGCATGGTCCACTTCTTCCCGGTGGGCTACATGGTGGTCATCACGTATGGCAACGTCGTTTCGCGGATGCGCTTTTGGTATGCGCTGACCTTCACCTCCATCATGTTGGGCATCTTCGTGGCCAGCGTGATGTCGCAAGAGACGTTTCCGCCCCGCCTGCTTTGGCCCATCTCGTCCATGGTGATCTCGGTGGCCCTGTTCACCCTGTGCGCCAACTACTTCATGGAGCGCGATGAGCGTCGGCGTTTCCTGCGCACGCTTCGCGAACGCAGCCTGGTGCGCGACCTGACGCAGGCGCATGCCCGGCTCAAAGACATTTCTCGCATCGACACCCTCACCGGCCTGCACAATCAAAAGCACATCCAGCAGCACCTGAACCTGGTCTGGGAGCGCGCCTGGCGAGACCGCAGTGCCTTGAGCCTGCTGCTCATCGACATCGACCACTTCAAGAAATTCAACGACCGCTATGGACACACGGCGGGCGATGAGTGCCTGCAAAAGGTCGCTCGGGTGCTGCAGGACGGGCTGCGCAGGCCCGCTGATGTGGTGGCGCGACTGGGGGGCGAAGAGTTCCTGGTGGTGCTGCCGAACACGGACGCATCCTTTGCCAACGGCGTCGCCGAGCGATTGCGGCAGGCCGTGGAGTCACTGCAGATCAGGCATGAGAGCTCGACCACCGCTCGGCACATGACCGTCAGCGTGGGCGTGGTGACTTGCCATGCCCACCCTGACCTGCTGGTCGACACGTTGATGCAGCGGGTCGAGCAGGCGCTGCAGCAGGCCAAATCCGAAGGCCGCAACCGGGTTTGCGGTCGCGACGCCTGAGCGCTCGATCAAACCGGATCGAGGTGCGTCTGCACGTTGAGGACGGGCAGCTTTGCCATCACGCGCTGGCGCGCCTGCAGGGCGATGTCGTGGCCCTCGCGCACGCTGAGTTGGCCATCGACCTCCAGGTGGGCATCGACCAGGATCAGGTCACCCATCTTGCGGGTGCGCAATTCGTGCACGCCTTGCACGCCAGGCGTTTGCAGCAAGGTTTGGCGGATCTGGTCGATCTGGTCCTGCGATGCCGCACGGTCCATGAGGTCGTTCAGGGCGTCCCATGCAAAGCGCAGGCCCATGCGCATCACCATCAGGCCGACGATGAGCGCTGCCACCGGGTCGAGCAAGGGGTAGCCCAACAAATTGCCCAGGATGCCCAACGCCACCACGAGGGATGAGGCCGCGTCGGAGCGGGCATGCCAGGCGTTGGCCACCAACATGCTGGAGCGCACTTTTTCGGCGCCTGCAAGCATGTAGCGAAACAGGGCCTCCTTGGCCAGCAACGTGCCCACGGCCACGTACAAAGCCAGGGCCTGGACCTTGGGGATGTCTTCGGCGTGAGTCAGCCGGTCGATGGCGCCCCACAGCATGCCCACCGCCACGGCCGACAACAGCAGCCCCAGCGCCAGCGAGGCGGCGGTCTCATAGCGCTGGTGACCATAGTGGTGGTCTTCGTCGGCTTCCTTGTGGCTGTGGCGGTTGACCAGCAACACCAGGAAGTCAGACAGCAGGTCGGACAAGGAGTGGATGGCATCGGCCACCAGGGCCTGCGAATGCGCCCAGATGCCGGCGGCGAGTTGCAGCGCCGTCAGCACGATGTTGACCACGACGCTGACCATCGTGCTGCGCCGCGCCACGCTTTGGCGCAAGGCAGGATCGACCGCTTCCGGGTCGTCGAGCGGGGGCAGGTCGACCGCCATGGCTGAGGTCAGCCCAGCCAGTCGATGTGGTGGCCGAGTTTGCGAGCCTTGGTGCCGAGGTAGCGCTCGTTTTCCGGCTGCACGTCGCTGCGAACGGGCACGCGCTCTTCAACCTGCACGCCCTGCTCTTTCAGCGTCTGAACCTTGCGGGGGTTGTTGGTCATGAGCTTGACCGACTTCACGCCCAGGGTGGCGAGGATCTCGGCGGCAGCGTCGAACTTGCGCAGGTCGGCCGCGAAGCCCAGGTGCTGGTTGGCCTCGACGGTGTCCAGACCCTGGTCCTGCAACTGGTAGGCACGCAGCTTGTTGGCCAAGCCGATGCCGCGGCCTTCCTGACGCAGGTACACGACCACGCCACTGCCGCGCTTGCCGATTTCACTCAGGGCAAATTGCAGTTGAGGGCCGCAGTCACAACGCAACGAGCCGAAGACATCGCCTGTCATGCACTCGGAGTGAACGCGGACCAGGGCGCTGCCCTGCACCTCGCCCATGACCATGGCCACGTGCTCCAGGCCGGTGGCTTTTTCGCGGAACAACTTCATGGTGAAGCTGCCGTGTTCGGTCGGCACGCGTGCTTCGGCGAGGAACTCCACCAGGGCGGCGGTGACCGGGGTCAAGGGTTCTTTGGGGCCCGGCGGGGTGCTGGCACCCGCGCTGGTTGCGGCGGAGTCTGGGCTGGACATTCGTTTTCCTCAGGGGGTGTCATTGTGCCAAAACCCATGGGGATCACCCGGGGGCCTTCACAAAGTCCGTTCAGGAGTGCCCGGAAAGTGGCATCAAGGCGGGCGGCGAGGTGGTTTTTGGCCCCATAAAATACTGTATGCATGTACAGTATTGCCATGTTCGAACACACCGCTCCCGTTGCTCAGGCTTCTTCACGTGCATCCGCGCGGGATGCCGTCGACCGCCTGCCGCCGCACCTGGCCCAGGCCGTCTGGCCAGGGCACGTGCTGGGCACGGGAGCACAGCAGGTCTGGCCCAGCGGTCACCCGCTGCTGGATGCCGAATTGCCGGGGGGCGGCTGGCCTGCCCAGTGCCTCAGCGAGGTCCTGCAACCCCAGCCTGGCATGGCCGAGTGGCGACTGTTGCTGCCGACCTTACGCAGGGTGGTCGAAGCCGGCGGACACGTTTTGCTGATCGGCCCACCGCATGTGCCGCACCTGCCCGGGCTGGCGCAGCAAGGCCTGCCTCCTGAACGGGTGATCCGCATCGATGCCACCACCATGGCCGAGCGCCTGTGGGCCACCGAGCAAGCCTTGCTGGCCGATGGGCTGTGGGCGGTGTTGAGCTGGCTGCCGCAGGCCCGGGCCGCACAGGTGCGCAGGCTGCAGGTTTGCGCGAGCCGGCAAGCCGGGCCGGTTTTCCTGTTCCGACCTGATCGGGTGTCGCGCGAGGCCTCGGCCGCCCCCTTGCGCCTGCACCTTTCGCTGGGATCCTGCCCCCATCCCCTGGTGGTGCGCATCGTCAAACGACGCGGGCCCTTGCGTGAAACGCCCCTGCAACTGGCCTGCTGGCCTCCAGGGCTGATCGAGTTGCTGCCGCCTGGTGAGCAGGGCCCTGTGTCACCCCTTTCGCCTGCCTGGTCTCGCGTTCCGGCCAAGCGCCCTCCTCTGGCGCCAGCCATGCCCTGGGTGGCGAGCCCACCTTTGCCCGACCATGCCGAGCTGGATCGCCCTGCTGCCCGCACCCACTCCTGAGCGCGGTGAGCTCAACGCCTTGCACCTGGGCTGGTGGGCCTTGCAGTTCACCCCTCGGGTGGCCTTGCTCGAAGAAGCCGTGGTGCTGGAGGTGCAGGCCAGCGAGCGCCTGTTCGGCGGCGCAGCACAGCTGTGGCAGAAGGTGTGGCAAGAAGCCGTCAAGCTGGGCGCCCTGGCCGCAGCGCGCTCAGGCACAGCGCACGCTGCGCTTGCCCTGGCCCGCACCCGCCAGGGGCTGGACACGCCCATGGGCACCTCGCTGGCCACCCAACTCGCCCCGCTGCCCTTGCACAGCCTGAGCGCGGTCGGCCAGCACGCCCAGACGCTGCATCGCCTGGGTTGCCGCACCCTCGGGCAAGTGCAGGCCTTGCCCCGTGGCGGCCTCAGCCGGCGCTTTGGTGCCGACTTGCTGCACGCCCTCGATGCCGCACACGGCTTGCGCCCAGAAGCCTTCGACTGGTTGCAGCTGCCGCCCGTGTTCGAGCGCCGGCTGGAGCTGCCCTGGCGACTCGACAACGCCGAGGCCCTTCACCAGGCCTTCGAGCAACTGCTGAGTGAACTTTGCGCCTGGCTCTCGGGCCACCAGGCCGCCACCCAGGTGTTGCAGCTGGGCTGGTGCCATGACTGGGCGCGCCACAGCACCTCGCGCTGGCAGGCGCACACCGTGCCACTGGCCGAGCCCACGTCCGATGTGGCGCGCCTGTCGCGCATGGTGGGCGAGCACCTGCGCCGCATCGAGTTGAGCTCGCCCGTCACCGACATCAGCCTGAGCGTGAACGCCATCGCGTCACGCGAGCCCGAGAGTGCGTCCTTGTTCGCGGAACAGGCCCGCAGCGCCGAAGGCATGCCTTCCGAGGCCTTGACGGCAGCTGGGCGGCGGGCGCAGCGCAGCGCCTTGCTGAACCTGCTGGACCGGCTGAGCATCCGGCTGGGGCCTGAGCGCGTGTTGGCCGGGCAACTGCAGGCCGATCACCGGCTGGCACACAGCCAGACCTGGCATGCGGCGATCCCCTTGCTGACGCAGCCCATGACACAGGCGAAGGTTCATCCAGCCCGCTTCGCCAGCGACGTCCCGCAGCCCACCTGGGTGCTGCCCACGCCCCTGAGCCTGAGCTTGCACGGCACGGGTGACATCGACTTCGGGCTGCGGGAGACACCCATCCACCAGGGGCCGCTGCGCTTGTTGGCAGGGCCGCACCGCATCGAAGCCGGTTGGTGGGACGAGGCCCCTGGTGCCGGGCGCGAGGTGCGCGATCATCACCTCGCCAGCAGCCCTCAGGCCGGCTTGCTGTGGGTCTTTTGCGATCGGCATGTGCCACAGGACGGCAGCAGCCCCTGGCACCTGCACGGCTTTTTCGCCTGAGGGGCAGCCATGAACAACGTTGATGGACGCCCTGGCTTGCCTGCCAGCCCGCTCACAGCCCTGCCCGATTACGCCGAGCTCCACACCGTCACCAACTTCAGCTTCCTGTGCGGCGCTTCGCATCCCGAGGAGATGGTGGAGCGCGCCCTGGCGCTGGGCTACCGAGGCCTGGCCATCACCGACGACTGCAGCATGGCCGGGGTGGTGCGCGCCCACCAGGGCTGGCAGGACGCCATCCGCGCCGGGGTGCCAGGCGCCGAAAGCTTTCGGCTGATGATCGGCAGCACGTTCGAAGTGCACGAAGAAACGCTGGGCGAACAAGCCCCGGCCTTCACGCTGATCGCGCTGGCCTGTCACCGCCTCGGCTACGGCCTGCTGTGCGAGTTCATCACCCGCCTGCGACGCAGCGCAACAGGCAAAGGCCAGGCCACGCTGTGGCGGCGCGACATCCAAGCGGCCGAATTGGGCGATTGCGTCGTGCTGCTGCGCCCTCGCCGAGGTGCCAGCACCGAAGAGCTGCTGGACCAGGCCAGCTGGCTGCGACGCCTTTTTCGGGGGCGCTGCTGGTTGGTGGCCGAGCTGCACCACACGCTGAACGATGCCGCCTGGCTGCGCACCCTGCGGGCCGTGGCGCAAACCGCTCGCTTGCCGCTGGTCGCTGCCGGTGATGTGTGCATGCACGTGCGCTCGCGCCAGCCGCTGCAAGACGTGCTCACGGCCATTCGCCTGGGCCAACCGCTGCAAGACTGTGGCCTGGCCCTGGCCCGCCATGCAGAGCGCCACCTGCGCAGCCGCTTGCGCCTGGCCCGCCGTTACCCGCCTGAGCTGCTGGCCGAGACGCTGCAGGTCATGGCCCGATGCGAATTCAAGCTCTCCGAGTTGAGGTACGAGTACCCCGAAGAAGTCGTGCCAGCGGGCGAGACACCGGCATCGCACCTGCGTCACCTCAGCCTCGAAGGCGCAGCCTGGCGCTACCCGCTCGGCGTGCCACCCGAGGTGCGCCAACAGGTCGACAAGGAGCTCGACCTCATCGCTGAACTTGGGTATGAGAAGTACTTCCTGACCGTGCACGACATCGTGCGCTTCGCTCGCTCGCAAGGCATCCTGTGCCAGGGGCGTGGCAGCGCCGCCAACTCGGCCGTTTGTTACTGCCTGGGCATCACCGAGGTCAACCCGGCGCAGAGCACGGTGCTCTTCGAGCGCTTCATCTCGCGAGAGCGCAACGAGCCGCCCGACATCGACGTCGACTTCGAGCACGAGCGCCGCGAAGAAGTCATTCAGTACCTCTACAACAAGTACGGACGTGACCGCGCCGCGCTGACCGCCACCGTCATCCGCTATCGCACCCGCAGCGCGCTGCGCGACGTGGGCAAGGCCCTGGGCTTTGCGCCCGAATTGATCGAACAGGTCGCGGCCAACCACCAGTGGTGGGACGGCAAGGGCCTGCAACCAGAGCGGATGCAAGAGCTTGGGCTCGACCCAGGCGAGCGGCGCATGCGCCTGTGGCAAGAGCTCAGCGGCGTGCTGATGGGCTTTCCTCGGCACCTGAGCCAGCACACCGGCGGCTTCGTCATCGCCAAGGGGGCGCTGAGCCGCATGGTGCCGATCGAGAACGCCGCCATGCCCGAGCGCAGCATCATCCAGTGGGACAAGGACGACCTCGACGCGCTGGGCCTGCTCAAGGTCGACGTGCTGGCGCTGGGCATGCTCACCGCCTTGCGCAAGACCTTCGATTTCGTGTCTCAGCGCCGAGGTGCGCCGTTCGGCATGCAGGACATCCCTGACGGCGACGTGCCGACCTACGACATGGTTTGCCGCGCCGACACCATCGGCGTCTTCCAGATCGAGAGTCGTGCTCAGATGAGCATGCTGCCCAGGCTGCGTCCCCGCACCTTCTACGACCTGGTGGTCGAGGTGGCGCTGGTGCGACCCGGGCCCATCCAGGGGGGCATGGTGCACCCTTACCTGCAGGCGCGCGAGCGCTTCAGGCAGGACCCGGCATCGCTCACCTGCCCGCATGGGCTGGAAGCGGCGCTGCAGCGCACCCTGGGCGTGCCCATCTTCCAGGAGCAGGTGATGCAGATCGTCGTGATGGCGGCGGGTTTCACACCCGGCGAGGCCGATGAACTGCGGCGCTCGATGGCGGCCTGGCGACGCAAAGGTGGGGTGCACCGCTTTCGCGACAAGGTCATCATGGGCCTGACGCGCAACGGGCATTCACAGGCCTTTGCCGGGCAGATCTTCAGCCAGATCGAAGGCTTCGGCGAGTACGGCTTCCCGGAGTCGCATGCCGCCAGCTTCGCCAAGCTGGTGTACCTCAGCGCCTGGCTCAAATGCCACGAGCCGGCGGCCTTCCTGGCCGGCTTGCTCAACGCGCAGCCGCTGGGCTTTTACTCGCCCAGCCAACTGGTGCAGGACGCGCGCCGCCACGGCGTGGTGGTGCTGCCGCCTGACGTGGCGCACAGCGACTGGGACTGCACGCTGGTGGAGGTGCCCGAAGGCTTCGATGGCGCCGACCCTTCGGCCTGGCCTCAGGCGCATGCCGATGTCGAGCACCGCCCCGACCAGCCTGCCGTGCGGCTTGGCCTGCGCCTGGTCAGCGGCCTGGGTCATGAAGCCGTGCAGCGCATCGAGCAGGCGCGCCGCCGTGCGCCCTTCATCAACGTGGACGAACTGGCCCGCCGCGCCGGCCTGGAGCAGGCCGAAGTGCGCGCCCTCGCCTCTGGTGACGCGCTGCGCAGCCTGGCCGGTCACCGACGTCAGCAGGTCTGGGACGCCTCGGCCCTGCACCGCGCGCCGGTGCTGCTGCGCGAAGCACCGGTGGCCGAAAACACGCTGAGCCTGCCCGCCCCGCCGGAAGGCGAAGACATCCTTTTTGACCACGCCTCACTGGGGCTCTCGCTGCGGCGGCACCCCCTGGCTTTGCTGCGGCCGCGGCTTCAAGCGCAGCGCCTGCAAACATCCACCGAGCTGCACACCTTGCCCAAAGGCAGGCTGGCCCGGGCTTGCGGCATCGTTGTCGGGCGCCAGCAGCCGGGCACGGCTTCAGGGGTGGTCTTCGTGACCCTGGAAGACGAAACCGGGTCGGTCAACGTCGTCGTCAAACCCGATTTGAAGGCGCGGCAGCGCGCCGAACTGGTCCATTCACGCCTGCTGGCCGTCTACGGCGTTTGGCAGCGCGAGGGCGAGGTCTGCCACCTGGTGGCGCAATTCCTCAAAGACCTCACGCCACTGCTGGGGAGGTTGAGCCCCAGGAGTCGGGATTTTCACTGAAGGGGCCATGGCGTTGCCACAACACGAACCGGCGTTCAGCGATGAAATTCAATTCGACAACGCGCCTTGTCACAAACTAGAATGCCATCGCTCTGTGCGCATTCAGCACAAACCAAACTAGGAGACACGCATGAGCATCGCCAACACCTGCGTCCTGATCGCAGCCGTCCTGCCCATCGTCACCATGGGCGCCGCCAAGGCCGCCACCGCCGGCAAGCGCCGCAGCGAAGGCGGCTACGACAACAACAACCCGCGTGACTGGGCTGCCAAACAGTCGGGCTGGAAGGCCCGCGCCGCTGCCGCACAGAACAACGGCTTCGAAGCCCTGCCCCTGTTCGTGTTTGCCGTGCTGGCCGCGCAGTTCGCCGGCCTCGACCAGGTCCGCACCGACCAGCTGGCCATGGCCTTCATCGGCATCCGACTGGTCTACACCGCCCTGTACTTCGCCAACGTCGCTGCGCTGCGCAGCGTGGTGTGGGGTGCCGGCCTGGCTGTCACCATCGCCATCTTCGCGCCCACGCTGAAGCTGCCCCTCTGAGCTGCGAAGGCTGAACGGCTGACCACGCGGTCGGCTGGGCGGCCGATGCTGCACGAAGCACAACGCCCTGGGCGGTTCATCACCGCACCAGGGCGTTGTCTTGTCAGCGCAGTGAGGGCCCGTCGCTCAGCGCTTGCGCACCGGCATCAGGTCGGTGCAGGTGCCATGCGCCGCTTCGGCGGCCAGGCCCACGCTCTCACCCAGCGTCGGGTGGGGGTGGATGGTCTTGCCGATGTCGACTTCGTCGGCGCCCATCTCGATGGCCAGTGCGATCTCACCGATCAGGTCACCCGCGTGCGTGCCCACGATGCCGCCGCCGACGATGCGGTGCGTCTCGGCGTCGAACAGCAGCTTGGTGAAGCCTTCCGAGCGCCCATTGGCCAGCGCACGGCCTGACGCCGCCCACGGGAAGAGCCCCTTCTTGACCGCCCTGCCCTGCGCCCTGGCCTGGTCTTCGGTCAGGCCCACCCAGGCGATTTCCGGGTCGGTGTAGGCCACGCTGGGGATCACGCTCGCATCGAAGGCCGCACGGGCCAGCTTTTCGTCGCCCAGCAGTTCACCGGCGATCACCTCGGCCGCCACGTGGCCCTCGTGCACGGCCTTGTGCGCCAGCATGGGCTGGCCCACCAGGTCACCGATGGCGAAGAGGCTGGGCACGTTGCTGCGCATCTGCTTGTCCACGGGCACGAAGCCGCGCTCGTTGACCGCCAGACCCACCTTGTCGGCGCCGATCTTGCGGCCATTGGGCGAGCGACCCACGGCCTGCAGCACCAGGTCGTACACGGCGGGCTCGGGCGCGGGCTCGCCTTCCTTGGCGGACGCAAAGCTCACCTTGATGCCCGCCGGCGTGGCCTCGGCCGCCACCGTCTTGGTGCCGAGCATGACGCGATCGAAACGGTGCGCGTTGACCTTGTCCCAGACCTTGACGAGGTCGCGGTCGGCACCGGGCATCAGGCCATCGCCCATCTCGACCACGTCGATACGCGCGCCCAGCGTGGAATACACCGTGCCCATCTCCAGGCCGATGATGCCGCCGCCGATGACCAGCATTTTCTTGGGCACGCTGGCCAGCGCCAGGGCGCCGGTGGAGTCGACCACGCGCGGGTCATCGGGCATGAAAGGCAGGCGCACGGCTTGGGAACCTGCGGCCAGGATGGCGCGCTTGAACCGCAGGCTGCGCTTCTCGCCGGTCTTGTCCTGGGCGCTGCCGGTGGTCACCTCGACCACCAGCGTGTGCGCATCGACCAGGCTGCCGTAGCCGCGCACCACCTCGACCTTGCGGGCCTTGGCCATGGCCGCCAGGCCTTGTGTGAGCTTGCCCGTCACGCCCGACTTGTGCGCACGCAGCTTGGCCAGGTCCAGCGTCGGCTCGCCAAAGCTCACGCCCAGGTCGCCGAAGTGTTTGACCTCGTCCATCACGGCGGCGACGTGCAGCAGCGCCTTCGACGGAATGCAACCCACGTTCAGGCAGACGCCACCCAGCTCGGCGTAACGCTCGACCAGGATGACTTTGAGCCCCAAGTCGGCGGCGCGGAAGGCGGCGCTGTAGCCGCCAGGTCCGCCGCCCAGCACGAGGACATCACAGTCGGTGTCAGTTGGCGTGGCCACGGGTGCGCGCGCTGGTTCGGCGCTTCGAACCGGGGACGAGCCGGCACCTGCGGGCGACGAGCCGCCCGAGGCAACCGCCGCCTGCGCGGCGGAAGCGGAAGCAGGCGCGATGGAGTACGTGGTGGCCGTCGCTGCGGCAGAGGCCCCCGATGGCGCGTCACCCGCATGGGATGCGGCTGACGCAGAGGCGGCAGATGCCGCCCCCACCACGTCCAGCGTCAGGATCACGTGCCCCTGCCCCACCCGGTCGCCCAGCTTGACCTTGATCTCGCCCACCACCCCGGCATGGGGCGAAGGCACCTCCATGGAGGCCTTGTCGGACTCCAGGGTGATCAGGCTTTGCTCGGCGGTCACAGTCTGGCCAGGCTTGACGAGGATCTCGATGATCGCTGCGTCGGCGATGTCGCCCAGGTCGGGCACGGGGATGTCGATGAATGCCATGTCGACGCCCCTTACACCAGTGCCCGGCGGAAGTCCGCCAGCAGCGCCGCCAGGTAGGCGTTGAACTTGGCCGCCGACGCCCCGTCGATGACGCGGTGGTCGTAGCTCAGGCTCAGCGGCAGCATCAGGCGAGGCACGAATTCGCTGCCGTTCCACACAGGCTTCATGGCCGAGCGGCACACGCCCAGGATGGCCACCTCCGGCGCGTTGATGATGGGCGTGAAGGTCGTGCCCCCGAAGCCGCCCAACGACGAGATCGAAAAGCAACCGCCGCTCATGTCGGCCGGCGTGAGCTTGCCTTCGCGGGCCTTGGCCGCCAGCGCAGCGGTCTCCAGCGCCAGCTGGCTCAGCGATTTCTGGTCCACGTCGCGGATCACGGGCACCACCAGTCCATTGGGCGTGTCGGCCGCGAAGCCGATGTGCACGTACTGCTTGAGCACCAGGTCATCGCCATCGAGCGAGGCGTTGAACTGCGGGAACTTGCGCAGCGCCACCGCGCAGGCCTTGAGCAGGAAGGCCAGCATCGTGAACTTGGTGCCCGCCTTGGCGTGCTCCTCGTTGAGCTTGACCCGGAAGGCTTCGAGCTCGGTGATGTCGGCCTCTTCGTTGTTGGTGACGTGCGGGATGCGCACCCAGTTGCGGTGCAGGTTCGCGCCCGAGATTTTCTTGATGCGCGACAGCGGCTGGCGCTCGATGGGACCGAACTTGGTGAAGTCGATCGAGGGCCAGGGCAGCAGGGTCATGCCACCGAGGTCGGCGCTGCCCGCACCCGAAGATGCGGCAGGGACGGCACCCGAGGCGACCTGCGCGATCACACCCTTGACGAAGTTCTGCACATCGACGTGGGTGATGCGGCCTTTGGGGCCGGTGCCAGCGACCTTGGCAACATCCACGCCCAGCTCGCGCGCGAAACGGCGCACCGAGGGTGAAGCGTGGGCGATCTGCCCCGTGGCCGGTGCTTCGGCCGGTGGCAGTGAAGCCGTCGGGCTGGTGCGCGGGGCCGGCTCGGCTGCAGGCGAAGGCTCGCTGCTGGCTGCCGCAGGCGCCGGCACAGAAGCGGAAAGAGGTGCGGGCGCTGCGGCCGGGGCGGCAGGTGCCGCTGGCGCAGCATGGGGCGCCGAAGCACTCGCGCCACCCTCCCCCACCTCCAGCAAGCCGATCACCGATCCCTGGCTGACCTTGTCACCCAGCTTCAGCCTCAGCTCCTTGATCACGCCCCCCTGTGAGGAGGGCACCTCCATCGACGCCTTGTCCGACTCGATGGTGATCAGGCTTTGTTCCGCGCGAACGGTGTCGCCCGGCTTGACGAGCAGCTCGATGACGGCTGCGTCGCTCACGTCCCCGATGTCCGGGACGGTCAGTTCAATCGTGGCCATGTGTGGTCCTCGCAGGCGTCAGGCGTACAGCGGGTTGAGCTTCTCGGTGTCGATGCCATATTTGGCGATCGCCTCGGCGACCTTGGACACGGGCAGCTTGCCCTCATCGGCCAGCGACTTCAGCGCGGCCACGACGATGTAGTGACGGTTGATCTCGAAGTGCTCGCGCAGGCGATACCGGAAGTCACTGCGGCCGAAGCCATCGGTGCCCAGCACCTTGAACGAGCGACCTTGCGGGATGTGAGCGCGGATCTGCTCAGGCAGCGCCTTGACGTAGTCGGTCGAAGCCACCACCGGGCCTTGCGTTCGGCTGAGCTGCCTGGTCACGAACGGCACGCGCGGTGCATCGGTCGGGTGCAGCAGGTTCCAGCGCTCGACGTCCTGGCCTTCGCGGGCCAGCAGGTTGAAGCTTGGGCAGCTCCAGACGTTGGCGCCCACGCCCCAGTCGGCTTCCAGCAGCTCCTTGGCCGCCACCGATTCGCGCAGGATCGAACCCGCGCCCAGCAGGTTCACCTGCAGCTTGTGTTTGCTGTCGGCGTCCTGCAGCAGGTACATGCCGGCGATGATCTCGGCCTCGGTGCCTTGCTTCAGACCCGGTTGCGCGTAGTTCTCGTTGAGCAGGGTCAGGTAATAGAAGACGTTTTCCTGCTTCTCGACCATGCGCTTCAAACCGTCCTGGATGATGACGGCGACTTCGTGCGCGAAGCTCGGGTCGTAGCTCAGGCAGTTCGGGATGGTGCCCGCCACCAGCTGGCTGTGACCGTCTTCGTGCTGCAGGCCTTCGCCGTTCAAGGTCGTGCGCCCGGAGGTGCCACCCAACAGGAAGCCGCGTGCCTGCATGTCGCCCGCGGCCCAGGCCAGGTCACCGATGCGCTGCAACCCGAACATCGAGTAATAGATGTAGAACGGGATCATCACGCGGTTGTTCGTCGAGTACGACGTCGCCGCCGCCACCCACGAGCTCATGCCGCCCGCTTCGTTGATGCCTTCCTGCAGGATCTGGCCGGCCTTGTCCTCGCGGTAGTACATGACCTGGTCCTTGTCGACCGGGGTGTACTTCTGGCCTTCCGGCGCGTAGATGCCGATCTGGCGGAACAGGCCTTCCATGCCGAAGGTGCGGGCCTCGTCCACCAGGATGGGCACCACGCGCGGACCCAGGTTGGCGTCGCGCAGCAGCGGGGTCAGGCAGCGCACGAAGGCCTGCGTGGTCGAGATCTCGCGGCCCTCCTGGGTGGGCTCGAGGATGCTCTGGAACGCATCCAGGCCCGGCACCGGCAGCGTCTCGTCGGCCTTGGGGCGGCGCTTGGGCAGCGCGCCACCCAGGGCGGCGCGGCGCTCGAGCAGGTACTTCATCTCGGGCGTGTTGTCTGCCGGCTTGATGAAGGGGAGTTTTTCGATGTCCTCGTCGGCCACCGGGATGTTGAAGCGGTCGCGGAAGAGCTTGATGTCCTCGTCGGTCAGCTTCTTGGTCTGGTGGGCGGTGTTCTTGCCTTCGCCGCTCTTGCCCATGCCGAAGCCCTTGACCGTCTTGATCAAGAGCACGGTGGGCTGGCCGGTGTGGTTCACGGCCGCGTTGTACGCCGCATAGACCTTCTGCGGGTCGTGGCCGCCACGTTGCAGGCGCCAGATGTCGTCATCGGACAGGCGCGCGACCATTTCCAGCGCTCGCGGGTCCCGCCCGAAGAAGTGCTGGCGCACGAAGGCACCGTCGTTGGCCTTGCAGGCCTGGTAGTCGCCGTCGACCATCTCCATCATGATCTTGCGCAGGATGCCGTCCTTGTCGCGCACCAGCAGCGGGTCCCAGTACGAGCCCCACAGCAGCTTGATCACGTTCCAGCCGGCACCGCGGAACTCGCCTTCGAGCTCCTGCACGATCTTGCCGTTGCCGCGCACCGGGCCATCGAGGCGCTGCAGGTTGCAGTTGATGACGAAGATCAGGTTGTCGAGCTTTTCGCGCGCGGCCAGGCCGATGGCGCCCAGCGATTCGGGTTCGTCCATCTCGCCGTCACCGCAGAACACCCAGACCTTGCGCTTGCTGGTGTCGGCCAGGCCCCGGGCATGCAGGTACTTCAAAAAGCGCGCCTGGTAGATCGCCATGATCGGGCCCAGGCCCATCGACACGGTCGGGAACTGCCAGAACTCCGGCATCAGCTTGGGGTGCGGGTAGCTGGAGAGCCCCTTGCCGCCGACTTCCTGGCGGAAATTGGCCAGTTGCTCTTCGGTGATGCGCCCTTCCATGAAGGCGCGGGCGTAGATGCCGGGGGCCGAGTGGCCCTGGATGTAGAGCAGGTCACCGCCGTGGTCGGGGGTGTCGCCGTGCCAGAAATGGTTGAAGCCAACGCCCAGCATGGTCGCCAGCGAGGCAAACGACGAGATGTGGCCGCCCAGGTCACCGCCGTCGGGTGGGTTGTGGCGGTTGGCGCGCACGACCATGGCCATGGCGTTCCAGCGCATGTAACTGCGCAGGCGCTCTTCGATGTCGAGGTTGCCAGGGTGGTGGGCCTCGTCTTCCACCGCGATGGTGTTGACGTAAGCCGTCGTGGCCGAGAACGGCATGTCGATGCCAGCCTGGCGGGCGTGGTCGAGCAGGTTCTCGAGCAGGTCGTGGGCGCGGGCGCGACCTTCGGTTTCGATGACCCCGGACAGGGCATCGAGCCATTCGCGGGTTTCCTGAGGATCCTGGTCCAGGTTGGAGGACAGCAGCGGATCGTTGGCTGACATGGTTTCAGTCTCCGGTGAAGGTGGCGTGCAACCGAGTATGGCCACACGCCTGGATGGCAGAAAACGTGGATAAACGCTGCCATTCCGGTTTCGACGAGGTGCGCACACAACACGGTGGCATTGCGGCACTCGGAAAATATACCTGCCGGGGCGAGCTCCTCCAGTTGCGGTTTCCCGCACCGATAATCCCGAGATGCCCTTTTCCGCTTCTCCGCAACAGCCCGGGACGCCTGCGCCACAAGCCCCCGGACAAACCAGCCGCCTGTTTTGGCGCTGGTGGCGCAAGCAAACGCCCAGTCAGCAGGACCGCTACGCCACGCTGGGCCCCTTGGTGTCCGTGCTGCTCTTCCTGGCGGCCATCATCGCGGCCTTCTGGTACCTGCGCAACGAAGAGCTCGAGCGGGAACAAGAGGCCGTCAAGCGCGACACCGAGGTCGTGCAGCAACAAATCCGCATGCGCCTGGTCGAAAACCAGGAGCAACTGCTGAGGCTGGCGCGCGACGTCAGCCTCAAGCCGGGCGACGCCGACGTCTTCACCCGTCAGGCCGACGACTTCATCCGCGCCCGTCCTGAAATCCTCAGCGTCAGCTGGGTGCAGCGCGACGGGCGAATGAAGGCCACGCGCAACGCCTTCAGCCTGCCCATCGCCCCGGAGCCAGAACCCGAAATCAGCATCGAGGAAGACGACTGGCGGGAGCATTTCCCGGGCGCAGAGCCCAGGCAGGCCTTCAAAAGCGCACGAGAAAACAACGTGCCGGTCTACTCGCGCCCCTACCTGAACCCTCAAGGTGTGCGCGTGCTGCAGTTGCAGATGCCCATGATGGAGCGCGGCCAGTTCTCCGGCACCCTGGTCACCGAGTACGCCCTCGACCCCCTGATGCGCTACCTGGTGCCCCGCGAGATCGCCGCGCGCCACGCCATGAGCCTCATCGAGGTCAGCGGCATCGTGCTGACCAGCACCTCCGGCGCCCGCAACGAAGACTCGGCCAGACCCATCTTCGCCCACGACGTGGTCGTCACCCCCGTGGGCAATGGCCTGATCCTGCGCGGCTCGGGCTACCGCACCTCGTCGGGCCTGATCGGCAACACCCTGTTCTGGATGGTGGTGGCGCTGTCGGTGCTCACCGTCTGGACCCTGATGGGCACCTTGCGCCACATGCGCCGCCGCTCCCAGATCCAGAAAGCACTGGTGCAGGAAACCAACTTCCGCCGGGCCATGGAGAACTCCATGCTCACCGGCATGCGCACCATCGACCTCGAAGGCCGCATCACCTACGTGAACCCGGCTTTCTGCGCCATGACGGGCTTTTCGGAAGAAGAGCTGATCGGCTGCGTGCCGCCCTATCCCTACTGGCCCAAAGACCGCCTCGACGAATTCAACCGCATGTTCCAGCAGGAGTTGCTGGGCCGCAGCCCCATGGGCGGCATCGAGGTCGTCATGCAGCGCCGCGACGGCAGCCAGTTCGACGCCCGCATGTACGTCTCACCCCTGATCGACGCCCAGGGGGACCAGACCGGCTGGATGACCTCGGTCACCAACATCACCGAGGCCAAGCGGGTGCGCGACCAGCTCACCGCCGCCCATGAGCGCTTCACCACCGTGCTGGAGGGCCTGGACGCGGCCGTCTCGGTGGTTTCGGTGCAACGCGGCGAGTTGCTGTTTGCCAACCGCTCCTACCGCCTGTGGTTCGGCGCCAACCCGGACGCCCACGCGCAACTCACCGGCGGCCAGGTCATGCCCGACGAGGTCATCGACGGGGACGAGGCGGTGGACGACTTCGGCGGCCTGCCCGCCCACTCGCTCACCAACGCCGGCAGCGACACCCGCGAGGTCTTCATGGACACCGTTCAGAAGTGGTTCGACGTGCGCGCCCGCTACGTGCAGTGGACCGACGGCAACCTGGCCCAAATGCTGATCGCCACCGACATCACCGCCCGCCGCCAGGCCGAAGAAGCCGCCGCCCGCCAGGCCGAGAAGTCGCAGTTCACCAGCCGCCTCATCACCATGGGTGAAATGGCTTCGACCGTCGCCCACGAACTCAACCAGCCGCTGGCGGCCATCTCCAACTACTGCAGCGGCATGATCAGCCGGGTGCAAAACGGCAACATCGACAACGAGCAGCTCGTCAGCGCCCTGGAGAAAACCTCCCGTCAGGCCCAGCGCGCCGGCCAGATCATCCACCGCATCCGCCAGTTCGTGAAACGCTCGGAGCCCCAGCGCCAGCCCGCCCGAGTACGCGACATCACCGACGCCGTGCTCGAGCTCGCCGTCTTCGAGATGAAGCGCCGCCGGGTCACGCTCAACACCATGGTGGCCAACCGGCTGCCGCAGCTCATGGCGGACCCGATCCTCATCGAGCAGGTGCTGCTGAACCTGCTGAAAAACGCCGCCGAGGCCATCGATTCGGCCCAGATGCCCATGTCGCGTCGCCTGATCGACCTCAAGGTGCAACAGCGCGTGACCGAGGACCAGGGCCCGGTGGTCGAGTTCACCGTCAGCGACGGCGGCCCCGGCATGAAAGAAGAAATGCTGGCGCGGCTTTTCGAGGCATTCCACTCGACCAAGGCCGAGGGATTAGGGATAGGCCTGAGTCTTTGTCGCTCCATCATTGAGTCGCATCATGGTCGGATCAAGGCCGAGAACATCTACAATGGTCCGAACGTCGTGGGGTGTCGTTTCACCTTCACACTCCCGATCGAAACCGACGCAGGAAGCCAGCCGGACCCGACCGACTCGGCCATCCCCCCCTCCAACGATTTGCTTGCCGACAACCCATGAGCTTGATCCCGAAAAAAGGCACTGTGTATGTGGTGGATGACGACGAGGCCGTTCGCGACTCGTTGCAATGGTTGCTGGAGGGCAAGGACTACCGCGTTCGCTGCTTTGACTCGGCCGAATCCTTCCTCGCCCGCTTCGACCCCCGCGAAGTCGCCTGCCTGATCGCCGACATCCGCATGGACGGCATGAGCGGCCTGGAGTTGCAAGACAAGCTGCTCGAGCGCAAGTCGCCGCTGCCCATCGTGTTCATCACCGGTCACGGCGACGTGCCCATGGCCGTGAACACCATGAAAAAGGGCGCGATGGACTTCATCGAGAAGCCTTTCAAGGAAGACGCCCTGGTGGCCCTGGTCGAGCGCATGCTGGACCAGGCTCGCTCCTCCTTCTCGCAGTCGCAAGAGGCTGCCAGCCGCGAAGCCCTGCTCTCGCGCCTGACCACCCGTGAAGCGCAGGTGCTCGAGCGCATCGTTGCCGGCCGCCTGAACAAGCAGATCGCCGACGACCTGGGCATCTCCATCAAGACCGTGGAAGCCCACCGCGCCAACGTGATGGAAAAGCTCAACGCCAACACCGTCGCCGACCTGCTCAAGATCGCCCTGGGCGCCAGCGGCCAGGCGCCCGCAGCCGGCACCAAGTAAGGCTGCCCTGCCGCAACCACAAGGCCGCCTGCAAGCGGCCTTTTTCCATTCCTGAGGCCGCTCGGGCGCGCCCCGAAGCCCCTGCCTCGCTGACATCGCTGACCTCGTTCCCCGAAAGTCCCACCATGACCGCCCAACTCATCGATGGCAACGCCCTGTCCAAGCAACTGCGCGGCGAAGTCGCCCAGCGCGCCGCCGCCCTGACCGCCAAGGGCCTCAAGCCCGGTCTGGCCGTCGTCCTGGTCGGCGACAACCCCGCCAGCCAGGTGTACGTGCGCAACAAGGTCAAGGCCTGTGAAGACGCCGGCTTTCACTCCGTGCTGGAAAAGTACGAAGCCACCCTCAGCGAAGCCGAACTGCTGGCCCGCGTCGAGGCCCTGAACAACGACCCCAGCATCCACGGCATCCTGGTGCAGCTGCCCCTGCCCAAGCACATCGACGACCACAAGGTCATCGAAGCCATCTCGCCTTTGAAAGACGTCGATGGCTTTCACGTCGCCAGCGCCGGCGCCCTGATGGTCGGCGAAGTCGGCTTCAAGGCCTGCACGCCCTACGGCTGCATGAAGATGCTCGAATCCATCGGCATGAAAGACCTGCGCGGCAAGCACGCCGTGGTCATCGGCCGCTCCAACATCGTCGGCAAGCCCATGGCCATGATGCTGCTGGCCGCCAACGCCACCGTCACCATCACCCACAGCGGCACCGCCGACCTGGCCGCCATGACCCGCCAGGCCGACGTCGTCGTGGCAGCCGTGGGCAAGCGCAACGTGCTGACGGCCGACATGGTCAAACCTGGCGCTGTGGTCATCGACGTGGGCATGAACCGCGACGACGAAGGCAAGCTCTGTGGCGACGTTGACTTCGCGGGCGTCAAGGAAGTGGCCAGCCACATCACCCCCGTGCCCGGCGGGGTTGGCCCCATGACGATTACCATGTTGCTGGTCAACACCATGGAAGCCGCCGAGCGCACCTTCGCGACTCGCTGAGCCTCACCCGCACCGCTTTGCCCACGTTCACCGCCAGCACCATGAGCAGCAATCCCCTCCTCGACACCTCCGGCCTGCCCCTGTTTGACCAGATCAAGCCCGAGCAGGTCAGCCCTGCGATGGACGCCCTGCTGGCCGAATCGGAGGCCGCGCTTGAAAAAGTCACCGGCCCGGACGTGCCGGCCGACTACGACGCGCTGTCGCTGTTGCTGGACGTGCCCACCGAGCGCATGGGCCGCGCCTGGGGCGCCGTGGGCCACCTCAACAGCGTGGCCGACACGCCCGAGTTGCGCGCAGCCTTCAACGAGAACCTGCCTCGCCTGACCGAGTTCTACACGCGCCTGGGCTCGGACGAGCGCCTCTATGCCAAGTACAAGGCGGTCAACCTGGCCGACCAGGCTGCCGATGCCAAGGCCAAGCTGCCCCCCGCCCGCCGTCGTGCCCTCGACAACGCCCTGCGCGGCTTCGTGCTGGGTGGCGCCGAGTTGCAAGGCGCAGCCAAGCAGCGCTTCGCCGAAATCCAGGAGTTGCAGGCTGCCAAGTCGCAGGCCTTCTCCGAGCACGTGATGGACGCCACCGACGCCTTTTCGCACTTCGCCAGCACCGAAGAGCTGGCCGGCGTGCCTGACGACGTGCAGGCCGCCACCCGCGCCGCTGCCGAGGCCGAAGGCAAGGAGGGTCACAAGCTGACCCTGCACATGCCCTGCTACCTGCCGGTCATGCAGTACGCCACGAACCGCTCGCTGCGCGAGACGATGTACCGCGCCTACGCCACCCGCGCCAGCGAGTTCGGCCCGGCAGCGCGGGACAACTCCCAGCTGATGCAGGAGATCGTCGCCCTGCGTCAGGAAGAAGCGCAGCTGCTGGGCCACGCCAACTTCGCCGAGGTGTCGCTGGTGCCCAAGATGGCCCAAAGCCCACAGCAGGTCATGGACTTCCTGCGCGACCTGGGCAAGCGCGCCCGCCCTCACGCCGAAAAGGACATGGCCGAGTTGCGCGATTTCGCGCGCACCGAATGCGCCCTGCCTGACCTGCAGGCCTGGGACATCGCCTTCGTGAGCGAAAAGCTCAAGGAAGCCCGATATGCCTTCAGTGACCAGGAGGTCAAGCAGTACTTCACCGAGCCGACCGTGCTCCAAGGCCTGTTCGGCCTGATCGAGAAGCTCTTCGACGTCGTCATCAAGCCCGACACGGCCCCCGTCTGGCACGAAACGGTGCGCTTCTTCCGCATCGAACGCGCCGGTAACCTCGTCGGCCAGTTCTACCTCGATCCCTACGCCCGCCCGGGCAAGCGCCCAGGCGCCTGGATGGACGACGTGCGCGGCCGCTGGAACCGCCCCGACAACCACACGACGCAAACCCCGGTGGCGCACCTGGTGTGCAACTACGCCCGGGGCGTCGGCGACAAGCCCGCCTTGCTCACCCACGACGACGTCACCACGCTGTTCCACGAGTTCGGCCACGGCCTGCACCACATGCTGACCCAGGTTGACGACATCGGCGTGGCCGGCATCAGCGGCGTCGAGTGGGACGCGGTCGAGCTGCCCAGTCAGTTCATGGAGAACTTCTGCTGGGAATGGGCCGTGGTGCAGCAGCTCACGTCTCACGTCGACACGGGCGCGCACCTGCCGCGCGAGCTGTTCGACAAGATGGTGGCCGCCAAGAACTTCCAGAGCGGCATGCAGACCGCTCGCCAGATCGAGTTCTCGCTGTTCGACATGCGCCTGCACGCCGAGCCCGGCGCACAAACCGATGTGCAAAAGCTCATCGACGAGGTGCGCCAGGAAGTCGCCGTCAACATCCCGCCGGCCTTCAACCGCTTCCAGCACAGCTTCTCGCACATCTTCGCAGGCGGTTACGCAGCGGGTTACTACAGCTACAAGTGGGCCGAAGTGCTGTCTGCCGACGCTTACGCCGCCTTCGAAGAAGCCGCCACGCCTCAGACGGGCGTGCTCAACCCCGACGTCGGTCGCCGCTACCGCGAGGCCATCCTCGAAGCCGGTGGCAGCCGCTCGGCCATGGACAATTTCAAGGCATTCCGCGGGCGTGAGCCCCAGATCGACGCCCTGCTGCGCCACCAGGGCATGGCCTGATGAAGTCAATGAAGGAGCGCGCCATGTCAGCGACCAACCACCGTGCTTTCTGGCGGGCCTGCCTGCCCGCGCTGCTCAGCGCCCTGCTGGCTCCGGCTGCCTGGGGCGCCTACAAGATCGTGGGCCCGGATGGCCGTGTCACCTACACAGACCGCCCTCCCGTGGGCGAAGGGGCGCAAGCACTCGGCAAACCCAGGGCGGGTGTCAGTGGCGTTGCCTTGCCTTATGAGTTGCAACAGGTGGTCAACCGCCACCCCGTGACGCTCTACACCACGCGCGAATGCGGGGCCTGCGCCACCGGGCGCCAACTGCTGCAGTCCCGAGGGGTGCCGTACACCGAAAAGACGGTCGACACGCCCGAAGACGTCCGTGCCTTCGATGCCCAGGAAAACAGCACCCAACTGCCTTTGCTCAGGGTTGGCGGCAAGCAGATCATCGGGCTGCAGCAGTCGGAGTGGAGCGCTTACCTCGATGCGGCCGGCTACCCGCAGCAGTCGAAGCTTCCCCCTGGCTACAGACAGCCGGAAGCCAGCCCGCTTGCGCCGCCCAAGCCCGCGTCCAGCCCCACGGGTGAGCGTCGCAACGAAAACGACCGGCCCTTTGCCCCCACCATCGGCAACCCGCCCGAAGGTTTCCGCTTCTAACCTGACCTCGCACCCTGTGATCGAAACCGACGTGGCCATCATTGGCGGTGGCCCGGCAGGGCTTGCCGCAGCCGAACACCTCTCCACACAAGGCTGGCAGGTCGACCTGTACGACGCCATGCCCTCGGTGGGGCGCAAGTTCCTGCTGGCGGGCCGCGGCGGCCTGAACATCACCCACTCGGAGCCTTTTGAGCGCTTTGCCACGCGCTTTGAAGAGCGCTCGGACACCCTCGCGCCCATGCTGTCGGCCTTCACGCCCGACGAGCTGCGCCAATGGTGCCAAGGTCTGGGCATCGAGACCTTCGTGGGCAGCTCAGGCCGCGTCTTCCCGCAAGAGATGAAAGCGGCTCCCCTGCTGCGGGCCTGGCTCAGCCGGCTGCGCCAGCAAGGCGTGCGCGTGCATGCGCGGCACCGCTGGCAGGGCTGGACGGCAGAGGGTGAACTGGCTTTCACCGCCCCCGCTGGTGAGGTCGCCGTCAAGCCCCGCGCCACCCTGCTCGCGTTGGGCGGCGGCAGTTGGTCGCGCCTGGGTTCGGACGGTCGCTGGGCCCCTTGGCTGCAGGAGAAAGGCGTGGACGTCGCCCCCCTGCGCGCCGCCAACTGCGGCTTCGACGTGGCGCCCTCCGCTGAGGGGCGCGGCGGCTGGTCAGAACACCTCACGAGCCGCCACGCCGGCCAACCCATCAAGCCGGTCACCCTGACCTTCACCGACCGCCAAGGTCGCAGCGAAACACGTCAGGGCGAGTTCGTGCTGACCGAGTCAGGCATCGAAGGCAGCCTGGTCTATGCGTTCTCCAGCCGCATCCGCGACGTCATCGAGCGCGATGGCTCGGCCACGGTGTGGCTCAACCTGCTGCCAGCCCACTCGCCCGAGCAGGTTCTGGCCGAGCTCAAGCGCCCACGCGGCCCGCGCAGCCTGTCCACCCACCTCAAGAGCCGCTTGGGCTTGCAGGGACTGAAGGTGGCGCTGCTGCACGAGTTGCTCAGCAAGGACGACATGCACGAGCCGCTGCGCCTGGCCCAAGCCATCCAGCACCTGCCGATCACCCTGGTGCGCGCCCGCCCGATGGACGAAGCGATCAGCACGGCCGGAGGCGTGCGCTTCGAGGCCCTGGACGAGCACCTGATGCTGCGAGCCCTGCCCGGCGTGTTCTGCGCCGGCGAGATGCTCGACTGGGAAGCGCCGACGGGGGGCTACCTGTTGACCGCGACCCTGGCCACGGCCCGCGCGGCGGCAGCGGGCGTGGCCCGCCACCTCTCGCTCAATAAGAAATCGTCTTGACGCCCGTCGAGGTGCCCAGCAGGCAAACGTTCGCCTTGTTGCGGGCGAAGACGCCCACGGTGACCACCCCCGGCCACTGATTGACGTCGGACTCGAATCGAGCCGGATCGGTGATCTGCAGACCGCGCACGTCCACGATGATGTTGCCGTTGTCCGTGGTCGCGCCTTCGCGCACCTGACCCTGGCCACCGATGGCGGCGAAGGCACGGATCACCTGCGCGGCCGCCATCGGGATGACTTCCACGGGCAGCGGGAACTTGCCAAGTGCCTGAACCAGCTTGCTTTCGTCGGCGATGCAGACGAAGCGCTCGGCCAGCTCGGCCACGATCTTTTCACGCGTCAACGCCGCACCACCGCCTTTGATCATGTTGCCGGCGTGGTCGATCTCGTCGGCGCCGTCAACGTAGACACCCAAGCCCGTCACGGCTTCAGCCGGCAGCACCGGCACGCCCAGGGCTTGCAGGCGCTGGGTGCTGCGCACCGAGCTCGAGACCGCACCGCTGATGCGCTTGGGATCGGCCTTCAATGCCTCACCCAGCGCGTCGATGAACTTGTCAACGGTCGAGCCTGTGCCCACGCCCACCACGCTGCCTGCCGGCACGTGTTCCAGGGCGGCACGGCCCACCAGGGTCTTGAGTTCGTCTTGGGTCAGGGCTTGGGACATGGCAAAGGCTCGAAGAAGGTGATGCGAACTTGAAATGCAAGCGTGTTGATGCAGGCGGCGAAGGGCCAAGGCGTGGCCACCAGCGCCTGGCGTTCAGGGCACCCAGGGCAGATGGCCTCGCCACTGCTGCCAGGCCATCAGCGCACCGATGAAAACCGGCTGGTGCACCATGTAGAAGCTCAGGCTCCATTGCCCCAGCAAGACCAGGGCCCGCCAAGGCAGGCTCTCGCGCCGCTCAAGGCCCTGATTGTCGCCCGAGTTGCCCCCTGAAACACCGCCCAACCACCGCGGACGGTGCCACAGCAGCCATTGCGTCGCGGCCAGCCCCCACCACATCACGCCCAGCCAGGGCAGCACGGGCACGAAGTCCTCTGTGATGGGCTTGTGCGTGACCAGGCCCACCCAGTTGGTCAGGCGGGTGTCAAAGAAAGGGTGCTGCACCAGTTGGGGCAACAACACGGCCACCAGCCCCAGGGGCCAAAGCCAGCGGCCAAACGGTGCGCTCAGCCGGGCAACGATCAGCATCACGGCCATGCCATGCAGCACCCCGAATGAGATGTAGCTGCGCGGGAACATCCACCAGCTGCCCAGGCTCACCAGCAGCGCACAGCCCACGATCTGAGCCCAGCGACGCCAAAAGCGCGCCCAGCTCTGCCCCCTGTGCGTGGCGATGGCCTGGCCAGCCCCTGCGCACAGCAAAAAGGTCGAAAGGATGAAGGTGCGCTGCCAGGTCCAGAAAGGATCCCGGTAGAAATCGAATTCCGTCAGGCGGAAATTCGCCAGGTCAAAGCAGAAGTGAAAGGCCGCCATCCACAGCAAAGCCAGCCCGCGCAGGGCGTCGACGTGGTCGAAGCGTTGCCCCGATGCGGGGGACAGGTTGGCTGGCGAAGCCTCGATCCCTGCCGCCGCCGCAGGGGCTTGTTCCCCGGATTTGCCTTTTTTGCGTGCCATCGCGATAGTATCGGCCCTCCCCCGCCCCACAGCGTCGCCCCTGGCCCACGCCGGATCCCTCCGGCTGGTTCGCAGCCAGGGCCTCGCCTTTGCCGCTCTTTCTTTGCTTCACCTCCCCCCGCCAGCCATGTCCCTGCCCGCTCACCAGATCGAATTGCTCTCTCCCGCGCGCACGGCCGACATCGGCATCGAAGCCGTCAACCACGGCGCTGACGCCATCTACATCGGCGGGCCTTCGTTCGGCGCGCGCAGCAACGCCAGCAACGAGGTCGGCGACATCGCGCGGCTGGTGAAACACGCGCACCGCTACCACGCCAAGGTCTTCACCACGATCAACACCATCCTGCGCGACGACGAGCTCGAGGGTGCGCGCAAGCTGATCTGGGAGCTGCACGACGCGGGCGTCGACGCCCTCATCGTGCAGGACATGGGCCTGCTCGAGCTCGATTTGCCGCCCATCCAGCTGCACGCGAGCACGCAGACCGACATCCGCACGGTCGAGAAAGCCAAGTTCCTGCAGGACGCCGGCTTCAGCCAGATCGTGCTGGCGCGCGAGCTCACGCTGCAGCAGATCAAGGCGATCTCTGACGCCACGCACGCCACCATCGAGTTCTTCATCCACGGCGCGCTGTGCGTGGCCTACAGTGGCCAGTGCTTCATCAGCCATGCGCACACGGGGCGCAGCGCCAACCGGGGCGACTGCTCGCAAGCCTGCCGCCTGCCCTACAACGTGCTCGACGGCAGCGGCCAGGTCGTGGCCTTCGAGCAGCACGTGCTGTCCATGAAGGACAACGACCAGAGCGCCAACCTCAACGCCCTGATTGACGCGGGCGTGCGCTCCTTCAAGATCGAAGGTCGCTACAAGGACATGGGCTACGTCAAGAACATCACCGCCCACTACCGCCTGCTGCTCGACGAGATCCTGGAGCAGCGGCCCGAGCTGGCGCGCTCGTCGTCGGGCGAATGCACCTTCTACTTCCAGCCCGAGCCGGAGCGCAACTTCAACCGAGGCAGCACCGACTACTTCGTCAACGGCCGCAAGGAAGACATCGGCGCCTTCGAGTCGCCCAAGCACCTGGGCCTGCCGGTGGGCGAGGTGGCCAAGGTGGGTGACAAGTGGTTCGACGTGGCGATCGACGACGAGGCCGTGAAAGAAGCCGGCGGCATCCACAACGGCGACGGCCTGAACTACCTGACGCTGACCAAGGACATCGTCGGGGTGCAGGTCAACACGGCCGAACCCGTGGGCAAGTCGGGCCGGCTGTGGCGCGTGTTCCCCAACGAGGCGATCGAAACGCTCAAGGACCTGCAGTCCGGTGTGGCCATCAACCGCAACCGCGACCGCAGCTGGGAGCACCAACTCAGCAAGAAGTCGTCCGATCGCCGCATTGGCCTGTGGGCCGAGCTGAGCGAGACGGCCGATGGCCTGGCTCTGCAGCTCTCGGACGACGACGGCTGCGTGGGCTCGGCCAGCGTGGTGTGCGACAAGCAGGCCCCGCAAGACGCCACGCGCGCCGAAGCCACGCTGCGCGAGCAGATCGGCAAGCTGGGCAACACGATCTTCCAGCCGCACGATGTTGGCCTGAAGCTGAGCCAGCCCTGGTTCGTGCCGGCCTCGGCGCTCAACGCCTTGCGCCGCGACGCGGTGGCCGCGTTGGAAGCCGCTCGCGAAGCGGTGCGACCGCGTCTGGAACGCGCCGCAGCGGTGCAGCCGCCTGTGCCCTACCCCGAGGACTCGCTGAGCTACCTGGCCAACGTCTACAACCACAAGGCGCGCGACTTCTACGCCAAGCACGGCGTCAAGGTCATCGAGCCCGCTTACGAAAGCCACGAGGAACTTGGCGAGGTCAGCCTGATGATCACCAAACACTGCGTGCGCTTCTCGCTGAGCCTGTGCCCCAAGCAGGCCAAGGGCGTGCAAGGCGTGCAGGGCCAGGTGAAGGCCGAACCGCTGCAGCTCATCAACGGCAAGGAAAAACTCACCCTGCGCTTTGATTGCAAGCCCTGCGAGATGCACGTGGTCGGCAAGATGAAGAAATCGGTGCTCAACCAGCTGCCGGCCTCGCCCATCGAGTTCTACCGAACCCGCCCTGCCAGCGCCTGAGTGCGCGATGCCCCTGGTGTCCCGAACTCCTAACCTGAGCCCCTCTCAGGTTGAAGACGGAGGACCGCGATGAAGACGACACACAAGCTGGCTGCGACCTTCGGGGTGCTGGGCCTGGGGGCCATCCTGGTGCTGCCCTGGTGGACGTCACGGCAGGTGAACGAGCGCTTGCACGCCTGGGCCGAGGCCCCCGTTCAACAAAGCGACATCCAGCTGCGCAACCTGCGTCACGAGGCGGGGTTCCTGTCCTCCAGCGGCACGGCGGAGCTGGTCATGCGCTCTCGCTGCAGCGAGGACGCCGATGCCCAGGCAGGCACGGTGGTTCAGGTGGTCTACCAGGTCAGCCACCTGCCCAGCTTTGGCGGGATCAACTCCTTCGGCTGGAAGCTCAAGCCACAAGGTGAGGCGGCAGCGGCCTTCAAGGCCTTGTTTGGCGCCGAAGACGCGCTGTCCGGTCAAGGGCATGTCACCTGGTCCCGCCAGGTCCAGTCCGACCTCGGCCTGCCCGCCATGTCCTTTGCTCAAGGCGGTGGCTCCATCGAAGCCAGCCCTTCTCGCGGTGCGCTGACCATCGGTGACAAGCGGGTCGCCTTCGCCTGGCACATCAGCGACGCGCAACTGCGCAGCGCCGACTTCGTGACCCGCGTCCAGGGCATGGCGTTCAACTTCGACCTCGACAACTGGCAGCGGGGCACGGGCGATGCCGCGTTCAGGGTGCAAAGCGTCAGCACGCGCGATGTCACGCTCGAAGGCCTGAGCATCGAGTCCAGCACGCGAGAAAAGGAGGGGCGGCTCGATTCGGTGCTGCGCAACCACGTTGATCGACTGCAGGCGGGCAAGCAGGAGGTCAAGCACCTGGCGTTCGACGTCGGCATGCGCGGCCTTCATGCCGACAGCGTCGAAAAGCTCACCCGCTTGTTCAGCCAGTCCTGCGGTGTCCAGCGCATGACCCAGGCAGAGCGCCAGCTGATGAGGGACGCCCTCAGGACGCTGCTCAGCCAGGGCATGAGCTTGCAGATCGACAAGCTCAAAGGAGAAAGCGCCAGTGGTGCCCTCGATGGCGACTTCACCCTCGCGCTCAAGCCCGCGCAGCAAAGCGGCAGCATCCAGATGGCGGAGCTGCTCACCTCGTCCGGGCGCTTGCAACTCAAGGGCGACCTGGCCTCGCCAGAGTTGCGCCAGATGGCCGGGGCCCTGGGCTGGGCCCGCGTCAACCAGGATGGCATCGACTCCTCCTTCCAATATGAAAAGGGGCAGCTCAAGGTGCTCGACCGGCTCACCGATGCCAGTGCGGTGCAAGGCATGCTGGCGCTTGCCGACACGGTGATCCTGGCCTTGCTGGAAGACCGCGTCCCGCCTGTGATGGCTGCCAAGCACGAAAGCACCGAGCCGGAGGACGTGCAAGAGTCCGAGCTGGAGGAAGAGGTTCAAGAGGAGATGACGATGGAGCCATCTCAAGGCGACGCGGAAACCGAGGCACAGCCTGCATCGGAAGACGCCAAGGACCTGCCCGGGCGTTCGGTCTGACGACCCGCGCGCGACGGGCACAACCTTCACGCCGCCGTCGCGCGGCTGTCACATGGGCGGATCACGATCCGGCCCATGCACCGTTGGATTCAAGCTCCCTTGCTGCGCGCCTTGTCCTCCGCCTCCTCACAAACGAGCGGCGTCGGGCACTTGCCGGCGAACGAGCGCGAACCAGCGGGTGAGTCGTTCAGGGTGCGCACGGTCTGGATCTCCGACGTGCACCTGGGCACCCCCGGCTGCCAGGCAGAGGCCTTGCTCGACTTCCTCAAGCGCGTGGAGTGCGACACCCTCTACCTCGTGGGAGACATCATCGATGGCTGGCAACTGCGCCGCAGCTGGTACTGGCCACAGGCCCACAACGATGTGGTGCAAAAGCTCCTGCGCAAGGCGCGCAAAGGCACGCGCGTGATCTATGTGCCGGGCAACCACGACGAGTTCGCGCGCAAGTTCCTGGAGCACTCTTTCGGCGGCATCGAGGTCGCCGAAGAGTGGGTCCACACCACCGCCGATGGGCGCCAGCTCTGGGTCACCCACGGTGACTTGTACGACGGCGTGATCCAGTGTGCTCGCTGGCTGGCCTTGCTGGGCGATTCGCTCTACGAGCTCACGCTCAAGCTCAACCGGCACCTGAACTCCTGGCGGGCCCGCGCGGGGCTGCCCTACTGGTCGCTGTCCAAGTACCTCAAGCTCAAGGTCAAGCGCGCGGTCAGCTACGTGGGCGATTTCGAGGCCGCCCTGGCGCGCGAGGCCCGCAAACGCGGCGTCGATGGCCTGGTGTGCGGGCACATTCACCATGCCGAGATGCGCGACGTCGAGGGCATCTTGTACTGCAACGATGGAGACTGGGTGGAAAGCCTCACGGCCCTGGTCGAGCACGCGGACGGCACGCTGGCCGTCGTCGAGTGGGCAGAAGTCATGGCCGGGAGGTCGGCGCTGACCAACTCGGTCGCCCGGTTGGCCGAGGCCGCACAGCCCACCCCGGCTCGGTAGTTGAGCGCAGGCTGCGGCACAATGCGGCCCCTATCAGAAGGAGCCCGCTCATGGCATTCGCCGACAACCTCAACGCCCTCCCCTCCGCCGCACACCTGGCCGCCATCGAGTTGCTTGATGCCGCCGGCACCGTGGTCGCCCGCATCGAGAACAAGCCCGGTCAGGCGGGCTCGCTGAAGGTTTACGCCGCCCTGGCCGCCAAGCACGGCGCCATCAACACAGCCGCCGCCCAGGAAGCGCTGCAACTCTATGCCGAGCACACGGCGGATGCCCAGGCCAACCCCGGCAAGCACCCCAACATCGATCGCCTGCTCGAGCTCGTGAGCAACGGTCAATCGCTCACCGCGCGCACCATCGCGGCCTGAGCAGCCTGCGCATTGCCAGACGGCTTCGTTTGAGCCGTCGGCACGGGCATGAAAAAAGGGGCGCCCTGGAGCGCCCCCTTGTTTGGCTTCAGCGCCGACACACCCCGTGTCGGCTGGCGCTCACGCCAACGTCAACCCACCCACTTGCGCGCGTTGCGGAACATGCGCAGCCAAGGGCTCGGCGCGCTCCGGTCACCGCTGGTCCAGCTCATCTGGATGTTGCGGAAGACGCGCTCGGGGTGAGGCATCATGGCCGTGAAACGGCCGTCGGGCGTGGTCACGCCGGTCAGGCCTTCGGGCGAGCCGTTCGGGTTGAAAGGGTAGACCTCGGAGGGCGCGCCGGTGTGGTCCACAAAGCGCACCGCGCGGTGCACCTTGGCCGCGTCGCCACGCTGCGAGAAATTGGCGAAGCCCTCACCGTGTGACACGGCGATCGGCATGCGGCTGCCGGCCATGCCTTCGAAGAAGATGGAGGGGCTCTCCAGCACCTCGACCTGGCTCAGGCGCGCCTCGAAGCGCGTGCTCTGGTTGGTGGTGAACTTCGGCCAGTGCTCGGCACCCGGGATGATCGGGCTGAGCGCCGCCAGCATCTGACAACCGTTGCACACGCCCAGGCCGAAGGTGTCGCCACGCTTCATGAAGGCTGCGAACTGCTCGGCCAGTTGAGGGTTGAACAGCACCGAGCGGGCCCAGCCTTCGCCAGCACCCAGGGTGTCACCGTAGCTGAAGCCGCCGCAGGCCACGAAGCCCTGGAACTGATCCAGTCGGGCGCGGCCAGCGATCAGGTCGCTCATGTGCACGTCGAAGGTGTCGAAGCCGCCCAGGTGCATGGCGTAGGCCATTTCCACGTGCGAGTTCACGCCCTGCTCGCGAAGGATGGCGACCTTCGGGCGCGCCTTGTTGATGAAGGGCGCAGCCACGTCTTGCAGCGGGTCGAAGCTCAGCGACACGTGCAGGCCGGTGTTGGCGGCATCGCCGATGGCGGCGTGTTCGCTGTCGGCGCAGGCGGGGTTGTCGCGCAGCTGGGCGATGCGCCAGCTCACCTCGTCCCAGCTCTGGTGCAGTTGCTGAAGCGGTGCCTTGAAGATGTCCTTGGCGTCGCGCCAGACCTGCACTTCAGCCTTGGTGTTGGGCTTGCCGATGACGTGGCTGTGCTGGCTCAGCCCGTGCTCGCGCAGGGTCTGCATCACGGCGTCGCGGTCGGCGGTGCGGACCTGCAGCACCACGCCCAGCTCTTCGTTGAACAGGGCCTTGAGCGTCAGCTCGTTGCGGCGCTCGCTCACCTGACCTGCCCAGTTCTTCGAGTCGCCGGTGTCGGCTCGGCTGTCGTTGATGCCGTCGCCTTCGGTCACCAGCATGTCCACGTTGATGGACACGCCCGTGTGGCCAGCGAAGGCCATCTCGCACACCGTTGCCCACAGGCCGCCGTCGCCACGGTCGTGGTAGGCCAGCAGCTTGCCTTGGGCGCGCAACGCATTCACCGCTTCGACCGTGGCCTTGAGCAGCGCAGGCGAGTCGACATCGGGCACCTCGTTGCCGAACTGGCCCAGCACCTGGGCCAGCATCGAGCCGCCCATGCGCTTCTTGCCCTGGCCCAGGTCGACCAGGATCAGGCTGGTGTCCAGAGCCTGGCCGTTCTCGGTGGTGATCAGTTGAGGCGTCAGCGTGCCGCGCACATCGGAGATCGACGCAAACGACGTGACGATCAGCGACACCGGCGCCGTCACCTGCTTGGTGACACCGTTGTCGGACCACTTCGTGCGCATCGACAGCGAGTCCTTGCCCACGGGGATGGAGATGCCCAGTGCAGGGCACAGCTCCATGCCCACGGCCTTGACCGTGTCGTACAGCGCGGCGTCTTCACCTTTCTCACCACAGGCAGCCATCCAGTTGGCCGACAGCTTCACGCGTGGCAGCTCGATGGGGGCGGCCAGCAGGTTGGTGATGGCTTCACCCACGGCCATGCGGCCCGAGGCGGGCGCGTTGACCGAGGCCAGCGGCGTGCGCTCGCCCATGGCCATGGCTTCACCGGCAAAGCCCTTGAAATCGGCCAGGGTCACGGCCACGTCGGCCACCGGCACCTGCCAAGGGCCGACCATCTGGTCCCGGCTGTTGAGGCCACCCACGGTGCGGTCGCCAATGGTGATCAAAAAGCGCTTGCTGGCCACCGTGGGGTGACGCAGCACGTCGAGGGCCACCTTGTCGAGCTGCACGCCCGTCAGGTCCAGCTTGCCGCCATCCCACTGCACGCGCTCCACGTCGCGGTGCATCTTCGGGGGCTTGCCCAGCAGCACTTCCATGGGCATGTCCACCGGCTTGTCGGCACCGGGCTTCGTGGTGTCTTCGAGCACCAGCTCCAGCGCTTCGGTCGCCGTGCCGATGACGCCAAACGGGCAGCGCTCGCGCTCGCACATGGCGGTGAAGATGGGCAGGCTCTCGGGCGCGATGGCCAGGACGTAGCGCTCCTGGCTCTCGTTGCACCAGATTTCTTTCGGGGCCATGCCCGACTCTTCCAGCGGCACCTTGCTCAGGTCAAAGCGAGCGCCCTTGCCCGCGCCATCCACCAGCTCGGGGAAGGCGTTGGAGATGCCGCCCGCGCCCACGTCGTGGATGGCCAGGATGGGGTTGTTGGCGCCCAGGCCCCAGCAGTGGTTGATGACCTCTTGCGCGCGGCGCTCGATTTCCGGGTTGCCACGCTGCACCGAATCGAAGTCGAGCGCAGCAGAGTTGGTGCCCGCCGCCATCGACGACGCGGCCGCACCGGCCATGCCGATGCGCATGCCCGGGCCGCCCAGCTGGATCAGCAGCGTGCCCGCGCCAAAGACGATCTTCTTGGTCTGCTCGGCGCTGATGGTGCCGATGCCGCCGGCGATCATGATGGGCTTGTGGTAGCCCCGGCGGATGGCGCCAGCGCCTTCACCCACCTGCTGATCGAACACTCGGAAGTAGCCGCCCAGGTTGGCACGGCCGAACTCGTTGTTGAACGCGGCACCACCCAGGGGGCCTTCGATCATGATCTGCAGCGGGCTGGCGATGTGCTCGGGCTTGCCGACGGGGTTTTGCTCCCAGGGCTCGTTGGTGCCGGGCAGGTGCAGGTTCGAGACCGAGAAGCCCGTCAGGCCCGACTTGGGGCGCGAGCCACGGCCCGTGGCGCCTTCGTCGCGGATCTCGCCACCGGCACCGGTCGAGGCACCCGGGAAGGGCGAAATCGCCGTCGGGTGGTTGTGGGTCTCGACCTTCATCAGCACGTGGGCCAGCTCTTCGCGGGCCTGGTACTGCGGGGCGTTGGTGAAGCCAGCCGGCATCCAGCGCTCGATCTGATGGCCTTCCATCACCGAGGCGTTGTCCGAGTAAGCCACCACCGTGTGCTGCGGGCTGAGCTTTTCGGTGTTGCGGATCATGCCAAACATCGACAGGTCCTGCTCCTGGCCGTCGATGGTGAACTTGGCGTTGAAGATCTTGTGGCGGCAGTGCTCGGAGTTGGCCTGCGCGAACATCGTCAGCTCGACGTCGGTCGGGTTGCGCTTCAGGCCCGTGAAGGCGTTGACCAGGTAGTCGATTTCATCGTCCGACAAGGCCAGGCCGAACTCGGTGTTGGCCGCTTCGAGCGCGGCGCGACCGCGGCCCAGCACATCGACGTGGGCCATGGGGGTGCCCTGCTTTTCGTCGAACAGGTGGCGGGCTTCGTCGCGGCTGGTCAGCACGCTTTCGGTCATGCGGTCGTGCAGCAGCGCCGCGACGGCTTGCAGGTCTTGCGGGGCCAGCGGTTTGGCGCCGCCCATCAGGGCCCCGATGACCCCGGCCTTGACCATCAGCCGGAACTCGGTGACGCGCTCGACACGCCGGATCGCCAGGCCGCAGTTGTGGGCGATGTCCGTGGCCTTCGACGCCCAGGGCGAGACCGTGCCCAGGCGCGGCGCGACCACGATGAGGTCACCGTCCATCGGCCCCGCGTAGGACGGCCCATAGGTCAGCAGGGCGGCGAGCCGGTCCTGCTCCGCAGCGGTCAGCGGTTGCTCCAGCGCCACCCAGTGCACGAAACGAGCGTGAACGCCGCTGATCCGCGGGTTGATGGCCTGGAGCTTGGGCAGCAGGGCTTGGGCTTGGTGGGGAGCCAGGGCGTTGCCGCCCTCGAAGTGCATCAGGGTGGACATCGCGGAGGAGGTGCGTTCGGTCACGGCGAGGGGCCCAAAGCAGGCCTGCGTCGGGAAAAACGCGCATTTTACCGGGGCCGGCAGACAAAACCCGCGAGTTGTTCGCTCCAGCATCTCCCTGCCGACGTTGAGCCGCGCACTTATTACGGATAATCCAGCCCCATGAGCATCACGATCAAATCCGGCGCCGAGATCGACGCCATGCGCGTGGCCTGCCGACTCGCCTCGGAGGTCCTGGACTACCTGACGCCCCTCATCCAGCCCGGCATCACCACCAAGGAAATCGATCGCCTGGCGCACGACTACATGGTCAACGTCCAGGGCACGACGTCCGCCACGCTGAACTACCAGCCGCCCGGTCACATCCCCTACCCCGCCTCGTTGTGCACCTCGGTCAACGACGTGGTCTGCCACGGCATCCCGAACGACACGCCGCTGAAGTCGGGCGACATCGTCAACATCGACGTCACCGTCATCAAGGACGGCTGGTACGGCGACAACAGCCGCATGTTCCTGATCGGCAAGCCTGCGATCGCTGCCGACCGCCTGTGCCGCATCACCTTCGAAGCCATGTGGAAAGGCATCGTCAAGGTCAAGCCGGGCGCGCGCCTGGGCGACATCGGCCACGCCATCCAGACCTTCGCCGAAAACGCCGGCTACTCGGTGGTGCGCGAGTACTGCGGCCACGGCATCGGCCAGCGTTTCCACGAAGATCCGCAGGTGCTGCACTACGGTCGCCCCGGCACCGGCATCGAGCTGGTGCCCGGCCTGATCTTCACCATCGAGCCCATGATCAACCTGGGCAAGCGCGAGATCAAGGAAGGCCGCAAGGGCGGCCAGCCCTACGACGGCTGGACCATCGTCACCAAGGACCGCTCGCTGTCGGCCCAATGGGAGCACACCGTGCTCGTCACCGAAACCGGCTACGAAGTGCTGACCTTGTCGGCCGGCAGCCCCGAGGCCCCGTCCTTCGTGCAGCAAGCCACCCAGCCCGCCTGAACCCACGCCAGCCCGCCAATGACCGTTGACGTCCCCGCCCTGCGCACGCAGTTTCGCGCAGACAAGGCCGCGCTGTTGCAGCGGTTCCAGGACAGCCGCCCGACCACCTCGTCGGCCACGCGCCTGCTCACCCAGCTCTCTCGCCTGGTCGATCGCGTGCTGCAGACGCTGTGGGAGGCCCACGCCATGCCCAAGGGGGCCACACTGGTCGCCGTGGGGGGCTATGGTCGGGGCGAGCTCTTCCCGCACTCCGACATCGACGTCCTGCTGCTGATGCCGCTGTCTCCCTCGGTGGCGGGCGACGAAAGCCTGGCGCCCAGCGTCGAAGGCTTCATCAGCGCCTGCTGGGACATCGGCCTGGAGATCGGCTCGAGCGTGCGCACCGTCGAAGAATGTGCCGAAGAGGCTCAGCGCGACGTCACGGTCCAGACCTCCCTGCTCGAAGCCCGCTTCCTGTGCGGCTCCCGGGCCCGTTTCGAAGCGCTCGAACAAGCCACCTACGAGCACCTCGACGTGCACGCCTTCATCACGGCCAAGATGCTGGAGATGCGGCAGCGCCACACCAAGCACGAAGACACACCCTACGCGCTCGAGCCCAACTGCAAGGAAAGCCCCGGCGGCCTGCGCGACCTGCAGGTGGTGCTGTGGCTGGCCCTGGCCGCTCGGCTGGGCCGCAACTGGCATGACCTCGCCCGCAACGGCCTGCTCACGCCCTTCGAAGCCCGCCAGCTCCAGCGCAACGAAGGCCTGCTCAAGCTCATCCGCTGCCGCCTGCACCAGGTGGCCGGGCGCCGCGAAGACCGCCTGGTCTTCGACCTGCAAACCACCATCGCCGAGAGCTTCGGCTACGTCAACACGCCGGCACTGCGCGCTTCCGAGGCGCTGATGCGGCGCTACTACTGGGCGGCCAAGGCCGTCACCCAGCTCAACCAGATCCTCATCCTCAACATCGAGGAGCGCGTGCATGGCTCGACCGATGCGCCCATGCGCGTCATCAACGAGCGCTTCCTTGACCGCGGCGGCTACCTCGAAGTCGCCAGCGACGACCTCTACCAGCGCGACCGACACGCCATCCTCACCACCTTCCTGACCCTGCAGCAAGAAGGCACCCTGAAAGGCCTGTCGGCCCGCACCCTGCGCGCGCTCTACAACGCACGCGGCGTGATGGATGCGTCCTTCCGGCGCGACCCAGTGAACCACGCCACCTTCATGGCGATCCTGCAAGAGCAGCAGGGCCAGACCCGCGTCATGCGCCTGCTCAACCAGACCTCGGTGCTGGGGCGCTACCTCTGGGTGTTCCGCCGCATCGTCGGGCAGATGCAGCACGACCTCTTCCACGTCTACACCGTGGACCAGCACATCCTCATGGTCGTGCGCAACGTGCGCCGCTTCTTCATCCCCGAGCACGCCCACGAGTACCCGTTCTGCACGCAACTGGCTTCGCAGTTCGACAAGCCCTGGCTGCTCTACATCGCCGCGCTCTTTCACGACGTGGCCAAGGGCCGTGGTGGCGATCACTCCGAGCTCGGTGCCGTCGAGGTGCGGCGCTTTTGCAAAGACCACGGCATCGCCGGTGAAGACGCCAAGCTCATCGAATTCCTGGTCGGCGAGCACCTGACCATGTCGCGCGTGGCCCAGAAGGAAGACCTGTCCGATCCGGACGTCATCCAGGCCTTTGCGCGCCGAGTCGGCAATGAACGCACCCTCACGGCCCTGTACCTGCTCACCGTGGCCGACATCCGCGGCACCAGCCCCAAGGTCTGGAACGCCTGGAAGGGCAAGCTCCTCGAGGACCTCTACAAGCTGGCGTTGCGCGCGTTGGGCGGGTCTCGCCCACACATGGACGCCGAAATCGAGTCGCGCAAGCAGCAGGCCCGCCAGACGCTTCAGCTGTACTACCTGCCACCCGGCATCGAAGACCAGCTCTGGCGCACGCTGGACATCAGCTACTTCGCCCGCCACGACGCCGCCGACATCGCCTGGCACACGCGCATGCTCTGGCGCCACGTCGACACGCCCAAGCCCATCGTGGCCGCCAGGCTGTCGTCCATCGGTGAAGGCCTGCAGGTGCTGGTCTACGCGCCCGATCGCCCCGACCTGTTTGCCCGCATCTGCGGCTATTTCGACCGCGCCGCCTTCAGCATCCAGGACGCGCGCATCCACACCTCGGGCACGGGTTACGCGCTGGACACCTTCCAGATCCTGGCCTCCGACCCCTTGCGCTTCGAAGGCGTGCACTACCGCGACATGATCGCGTTGGTCGAAACGCAACTGGCCGAAGCCGTGGCCTCCGACAAGCCCCTGCACGACCCTGCCCGTGGGCGTCAGTCACGCCGCGTGCGCTCTTTCCCGATCCCGCCACGCGTGAGCCTGCGGCCTGACGAGCGCGCTCAGCGCTGGCTGCTCACAGTGTCCGCATCGGACCGCTCCGGTCTGTTGTACGTGATCGCCCGAACGCTGGCCCACCACGGGGTGAACGTTCAACTGGCCAAGGTCAGCACCCTGGGTGAGCGCGTGGAAGACACCTTCCTCGTCACCGGTGACGCCTTGCGTCAAGACAAGCGACAACTCGCCATCGAAACCGAGTTGCTGGCGGCGCTGGCCTGAGCCCAGGCACCGCTCAGGCTGGCTCTTTCGGGTCGAGCAGCAACTCCAGGCGCGCGATCTGATCGCGCAGCAAAAGCCGCCGTTTTTTCAGGCGCCGCAGGGACAACTCATCCGTGGGGCTTTGCTCGGCGGCGCGGTCGATCAGGTTGTCCAGGTCGGCGTGCTCCATCCGCAGTTCGATCAACTGTCGATGGGGGGAATGGAGGTTCTCGGTCATCTTGGGCGCCAGGGGTCGTCATGCTGCAACCCGTCATCGGTTGAATCCCCTGTGATCGGGGAACAGGGTCTCCCCGTTTCCCGATTATAGTTTTCAGATGATCACAGTGCCTTCGAGTTTTCGCCTTGTGGCCGCGACCGGCCTGCACCGCGGAGACCGCCCCTACCAACAAGACCAGGTGGAAGTCATGCCGCACCCGCGCGTGCCCGGCTGCCTGATGGCCGTGGTCGCCGATGGCATGGGAGGCAAAAGTGGGGGGCGCAAGGCCGCCGACCAGGTCATCCTCACCGCGCGGCAGGTGTTCGAGCGCTACGAGCCAGGCATGGAGTCGAGCGAATCGCTCATGACTCAGTTGGTTCAAGAGGCCCACCTGATGATCAAGCTCACCGCGCTGGCCTTCGAGGAAGAGCCACACAGCACGGTCGGCGCCTTCCTGATCAACCCGGACATGAGCGCCTGCGTCGGTCATGCGGGCGACACCCGCATCTACCATTTTCATGGCCCGGAAATGATCACCCGCACCGAGGACCACTCCTACGTGCAACGCCTGGTCAACGAAGGACACCTCACCGAAGACGAAGCCAACGTGCACCCGCAAGCCAACCTGCTGACGGGCTGCCTGGGCAGTCAGGCCGATCCGCCCTTGGCCGTTCGCACCGTCACGCGACTTGAAATCGGCGACACGCTGTTGGCCTGCTCTGACGGCCTGTGGCACTACTTCACGCCCAAGGAGCTGGGCGCCATCGTGCACACCCTGCCTCCGCGTGAAGCCGCAGAGATGCTGGTTGGCAAGGCTCGCTATCGCGCTCGCGCCGGGGGCGACAACCTCTCGCTCGCACTCGTCAGGGTCGAAGCGCTGGTCTGACGTTGCGGCGCCAGCAAGCCCGCCGGCTGTCCGGCGGACTCAGGTCAGCGAGGTGTCGACGATGCGGCGCTCTTCGCTGAGGTACTCCTTGGACTGCATCTCGTTGAGCCGTGACACCGTGCGCGGGAACTCGTGCGACAGCGGGCCTTCCGTGTACAGCTGCTCGGGCGGCACCTCCGCCGAGATCACCAGCTTGCATTTGCGGTCGTAGAGCACGTCCACCAGCCAGGTGAAGCGGCGCGCTTCGGAAGCCATCCTCACCGGCATGTGCGGCACGTGGCTCAGCATCACCGTGTGAAAACGCGAGGCCAGCTCCAGGTAGTCGTTCTGCGAGCGCGGACCACCGCACAGCGTGTTGAAGTCGAACCAGACCACCCCCCCTGCCTTGCGGCGAGCCTTGAGCACGCGGTGCTCGATGTTCAGCTCCGGGTCCTCGTCGGCCGTTTCAGCCAACTGTCCGAACATGCGGTGCATCTCGGCTTCATTCGCCTCGTTGAGCGGCTGCAGGTACAGGTTGGCGTTTTCGAGCGCGCGACGGCGATAGTCGTTGCCAGCATCCACGTTGACCACCTGCAACTGCTGTTTGAGCAGCTCGATGGCCGGCAGGATGCGATCGCGGTGCAGTCCGTTGGGGTAGAGCCCATCCGGATGGAAGTTCGACGTGGTGACGATGCTCATGCGGTTGCGGAACATCGCGTCCAGCAATTTGTACAAGATCATGGCATCGGTCACGTCGGCCACGTGGAACTCGTCGAAACAGATCAGGCGGTGCTTGCGCGACATGCGCTTGGCCAGCACCTCCAACGGATCCTGCTGCCCCTTGAGTTCGTGCAACTGACGGTGCACCTCTCGCATGAACTCGTGAAAGTGCAGGCGGGTCTTGCGCTCCAACGGCACGGCGTTGAAGAAGCAGTCCATGATGAAGCTCTTGCCCCGCCCCACCCCGCCGTACATGTAGACGCCGCGAGGCAGCTCCGGGTAGCGCAGCATCTTGGTCAGCGCATTGCTGCGCTTGGCCTTGTAGTTGGCCCACTCGTCCTGGCAGCGCTGCAGTGCCGCGATGCCTTGCAGCTGGGCCTCATCGGCCTTGTAGCCCCGCTCGGCCAGGCTCTGCTCGTAGAGTTGGGTGACGGATTGCTTGTAGGCGGGCATGGTGAAGCGGCTTTGACCAGGGTTGGGGCGAAACAAAACAAAAGGGGCAGCCAAGCCGCCCCTTTCCGTTCTGACAGGAACAAGTTCAGAAGTTTAAGGTGCGCTTGTCCACCGCAAGCGCGGCCTCCTTGGTGGCCTCGCTCAGGCTGGGGTGAGCGTGGCAGATGCGCGCGATGTCTTCGGCGCTGGCCTTGAAGGCCATGGCCACCACGGCCTCGGAGATCAGCTCACTGGCGTACGGGCCGATGATGTGCACGCCGAGGATCTCGTCGGTCTGGGCATCGGCCAGGAACTTCACGAAGCCATTGGTATCGCCCAGCGCACGGGCACGGCCGTTCGCAATGAAGGGGAAGGAACCGGCCTTGTAGGGCCGGCCCTCCGCTTTCAGCGCCTGTTCGGTTTTGCCGACCCAGGCTATCTCCGGGCTGGTGTAGATCACCCAGGGAATGATGTTGAAGTCGACGTGGCCATGCTGACCAGCGATTCGCTCGGCCACGGCCACGCCCTCTTCTTCTGCCTTGTGCGCCAGCATCGGGCCACGCACCACGTCACCCACCGCCCACACGTTGGGCAGGTTGGTCTGGCAGTCGTCGTTGACCACGATGGCACCGCGCTCATCGAGTTGCAGGCCCACGCCCTCGGCGTTCAGGCCATTGGTGTTGGGCACGCGGCCGATCGAGACGATCAGCTTGTCGCATTCCAGTTTTTGCTCTGCACCAGCGGCGTCGGTGTAGGCCACCGTCACGCCCTTCTTGCCGGCCTTGACCTCGCCGATCTTCACGCCAAGTTGCAGCTTGAGGCCCTGCTTGGTGAAGAGCTTCTGGGCTTCCTTGGCCACCTGCTCGTCCACTGCACCCAGGAAGGTCGGCAGGGCTTCGAGCACGGTGACTTCCGCGCCCAGGCGGCGCCAGACCGAGCCCATCTCCAGGCCGATCACGCCGGAGCCGATCACGCCCAGCTTCTTGGGCGCCTCGCCGATGGCCAGCGCGCCGTCGTTGGAGAGGATGAGCTTTTCGTCGAAGGCCGCACCAGGCAGCTGGCGCGCATTCGAGCCCGTGGCGATGACCACGTGCTTGGCCAGCAGGTTCTCGGGCTTGTCGCCCGTGACAGCCACTTCATACAGGCCATCGGCGGCCTTCACGAAGGAGCCGCGGCCGTGGAAGAAGCTGACCTTGTTCTTCTTGAACAGGTAGAGGATGCCGTCGTTGTTCTGCTTCACGACGGTGTCCTTGCGGCCGATCATCTTGGCCACGTCGATGGACAGGCCATCCACGGTGATGCCGTGGTCCGCGAAGTGGTGCGCAGCGTGCTCGTAATGTTCGGACGATTGCAGCAAGGCCTTGGACGGGATGCAGCCGACGTTGGTGCAAGTGCCACCCGGTGCGGGACCGCCCTTGGCGTTTTTCCACTCGTCGATGCAGGCCACCTTGAAGCCGAGCTGGGCCGCGCGGATGGCGGCGATGTAGCCACCAGGGCCGGCGCCGATGACGATGACGTCGAATTGTTGTTGGGACATGGTTGGGTCTTTCCGTGCGGCAGAAGCCCTGTCGGGCTCGGTGGCGGTCGGTTGGTCGGGCAATCAGGCTGGCTCAGCGCCCTCAGGTGGGACGAACACCCACAACAGGACGTAGATGACGAGCCCGGTGCCCCAGAAAAAGGTCAAAAGGGTGACGGCGAGTCGAACGATCCAGGTTTCCACACCCATCATGCGGGCCAGGCCTGCGCAAACGCCACCGATCCAGCGATCGTCGAGCGAGCGGCGCATGGTCGAATCGACCACCCCTGACGCGCCTTCGACAGAAGAAGATCCGTCCACCACGCGGGACTTCAGCCGCTGAAATTCTTCAGCGGTGATCACGCCTCGCTCGTGCAGCGAAGCCAGTTTGTCGAGTTCGTCGGCCAGGGACATGGTGTGGACTCCTGTGATCGAATGCAGACCCGAGCGACCCCTCGTGAGGATCGCCCGGTCGCAAAACTCGTCAGATGTCGAACAGCAGGCGCGCCGGGTCTTCCAGCGCTTCCTTCATGGCGACCAGGCCCAGCACGGCTTCGCGGCCGTCGATGATGCGGTGGTCGTAAGACATCGCCAGGTAGTTGATCGGGCGGATGACGATCTGGCCGTTTTCCACCACGGCGCGGTCCTTGGTGGCGTGCACGCCCAGGATGGCCGACTGCGGCGGGTTGATGATCGGGGTCGAGAGCATCGAGCCGAACACGCCACCGTTGGAGATGGAGAAGGTGCCGCCGGTCATCTCTTCGATGCCCAGCTTGCCGTCGCGGGCCTTGACCCCGAACTCGGCGATCTTCTTTTCGATCTCGGCGAAGGTCATCTGGTCGACGTTGCGCAACACCGGCACCACCAGGCCACGGGGAGAGCCGACGGCCACGCCGATGTCGAAGTAGCCGTGGTAGACGATGTCGTTGCCATCGACAGAAGCGTTGAGCACCGGGTACTTCTTGAGCGCGTGCACCGCGGCCTTGACGAAGAAGCTCATGAAGCCCAGCTTGACGCCGTGTTCCTTCTCGAACTTCTCCTGGAACTTCTTGCGCATCTCCATGACCGGGGCCATGTTGACTTCGTTGAAGGTGGTGAGGATGGCGTTGGTGGCTTGCGATTGCAGCAGGCGCTCGGCCACGCGGGCACGCAGGCGGCTCATCGGAACGCGCTGCTCCGGACGCTCACCCAAGCTGTTGGGGCCGCTCGGGGCCTGCACAGCAGGCAACGCACTGGTGGGCACGCCGGTCGGGATGGCGGGTGCCGCAGGTGCGGTCGCGGCAGCAGGCTTGGCGCCACCGGCCACGGCCGACAGCACGTCGCCCTTGGTCACGCGGCCGTCCTTGCCAGAGCCTGCCACTTGCGAAGTGCTCAGGCCGTTGTCGGCCAGCAGCTTGGCGGCGGCCGGCATGGCCACGTCGGCCTTGCTCCCACCCGTTGCTGCAGCAGGTGCTGCAGCAGGTGCTGCGGCCGGGGCGGCGCTGGGCGCGGGGATGGCCTTGACTTCCAGCGGGCTCACTGCGGCCGAGCCTTCGGTGTCGATGCGAGCGATGACCTCGTCGCTGACGACGGTGTCGCCGTCGTTGCGCACCAGTTGGGCCAGCACGCCGGCAGCAGGCGCCGGCACCTCGAGCACGACCTTGTCGGTTTCGATCTCGATGAGGATTTCGTCCGCGGCCACGGCTTCACCGGGGCGCTTCTTCCATTGAAGCAGCGTGGCCTCGGCCACGGACTCGGACAGTTGGGGAACCTTGACGTCGATGATTGCCATTTTGAGTATCTCCAGCAGCGGCTGCTTGGCGCGTCGCCTCTTCAGGGGGCCTGTTCAGGGGCCCGACCTGACAAGGTCATGCTGAACGCGCCGCGTCCGCATGAACCTTATTTGGTGAGAACGAAGCCCTTGAGCTTGGCGAAAGCCTGATCCAGCAGCGCTTTTTGCTGCTCCATGTGCAGGTGGGCGTAACCCACGGCCGGCGAGGCCGAGGCCGGACGGCCGGCGTAACCCAGCTTCTGGCCCTCCACCATGTTTTCATGGATGTAGTGCTGCACGAAGAACCAGGCCCCCTGGTTCTGCGGCTCGTCCTGGCACCACACCAGATCGGTCAAGTTGGGATACTTCTTCAGCTCGGCGGCGAAGGCCTTGTGCGGGAAGGGATAGAGCTGCTCGACCCGCAGGATGGCGACGTCGGTGGACTTCTTCTCGGCGCGCTTCTTGACCAGGTCGTAGTAGACCTTGCCCGAGCAGCAGATCACGCGCTTGACCTTCGAGGCGTCGATGGTGTCATCGACCTCGCCGATCACCGTGCGGAACTCGCCACGGGTGAACTCGTTCAGCGGCGAGGTCGCGTCCTTGTTACGCAGCAGAGACTTCGGGGTCATGATGACCAGCGGCTTGCGGAACATGCGCACCATCTGGCGACGCAGCACATGGAAGATCTGCGATGCCGAGGTCGGCTGAACGATCTGCATGTTGTTGTCGGCGGCCAGCTGCATGAAGCGCTCCAGGCGGGCCGAGCTGTGCTCCGGGCCCTGGCCTTCGTAGCCGTGCGGCAGCATCAAGGTCAGGCCGTTGGAGCGGCCCCACTTCACCTCGCCAGAGGCGATGAACTGGTCGATCACGACCTGGGCGCCATTGGCAAAGTCGCCGAACTGCGCTTCCCAGATCACCAGGGTGTTCGGGTCGGAGCCGGCATAGCCGTACTCGAAGCCCAGAACGGCCTCTTCGGACAGGATCGAGTCGATGACAACGAACGGAGCCTGGTTGTCAGCGATGTGCTGCAGGGGCACGTAGGTGCCTTCGTCGAACTTCTCGCGGTTCTGATCGTGCAGCACCGAATGGCGGTGGGTGAAGGTGCCTCGGCCGCAGTCCTCACCCGACAGGCGCACCGGGTAGCCCGAGGCCACCAGCGAGGCAAAAGCCATGTGCTCGCCCATGCCCCAGTCGACGTTGACCTCGCCACGGCCCATGGCCGCGCGGTCATCGACCACCTTCTGCACCAGCGGGTGCAGCTTGAAGTTGGCAGGGATGGTGGTGATGCGTTCGGCCAGGCGACGGAACTCGGCCAGCGGCAGTGCCGTGTCGGCGGAGTCGGTCCACTTCTTGTTCAGGAAGGGCGTCCAGTCAACCGCGTACTTGCTCTTGAAGTTGGTCAGCACCGGGTCAACCGTGTGCTTGCCTGCTTCCATGGCGGCACGGTAGGCCTTGACCATGTCGTCCGGGCCGGTCTCACCCAAGGTGCCGCCGCCGACCAGCTTGTCGCCATACACCTTGCGGGTGCCAGGGTGCTGACCGATCTTCTTGTACATCAGCGGCTGGGTCATCGAGGGCGTGTCCTGCTCGTTGTGGCCGAGCTTGCGGAAACACACGATGTCGACCACCACGTCCTTGTTGAACTCCTGCCGGTAGTCCAGGGCCAACTGCGTGGCCAGCACGACGGCTTCAGGGTCGTCGCCGTTGACGTGAAGCACCGGGGCTTCGATCATCTTGACCACGTCCGAGCAGTACAGCGTCGAGCGGGTGTCACGCGGGTCGGAGGTGGTGAAGCCGATCTGGTTGTTGATGACGATGTGGACGGTGCCGCCGGTGTAGTAACCACGGGTCTGGGCCAGCGCCAGCGTTTCCATCACGACGCCCTGGCCAGCGAAAGCCGCGTCACCGTGCACCTGCACGGGCAGCACTTGCGTGCCCTTGGTGTCACCGCGGCGGTCCATCCGGGCCTTGACCGAGCCCTCGATCACCGGGTTGACGATTTCCAGGTGCGAGGGGTTGAAGGACAGCGAGAGGTGGACGGGACCGCCAGGGGTGGTCACGTCGCTCGAGAAGCCCTGGTGGTACTTGACGTCGCCGGCGGTCAGGTTCTCGGGAGCGGTGTGCTCGAACTCGGAGAACAGGTCCTTGGGCTGCTTGCCCAGGGTGTTGACCAGCACGTTCAGGCGGCCGCGGTGGGCCATGCCGATGACGATTTCCTGCACGCCCTTTTCGCCGGCGCGCTGGATGAGCTCGTCCATCGAAGCGATGAAGGATTCACCGCCTTCCAGCGAAAAGCGCTTTTGGCCGACGTATTTGGTGTGGAGGAATCGCTCCAGACCTTCAGCGGCCGTCAGGCGCTCGAGGATGTGCTTTTTCTTCTCGGCACTGAAGGTCGGCTTGGAGCGGATGGACTCCAGGCGTTCCTGCCACCAGCGTTTTTCGGTGGGGTCGGTGATGTGCATGTACTCGGCGCCAATGCTGCCGCAGTACGTCTCACGCAAGGCCTGCACGATTTCGCGCAGGGTCATGTGCTCGGCCTTGGTGAAGTAGGTGTTGGTCGCCGAGAACGTGATGTCCATGTCCGACTCGGTGAAGTCGTAGAAGGACGGATCAAGCTCGGGGATCCGGGTGCGCTCCTGGCGCTTGAGGGGGTCGAGATCGGCCCAGCGAGAACCCAGGAATCGGTAAGCGGCGATCAGCGACTGGACATGAACCTGTTTGCGGGCGACAGCGAGGTCGGCCGAACTGGTCTTGACCATGAAGGCATTGGCCTTCGCGCGTTGAGCGAACGACTCGACCACCGGGGCATGCGCCACATCTCGGTGATCCGTGCCGTCAGATGCAGGGACGTTTTGGAGCGCATCAAAGTACGCGCGCCAGTTGTCGGGGACGGAACCTGGGTTGTCGAGGTAGGCCTCGTACAACTCTTCCACGTATGGGGCGTTGCCCCCGAACAGGTACGAGTTCGACCTGAACTGCTGCATCATTTTTCGCTCACCTTGCTCCCAGGTTTCCTGGGACGTTGGCTGGTTGGACAACCTTCCGCGACACGGCTTGACCGGTTGGCGGATTGCGACCCGCCTTGCTGTGATTGCCGAAGCACACACCAGCAAGGGCGACGGGAAGGGCTTAATTCATAAACCGAGGGTCAATGTAGCACCATTGACTCCGCTTGATGCGCCGCACGGACAAAAAAACACGGGAGGACGCCGGCTCATTGGACGCTGCGCGCGCGCCACCAATCGGTGAAAGAAGGCGCAAAAAAGCCGGGACATGCCCGGCTTGGTTCAAGCTGCCGCGCTCAGCGGCCGCGTGAAGATCAGGTCAAGCGACGCTCAACCGAAGTTCTTTTCGGCGAAATCCCAGTTCACCAGGCTGCTCAGGAACACCTCAACGAACTTGGGACGGGCGTTGCGGTAGTCGATGTAGTAGGCGTGCTCCCAGACGTCGACGGTCAGCAAAGCGGTGTCACCGGTGGTCAGCGGGGTGCCGGCCGGGCCCATGTTGACGATGTCGACCGAGCCATCGGCCTTCTTGACCAGGAAGGTCCAGCCCGAACCGAAGTTGCCGACGGCAGACTTGGTGAAGGCTTCCTTGAAGGCATCGTAGCTGCCGAACTTGGCGTTGATGGCATCGGCCAGCTTGCCCTTCGGAGCGCCACCGCCTTGCGGCTTCATGCAGTTCCAGAAGAAGGTGTGGTTCCAGATCTGGGCGGCGTTGTTGTAGATGCCGCCGCTGGACTTCTTGATGATGTCTTCCAGCGACAGGGTCTCGAACTCGGTGCCGGGGATCAGGTTGTTCAGGTTGGTGACGTAAGCCTGGTGGTGCTTGCCGTGGTGATACTCGAAGGTTTCCTTCGACAGGTGCGGAGCCAGGGCGTCCTGGGCGTAGGGCAGAGGAGGAAGGGTGTGTGCCATGGTGCTGTTCCTGCGTGGTTGGTGGGATTGCTGCGGCATTGTAGGCAAGCCGCTTCAGGCTGCCAGGGTCGGCGCAGGTTAGGCAGGCGAAGACTCAGGTTTTTGCCGCCCGCCGGCGCCTGGGCGACGACGCAACCGGATCGGCCGTGACGCGCATCTGCAACACACCGTCCGCCAGCACACCCTGAACGACATCGTCGGCCCGCACCTGCATCACCGATGTCAACGGCCGGCCTTGAGGGTCGCTCAGCCATGCATACCCTCGCTCCAGCACGCGCCTGGGGTCGAGGGCATGCAGTCGACCGGCCAGCACGTCGATGCGGTGCTGCTGAGCTGGCCATTGCGCCTTCGTGGCAGCCAGCAACCGCGCTTGAAGCACACCGGCATCCGCCTTCGCTTCACGCAGGCAGCGGTCGCGCGCCTGGGCCAGGCGCTGAGCCAGAAGCGCTTGACGGCGCCCCTGAATCGAAAGCAACTCAGCAGGCCGGGCCAAGCGCAAAGCGGCCTGGTCCAGTCGCTGACCCGAACCATCCAGGCGCTGCCTCACGCGGTGCGCCATGCGTTGCAACAAGCGCTCCTGCGCCTCGAGGGCAGCCTCTCGGTCCATCGCGATCAACTCGGCTGCGGCGGTGGGCGTCGGCGCGCGCAGGTCGGCTGCCAGGTCTGCCAGAGAGATGTCGGTCTCGTGCCCCACGCCGCACACGAGCGGCACAGGGCACCCCACCACTGCGCGCACCACGCGCTCGTCGTTGAAAGCCCACAGGTCTTCAAGGGAGCCCCCACCTCGGCACAGGATGGCCGCGTCAAAGCTCAACCCCGCCCGGTGCGCCAGCGCGAGCTCTGCCATGGCCTGCACGATCTGAGCCGGCGCCTCGGCCCCTTGCACCGCCGTCGGGATGAGCACCACCTCGACGTGTGGCGCCCGACGCGCCAGCGCGGTCATGACGTCGCGCCAGGCCGCAGCAGCAGGCGACGTGACGACCGCCACGCGGCGGGGGAACCTCGGCAACTCGCGCTTGCGTGCCGGGTCGAACAAACCTTGCGCCTCCAAGCGGGCTTTCAGCCGCAGGAATTGCTCGTACAGCGCCCCCTCCCCAGCCTGGCGCATGCCATCGACGACCACCTGCAGTTCGCCCCGGGCCTCGTAGACAGCCAACTGGCCCCTCACCTCAACCAGCATCCCATCCGCAGGCTGAAAGTCAACCGAGGCAAAAGAGCGGCGGAACATGGCGCAACGCACAGCGGCCTGCCCGTGCTCATCTTTGAGCGTGAAATACGCGTGCCCCGAAGCGGCCCGCGTGAAGCCGCTGAGCTCACCGCGCACCAAACACGTCGCAAAGCGCGCCGACAGCGTGTCGCCAACCGCCTGCACGAGCGCAGAAACCGTCCAGATGCGTGCGCGGTCAGCGCCTCCAATGCCCGGCGTCACCCCCAACTCCTCACCACAAGTCCACACGGGCGAGACGCCCCCCGCCAAAGAGCACCGGCACCGTCACGCGCCTTTAACATTGATGCAAGCTGTTGATTCATATGATTTTTTTGCTGCCTATTTTTTCAGCAATCTGATCCAAACCCCGTGCTGATGCGGGTTGGCGGGCATCCTCCAGCCCTTACCCACAAAGTTATCCACAGGATCGGTGGACGACTTTCGCACGGTCGTGCGTCACGCAGGAGGGGGTGGGCAAGCCCGATGTCCAGTCGCGACCACAGGCCCCTGAACCGCCGCCAAAGGGGCCCATAATCTGGCCGCAGTGCGCCGCGGCCGCAACCTTTTCGGCCGCATTCCTGTCGACCCGAGAGGGAGTTCCGAGTTGCTGTCCATCTTAATCGCCGCAGGCTGGCCAGTCGTGCCGCTGCTGCTGTGCTCCGTCATCGCCCTGGCCCTGATCATCGAACGCCACCTGAGCTTGCGCGAGAGCCGGGTCGCCCCCCCGAAGTTGCTGGACGAGGTCATGTCGGTGACCCGCACGTCATTGCCGAACGCCGACACCGTCGCGAAACTCGCTGAAAACTCCGTTCTGGGGCAACTGCTGGCCCAAGGCATCCGCGCGGCCCAGTCGGAGCCGCGCATCCAGGAGGTGGCGCTGCGCGGCGCCTTCGAGGGCGCTGGTCGCGAGGCCGTCCACCGCCTCGAGCGCAACCTCAATGCGCTGGGCACCATCGCCAGTGCGGCGCCGCTGTTGGGGCTGCTGGGCACGGTCATCGGCATGATCGAGATCTTTGCCGCCTCTGGCGGTGGCACCAGTGGCAACCCCGCAGAGCTGGCCCATGGCATCTCGGTCGCGCTCTACAACACAGCCTTCGGCCTGATCGTGGCCATCCCCTCGCTGATCGCCTACCGCCATTTCCGCACCCGAATCGAGGAACACATCCTCACCCTGGAGCAGGCGGCTGACCGCATGGTGCCGCACATTTTGCGCCTGGGCCACGGCCGCCGCGGCTGATTGCGCACCGGAGCCTGCCATGCCCATGCACTTTCGCAAGCGCCATGCGCCCGAAGAGCCCGAGATCAACCTGATCCCGTTCATCGACGTGCTGCTGGTGGTGTTGATCTTCCTGATGTTGACAACCACCTATTCGCGGCTGACGGAACTCAAGATCAACCTGCCAACGGCCAGCGCCAAAGCCGCTGACTCGCGTCCCAAAGAGCTGATCGTGATGGTCACGGCCGACGGCCGCTACATGGTCAACCAGCGACTGATCGAGGGCCGCAGCGTCGAGTTGCTCGCAGCAGGCCTGACGGCGCAGGCCGGCAGCGAAAGAGACGTCGTGGTCGTGGTCAACGCCGATGCCTCGGCGAGCCACCAAAGCGTCATCAACGTGATGGATGCGGCTCGCCGCGTGGGCCTGACGCAGCTGACCTTTGCCACCCAGGGCCAGTCCGACGCCTCGGCCGCCCATGGCGATCGCTGATCGGCTGGTCGCGCACCTGCAGCAGGCGTGGCTCGGTCGCGGCGTCACGGCGTGGCTGCTGGCGCCGGTTTCGCTGCTCTACGGTGCGCTGGTGGGGTTGCGGCGCCTGGCCTTCCGCGCTGGCTGGATCCGCATTGAGCGACTGCCCGTGCCGGTGCTGGTGGTGGGCAACCGCATTGCCGGAGGGGCCGGCAAGACGCCTGCAACCCTGGCGTTGCTGCAACACCTGCGCGAGAAGGGCTGGCACCCAGGCGTGTTGACGCGAGGACATGGCGCACGCCCAACGCCGGTGTCGCCGCTGCCGCTCGACGACGCCACGCAGGCCGAGCTGAATGCGGTCCGCACGGGCGATGAGCCCTGGCTGATATGGCGCCGCACCCAGGTGCCGCTCATGATCGGGCGCGACAGGGCTGCCAGCGGTCGGGCGCTCTTGGCCCGGCACCCGCAGATCGACATCCTCGTTTGCGACGACGGGCTGCAGCACTTGAAACTGCACCGCGACATCGAGGTGATCGTGTTCGACGAGCGAGGCGTCGGCAACGGCTTCCTGCTGCCAGCAGGCCCGTTGCGCGAGCCAGCCGACGCCCGGCCTGTTTCGCCACTGGTGGCTGAGCCGATCGTGCTGCACAACGCCGATCGCCCCAGCACCTCCCATGCCGGCCATTTGGCGCAGCGCAAACTGGGCGCCATCGTGCCCCTGGCCCAATGGTGGTCTGGCCAGCAAGGCGGCGCCCCGGTGCCAAGACAGGCGCACGCCATGGCCGGCATCGCCCATCCCGAGCGTTTTTTCCAATCACTTCGGGCCTTGGGCATCCAGGTCACACCTTGCCCCTTGCGCGACCACGCCGACTTTGACACCCTGCCCTGGCCGAGCGATGTTCGCACCCTCCTGGTGACCGAAAAGGATGCCGTCAAGCTGGCGCCGCAACGCATTGCCCGAGAGCGCCCCAACACCGAAATCTGGGTTGCCGCCTTAGACTTCAGCCCTGAACCCTCTTTCTGGAACGAACTCGATGCCGCGCTGGCACGGTTGCCTCAACCGTCCTGCCGCATTTGAGACGTGATCAAGCCGCCATGGACACCCGACTCATCGAACTCCTGGTCTGCCCGGTCTGCAAAGGCCCGCTGCAGCGCCCCGCCCAAAGCCAGTTGCTGATCTGCCCAGCCGATCGCCTGGGCTTTCCCATCCGGGATGGCATCCCCGTGATGCTGGAAAACGAAGCCGTGGCTTTGGACGAAAACGGCGCGCCCCTGCCTGCGGCCCCTGCCTCGCAAGCCTGATGAGTTACACCGTCCTGATCCCGGCGCGCATGGCTTCCAGCCGCCTGCCCGACAAGCCACTGGCCGACATCGGCGGACTGCCCATGGTGGTGCGCGTGGCCCAGCGTGCAGCACTCAGCGGCGCACGGCAGGTGGTCGTGGCCACCGACAGCGAACGCATCCTGTCTGCATGCGAGCAACACGGCACCCGAGCCATCATGACCCGAGCGGATCACCCCACGGGCAGCGACCGCCTGGCCGAAGCCTGCCAGATCCTGGGCCTCGATGGCGACGACCGCATCGTCAACGTGCAAGGCGATGAGCCCCTGATCGACCCGACCTTGATCGATGCCTGCGCCCAGTTGCTGACCGAGCTGCCGGATTGCGTGATGAGCACCGCAGCCCACGGGCTCGATGACCCCACCCATTTCGTCAACCCGAACGTGGTCAAGGTCGTCACCGATGCGCTGGGCAGGGCCTTGTACTTTTCACGAGCGCCCATCCCTTGGTGGCGGGATGCCCCGCAGGCTGGCCAGCCTGCCACCGGCGCCGGTGCACCTCAGCGGCACATTGGCATCTACGGCTACCGGGCAGGCTTCTTGCGTCGATTCCCTCAACTGCCGCCCAGCCCACTGGAAACGGTGGAGTCGCTCGAGCAATTGCGCGTGCTCTGGCACGGTGAGCGCATCGCGGTGCACACGGCCGAACACGCGCCGGGGGCAGGCGTGGACACACCGGAAGACCTGGCTCGCGTGCGCGCAATGTTCTCAAACTGAACCAAGGCTGACCATCTTCGCTGGGGCTAACCCATCCCCAGCCAGAGGGGATGCCCATGCTATCCTCGAGGGCTTGCGAGGTTTTCACACACCTCCCACCATCCGGACACCAAGGACAAACATGAGACTCATCCTGTTGGGCGCGCCCGGCGCCGGCAAGGGCACGCAGGCCGCCTTCCTGTGCCAGAAATTCGGCATCCCCCAGATCTCGACCGGCGACATGCTGCGCGCCGCCGTCAAGGCCGGCACCGAACTGGGCCTGGCCGCCAAAAAGGTGATGGATGCAGGCGGCCTGGTGAGCGACGACATCATCATCGGCCTGGTCAAGGAGCGCATCACGCAACCAGACTGCGCCCAGGGCTTCCTGTTCGACGGTTTCCCCCGCACCATCCCTCAGGCCGAAGCCATGAAGGCCGCCGGCGTGAAGATCGACTACGTGCTTGAAATCGACGTCCCGGACAGCAACATCATCGAGCGCATGAGCGGCCGCCGCGTGCACGTGGCCTCTGGCCGCACCTACCACGTCACCTTCAACCCGCCCAAGGTGGCGGGCAAGGACGACGTCACCGGTGAAGACCTGATCCAGCGCGAAGACGACGCCGAAGCCACCGTGCGCAAGCGCCTGGACGTGTACCACCAGCAGACCCGTCCGCTGGTCGATTACTACGGCCAGTGGGCCGCCACAGGCGATGCCGCCGCCCCGAAATGCCGCAAGATCAGTGGCGTGGGCTCGGTCGACCAGATCACCGCTGCCGCCGTCGCCGCACTGGCCTGACGCCTTCTCTGCCGGTCGATGTCGCATCGACCACCCAACAGCCCCGCCGCCGCCCAGCGCCGGGGCTGTTTTATTCTTGAGTCCCGGCTGCCCTCGGCCGCAGCACACCGCCTTTTGTCGTGATCCCACCGTCATTCATCCAGGACCTGCTGGCCCGCACCGACATCGCCGATGTCGTGGGCCGGTACGTCACGTTGAAAAAGGCCGGTATCAACTTCAAGGGCTTGTGCCCCTTTCACGGCGAAAAATCGCCCTCCTTCATCGTCAGCCCCACGCGCCAGACTTACCACTGCTTTGGCTGTGGGGTGCATGGCAACGCGGTGGGTTTCCTGATGGAGTACGGCGGGCTGGGCTTCGTTGACGCGGTCAAGGACCTGGCCCAGATGCAGGGCATGCCGGTACCGGACGACAACCTGCGCCCGGAAGACCGAGAGCGACAAAAGCAGGCCAAGGCCAAACAACTGGTCTTGACCGATGTGCTCGCCCAGGCGGGCAAACACTGGAAGCAGCAGCTCAAGAAAACACCCCGTGCCGTGGCGTACCTGAAAGGGCGGGGGCTGACGGGTGAGATCGCCGCGCGTTTCGGCCTGGGCTACGCCCCGGACAGCTGGCGCGGCCTGGCCAGCGCCTTCCCCAGCTACGACGACCCCTTGCTGGTCGAATCGGGTCTGGTGATCGCGCACGATGCCAACGAGGGCGAGAGCGAGGGCAAGCGCTACGACCGCTTCCGAGATCGCATCATGTTCCCGATCCGCAACCCGCAAGGCGAGGTCATCGGCTTCGGCGGGCGGGTGCTGGACAAGGGCGAGCCCAAGTACCTCAACTCCCCCGAAACCCCGGTTTTCAGCAAGGGACGTGAGCTCTATGGTTTGTTCGAGGGCCGCGCCGCCCTGCGCAACAAGGGCTACGCGCTGGTCACCGAGGGCTACATGGACGTGGTCGCGCTGGCGCAATGGGGGTTTGGCAACGCTGTGGCCACACTGGGCACGGCCTGCTCGCAGGAGCACGTGCAAAAGCTGTTTCGCTTCACCGAGCAGATCGTTTTCAGCTTCGATGGCGACGCTGCAGGCCGCCGGGCCGCCGGACGGGCGCTCGAAGCCGCCCTGCCGTTCGCCACCGACACGCGGCGCATCAGCTTCCTGTTCTTGCCTGCCGAGCACGACCCGGACAGCTACATCCGGGAATTCGGTCCAGAGGCCTTTGAAGCTTGCGTCAAAAAGGCCGTGCCACTGTCGAGGCAGCTGCTGGAGCACGCCGGCGCGGAATGCGACCAGGACAGCGCCGAGGGCCGCGCCCGCCTGATGACCCAGGCCATCCCGCTGATCGCCCTGCTGCCAGAGGGCGCGCTGCGGGGCCTGATTGCCGACGAGCTGGCCCAGGTGGTGAAAGCCTCAAGCGATGACGTGCGCCGCCGGCTGCAAGCCCACCTTGAAAAGGCCGCCTCAGGCGCCCCAGGCGAGCGCAGCCACGACCGAGGTGGCCAGCGTGCCAGCGCTGCGGCGGGGGCCGACGACGCCCCGTTTTTTGGCAACGAGCCCCCGGCGTTCGAACCCGACTTCGACAGCCAGGAACCATCCTGGGACGGCGGCCACGCCTTCGACAGCGGTCATGGCCATCGCGGGCAAGACCGCGAGCGAGGCCGCGGCGACTGGAAGGGCCGCAGCGGCCGAGGCAACTGGCGCAACGAAGGTGGAAGATGGCAAAGCCGAGGCCGGGTCACCCCGCCCCGCCCCCTGCCGCGAGCCGCCACCTCGCTGGACCGCATCGCATGGGTGCTGGTTTGCAGCAGCGGCACCTGGGAACAACTGCCAACCAGCGCCCACGACATCCTCTGCGATCAGCCCAGCCCATACGGACCTTTCTTTCGGTGGCTGGATCGGCTGGTGCTTGACCAGGGCGCGCTGGCCGGGGCCGACTTGCTGCAAGGCATGCGAGAGGCCGATGGCAAGGCCGACGGCGCAGGCGCGGACACCCCCCTTTCCACGCTGGCGGAGCGGATCACACGGCTGCATGATTTCGGCTCAGCGGCAGAACACAGCCTGAGCGACCTGCTGTCGCTCATCCGCCCCCTGGAGCTGGAAGCCCTGCGCGAAGAGCTCGACATGCTGCTCCAAGCTGGCGAGCTGTCCGAAGCGGCGGAGGCCAGAAAACTGGAACTCGTGCGCCTGACGCGCGACCTCAAGCTTGAAATCAGCCAGCAGCGACCCATTTCTGCTTGAAGAAGCCCCCATCCGGCGAAATTTGACGGCCGACGCCGCTTGCGGCCCCCTGCTCTTGCGCGATAATGGAGGGTTCGACGAGGACCGTTCAGCGCAAGATCGCGGGGCGGCTGCTTGCCAGCCTTTCACATGGCCCACACGGCCCACCTGAGGCGCCATTGATGCGCCCACCAGCGCCTTTGCGCATTTCACCCGTGTGGCCCTGTGGCAGGATGGTGCCCTTGTCCGCCTCTCAGCCTCTCATTCAAGAGCATCTCTTTCGAGGAAGCGCATGACCGCGAAAAAAGCCGCCAAGACCGGTGTGAAGACTGCCGAAGCAGACGTCAACGAAAAGAAAGCCACCAAGGCACGCGCCTCCTCCAAGGCCCAGGACACCGAAACCGCTGCCGAAGCCGTGGCAGCCGAGCCCAAAAAGCGTGGCCGCAAGCCCAAGGCTGCAGCCGAAACCGCCAAGGCCGAACCCGCACGCAAAGCCTCGTTTGACGAGGACGACGTCGGCGACATCGAAGCCGACATCGAAGCCGATCTCGACCAGACCGAAGCAGAAGCCAGCGACGACGCCAGCGCCAGCGAAGGCAAGGCCAAGGCCAAGCCCCTGCGCATGAAGGTTTCGCGCGCCAAAGAGCGCGCCCTGATGCGCGAATTCGGCATCGACGAAACCGCCCTGTCCGAAGAGGAAGTCGCCAAGCGCCGCCAGGAGCTCAAGACCCTCATCAAGATGGGCAAGACGCGTGGATTCCTGACCCACCAGGAAATCAACGACCACTTGCCAGAAAAGCTGGTCGAAGCCGAAATCCTCGAGGCCATCATCTCCATGTTGAACGACATGGGTGTGGCCGTCTACGAGCAGGCGCCCGATGCCGCCACGCTGCTGATCTCCGGCAGCGCGCAGACGCAAGCCACCGAAGAAGAGGCCGAAGAAGCCGCCGAAGCCGCCCTGTCCACCGTGGACTCGGAATTCGGCCGCACGACCGACCCGGTGCGCATGTACATGCGCGAAATGGGCACCGTCGAGCTGCTGACCCGCGAAGGCGAAATCGAAATCGCCAAGCGCATCGAAGGTGGCCTGCAGGCCATGATGCTGGCCATCTCGGCATCACCCACCACCATCGCCGAGATCCTGGGCCTGGCCGACAAGATCCGCGCCGCCGAGATGACCATCTCCGAGGTGGTGGATGGTTTCGTTGCCGCTGACGAGGCCGACGACTACGTGGCCGAAGAAGACTTCGACGAGTTCGACGAAGAGGACGACGACGACGGCAACGGCGGCTCCAAGGCCCTGAGCAAAAAGCTCGAAGAGATGAAGAACCAGGCCCTGGCCAAGTTCGACTCCCTGCGCGTGAACTTCGACAAGATGGCCAAGGCCTTCGAGAAGGACGGCTACAAGTCCGCGCCTTACAACAAGGCCCAGGAAGCCATCAGCCAAGAGCTGATGACCATCCGCTTCACCGTCAAGATCATCGAACGCCTGTGCGACGTGCTGCGCTCGCAGGTCGATGACGTGCGCCGCTATGAGCGCGAGCTGCGCAAGATCGTGGTCGACCGCTGCGGCATGCCGCAAGACCACTTCATCAAGGTCTTCCCGCCCAACATCCTGAACCTGGAATGGGCCGTCAAGGAAGCGCAATCCGGCAAGGGCTACTCGGCCGTGATGACCCGCAGCCTGCCCGCCATCCAGGAGCTGCAGCAAAAGCTGATTGACCTGCAGGCCAAGGCCGTCGTGCCCATTGATGATCTGAAAGAGATCAACAAGCGCATGAACAACGGCGAGAAGGCCAGCCGCGACGCCAAGAAGGAAATGATCGAGGCCAACTTGCGCCTGGTCATCTCGATCGCCAAGAAGTACACCAACCGCGGCCTGCAGTTCCTGGACCTGATCCAGGAAGGCAACATCGGCCTGATGAAGGCGGTGGACAAGTTCGAATACCGCCGCGGCTACAAGTTCTCGACCTACGCCACGTGGTGGATCCGCCAGGCCATCACGCGCTCGATCGCCGACCAGGCCCGCACCATCCGCATCCCGGTTCACATGATCGAGACGATCAACAAGATGAACCGCATCTCGCGTCAGCACTTGCAGGAATTCGGCTTCGAGCCGGACGCCCCCACGCTGGCCGAGAAGATGGAGATGCCCGAGGACAAGATCCGCAAGATCATGAAGATCGCCAAAGAGCCGATCTCCATGGAAACGCCGATCGGAGACGACGACGACAGCCACCTGGGCGACTTCATCGAGGACACCAACAACACCGCGCCGATCGAAGCGGCCATGCAGGCCGGCCTGCGCGACGTGGTCAAGGACATCCTCGACAGCCTCACCCCGAGGGAAGCCAAGGTGCTGCGCATGCGTTTCGGCATCGAAATGAGCACGGACCACACGCTGGAAGAAGTCGGCAAGCAGTTCGACGTCACCCGCGAGCGCATCCGCCAGATCGAGGCCAAGGCCATCCGCAAGCTCAAGCACCCCTCGCGTTCGGACAAGCTGCGCACCTACCTCGACAACCTCTGATCCCTTCGCGGATTTCCGACACCGAACCCGGCCTCGCGCCGGGTTTTTTCATGCAAGCGCTGCAATTTGCCACCAAACTGCGTGCAATTCATCACGCTGGGCTCGACTGATTCGGCCAAGATACCAGCATGGGCACGACCAAGGAACGCGCCATCCTGTTTGCCGACCTGCGCGGCAGCACATCGCTTTACCTCAAGCTGGGCAATGCGCAGGCGGCTCAAGTCGTCACGCAGAGCCTTTCGATGTTGGGCGATCGCATCGCGCGGCACGGCGGCCGGGTGGTCAAGACATTGGGTGACGGGTTGATGGCCGTCTTCGAGCAGGCCGAGCCTGCGGTCGAAGCGTCCGTCAGCCTGCACGAAGCGCTGGAGCAATTGCGTCCGGTGGGCGAAGGCGTGCCCCTGCGCAGCGGCGCCATCAAGCTCAAGGTGGCCATCGCATGGGGTGAGATGGTGCAGGTCGATGGCGACTGCTTCGGCGATGCCGTCAACGTCGCGGCACGCCTGCTGGACCTGGCCGGCGACAACGAAACCCTGACCACCGGCCCCTTGCTGCGCGAGCTGCCCTCGGATCAGCAGGAACGTTTTCGCAGCATCGACAAGCTGCACCTGCGCGGACGCAAGGAACCCGTGCCCGTCTTGCGCATGGACAACCGGCGTTTTGGCGATTCGGATGCCTTGTCGACGGCCATCATGGACGCCCCGGAAACCGATGTCCCAGATGGCATCCGCCTGAGCTGGCTGAGCACCGAGCGGGTCTTCTCGACCGCTCAAATGCCCGTGATCCTGGGCCGCAGCCCCCAGGCCTCGTTCTGCGTGAGCGATTCACGGGTTTCGCGCTCGCACGCACGCATCGAGTCGCACAGCGGCCACATCTACCTCAGCGACCTGAGTTACAACGGAACCCACATCCGCTTCGACCGAGACGATCAGGTGCTCACGCTGCGTCGCGGCACCTGCACCTTGCACGGCAGCGGGGTCATCAGCCTGGGTGCCGCCCCCTCCGACCCGACCAGCACCCAGATCCGATTCGACATCCTGAGCTTTTCGGACACATTGCCTCAGTGATCGGCTGCGCTGCACGTGGGCTAGAGTGAGCGCATGGCAATCGCGACAACGACCGTCCGCTTTTTGGAATGACCACGCCCTTCTCCCTCCAGCTGGACGATGAACGCTCGGACTTGATGCAGGCTGTGCGCGAGGCGATCCAGGCCAACGAGGCGGCGTTCGCGGCCCTGACGCGGCTGCTTGCCCTTGGCACCGATGAGCTGTGCTCGGGCCTTTTCATGCTGGATGGGCCCAACGCCTGGCCGGTGACGCCTGCATGCGGTCGCACGGGCCCGGTGCCTCGCGCCCACATGATCCTGTCGACGTCGCCAGCCACACCGCTCGTCATCCCCGACGTGGAACTCGATGCCGCTTGCGGCGGACCGGCTGCCAGCGTGCCATCGCGAGGCAACCTCAAGGCGCTTGCCAGCGCACCATGGCAGGTCCATGGACAGGTCGTCGGCGTGGCATCGCTGTGGTCTGCAGTCCCCTGCGCCTGGTCATCGCAGCAACTCTCGGTGCTGCGCGATGTCGCCGAGGCGGCATCGCAACTGCTGCAACGTCACCTCGAAGCCGAGTGCACCCGGCGCAGCGAAGAGCGGGTTCGCACCGCTTCGATGGCCGGCAGCGACTGGCTGTGGGAAACCGACGCCAACGGACTGTTGCAATGGGTCTCCGCCGGCCTGCTTCACCACACTGGCATCGACCCCGCCACCCAGATCGGCACGTCGGCGCGTGGCGTGCTCATCCCCCGCAACGATGACACCCGAGACAACTGGCAGCGCTACCTGCAGGCCCGGGAACGCCACGAGCCCTTTCAGGACCTGATCGGTGACCGGATGACGCCCCGGGGCCGCATCGTGGTGAGCGTCAGCGGTCAACCGGTTTTTGATGCGACGGGACGCTTTCAAGGCTACCGGGGCGCCAGCCGCAACATCACCCGGCAAATGGAAGCGGAGCAAGCGATCAGGCGCGCCGACCGACTGCTGCGCCAGGCCATCGAGTCCTTCTCGACCAGCATCATGATCACCGACCCGAACGGTCATGTCGTGCTGGGCAACCGCCTGTGGCGTGAACTCATTGGTGACGCACAATCCGGTGAAGGCGACCGTTGGCCCGACATCGTTGCGCGCATGGTCAAGGCCGGCCACTACCCGGACTGCCAGCCAGGTCAGGAAGCCGCCTTCATCGCTTGGAGGCTGGGCCTCAGAGGCACCGGCCAGCGCGCCGAGATTCGGTTCAAGGATCGCTGGCTGCTCATCCGAGACGACGCACTGGAAGACGGCTGCACGGTGCACTTCGCGATGGACATCACGCGCTCTCACAGCGACGCGGAGTTGCTCAAGCGACAGCAGCAGGCCCTCGAGGCCACCCAGGAGCGGCTGAGCTCGGTGCTGCGCGCCCTGCCCGATCTTTGGTTCGTGATCGACGAGGACAACCGCTACATCGACGGGCACCTCGATCACCCACAACTGGTCGGGCAAGCGGGGCAGCTGATCGGACAGCAGGTGGGGGCCATGCTGCCTGAAGGCGTCGCACGGCTGCAGCGCGCCGCCGTCGATCGAGCGCGCCAGACCGGCCTGCCCCAGACCATCCAGTACGACCTGGAGATCACGCAAGGCGCCACCCACCACTTCGAGGCCCGCGTCACCCCGATGACCGGCGGTCAGGTGCTCTACCTGACCAGCGACATCACCGACCGCAAGGTGGGCGACGACAAGTTGCGCGTCAGCGAAGAGCTGTACCGATCGGTCGCGGCGACCATCCGCGACGGCCTGCTCATCGTCGACCTGCAGGGGCAGGTTGTCGCCATGAACCCGGCTGCCAGGCGCGTGCTGGGACTGCAGGCGCAGCAGACCGACCACGAGTCCTTGCAAGCTGACCTGGTCCAGTTGCTTGAGGACGACCTGTGCACCCCCCTGCCACGCCAGCACTGGCCGCTTCAGGAAACCATCGACACCGGCGAGCGGGTCGTCGACCGGGTCGTGCCGGCGCGGCGAGCGGACCGCGAGATCGTCTGGCTGCAGATGTCCAGTCACCTGCTGAGGCTCGACCCGCAGCAGCCACCTTTCGCAGCCATGGTCACCTTCCGGGACATCACGCAGGAGCGCCTGGCGGTGCACGAACTTGCCTCCAGCGAAGAGCGCTGGAAGTTCGCGCTTGAAGGCGCTGGCGATGGCGTTTGGGACTGGGACATGGTCACGGGCGTTGTCTACTACTCGAGTCGCTGGAAGCAGATGCTCGGCTTTCAGGACAGCGACATCGGCGACACCATCGAAGAGATCTTCGCGCGCATCCACCCCGAGGACCGCGACAAGGTGGCCCACAGCACCATGCAGTACATGACCGAGACGCGCTCGGTGCAGGAGGTCGAGTTCCGCCTGCGTCACCGCGACGGCCACTTCCTGCACATCCTCTCGCGCGGCAAGGTGGTGGCGCGCTCGCACGACGGCATGCCATCGCGTGTGGTTGGCACGCACTCCGACATCACCCGGCTGAAAGAGGCCGAAAACGCCCAGCGCGCGCAGCAGCTCGCCGAGGCGGCCAGTGCCTCCAAGAGCGAGTTCCTCTCGCGCATGAGCCACGAGATCCGCACTCCGCTCAATGCCATCACGGGCTTTGCCCAGCTGCTGCGGCTGCAAATGCAGACCGGCCCCGCCGACGTCGCACAACGCAACTACGTCGATCAGATCCTGCACGCAGGCCGGCACCTCTCGGGCCTGGTCAACGACGTGCTTGACCTGCAACAGGTCGAAGCCGGTGTGATGTCGCTGCGCCCGGAGGTGCTTCGCCTCGATGAGGAGGTGGTGCAATGCCTGTCGATGCTGTTGCCCATGGCCGAGCAGCGCGAAATCACAATGAGCAGCCACATCCCGGCAGAGATCCACGTGCTGGCAGACCGGCAACGCCTGCGACAAGTGCTGGTCAACATTGGCTCGAACGCCATCAAATACAACCAGCAAAGCGGTTTTGTTCGTGTCGAGGGGCGGGTCTTGCCCAACGCCGTGATCGAACTCGCGATCACGGATGCCGGCGCCGGCATGACCCCCGAGCAGCTCAACCGCCTTTTTCAACCGTTCGAGCGCCTGGGGCGGGAGACATCCCATGTCGAAGGCACCGGTCTCGGGCTTATCATCACCCGCTCGCTGATTGAGTCCATGGGAGGTCGCATGGAAATCGAGAGTCGCCCCGGCAGTGGAACCCGGGTCAGCATCACCCTGCCACAGGCCCCCTCGGCCGTGGCCGCGACCGAAGGTGCGCACGCAGACGATGGCCCCCACACCGATGGAGCCATCCCGATCGAATTGACCGTTTCTCCGCCTTCGCCTTCTGCCCAGACCCAGCGCCCCTTGCGCGTGCTGTACGTCGAGGACAACCGCATCAACGCCTTGCTGTTCGCCGAGGCCTTGCGCCCCCACGCGCAGCTGGAGCTCGACATCGCCGAAGACGGTGACGTGGCCGTCAGCCTGTGCAACGAGCGCCTGCCCGACGTGCTGGTGCTCGATGCCCACTTGCCCGGCATGTCCGGCTTCGAGGTGCTCGAAGCGCTGCGCCGCATCCCCGGGCTCAGCCAGGCACCCGCGTACATGTGCTCGGCCGACGCCATGCCCGACGACATCGAGCGCGCCCGCCTGGCCGGTTTCACCGGTTACTGGACCAAGCCCATCGACATCGTGGCCGTGACCACCGAGCTCTGCCAGCTCGCTGAACGGGCCCACAATCCGAAGCCATGAGCTTCGCCAAAGAACCCGACTTCCAACACGGCCAGACCCCACGCACCGGCGTGCTGCTGGTCAACCTGGGCACCCCCGATGAACCCACCCCCAAAGCGCTGCGACGCTACCTGGGGCAGTTCCTGTGGGACCGACGGGTCGTCGAGATCCCGCGCATGCTTTGGTGGCCGATCCTGAACGGCATCATCCTGCGCGTGCGCCCCAAAAAATCGGCCGCCAAATACGCCAGCATCTGGATGCCGCAGGGCTCGCCGCTGCGCGTGTGGACCGAAAAACAGACCACCTTGCTCGCGGGCTTCCTGGGCCAGCACGGACACCAGCTGCGTGTTCGCCACGCCATGCGCTACGGCCAGCCCAGCGTGGCCAGCCAGCTCGACGCGCTCAAGGCCGAAGGCGTGGACCGTGTGCTCATCGTGCCGCTGTACCCGCAGTACTCGGGCGCGACCACCGCCAGCGTCATGGACGAGGTCTTCCGTTGGGGGCAGCAAACACGCCGACTGCCAGAGCTGCGCCACGTCAACCACTTCCATGACGACGCCGACTACATCGCCAGCCTGGCCGAATCGGTGCGCGAGCACTGGGCCCGTGAAGGCCGCCCGGACAAGCTCGTCATGAGCTTTCATGGCATGCCGCACCGCACCTTGTTGCTGGGCGACCCGTACCACTGTGAATGCATGGTGACGGGGCGCCTGCTGGCACAGGCGCTGGGGCTCACGAAGGACCAGTACGTGGTCACCTTCCAGAGTCGCTTCGGCAAGGCCAAATGGTTGCAGCCTTACACCGAACCCACCTTGCGCGCCCTGGCCAAGGCCGGCACGAAGCGGGTCGATGTCATCTGCCCGGCGTTTGTCTCCGATTGCATCGAGACGCTGGAGGAAATCGACATGGAGGCGCGGGAGGCCTTCCTCTCCAGTGGCGGGCAGGCCTTCACCTACATCCCCTGCCTGAACGACAGGCTGGACTGGATCCGCGCGCTCAGCCGCATCGTCGAACAGCACCTGCGTGGCTGGCCGACGCAACTGGAACAACAGCCGTCGGCTGATGCGCTGAGCAAAAGGCAGGAGCGGGCCAAAGCCCTGGGCGCCAAGGCCTGAGGCCCTGGGGCCAAGCGTCAGGCGTCAGGCGTCAACAGGGGCCTGATGGCGGGCGTGCGGTGCTCAGGCCTCGTCGCCCTCGCCCACCTCAATCGCTGCGGCTTCTGCGCCGGGCAGCAGCGACTGGGCCTGGGTGTCGGGCAAAGCCTCGACATCCCTGAGCGCCTTGCCCATGACGCGCGTGCGCGTCTCGATCGACGAGATCGTGTTGCCAGCCTCTTCGAGCTTTTTCTTCGTCTTGGCCAGCACGTCGCCGAACTTGCTGAACTCGGTCTTGACCGCTCCCAGCACCTGCCAGACCTCGGTGGAGCGCTTCTCGAGCGCCAGCGTGCGGAAACCCATCTGCAAGCTGTTGAGCGTGGCCAGCAGCGTCGTCGGGCCAGCCAGCATCACGCGGTGTTCGCGCTGCAGCGCCTCAACCAGACCGGGCCTGCGCAGGGCCTCGGCATACAGGCCTTCGGTGGGCACGAAGAGGATGGCGAAGTCGGCCGTGTGCGGCGGCGCGATGTACTTTGCGCGGATGGTTTTGGCCTCCAGGCGCAGGCGCTGCTCGATGGCCTTGGCCGCCACCTCGACAGCGGGGGCGTCGGCACGCTCTTGCGCCTCGAGCAAGCGTTCGTAATCTTCACGCGGGAACTTGGCGTCGATGGGCAGCCACAGTGGCTGATGGGCATCACCCTGACCCGGCAGGCGGATGGCGAACTCCACTCGCGCGCCGGAGCCCGGCACCGTCTCGACGTTGACACCGTACTGCTCGGGTGTGAAGACCTGGTCCAGCAGTCCGGCCAATTGCACCTCGCCAAAGATGCCGCGCGTTTTCACGTTGCTGAGCACGCGGTTGAGCGAGCCCACGTCGCTGGCCAGGCGCTGCATCTCACCCAGGCCCTTGTGCACCTGTTCAAGGCGGTCGGCCACCTGCTTGAAGCTCTCGCCCAGGCGCTGCTCCAGCGTGGCGTGCAGCTTCTCGTCCACCGTCTGGCGCATCTGCTCGAGCTTTTTCTCGTTGTCGGCCTGCAGCGACTGCAGTCGCTGCTCCACCGTTTGGCGCACCTCGGTCAAACGGCGGTCGTTTGCCTCCGACAGCGTGCGCAACTGCTCGGCCATGCCATCGCTCAGCCGCTTGAGGGCCATCTCCTGGGCCTCATTGAAGCGCGCCAGCGCTTGCGTCTGGGCCTCGCGCAGGCTGGACGACTGCAACGCTGCCTGGTGGGCGCTGTCACGTAGCGCATCGGCCAGCCCTTGCTGCATGGTCGCCAGTTGCACCCGGAAGCTGTCGAGCTGCTCGTTCTGAGTCCGGGTGGCATCGCCGTGTTGGCCCAGCAAGGTCTGCTGGAACAAGGCGATGGTTTGCCCCAGGCCTTGCGCCAACTCCTGGCGCGTGGCACTGGCGCTTCGCTGCAACTCGTCACGCAACTGTCGCTCAAGCGCCATTTGCCGCTCGTCGCCATGGGCCTTGATCTCCGTGGCCAAGCTGGCCAAGGCGACCTCGGGCGAGCGAGGCTGCCGCGCGATGAGCACGATCAGCAGGAGCAGGACGCAAACGAGCAGGGCAATTTCAATCCAGAGCATGTGCCGATTGTCTCAGACGTGATCTCTTACCGGGATGGCGACGCCTGTTGTGACCGCATGTGACACGACCCGAGAGCGCCTGCGCATACTTCAGAGGCAGCACCATGCGCGCACCACGCGCCCTCACCGCCTGCGAAACAGGAGGCCCCATGTACGGACTCGTCAACCGCGCCATCGAGCAATTGGTCGTTTCGCTCAAGGGAGAGGAAGGCTGGCGCCGTGTCTGCCAGGCAGCCCGCTGGCCGGATGAAGGTTTCGTCGCCATGCAGACCTACGACGACGCCGTGACGTACGGACTCGTGCAGGCGGTGAGCCATGAGCTGGGCCTTCCGGCGCAGCAGGTTCTCAAGGCGTTTGGCGAATACTGGATCCTCTACACCGCAGAGGAAGGTTACGGTGACATGCTCGCCATGTGCGGTGACGACCTGCGCTCGTTCTTGCATGGCATGAACCACATGCACGCGCGCATCGAAGTCACCATGCCCAGCATTCGCCCCCCGCACTTCCGCGTGGAGGAAAAGAGCGACACCGAGCTGGACCTGGTCTACGAATCGCACCGCGACGGCCTGGCGCCCATGGTGGAGGGGCTCATCGTTGGTCTGGCCAAGCGGTTCAATCAGACGATCGACATTCAGCAAACGGGTTGGCGCAGCGACGGCGTGCCACAAGACCGCTTCCACATCCGAATCCTGTCGTGAACATGGCCAGTCCGTGCATACAGGGCGCTGCATTGGATGCGGCGTTTCCGTTCCACATCCTTGTCGATGCCGAAGGGACTGTGCTGGCGGCCGGCCCAGCGTTGGTCAGGGCATTACCGGGGCTGAAACCGGGTGAGGCCTTGCGCTCGCACCTGACCCCCATCCGGCCCAGGTCCCTGATGCAAACCAACGATTGGTCGACTCACGAAGGGCAAGCCGTGGTCGTCACGGCCCACGGCGACGGCGGACTCTCGCTGCGGGGGCAGGTCTGCCGCCAGTCACAGGATCTGACGCTGCTGCTGCTCACACCCGTGGTCACGCGCTTTGAGGACCTGCGGCGCCATGGCTTGCAGCTGTCTGACCTCGCCTTGCACGACGCCACCGGCGACATGCTGATGTTGCAGCGTGCGGCGCAGACCTCCCTTGACGATGCGCAGCGCCTGACCAACCGACTGAGGCAGCGCAGCCAACAACTGCAGCTCATGAGCGAACTGTCTGGGTTGGGCATCGCCTACTTCTCGGATCAAGGCGAACTGCGTCAGTCCAACGAGCTTTTTCATCGCCTTGTGCGGTGGGAACAGGGCCCTCCCAGCCCCTGCCAGATCGGTGACGTCGAAGGCCGTCTGCGGGAACTGGCCACGTCCCACGATGCTGCACGGCTTCACCTGGATCAGCTTGCCGAGGCCACCAACGAAGGGCTCGACCCGTTCACCATGCAAGCCAGCGATGGGCAACACCTGGCACTGAGTTACCGAAGCGGCTCGGCATCGGACCACGTCCTGTTCATCCGCGATGTCACGCGCGAGACCCTGGTCGACCGGATGAAAAGCGAGTTCCTCAGCACCGCCGCGCATGAACTTCGAACCCCCATGACAAGCATCTTCGGCTTCAGCGAGATGCTCGTCAGCCGCGAGCTCAAAGCCGAGCAGGTCAAATCGGTGGCCGCGACGATCCACAAGCAGGCCAGCTGGATGGTGAGCCTGCTGCAGGAAGTGCTCGACCTCGCGCGCATCGAGGCCAGGCAGATCGACGACCTGAACATCACGGCGTGCGATTTCAAGCAGATCCTCAGCGACTGCATCGGCTCGTGTTGCGACGCCAGTCAGCTGACCAGGCTCACGTGGACATGGCCGGAACATGTGCCGCTCATCGCAGCGGACCGCGTCAAGGCCGGGCAAGCGCTTGGCAACGTGATCAACAACGCCGTCAAGTACTCGCCGAACGGCGGACCGGTGGAGATCCGCTGCTTCGAGCTCAACTGTGACGGGCGCGATGGCTTGGCCATCGAGGTGCAGGATCACGGCATCGGCATGACGCCGCAGCAGCTGGCCAGGGTGTTCGAGCGCTTTTACCGCGCCGACCCTTCGTGCAACATCCCCGGCTCCGGGCTGGGCATGTCCTTGGTCGAGCAGATCATGAAGCTGCACGACGGCAGCGTTCGCATCACCAGCGAACAGGGCCGCGGCACCTGCGCGACCCTGTGGTTCCCTGTGGCCTGAAGCGGCGTCAGGCGAACTCGACGTGCGCGCCCGTCTTGGTGCGCACTTCTTCCTGGGTGACGCCAGGCGCCAGTTCAAGGCATTTGAAGCCTTGAGGGGTCACGTCCAGCACACACAGCTCGGTGATGATGCGATCGACCACACCCAGGCCTGTCAGCGGCAGCGAGCACTTCTGCAGCAGCTTGTGCTCGCCGTTCTTGGCCGCGTGCTCCATGAGCACCACCACGCGCTTGACGCCGGCGACCAGGTCCATGGCGCCGCCCATGCCCTTGACCATCTTGCCCGGGATCATCCAGTTGGCCAGGTCGCCGTGTTCCGAGACCTGCATGGCCCCCAGGATGGACAGGTTGATCTTGCCGCCGCGGATCATGGCGAAGCTCTCGTGGCTGCCGAAGATCGAGCTGCCCGGCAGCGTGGTCACCGTCTGCTTGCCAGCGTTGATCAGGTCGGGGTCGACGGCACCCTCGTCGGGGAAAGGGCCGATGCCCAGCATGCCGTTCTCGGACTGCAGCCACACGTCGATGCCAGGTGCCACGTGGTTGGCCACCAGGGTGGGCAAGCCGATGCCCAGGTTCACGTAGAAGCCGTCTTCCAGTTCCTTGGCCGCGCGGGCGGCCATTTCGTCATGGGTCCAGGGCATGGCTCAGGCTCCCTTCGGGTTCTGTTGGGTGGTGCGCTTTTCGATGCGCTTCTCAGGGCTCGCGTTCAACACGATGCGGTGCACATAGATGCCAGGCAGGTGCACCGAATCCGGGTCGAGCGAGCCGGTCTCGACGATCTCCTCGACTTCCACCACCGTGATCTTGCCCGCCATGGCCGCAGCCGGGTTGAAGTTGCGCGCGGTGCGGCGAAACACCAGGTTGCCCGACTTGTCGGCCTTCCACGCCTTGACCAGTGCCACCTCGGGCAGCAAGGCCCGCTCCATCACATAGACCTCGCCATCGAACTCGCGCGTTTCCTTGCCCTCGGCCACGATGGTGCCCACGCCCGTCTTGGTGAAGAAAGCCGGGATGCCCGCACCACCGGCGCGCAGCTTTTCGGCCAGCGTGCCCTGGGGCGTGAACTCCAGCTCCAGCTCACCCGCCAGGTACTGGCGCTCGAACTCCTTGTTCTCGCCCACGTAGCTGGAGATCATCTTCTTGATCTGGCGCGTGTTGAGCAACTTGCCCAGCCCGAAGCCGTCGACCCCCGCGTTGTTGGAGATCACCGTCAGGCCCTTGACCCCGGTGGCCTGCAGCGCATCGATCAATGCCTCGGGGATGCCGCACAGGCCGAAGCCCCCCACCGCGAGCAACTGCCCGTCTTTGACGACCCCGGCCAGCGCGCTGGCGGCGTCGGGATAGACCTTGTTCATCCAATCACTCCTTGGCTGAAACGGGCCGCAGGCGGCCACGATTGCTGCGGTGCAGCGTGACCAAAGCGTACACCGGTCGCCCGCCAAAAAGCCAGCCGTGAAAACGAAAAAAAGCGCGGCTGTTGCATCAACCGCGCAGGCGTTGCAGGCTTGAGGCCGACCTGGTGTGGCGCACGGCTTGCCCTGCTGTGGCAAGCGCGTCAGCCCGACGACTCACTTGCCAGGCAAGGCAGGTGGTGCGTCGGCGCCAGGCAAGGCGGGCGTGGGCGCCTTCAGCGCGCGGAAGGCCTCGGGCAAGGCCGTCGGGCGCCCCGAGGCCTGGTTGATCCACACCAGGGTGGCACCGCCGGCGGCGTAGACCACCCCGGGCTCGTCGGTGCGCTCCACCGTCACGAAGGTGTCCAGGCTGGTGCGCCCCGGGTCGGCCACGTGCAGCTTGATGGTCACCGTGCCCGGGAACACCAGTGGCCGGTAGAAATTGAAGAAAGCGTTCGCGATGACCGGGCCTTCGCCGTCGGCTCCGACCGAGCCACTGATGTCCTGGATCCAGGACACCCGCGCCTGCTCCATGTAGCGAAAGTAGACGGTGTTGTTGATGTGACCCAGGGCATCCATGTCGCCCCAGAGGATGGGCAGCTCCAGCTGGTGGACCAGGATCTTGTGTTCGGGGATGTCGAGGCGCATGGCGGCAGGCGATCAGCGAAAAGCAAGGAAAAAGGACGAAAGATGGCGAACAGGTGGCACCACTCGCGAATGCAAAAGCACAAGGGCGCGATGCCGCTCAGTTGCGGTCGCGCTCCGGGCTTTTCAAGGGGGAACGGTGCCAACCGTGGCGCCGTCCGGCATCAACGCCAGCCAGCGACCTCAGGCCGCAGCGATGCCATCGTCCGCCGAGATCACCGAGCCGTTGATGAAATCGCTCTCGGCCGAGCACAGCATCACCAGCAGCGCATCCAGGTCCTTGGGCTGCCCCACACGCTTGCGCGGCAGCATGTTCACCAGCTTCTTGCCCGAATCGGTTTCCCAGTGGTGGTGGTTGATCTCGGTGTGGATGTAGCCCGGGCAGATCGCGTTGGTGGTGATGCCAAAGCGCCCCCACTCCGCAGCCATCACCTTGGTCATGTGGATGACGGCAGCCTTGCTCATGCAGTAAACGCCGATCTGTGGCAGCGTGCGCAGGCCCGCAGCCGACGCGATGTTGACGATGCGCCCGCCGGTGTAGGTGCCTGGGGCCGAGCCCTTGGCGCGGGCCAGCATGCGTTTGGCCACTTCCTGGGCCACAAAAAAGGAGCCGCGCGTGTTGGTGTCGAAGACGTAGTCGTAGCTCTCTTCGGTCACGTCCACCAGGCGCTCGGTCGTGCTCACGCCCGAGTTGTTGATCAGGATGTCGATGGGGCCGACCTCTGTCTCAGCGTGCGCCACCGCCGAGCGGATGCTGGCGAGGTCGGTCACGTCCAGGCCGACCACGTGCGCATCGCCCCCCGAGGCTTCGATTTCGGAGCGCAGGTCCTTGAGCAGTTCGACGCGGCGGCCCGCCAGCACGACGGCTGCACCGGCCTTGGCCAGGGTCAGGGCGAACTGCTTGCCCAGGCCGCTCGATGCGCCAGTGATCAGGGCCACGCGGCCGGAAAGGTCCAGGGTGTAACTCATGTGCAGGTGCTCCTCAAACAGGCCTCAAACCTTAGCACGCGCCCCCCTGATTCCCATCTGGTGAAGTGAGCGGACAAGTCGGGCCAGCTTGTCCCCACTCAGGCGCGGGGCCATTTTCGAACGATCGTGCTTTTTTTGTGAAAATGCGGTGCCGACTGCACGTAGAATCGCGCCCGTACGAAAAACACCCACCACACCCTGTTGCCCGAACAGAAGGAAACACGATGACGCCCCAGGAAATCCTTGAGCAGTTTGGTCCCCGCGAGTCGATGGAGTATGACGTCGTCATCGTGGGCGCCGGCCCCGCAGGCCTGTCCACCGCCATCAAGCTCAAGCAACTGGCCGAGAAAGCCGGCAAGGAAATCAGCGTCGTCGTGCTGGAAAAGGGCTCCGAGCCTGGCGCCCACATCCTGTCGGGCGCCGTCATGGACCCGATCTCCATGAACGAGCTGTTCCCCAACTGGAAGGAACTCGGTGCCCCCCTGAACCAGCCCGTCACCGCCGACGAAGTGCTGGTGCTGACCGAAGGCGGCGCCATCGCCACGCCTCAGGCCCTGATCCCCAACAACTTCCACAACCACGGCAACTACGTCATCAGCCTGGGCAGCGTCACCCGCTGGCTGGGTCAGCAGGCCGAGGCCCTGGGCGTTGAAATCTTCCCCGGCTTCGCCGCCGCCGAAGTGCTCTACAACGACGATGGCTCCGTCAAGGGCATCGCCACGGGCAACCTGGGCATCGACAAGTCGGGCGAGCCCACTGGCGACTTCCAGCTGGGCATGGAACTGCACGGCAAGTACACCATCTTCGCCGAAGGCGCGCGCGGCCACCTGGGCAAGCAGCTGATCGCCAAGTTCAAGCTCGACGAAGGCAAGGACCCGCAAAGCTACGCCATCGGCATCAAGGAACTCTGGGAAATCGACCCGGCCAAGGCCAAGCCCGGCCTGGTGGTGCACACCGCCGGCTGGCCGATGGACACCTCCACCTACGGCGGCGGCTTCCTCTACCACCTGGAAGACAACAAGGTCACCCTGGGTTTCGTGACGGGTCTCGACTACCAGAACCCCTGGCTGTCGCCCTTCGAAGAAATGCAGCGCTGGAAGACCCACCCCAGCATCAAGCCGCTGCTCGAAGGCGCCAAGCGCCTGTCGTACGGCGCGCGCGCCATCACGGCCGGCGGCATCCTGTCGCTGCCCAAGTTCGTGTTCCCCGGTGGTGCCCTGGTCGGCTGTGACGCCGGCTTCCTGAACGCCGCCCGAATCAAGGGTTCGCACGCCGCCATGAAGACCGGCATGCTGTGCGCCGAAGCCATCTTCGAGGCGCTGAACGCCGGCCGCCAGAACGACGAGCTGACCGCCTACGCGCAGTCTTTCGACAAGAGCTGGCTCAAGGAAGAGCTCAACACCGCCAAGAACTTCAAGCAGTGGTTCAAGAAAGGCATGTACGTCGGCATGCTGATGACCGGCATCGAGCACTGGCTGCTGCCCAAGCTCGGCATCAAGGAAGCGCCCTGGACCATCCACCGCACCGAGGCCGATCACACCCGCCTGCTGCCCGCAGCACAGTGCAGCAAGATCGAGTACCCGAAGCCGGACGGCAAGATCACCTTCGACCGCCTGAGCTCGGTGTTCGTCTCCAACACCAACCACAACGAGCACCAGCCCGCTCACCTGACGCTGAAGAACGCTTCGGTGCCCGTGCAAACCAACCTGGCCAAGTTCGCCGGCCCCGAGTCGCGCTACTGCCCAGCCGGCGTCTACGAGTTCGTCAAGACCGACGACGACCAGGACAAGCTGGTCATCAATGCCCAGAACTGCGTGCACTGCAAGACCTGCGACATCAAGGACCCGACCCAGAACATCGTCTGGATCACGCCCGAAGGCGGCGGTGGCCCGAACTACGCCGGCATGTGATGCCTGCGCACCACGAGGAGCCTTCGGGCTCCTTTTTTCTTGCCTCGTCAACCGCGGTGGAGGGCCCCCTGCCAACGGCGGCCTGCTCTCGTGCTCAATTGCGCCCGGGTCCATCGCACCAAGGCTCGAAAGCCGAGACCTGGACCGCCCACTGCGATGGAGGTGCCTGGCCCAACCCCGGCACCATGGCCCTGGGCGCCGTGCTCACATCGCCTGACGGCATCACCCACCATTTGTCCCAGCGACTGAGTGGCAGCGGCTGCAACAACGAGGCCGAGTGGCGCGCCACCGTGGCCGCGATGAGCTTTGCACTGAACCATGGCGCGCGCAGGCTGCACCTGCACACCGACAGCACCCAGGTTCGCGACCACCTGAGCCTGCTGGATGCGCCCACCCTGCCCCCCGCGCTTCAAACCTGGGTGAACGAGGCACGCTCCCTTGCCGACGGGCTGACATGCCTGACCGTGCAGTGGGTGCCACGGCATCGCAACGCGCAGGCCGACGCGCTGGCCCGACAAGCCCTCGGACTGCCCCCCAAGGACGTTGACACGCCCCACCCAAAAGCTCGTCGTCGCCGCTGAGCCATTGGCCCTGCCTTCGGGCGATGGCAAGCCATGCCTGCCTGACCTATGCTGGCAGCCATGCACGCCGACCGCCTTACCCATCACTTCACCATCGGGCAGGCCTCGCGCCACAGTGGCGTGAGCGCCAAGGCCATCCGCCACTACGAGTCGCTCGGGCTCATGCCTGCGGTGCCGCGCCGAGGCAGCTATCGGCTCTACCAGGCCGAGCACATCGACGCCATCCGCCTGATCCGCAAAGCCCAGTCGCTGGGCTTCACGCTGGCCGAACTGCGCCAGCTCGGCACCGAAGCATGCACGCCCGACTGGCCGCGCTTCGTGCTGGCCCTGAGCGACAAACGCGCCGCCTTGGCCGCCGAAATCAACCGCCTGCAGGTGCTCGACGCGGAGCTGGCCGAGTTGCAAGCCACCCTACCCCGCCTGATCGCCACCGAGCCCGACTGTGTCTCGCTGACGACGGAACTGTCCAGGGCTTGACCTTGCCCCCGGAGGCAAGGTTCAGCATGTGCCCACCTTGTTCGCACACCAGATGGAGCCCACGTGACCACCCGCACCCTGCTCATCCTCGGGCACCCCAGCCCCGACAGCTTCAACGCAGCCCTTGCCGATGCCTACGCCGACGCTGCCCAGCAGGCCGGACGGGAGTTGCGCCGCATCGACCTGCACGCGCTTCACTTCGATCCCATCCTGCACGGCGCCTACCGTGGCGAGCAGCCCCTGGAGCCCGACCTGCAGGCAGCGCAAGCAGACATCCTCTGGGCCGAAGAAATCGTCTGGGTCTACCCCGTGTGGTGGGGAGGACTGCCTGCTTTGCTCAAGGGCTTCCTTGACCGAGTGCTGCTGCCAGGCTTTGCCTACAAGTTCCACAAAGGGCACCGCAGTTGGGACAAGCTGCTCAAAGGCCGCACCGCGCGCATCGTGGTCACGCTCGACACGCCCGGTTGGTACGACCGGCTGGCCTACGGTCGCCCGGCCTGGCGACAGATGAAGCACACCATCTTGCAGTTCTGCGGCATGAAGCTGCTGAGCACCACCACCTTCGCGCCGATTGCCACCTCCAAGCCCGAGCAGCGCGATCGCTGGCTGGCCGAGGTGAGGAGGATGGCGGCGATGTGACCCGGGTCAGGCAGGTGGGAAACCACCCTGCTCGCCCTCAATGACCTGCGGCAGGGGCAAGGGTTCGTGCTGCGGATCGGGCTCGATCACATCCAGCCCGTTGAGGGCCTGTCTGGAGGCCGCGGCCTGGCGGGCGTCGCGCTCGGCCTTGATCTGCGCGCGCCGCTCCGCGAAGAACTGCTTGAGCAACTGGCTGGCGGGCTCGGCCAGCACGCCGCCCACGATCTGCGTGTGGTGGTTGAGTTGCGGCAGCGCGAACAGGTTGGTGACCGAACCGGCCACACCCGTCTTCGGGTCGGGCGCAGCGAACACCACGCGCTTGAAACGCGCGTGCATCAGCGCCATGGCACACATCGCACACGGCTCGAGCGTGACGTAGAGCTCGCACTCGGGCAGGCGGTAGTTCTCCAGCAGCTGCGCTGCATGGCGCAAGGCAACGATCTCGGCGTGCGCAGTCGGGTCGTGCGTGGTGATCGGCCTGTTGTAGCCCGTGGCAATGACTTGACCTGCCCGCATGATGACCGCTCCCACAGGCACCTCGCCAGCAAGCCAGGCGTTGTGCGCCTGGTCCAGGGCCAGGCGCATGGCGCGCTCGTCTTGGGACGATGGGAAGTTGGTGCTCATGGGCGGGACGTTGTCAGTGGCTCAAAAGTTTAACTGGGCAACCGGGCAAGGCACAGCGCATGAGCCCAAGCATCTGTTTTGAGTAGAAGATCAAGCTGACAAAGGCGCCCCAGCAACATCGCGCGCCAAGTGCTCAGAAATTGGCTCGGACACTCGGCGTGCATGCCCACTCCAACCTCATCCGTTTTTCATCCATCGCAACCAACCAAGGGAGTACCGTGCGCATTCACTTCAAGAGCAAAGTTGCATTTCTGATGGCATGCGTGAGCGTCATCGCACACGCAGCGCCAGCCTCCGTCGTCCCGCCCAGCCAAAAGGTCAAAGGCAGGACCCAAGCAGCCTGGTCACAGGCCTGGTGGCAATGGGCTGCCTCCTTCGACCATGCGCAAAGCCCCATCATGGATCAAACGGGAGAGCTCTGCGGCGCCAAACAATCTGGACCCGTCTGGTTCCTTGCCGGCACATACGGAACCCGCCGTACCGTCAGGCTTTGCAGGGTGCCCATGGGTAAGCACCTGTTCTTTCCTTTGATCAACTATGTCGTCACACGGCCTGTTGACAGAGATGTCAGTTGCCAGTCGGTCATGCAAAGCGCAGCCAGGCTCACAGATGACGCTTCGGCACTGGTCCTCGAGATCGACGGCAAACGCGTGGAGGGCCTGCACGCGCACCGCCAACCCAGCCAGTGTTTCAACATCGCCGAGCGGACAGAACCCAAGCAATTCGTCTTCCCGTCCGCATCCAACGGTTACTACGTGATGATCAAACCACTGCCACCAGGCACGCACGTGATCAATTTTGGAGGAGCTCTGCCCAACATGCTGCAGGCCGTTACCTACACTGTCGTCGTGGAGTGAGGTCTGGCGTGCTTGCACGTTGCGTGCCCCACGCACCATGAAACGCGCAGCACAAAACCGAACATCCATTCAAAAAGGGAGTCCCAATGAAACACGCGATCAAAACGTTCTTTTTTGCCACCATCCTTGTGAGCAGCGTCACCGCACAAGCCACCACCAAAGAGCTTGCTGAGAAGTACCTGCGCGCCACGCAAGTGCCTGAAATGCTGCAAGCCCAGGTCGATGGCTACACAGACCAATACGCCAAAGGGCAAGACCCTGTGTACCGCAAGCGCATCCACGACTTCCTTCAACGCACGATGGGGTGGGATGCGCTCAAAGAAGAATATTTGGGCCTGGTCCAAGCCACTTACACAGAACAGGAGATCAACGCCCTGCTGCGCTTCATCAACACGCCGCTTGGTCGCTCCATGCAGGGCAAGAACACCACCTTCGCCAACAAACTGGCCGCTCTGTCTGCCAAGCGTGTGCAAGACATCTCTGCCGAGAAGCTCCCCACTGGAGACGACAGCCAGGACCAAGCAGACATCACAGCCACTGAATTGATCGTTACCAAGGTCGAAAAGTTCCAGAGCGGCGATCAGGTCTACTTCACCGGCGAGATCCAGAACAACAGCAAAAAAATGGCACGCGGCGTGAACGTGGAAGCCAACCTCTTCCTCGGTGATCGCTTCGTGGACCAGTACTCGACCTACATCTCAGGTGGCATTGCGCCGGGGGCATCTCGCTTGTTCAAGATCTCGTGCGGATGCAAGGGCAACCCGCCTGCTGAACATGATTCATACAAGTTCCAGGTGATAGCTGGCTACTGACGCATGACCTCCCGGTCAACACCCTCCCCGTCGAAGCGATCCAGGGCGCGCTCGACTGCACACCCGAGCCGAACAAAGGTCGCGCTGTATCGGCTCACACCCAAACCTCAGGAGACTCCACCATGCTTGACCACATGACTTTCCGCGTGACCGACATCGGCCGCGCCAAGGTGTTCTACAGCGCAGCCCTCGCACCGCTGGGCTACAGCGTGGCCTACGAAGGTCATCACGGCATGAACATCCTGGGGTTTGCTTACCCTGACGCCGCTGAGCCCGATGGCAAGAAGGCTGACGTGTGGTTCATCGACGGTCCATCGCCACATGGTGGCCCGCCCGCTACCACCGGCTGCCACCTGGCATGGAAGGCCGCCAACCGCGCGCAAGTCGATGCTTTCTACCTTGCCGCCATCCAAGCTGGCGGCCGGGACAACGGTGCCCCAGGCCTGCGTCCCGACTACCACCCGCACTACTACGGCGCCTTCGTGATCGACCCGGAAGGCAACAACATCGAAGCGGTGTGCCACTTGCCAGAGTGAAGCAGTCATGCCCGACATCACCCCCTTGCAGGCGCAGGACAAGGCCGCCTGGCGCACCCTCGCTCAGGCTTACCTCGCCTTCTACCAGACCAGCCGACCGGACAAGGACTTCGAGCAACTCTGGCTGCGCCTGCAGCAAGGGGATGGGTTGCACGCCCTCGGTGCCCGCGTGGAGGGCCAACTCGTTGGCATCGTGCATTACCTCTATCACCCCAGTTGCTGGAGTGACGACGTCTGCTACCTGCAAGACCTGTTCGTGAACCCGGAACAAAGGGGCATGGGCCTGGGCCGAGCCCTGATCGAAGCCGTGGCTGAGCAGGCGCGGCTCAGAGGCTCGCCACGGCTTTACTGGCTCACCCAGGCCAGCAATGACACAGCCCGAAAACTCTACGATCAGGTGGCCGCACACACCGGCTTCATCCGATATGAGCGGCCCTTGGGTTGAGGTCAAAGGCCCTCGCAGGTTTTGTGCTGGAATGACAACCTGCCTGCCACCGGACGGCCGGCCTGAACGGGGAGCCTCATCATGAAGCGACACACGGGCGCTTGCCTCTGCGGGGGCGTCAAATTCAGCATCGTGGGCGAGATCGGCCCGATCCAGGTTTGCCATTGCATGCAATGCCGCAAGGCCCAGGGGACGGCCCTGGCCACGAATGTGCCTGTTCACACCGACGCCTTCACGTTGGAGCAAGGCAGCGAGCTGCTGACCTCATTCGAGTCCACACCAGGCAAGCTGAGGGTGTTCTGCAAGCGGTGCGGCTCCCCCATCTACAGCCAGCGCAACGCTTTGCCTGGCGTCCTGCGAATCCGTGTGGGGCTCATCAACGAAGACATCGATGCACCGCTGCAGGCTCACTTCTACGCCGGATCAAAAGCCAACTGGTGGCCGCTGGACGACGATGCCGTGCCCCGCTTTCACGCCGGCGCTGACTCGCAGGAATGGAAGGGCTGAGCATGCGTCCTGGCAACCTGACAGAAGGCGCGATCGCGCCCGCAACGGGCGAACGCTTTGACACCCTGCTGCGGCATCGCAACTTGCACATTGAGCGCATCGTCAGCTCCAGCGACATCCAGGCGACCGAGTGCGTTCAAGAACAGGACGAATGGGTGCTGCTTGTTCAAGGCACGGCCACCCTGGACATCGGGGGTGAACTGACCTCACTCAAGGCCGGTGACCACGTCTTCCTGCCAGCGAAAACGCCGCACACCGTGACCAAGGTTTCACAAGGTGCCTTGTGGCTCGCCATCCACCTTCATCCCGACACCGCAGCCTGACGTCTTCCTCACACCATGAGCCAAGCTCCCGAACTCTTCCACCCTTCGTCGGATGCCGAACTGGTGGCTTGTTTCCCAGCCTTCCTCGAACTTCGCCCACACCTGACCCAGGAAGCCTTCCTTGAGCAGGTGCGACGGCAGCAGGCACAGGGTTACCGCATCGTGGCCGTGCAGGCAGGCGAGCAAGTGCCCAGCGCAGCCGGCTACCGCTTTGCGGAGTTCCTGGCCTGGGGCAAGGTGCTCTATGTGGACGACCTCACCACGCTGGCAGCCGCCAGGGGCCAAGGCCACGGTGGTGTCTTGCTGGACTGGTTGGTCGGCCACGCTCGCGAACAAGGCTGCAATGCCGTCCACCTGGACTCCGGCCATCAGCGCCATGCCGCGCATCGGCTCTACCTCAACAAAGGATTCGTGCTGAGCAGCCATCACATGGCGCTTGCGCTTTGAGCAAGCAAGCCACACACAGCGCGTGTCGCCACCATGTACAGCCCCCCCCAATTCGAAGAGCAACGCCCCGAGGTTCTGCTGCAACTCATCGGGGCGCACCCGCTGGCCACCCTGGTTCGCCAAGGCCCCGATGGGCTCGTGGCAGACCACGTACCGTTGCTGCACATGCCGACAGGTCACGCAGGCGGTCAAGGTCAACTGATTGGTCACGTTGCGCGTGCCAACCCTCTGTGGCAGGTGCCACCTGACGAAGAGCTCCTGCTGGTGTTCCAGGGACCACAGGCTTACATCTCTCCCAACTGGTACGCCACCAAGGCAGACGGCGGCAAAGTCGTGCCGACCTGGAACTACGCCGTGGTGCATGTGCACGCCACGCTTTCGCCTGTGCACAAACCCGAGGCTTTGCTGCAGATCCTGGCTCAGCTGACCAATCGCCACGAGGCCGCTCAAACTCACCCCTGGCAGGTTGGCGAGGCCCCGGCCGAGTTCACGAACAAACTGCTGGCGCACATCGTGGGCGTGCGTTTGGACATCAGGCGCATGCAAGGCAAATGGAAGGTGAGCCAGAACCAGCCTGAGGCCAACCGCCACAGCGTCATCGCCAGCCTGGCAGGCAGTTCACAGCAACAAGACCACGCCATGTCAGACCTGGTGCGCAAATTCAGCCCCGGCTGACGAACGATGTCGCGCCTTGATGCAGGGATTCAACGGACAACATAACTGTACTTTAAGGTACAGAATATAAGGACCGGATCAGGAACCCTTCAGGAGTCGCCATGCACCCCACCGCCATCTTCCTGCCAGCCTTGCTGCTGATGTTCTGGACGCTGACCGTGTTGCTCGTGGTGCCCATCCGGCGCGTGAGGGCGGTCATGCACCATCGCATCACGCCGCAGGACTTCAGCCATGGCGAATCACCACGGGTGCCTCCCGATGTGACCCTGCCCAACCGCGTCTTCATGAACCTCCTGGAGGTGCCGGTGCTGTTCTACGTGGTGGCGTTCATGGCCTACCTGAGCGGTCTGGTCAACGAGGTCACCGTGGGCCTGGCCTGGGCCTATGTTGCGCTTCGCTTCGTGCACAGCGGCATCTACTTCACCTACAACCACGTGGGTCACCGCGCGCTGGTGTTCGGCACCAGCAACGTGCTGGTGAGCGCGATGATCTGTTACGTGGCCTACCACCTGCTGTGAGGCAACAAAAAAGGCCCCGAAGGGCCCCCTGCGTCACTTACTCCCACTCGATGGTGGCAGGAGGTTTGGAGCTGACGTCGTACGTGACCCGGTTGATGCCACGAACTTCGTTGATGATGCGACCCGAAGTGCGCTTGAGCATGCTGTAAGGCAGCTCCGCCCAGTCGGCGGTCATGAAGTCAGACGTCTGCACGGCACGCAGGGCCACGACGTAGTCATAAGTGCGGCCATCGCCCATCACGCCCACGCTCTTGACCGGCAGGAACACGGTGAACGCTTGCGACGTCAGGTCGTACCAGCTCTTGCCCGTGGCGGGGTCGATCGTGTTGCGCAGCTCTTCGATGAAGATGGCGTCGGCGCGGCGCAGCAGGTCGGCGTACTCCTTCTTCACCTCGCCCAGGATGCGCACACCCAGGCCCGGGCCCGGGAAGGGGTGGCGGTAGACCATCTCGGGCGGCAGGCCCAGGGCCACGCCCAACTCACGCACTTCGTCCTTGAACAGCTCGCGCAGGGGCTCGAGCAGCTTCAGGCCGAGCTGCTCGGGCAGGCCACCCACGTTGTGGTGGCTCTTGATGGTGGTGGCCTTCTTGGTCTTGGTGCCGCCACTTTCCACCACGTCGGGGTAGATGGTGCCTTGGGCCAGGAAGGTCGCGCCCTTGACGCCGTTGCCAGCCGCCTTGAGCTTGCCGGCCTCGGCCTTGAACACATCGACGAACAGGCCGCCGATGATCTTGCGCTTCTTCTCGGGGTCGGTCACGCCAGCCAGCTGCCCCAGGAACAGATCGGCTGCATCGACGCGGATCACCTTGGCGTGCAGCTTGCCTTCGAACATGTCCATGACCATGTCACCTTCGTTCAGGCGCAGCAGGCCGTGATCGACGAACACGCATGTGAGCTGGTCACCGATGGCGCGATGGATCAGCGCGGCAGCGACCGATGAATCGACGCCGCCCGACAGGCCCAGGATGACTTCCTCATCGCCGACTTGCTCGCGGATCTTGGCCACGGCTTCTTCGATGTAGTTGCCCATGATCCAGTCGCCCTGGCAGCCTGCGATCTCGCGCACGAAGCGGTTGAGCATGGCCTGGCCCTGCACGGTGTGCGTGACCTCGGGGTGGAACTGGACGGCGTAGTAGCCCTTGTCTTCATTCGCCATGCCGGCGATCGGGCAGCTCGGCGTCGAGGCCAGCAGCTTGAAGCCTTCGGGCAGCTTGGTGACCTTGTCGCCGTGGCTCATCCAGACCTTGAGCATGCCGTGGCCGTCTGCCGTGGTGAAGTCGGCGATGCCATCGAGCAGCTTGGTGTGGCCGTGGGCGCGCACCTCGGCGTAACCAAACTCGCGGGTGTCAGACCAGCTCACTTCGCCGCCGAGTTGCACCGCCATGGTCTGCATGCCGTAGCAGATGCCCAGCACGGGCACGCCCAGGTCCCACACGGCTTGCGGGGCGCGCAGTTCGTGGTCTTCGTAGGTGGAGGCATGGCTGCCCGACAGGATGATGCCCTTGGGTGCGAACGACTTGATGAAGTCGTCAGACACGTCATTGGGGTGGATCTCGCAGTAGACGTGTGCCTCGCGCACGCGGCGAGCGATCAACTGGGTGACCTGGGAGCCGAAGTCAAGGATGAGGATCTTGTCATGCATGGTGAGGACTCTCGCGGAAATCAGATCGTGAGCGGGTCGGAAAAGCAGGGGTTCAAGCCGCCGCAGCAGCCTGGCGGGACGTGTGGCGGCCAAGGTACCTCAAGCCCAGCCAGGCGGCCACGGCCTGGATGGCGGCACACAGGTAGAACGGCGCACCAATGCGCCAGTCGCCCTGCGGCAGGTCGCTGAAAACGGCCAGCAAAGGCGAGCCCATGAGGGGACCCAGCACGGCCGCCACGCTGTTGATGGACGAGACCGCGCCCATGCTCTCGCCCTGGCGGGTCGGGTCGACCGAGTTGGAGATCAGGCTCTGCAGGCCAGGCTGAACCATGAAACCAAAGAGGTTGAGCGCGATCACGACGTACATCATCCAGCCCTCGGGCACGACGCCCCAGGCAAAGAAGGCGATGGTGGACGACACCAACCCGATGCGCACCAGCTTGTCGGTGGGCATGAACTTCTGGAACTGGCGCAGCAGTCCGCCTTGCACCAGCACCGCCATCATGCCCACGGCAAACAGCGAAAGGCCGTTGTCCTTCGGGCTCCAGCCGAACTTGAACTCGGTGTAGAGGAACCAGCTGGTGTGCAGGCAGAACTGCGCCAGGATGGACAAGCCCATCACCCACAGCAGGATCTCGACACCCTTGAGCTGACGCAGGTTGGCCAACGCGGTGAAGGGGTTGGCGCGCGAAAGCACGAACTCGCGGCGCTTGTCTTCCGGCAGCGACTCCGGCAGCACGAAGTACCCGTAAACGCAGTTCAGCAGCGTCAGGCTGCCCGCCAGCAGGAAGGGCCAATGCACGTTGTGGTCACCCAGCAGCCCGCCCAGCACGGGCCCCAGGATGAAGCCCACGCCGAACATCGCGCCCAGCAGGCCGAAGTTCTTGGCGCGGTCCTTCGGCTCGGTGATGTCGGCCACGTACGCGTTGGCCACGGCGATGTTGGCGCACACCGCACCACCCATGATGCGCACGGCCAGCAGCATCCAGAACTCGGTGGCCAGTGCCGTGACGAAGAAGTTGACGGCCATGCCGAACAGGCCCAGCAACAGCACCGGCCGGCGGCCGTAGCGGTCGGACAAGGCGCCAAGGATCGGTGCGCTGAAAAACTGCGCCACCGCGAACGCCGCCTGGGCAAGGCCGTAGCCCACCGAGGTGCTGGCACCCGACGCCATGAACGTGCCGATGAGCTTGGGCAGCACAGGCGCGATGATGCCGATCGACATCATGTCGAGCAGCACCGTGATCATGATGAAGGGCATGGCTGCCTGGCGGCTGCGGTGTGATGCCATCGGTAAGGGGTGTGTTCGGTGGTCTGAAAAAAACGGCACCGGCCGAAGCCGGTGTCGCGGGATGTTCAGGGAATCAGGCGGGGCGGACCACCAGGGCCATCCAAAGATGTCGCCCTCGCCTGCTGCGCGTCACTCCATGCGGTAGTTCGGCGCTTCCTTGGTGATCTGCACATCGTGCACGTGGCTCTCGCGGATGCCAGCGGCCGTGATCTCGACGAACTCGGCCTTGTTGTGCATCTCGGTGATGGTGCCGCAACCGCAGTAACCCATCGAAGCGCGCAAACCGCCGGCCATCTGGTACAGGATCGTGATGACCGAGCCCTTGTAGGGCACGCGACCTTCGATGCCTTCGGGCACCAGCTTGTCGGCGTTGGGGTTGGTCGTCTCGTCGTTTTCCTGGAAGTAGCGGTCGGCAGAGCCGTCCTTCATGGCGCCGATCGAGCCCATGCCGCGGTAGCTCTTGTAGCTGCGGCCCTGGAACAGGATGACTTCGCCAGGAGCTTCTTCGGTGCCGGCGAACATGCCGCCCATCATCACGGTGCTGGCGCCTGCGGCGATCGCCTTGGCGATGTCACCGGAGTAGCGGATGCCGCCGTCGGCGATCAGGGGCACGCCCGTGCCTTGCAGCGCCGTGGCCACGTTGTCGATGGCCATGATCTGGGGCACGCCCACGCCAGCGACGATGCGCGTGGTGCAGATCGAGCCAGGGCCGATGCCGACCTTGACGCCGTCGGCGCCGGCTTCGACCAGGGCCAGGGCGGCCGCACCGGTGGCGATGTTGCCGCCGATGACGTCGACCTGCGGGAAGTTCTTCTTGACCCAGCGCACGCGCTCGATCACGCCGTGGCTGTGGCCGTGGGCGGTGTCCACCACCAGGGCATCGACGCCGGCCTTGACCAGCAGCTCCACGCGCTCTTCTGTGCCCTCACCCACGCCCACCGCAGCGCCCACTCGCAGCTTGCCATGGGCATCGCGGGCGGCATTGGGGAAGGTGTTTTGTTTGGTGATGTCCTTGACGGTGAACACACCGCGCAGCTCGTTGGCGTCGTTGATCATCAGCACACGCTCAAGCTTGTGCTGGTGCATCAGGGCCTTGGCTTCGGCCTGCGTGGCACCGTCCTTGACGGTGATCAGGCGTTCGCGCGGGGTCATGATCTCGCGAACCGGCGCATCAAGGCGGGTCTCGAAACGCAGGTCGCGGCCGGTGACGATGCCCACGACCTTGCCGTTGTCCACCACCGGGAAGCCGGAGATGCCGTGCTGGGTCGACAGCTCGACCACATCACGGACCTTGACGCCCGAGGAGATGGTGATCGGGTCGCGCAGCACACCGGATTCGTAGCGCTTGACGCGCGCCACTTCAGCGGCCTGCTGCTTGGGCGACAGGTTCTTGTGGATGATGCCGATGCCACCTTCCTGGGCGATCGCGATCGCCAGGCGGGCTTCCGTGACGGTGTCCATGGCGGCGGACACCAGCGGCAGATTCAATTGGATGTTGCGGGACAGGCGGGTGGCCAGCGAGGTGTCGCGGGGCAACACCTGGGAATAAGCGGGCACCAGCAGCACGTCGTCGAACGTGAGGGCTTTACCGAGCAGGCGCATGAACAAGGCTCCAGACGCAAAAGCGGATTATACGCGGAGCCGCGACGCCCTTTCAGGAGGCGCATGTTGTGAGCGAATCCGCGAAAACCACAAGGCGCTCGCTGGCCCCGAGCCCGCATCGGGCACTAAACTGCACGGCATGAAAAACACGCGCGCAACGTCGATGTGGGGTGTCGTCCTCGGCACCGCGGCCGCCATGCTGCTGGCTCTGCCCGATGCGGCATGGGCCCAGTGGAAGTGGCGAGACGCCAATGGCGTCACGCAATACACCGACCGACCGCCTCCTGCAGGCACGCCGGACAGCCACATCCTGACGCGCCCCGCTGCGGCCCGCATGCCCAAGGTCGCCCCGGCATCGGCCCCGACGCCAGCCTCAGCCCCTGAAGCCAAGCCAGGCGCTCAGACCAAGGCGGGAGACCCTGAACTCGAGGCCAAACGCAAGAAGGCCGAAGAGCAAAAGGCCGCGGAACGCAAAGCCGAGGAAGAAAAACAAGCCAAGGTTCGCAGCGACAACTGCGAGCGCGCGCGAGGTTATGAGCGTTCGCTGCAAAGCGGCCAGCGCATCGTGCGGACCAACGAAAAGGGTGAGCGCGAGGTCCTCGACGACAACGCGCGCGCAGAAGAGTCGCAGCGCACCCGCGAGGCGATCGACAGCAACTGCCGCTGAGAACGTCTGCTGGGATCGGGCGGCGGCCGGCGCCCTGCCCGCTTCAGCTTGCTGCTTCGGGCCCGAGGGGCTTGTTCTTGGTCGAGCGGTGAATGCCTTTCGGCAGTTTTTCGCCCTGAGCCCGATAGCGAACCCGCCGAGCCTCTTTCGGGTCCACATTGAGCCCCCGAACGACTTCGATGCGATCCCGCTCCCGCAGCACGTGCCCGGGTCGCTCCTTGCGGCCCCACACACCCACCGACCACCGACCAGCGGCCAGCGCGTCCTCGGAGAAGCCCGCGACCTGACCGAACAAGCCACTGGCGCACAGGGCATCGCGCACGGTGCTGCCCGCAGGCAGGCTCAGGCGGACGATGCGCACCTCACGAGGAGCTGCGCCAACGGCCACCTCAACGTGGACAATGGGGCTCCCAGGCATGCGCGACACCGGATCAACGCGGCCCATGCACTTGCTCGGCCCGCTTGACGAAGGCCTCGACAAAGGTGTTGGCGATGCGATCGAACACCGGGCTGACCACCAACGACAACGCCCGACTGGCGAAGGCATAGTTCAGCGAGAATTCAACCTTGCAGGCGGGGGCATCGATGGGGTCCTGCCCTTCAGGCGCCGGTTGCCCGGGCTTTTGCAGGGGCGTGAACAGCCAGGTGCCTTCCAGGTGCGAGAACGGGCCATCGATCAGGTTCATGATGACGCTGCGGCCCGGCACCTGCACATTGCGGGTCGTGAAGGCCTGGTGCACGCCGGCAAAGGCGATGTGCACGCGAGCGGTCACCCCGTCGTCGTGGGTCTGCAGGACCTCGGCGCGGTCGCACCAGGGCAGGAATTGAGGGTAGTCCTGCACATGGGTGACAAGCCCGTACATTTCACGGGGCGTGTACCAAAGCAGGACGGACTTGTGCACGTGCTTCATAGAATGTCGGTATTTTAAGGACCCTTCGGTCACACCCATGTCCATCGCAGAAAACAGAAAAGCCCATTTCAACTACCACATCGAGGAACGCTTCGAAGCGGGCGTCGTTCTGGAGGGTTGGGAGGTCAAGGCCATCCGCGACGGACAGGTCCAGATGACCGACGGCTACGTGGTCGTCAAAGACGGCGAGCTCTTTTTGATCGGTTTGCGCATCAACGCACTGCGCTCGGCCTCCACCCACGTCAAGCCCGACGCCGACCGCACCAAGAAGCTGCTGATGCACCGCAAGGAGATCCAGCGCCTGATCGGCAAGACAGAGCAGAAGGGTTACACCATGGTGCCCTTGAACCTGCACTGGAAGGGTGGCAGAGTCAAAGCGGACATCGCGCTGGCCAAGGGCAAGGCCGAGCACGACAAGCGCAACACCATCAAGGACCGAGACTGGGAACGCGAGAAGGGCCGCCTGATGCGCAACAAGGTCTCGTCGTCCGGCAAGGAGTGAACCATGAGCGTCGACCACACCCACGTGCCAATCGTTCCGCGCGAGAAGCTCGATTTCGGGCTGGACGGCGACATCCCGCGCCACTGGATGGGCAACGACGCGTTCAAGACGCGCTTTTTCGACGCCATGTCGACGCTGTTCCCTCAGGGCGAGAAGTTCTTCATCACCAGCGTGCGCGAGTTCAAGGACGAGGTGACCGACCCCAAGCTGCAGGCCGAGGTGCGCGACTTCACGCGCCAGGAAGCCCAGCACAGCATGATCCACCGCCAGTTCAATGACCGGCTGGCGGCACAAGGCGTGGACATCGAATCCATCGATCGGCAGCTGGCCGAACACTTCTTCGAGCGCCTGCCCAAGTTCACCTCGCGCTTTCAGCGCCTGTCGGCCACGGCCGCTTTCGAGCACCTGACGGCGATGATGTGCACCTGCTTTTTCGAGCGCCGCGAGTTGCTCGAAACCAGCGACCCGCGAGTGCGCGCCATGTACGCCTGGCACGCGGTGGAGGAGGTCGAGCACAAGGCCGTGGCCTTCGACGTGCTCACACAGGTGGCGAAGGTGTCCTATTTCCGGCGCATTTTTTCGATGCTGCTGGTGAGCATCGGCTTTCCGATCACGGTGATGCTGATCATGAACCACATGCTGCAGGTCGATGGTTTTGGCCGCTGGCAGCGCACGAAGATGTGGGTGCGCGGGCTGTGGTGGTTCCACAAGCCGGGCGGCTTGTTTTCGAACACCTGGGGCTACTACTTCGCTTACTTCAAGCCCGGCTTTCATCCCTGGAAGGTCAAGGAGATGCCCAGCTACGGCACCTGGCTGCGCACCTTCGAAGCCACGGGTGATGCGGTGGCGGCAGGCAACGCGCTGCACGCGGCAGCAGGTCGGTAGGGGCCGGCAAGGGCGTTCAATGGCCCAATCCGCTGCGCAGGCGTCAGGCGGCCTAACGGGGCGCCTCGGTTTTCAGGGCGCCCTCAGAACCTGAAAGGCCTGTTCCAGGTCTGCGATCAGGTCGCCCACGTCTTCCAGACCAATGGCCAACCGAACCAAGGAACCTTGCTGGCCAGCCAAGTGCCCGAAGCGGCGCATGCCTTGCACCTTGTAAGGCACCACCAGGCTCATGGGGCCGCCCCATGAATAGCCGATGCGGAACAGGCGCAGCGCTTCCACGAAGGCATCCACCCGCTGGGCGCTGCAGCGATCGGCGTCGAACACCATGGAGACGAGTCCAGCCGCGCCTTGACAGGTGGCCGCCCAGTGCTCGTGCCCGGGCGAACCGGGCAAGGCCGGGTGCAGCACCTGGCTCACCTCGGGTCGCTGACTCAGCCACTGAGCCACCTGGCGAGCCGCTGCATCGTGCGCGGCATAGCGCAGCGCCACGCTGGGCAGCCCCCGCAGCACCAGCTCGACGTCGTTGAGGCCCACGCCGATGCCCAGCCTCATGTGCGTGAGCTTGAGGCGCAGGTGCAAGGCCTCGTCTCGCGTGATGACGGCGCCCATGAGCACATCGCCACCACCCGATGGGTACTTGGTGAGCGCGTGGATGGTGAGGTCAACGCCACGGGTGTCGGTGCCGGCTTGCGGATGGGCCACGCCGAGCTCGAAGGGGTTGAAGGCCAGGCCCGCGCCCCAGGTGTTGTCCAGCGCCGCAACGATGTCGGCGTGCTGGCGGATCACGCGCAGCAGGCCCGACAGGTCGGGGAACTCGAGCGTGACCGAGCCAGCCGCTTCCAGCCAGACCAGCTTGGTGCGCGGTGTGATGGCTGCGGCCAGCGAGGCGGCATCCATCGGGTCGTAGAAGCCCGTGGCGATGCCCCACTGCGCCAGCTCGTTGCGCGCGAACTCGCGGCTGGGGCCGTAGACGTTGTCGGGCAGCAGCAGCTCGTCGCCCGCCTTCAAAAGCGACTGGCCGACCAGCGCGATGGCCGCCAGGCCCGAAGGCGCCAGGATGGCCTGCCTGCCGCCTTCCAGCGTGGCCAGGCGCTCTTCGAGCACGAAGGTGGTGGGTGTGCCGTGCAGGCCATAGGTGTAGCCGCTCTTGTCCTTCCACTCACGGGTGCGCAGCGCAGCCGTGTCCTCGAAGATCACGGTCGAGGCCTTGAACACCCCGGGCGAAACCGATGCGAAGCCGGTCGGCGCTTCGTAGGGGTGGTGGATGAGCGCCGTGCTGATCTTCGAGGGAGGTGGGGGCTGGTTGGACATGGCGGTGGCAGCTGGACCCGAGCCAAGGCTCGGGCAAAGGCTCAAATCGGCATGCCGATCAGGTCGTGACCCTCGACGGCGACGATTCGGGTGCGCGTGAACTCGCCGACCTTGAGCGTCTTGCTGGCCTTTTCGGGCGGCAGCAGGCGAACGGTGCCGTCGATCTCGGGCGCATCGGCGTAGGTGCGCCCCACCCCGCCCTTGCGACCCAGAGCTGGGGCGCTGTCGACCAGCACCTGCATGGTGGCGCCCACGCGGCGCTGCAGCTTGGCAATGGAGACGGCCTCGGTGACCTGCATGAAGCGGGCACGACGCTCTTCACGCACCTCGTAGGGCAAGGCGCCTTCCAGCGCGTTGGCCGGCGCGCCGTCGATCGGCGAGTAAGCGAAGCAACCCGCGCGGTCGATCTCGGCTTCCTGCATGAAGTCGAGCAGGTGCTGGAACTCTGCTTCCGTTTCACCGGGGAAGCCGGCGATGAAGGTCGAGCGCACGACGATTTCCGGGCAGATCTCGCGCCAGCGACGCAGGCGGTCGAGGTTCTTCTCGCCGTTGGCTGGGCGCTTCATGCGCTTGAGCACGTCGGGGTGCGAGTGCTGGAAAGGCACGTCGAGGTACGGCAGCACCAGGCCTTCGGCCATCAGCGGGATGACCTCGTCCACGTGCGGATAGGGGTAGACGTAGTGCAGGCGCACCCAGGCACCGTGGGCCTTGGCCATCTCGCCGATCTGGGCGACCAGGTCGAGCATGCGGGTCTTGACGGGCTTGCCGTCCCAAAAGCCCGTGCGGTACTTGACGTCCACGCCGTAGGCGCTGGTGTCCTGGCTGATGACGAGCAGCTCTTTCACACCGGACTCGAACAAGGCCTTGGCCTCGCTCAGCACGTCGCCGATGGGGCGCGAGACCAGGTCGCCGCGCATGCTGGGGATGATGCAGAAGCTGCAGCGGTGGTTGCAGCCTTCGCTGATCTTCAGGTAGGCGTAGTGCTTGGGCGTCAGCTTGATGCCCGCCACGCCGCGCGCCTCGGGCACGAGGTCGAGGAAGGGGTCGTGGGGCTTGGGCACGTGCAGGTGCACGGCGTCCATCACCTCTTGCGTGGCGTGGGGGCCGGTGACGGCCAGCACGCTGGGGTGCACGTCTTTCACGAGGTTGCTGCCCGCATCTGCGCCGGCTTTGGCGCCCAGGCAGCCGGTGACGATCACCTTGCCGTTTTCGGCCAGGGCCTCGCCGATGGTGTCCAGGCTTTCCTTGACCGCATCGTCGATGAAGCCGCAGGTGTTGACGATCACCAGGTCAGCGCCAGCGAAGGTCTTGCTGGTTTCATAGCCTTCGGCTCGCAGCTGGGTGAGGATCAGCTCGGAGTCGGTGAGCGCCTTCGGGCAGCCGAGGCTCACAAACCCGATCTTGGGGGCGCTGGCAGGGGACACGGTGGGGGACAGTTCGGAACTCATGGGGCGAGATTGTCCGGCAAATCGGCCCTCTGCGCCGAAAGTTCCACCGCAAGTTCCTCGGCCAGATCGGTGGCTTTTACCGCAGCAAGGCCTGTTGGGCGCGCCCCAGGAGTGGGCGCCCTCGGTCGTCAACGCGAATGTCGGTGCGGGCTTGTGCTCACATCTGCGGTGGCACGGCGCTCATGTCCATGTGGAAAACCTCCCACTGGTGACCGTCGAGGTCGGCGAAGCCATGCTGGAACATGAAGCCCATGTCCTTGGGTTCGTTGGGCGTGGTGCCGCCGGCCGCAACCGCCCGGCTGACGAGGTCGTTGACCTCGGCCCGGCTGTCGCACGACAGCGCGATGAGCACCTCGGTGGCCTGCCTGGCGTCGCTGATGGGCAACTGGGTGAAGCCCTTGAAGAAGGGCTCGGCCAGCAACATGGCGTAGATGTTGTCGGCGATCTGCAGGCAGGCTGCGTCGTCGTTGGTGAACTGCGGGTTGAAGCTCAGGCCCAGGGCCTCGAAGAAGGCCTTCGAGCGGGGCAGGTCCTTGACCGGCAGGTTGACGAAGATCTGGCGAATCATGGTGTGCTCCTCCTCAAGGCTTGTTCATGGCGTCGATGGCATTGAACTTCTCCAGCGACTCGCTGGGCGTGAAGTCCTCCATCTCGTAGAGCTCTCGCACCTCGACGATGGCCTCGGCGCCTTCACGCACGGGGTTGGGAAAGCGCCGGCTCCACTCCAGCGCCTCCTCGCGCGAGCGCACCTGGATCAGGGTGTAACCGGCGATCAGCTCCTTGGCTTGGGCAAAGGGGCCATCGACCACGCGGCGGCTGGACGTGCCTTCGGCGTCGCCCGGGCCGTGGTGGATGCGCCAGCCGGTGCGGCTGGGCTTGAGCCCGCTGCCGTCGAGCAACACGCCGGCCTGGGCGAGCTCCTCATGGTAGGTGGCCATGGCCGCCATCACGGCCGGGTCCGGATCGGGCTGCACCTCTGCCTCGAACTCGGGGCAGGACTTCACGATGATCATGAAACGCATGGCGTTCTCCTGGGTGGTTGGGCGCATTCAGCTGGGCGGGATGCCTGGCTGTCGCCGGAACAAGGCGCCAGCACCCGCGCCTCGCCGCCTTGGGCTCGTCTTGTGCCGCCAGCGACTCGGCAAAGCGCTGCACGCTGGCATGGGCCTCGGTGGGCGTTGCGTTCTGCAGGCGCGACAATGCCATCGGCATCCTACGCCGCCTCACCATGCCCCTCATCCAGGAAGACGAAATCGAGATCACCGCCGTGCGGGCCCAGGGGGCTGGCGGCCAGAACGTCAACAAGGTGTCGACCGCCATCCACCTGCGCTTTGACATCCGGGCCTCTTCGCTGCCGGAGGACATCCAGGCCCGGCTGCTGTGCCTGAACGACCGGCGCATCACCGCCAACGGCGTCATCGTGCTCAAGGCGCAGACCCACCGCAGCCAGGACATGAACCGCAGCGAGGCCTTGCAGCGACTGCAGGAGATGGTCGACAGCGTGGCCACGGTGCCGCCTGCGCGCAAGCCCACGAAACCCACTCGCGCATCTCAGAGGCGGCGCGTGGAAGGCAAGCGTCAGCGCAGCGAGGTCAAGGCACTGCGCGGCTCGGTTCGCGACTGATCAGGCCGGCGTGGTGCCGCGGGCGCCCAACCTTGAACGGGCCGACATCAGCCTGCGGCCAACCACCCGGCCAACTCCGCCGCCGATTTCACCCCCAGCTTCGAGAACACGCGCGCACGGTGCACCTCCACCGTTCTCACGGCGATGTGCAACTCGTCGGCAACGACCTTGTTGAGCTTGCCGGCCGCCACGCGCTGCATGACCTCGCGTTCGCGCTCGCTGAGGCTGGCCAGGCGGGCCTGACGCTCCAGGGCCGCGGCGTTGTCGGCCACCGAGGCGGCTTCCACCGCCATGGCCTGCACCAGGCGATCGACCAGGGTGTTGTCGCTGTAGGGCTTTTCCAGGAAGTCGAAGGCGCCCTTCTTGAGCGCCTCGACCACCATGGGGATGTCACCGTGCCCGCTCAGGAACAGCACCGGGTTGGGCAGACCCAAGCCGATCAGCGACTCGTGCAATTGCAGGCCCGAGACGGGTTCCATGCGCACGTCGAGCAAAAACACCCCCCGTATGGGCCGGGGCGCCTGCTGCAGGTGAGTCAGCAGCGAGGCCGCGCCGTCGAAGGCCAGCACCGGCAACCCGCGCGAGCCAAGCAGGAAGCTCAAGGCGTCGCGCACCACGGCGTCATCGTCGACGAGGTAGACCCAGGCAGGCCCCGGACCGAAAGCGCCGCCAAAGGAAACGCCCGAAGAAAAGGCTGCGCCAACGTTCATGAAATGCTCTCCTGAGTTGGGTGATCGCCGCCGGGCTCGGCTTCTTGGGTCGGCGTGGGGTCTTGCGAAGCGGGCAGCACCAGCGGCAGGCTGAACGAAAACGCCGCGCCACCGCCAGGCGCATCCAAGCAATCGAGCGCGCCGTAGTGCAATTCGACGATGGAGCGACAGATCGCCAGCCCCATGCCCATGCCATCGGTCTTGGTGGTGAAAAACGGCGCGCACAGCGTGGTCACGGTCTGCCCATGCAGGCCTGGGCCGCTGTCGGTCACCGTCACGCGCACGAAGGACGATGTCGGCGCATCGTCACCAGCCGTCACGGCATGCCCCGCTTCGGCCTGGATGCGGATGCGACGGGGCGCGTCCTGGTGCGACATCGCATCGCAGGCGTTGCGAACCAGGTTGGCCACGACTTGCTCGATCAGCACCGGGTCGGCCACCACCTGCGGCAAACCGGACGGCACCTCGTTGAGCACTTCCACACCCAGGCGTGAAACCTCGCGACGCAAAAGGCTCAGACCGGATGCCACGACTTCGGCGATGTCACAGGGCTCGCGCTGCGGCTCGCGACGCGTGAGGAATTCACGGATGCGCTTGACGATGCGAGCTGCCTGCCCCGCTTGCTCGCCCTGCCGCTGCAAGGCCTTGAGCACGGGCTCGGGCACCTCGGGGCGCCCCGACAATGCGTTCAGCAGCCCGGCGTTGTAGCTGGTGATGGCCGACAGCGGTTGGTTGAGCTCGTGCGCCAACGTGGAGGCCACCTCACCCAGCATGGTCAGGCGAGACTGGTGAGCAACGGTCTCCATCTGACGTCGCTCGCGCTCTTCCAGGTGCTTGCGCTCGGTGATGTCAACGATGGAGGCCATCCAGCCGATCTGCACGCCTTGAGCATCCACCAGCGGCGCCTCGTAGACCATGACTTCCACGATGCGCCCATCGCGGTGCTGCCAACGAGATTCGTAGCCGCCCCTGGGCGCCTGACCGGCCATGTTTCGCAGGTGGCGCCGCATGCTTTGCTCCAGCTCGTCGGGCACCCAGTAAGGCATGGGCGGCAGCAAGCCCACCAGCTCTTCGGGCTGGCGCCCCACCATGTCGGCCATGGTCCTGTTGACGTAGACCAGGCGGCCATCGAGGTCGCGGGCGCGGATGCCCACAGCCAGCGAATCTTCCATGGCGGTTCGCCAGGCTGCCTCGGTGCGCCAAGCTTCCTCGGCGCGCGAGACGCTGCGCATCTGCTTGCGCAGCATGAACGATGCGCCGGCGATCAGCCCCAGGAAACCCAACATCAGCACCACCGGCAGCGTGCGCCACCAGGGCTCGACTCGCTCGCGGGAGGTGAGCTCGAGCCACACCCCCGGCAAGGACGAGCCCAATGAAACGCGGTACCAGGCCAGGCTCTCGTCGCGAGGGGTCTCGACCGTTGCGGCGATGACGTCGTCGCTTTGGTCGATCATCCGGATGTCGTACTTGCTGGCCAGCCACCAGGGCACCTTCTGCCTCAACAAGGCCGCAGCAGAAAACCTCGCCACCAGCAACCCACCAGGGTGATCGTTCGCGCTGTGCAGGGTCACCGACAGGTGCCCCGTCAGGCCACCATCGTCGCTCAACTGACGCCGCGTGTCGCCAACGGCGGCGACGTCATCGGGCTGGTGGGCCTGGATTCGACCATCCGGCCCCACCCAGGTCACGCTCACCCAGAAACGCCGGATCCCGTCGAGCAACACCGGGTGGCTGGCGAACACCTCGGGCCTGAGTCGACCGGCGTCGATGATGTCGCCCAGGATGCGCAACTGCGCCAGCTCGCCATCGAGCCGGCCGTTGATCTGGGCCTCCAGCGAAAGCGCGTCGGAAATCATCTCCTCGCGCTGCGATGTCAGGCTGGCCTGCTCCTGGCTGCGCAGCCAGAACATCACCCCGACCACCACCAGCAGCGAAAGCACCAGGGGCCAGGCCCAAAGCGTTTTGAGCGAGCGCACGGGCGAGCCAAACAGCCGCAGCCTGGGCTGGGGCGGCACAGACAAGGCTGGACGCGGGGGAACGCTGACGGGTGGACTCACGGCACCAGGGGTAAACGAGTGCATGGATGTGCGCCAGTCTAGGCCTTCGGTGCCAACAAACGCATCCGGACGTCCGCGAATGTGGATCTCCACAATCCCCCACTCGCATGGGCGTGGAGAACAATTTCCCCATCACACAACGGAGACCCGACATGCGCTCTCAACGTCCCGCCCAAGCCCTGCGTCGTGGCCTGCTGGCCCTGGCTGCCACCGCCGCCTTGCTGCCCAGCGCCTTTGCGCAAAGCCCCATCGTGATCAAGTTCAGCCACGTGGTGGCCACCGACACGCCCAAGGGCAAGGCCGCCGAGTTCTTCGCCAAACGCGCGGCCGAACTCACCAAGGGCAAGGTCAAGGTCGAGGTCTACCCCAACAGCCAGCTCTACAAGGACAAGGAAGAGATGGAAGCGCTGCAGCTGGGCTCGGTCCAGATGCTGGCGCCCTCGCTGTCGAAGTTCGCGCCGCTGGGTGTGAAGGAATTCGAAGCGTTCGACCTGCCCTTCATCTTCGACGACTACAACGACCTGCACGCCGTCACGCAAGGCCCCGTGGGCGCCAAGCTGCTCAAAAAGCTCGAGTCGCGCGGCATCACCGGCCTGGCCTACTGGGACAACGGCTTCAAGGTGATGTCGGCCAACAAGCCGCTCAAGGCCGTTGAGGACTACAAGGGCGTGAAGATGCGCATCCAGTCTTCCAAGGTGCTGGATGCCCAGATGCGCGCCGTGGGCGCCCTGCCCCAGGTGCTGGCCTTCTCGGAAACCTACCAGGCCCTGCAGACGGGCGTGGTCGATGGCACCGAGAACCCGCCATCGAACCTCTACACCCAGAAGATGCACGAGGTGCAAAAGCACCTGAGCATCACCAACCACGGCTACCTGGGCTACGCCGTCGTGGTCAACAAGAAGTTCTGGGATGGCCTGCCCGCCGACGTCCGCGCTGCGCTGAACAAGGCCATGGCCGAGTCCACCAAGGTGGCCAACGACGTGGCCTTCCAGGACAACCAGGACGCCCTGGCCAAGGTCAAGGCCGCTGGCAAGACCACCATCTACCAGCCCACCCTGGGCGAGCGATTCCTGCTCAAGAAGGCGATGTTCCCGGTGCACAAGCAGATGTCTTCGCGCATCGGCGAAGAAACCATCAACGAGATCTACAAGGTCACCAACTTCGACCCCACCAAGATGTGATCGACGTGGGCTGACCGCGCTGTGGGCCCACGCGTGACGTGGGCCTTTTTTTGACCCCTGCTGACCTCAACCAAGGAGAGCCCATCATGAAATGGCTCGATCACCTGGAGGAGTGGCTGATCGCGACCCTGATGGGCGCCGCCACCCTGATCATCTTCGTCTCGGTGGTGCACCGCTACCTCGTGGGCTTCAACACGCCCATTCAGGACTGGCTGCTGACGCTGAACCTGGCCTGGGCCCAGGAGGCCACCATCTACCTGTTCGTGTGGATGGCCAAGTTCGGCGCGGCTTACGGCGTGCGCACCGGCATCCACGTGGGTGTGGACGTGCTGATCAACCAACTCAGCCCGGGCAACCGCAAGAAGTTCGTGCTGTTCGGGCTGCTGGCCGGCGCACTGTTCACCGGCGCCATCGCGACCATGGGCGCGGGCTTCGTCTGGCACAACGGCGCGAACTTCGCCTTCCACAGCTGGATGGGCATGGACGTCTCCGAGATGATCGAAGGCCCCACCACCCCCGACCTGGAGTGGCCGACCTGGATCATCTACAGCGCCATTCCCCTGGGCTCTTCGCTGATGTGCTTCCGCTTCCTGCAAGTGGCCTGGAACTTCGCCAAGACCGGTGAGCTGCCTCACCACGACCACGGACACGTGGACGGCCTGGACGAAGAAACCGAACCCGCCAAGGCCTGAAGGAGACACCCATGAGTGGCATCATCATCTTCACCCTGCTGCTGGTCCTCATGCTGACCGGCATGCCGATCTCCATCTCGCTGGGCCTGACCGTCCTGACCTTCATCTTCGGGTTCACCGACGTGCCCATCGAGTCGGTCGCGCTCAAGCTGTTCACCGGCATCGAGAAGTTCGAGATCATGGCGATCCCGTTCTTCATCCTGGCGGGCAACTTCCTCACCCACGGTGGCGTGGCCAAGCGCATGATCAACTTCGCCACCAGCATGGTCGGCCACTGGCACGGTGGCCTGGGCCTGGCCGGCGTGGTGGCCTGCGCGCTGTTCGCCGCGGTGTCGGGCTCCTCGCCTGCGACGGTGGTGGCCATCGGCTCCATCTTGTTGCCGGCCATGGTCAAAGCGGGTTTCCCGAACAAGTTCGGCGCCGGCGTGATCACCACCTCGGGTGCCCTGGGCATCCTCATCCCGCCCTCCATCGTGATGGTGATGTACTCGGTGTCGACCAACACCTCGGTTGGCGCCTTGTTCATGGCCGGTGTCATCCCCGGTCTGATGCTGGCCAGCCTGCTGGGCCTGACCACCTGGTGGCGTGCCCGCAAGTTCGGCTACCCGCGCATGCCCAAGGCCACCTTCGCGCAACGCCTGAAGGCGCTGCGTGAATCGATGTGGGGCCTGCTGCTGATCGTCGTGGTCATGGGCGGCATCTACACCGGCATGTTCACGCCGACCGAAGCCGCCGCCATGAGCGCCGTCTACGCCTTCATCGTCGCCGTCTTCGTCTACAAGGACATGGGCCTGAAGGACGTGCCCCGCGTGCTGCTGGCCTCGGCCAACATGAGCGCGATGCTGCTCTACATCATCACCAACGCGGTGCTGTTCAGCTTCGTGCTGGCCAACGAGAACATCCCGCAGCAACTCGCCGACTGGCTGGTGAACATGGGCCTGGGCCCGATTGCCTTCCTGCTGGTGGTCAACATCCTGCTGCTGGTGGCTGGCAACTTCATGGAGCCGTCCTCGATCGTGCTGATCATGGCGCCCATCCTGTTCCCGGTGGCTGTCAAGCTGGGGATCGATCCGGTGCACTTCGGCATCCTGATCGTGGTGAACATGGAAGTGGGCATGTGCCACCCACCGGTGGGGCTGAACCTGTACGTGGCCTCTGGCATCACCAAGATGGGCATCACCGAGCTCACGGTGGCTGTGTGGCCTTGGCTGCTGACGATGCTGGGCTTCCTGGTGCTGGTGACCTACTACCCGCCGCTGTCGCTGTGGCTGCCCAACCTGTTGATGAAATGAGTCACTGAAACCTCGCATTGACCCAGTTGTCGGCTCGGACATGCCCGGGCTGGCAGGAGGGCTGGCACGATGTTTGATGCACCCCTGCATCCATCGGCCAGCCCTCTTTTTTGCCCATGCCCCAACGCACACCCGCCCAACCTGGCGCCAGCAGGTCGCCCAAATCGAGCAAAGCGGCCAAGGCCGTTGCCAGCTCCAGCGCTGTCACCGCCCCCTTGCTCAGGGACGTCCGCCTGCTGGGCAAGCTGCTGGGCGACGTCATCCGCGAACAGGAGGGCCAGGCCACCTTCGAGCTGATCGAGAAGATCCGGCAACTGGCCGTCGCCTACCGTGGGCGTCAGGATGCCCAGGCAGGCAAGGCGCTGGACCGCCTGCTCAACAACCTGTCGGCGGACCAGAGCGTGTCCGTCATCCGGGCGTTCAGCTACTTTTCACACTTGGCCAACCTGGCGGAAGACCGTCATCAGGTTCGCCAGGCGAGCCAGGCCGGCACGCGTCCTGCCACGGGCTCCATCCCTGCGGCGCTGGCACGCCTGGACGCATCTGGGGTTCGCGCCGACGACGTCGCCAGGTTGCTGCAAGGCGCCTACCTGTCGCCGGTGCTGACGGCGCACCCGACGGAAGTGCAGCGCAAGTCCATCCTGGACGCCGAAAGGGCGGTGGCGGAACTGCTCACCCGGCTGGACCAGGCCCCGGCCGATGGCACGCGCGAAGTCGAACAAGCGCTGCGCGCTCGCGTGACCCAACTCTGGCAAACGCGCATGCTGCGCTACACCAAGCTGACCGTGGCCGACGAGATCGAGAACGCGCTGAGTTACTACCCGTTGACGTTCCTGCGGGAGATCCCGCGTTTGTACGAACACATCGAAGCGGCCCTGCCCGGGCGGGACGTCGCACCATTCCTGCGCATGGGGCACTGGATCGGCGGTGACCGCGACGGCAACCCCAACGTCACCGCCGAGACCCTGCGGCTGGCCCTGTCGCGCCAGAGCGAGGTGGCCCTGCGCCACTACCTGCGCGAGGTCCACGAACTGGGCGCGGAGCTCTCGATGTCCGGCCACCTGATCGAGGTCACACCCGAGATGCTCGCCTTGGCGGAGCGCTCACCCGACCACAACCCGCACCGCAGCGACGAGCCCTACCGCCGCGCGCTCACCGGCGTCTACGCCCGGCTGGCCGCCACGCTCCAGGAACTGACCGGCACCGAGGCCTTGCGCCACGCGGTCGCACCCGAAGCCCCTTACCTGCGCGCCGAAGACTTCCTGAGCGACCTGCAAACCGTGGACACATCGCTGCGCGCCCACCACGCGTCGGCCATCGCCGACCTGCGCGTTCGCCCTTTGATCCGGGCCGTGCAGGTCTTCGGCTTTCACCTCGCCACACTGGACCTGCGCCAAAGCTCGGACCAGCATGAACTTGTGATCGGTGAGCTGCTGGCCCGGGCCGAAGTCGAGACCGACTACGCTTCGCTGGACGAAGAAGCCAAGCAGACCCTGTTGTGTCGGCTGCTCAACGAGGCCCGCCCACTGCGGGTTCACCAGGCGGCCTACTCCGACCTCGCCCAGAGCGAGCTGGCCATCTTCGAGACCGCCGCCCAGGCCCGCCGCCGCTACGGCACGCAGGCGCTGAGGCACTGCATCATCTCGCACACCGAAACCGTCAGCGACCTGCTGGAGGTGCTGCTGTTGCAAAAGGAGTGCGGCCTGATGCATGGCACGCTGCACGGCCACGACGCCAGGGTCGAGCTCATCGTGGTGCCGCTGTTCGAGACCATCGCCGACCTGCGCCACGCCGAAGGCATCATGCGAGGCTTCTACGCGGTGCCGGGCATCGCGGAGCTGATCCAGCGCTCCGGGGCCGAGCAAGACATCATGCTTGGCTACAGCGACAGCAACAAAGATGGCGGCTACTTCACCAGCAACTGGGAGCTGTACCAGGCCGAGATCCGGCTGGTCTCGCTTTTTGACAAGCTGCAAAGCCACCACGGCATCCGCCTGCGCCTGTTCCACGGACGGGGTGGCACGGTGGGACGCGGCGGCGGCCCCTCTCACCAGGCCATCCTGGCCCAGCCGCCTGGCACGGTGAATGGGCAGATCAGGTTGACCGAACAGGGGGAGGTCATCGCATCCAAGTACGCCAACCCCGACATCGGCCGGCGCAACCTGGAGACCCTGGTTGCTGCCATGCTGGAGGCGAGCCTGCTCAAGCCCCCGCGCCCGGTGCCAGGCACTTTCCTGCAGGCGGCGCAGGCCCTGTCAGAAGCCAGCATGGCGGCCTACCGCAAGCTGGTCTACGAGACCGATGGCTTCACGGAGTACTTCTTCTCGGCCACGCCCATTCGCGAAATCGCCGAACTCAACATCGGCTCTCGCCCCGCCTCGCGCAAGGCCAGCCGTCGCATCGAGGACCTGCGCGCCATCCCCTGGGGCTTTTCGTGGGGGCAGTGCCGCGTGGCCCTGCCTGGCTGGTTCGGCATGGGCAGCGCCTTCGAAGCCTTCCTGAGCACACCGGGCACCGAACGCGAGGCTCAACTTGCCTTGCTGCAACGCATGCACAAGCAATGGCCGTTCTTTCGCACCTTGTTGTCCAACCTCGAGATGGTGCTGGCCAAGAGTGACCTGGCCATCGCCGAGCGATACGTCACCCTGGTGGAAGACAAAAAGCTGGGCAAGCGCATCATGACCACCATCCGCGCCGAGTGGGAGCGCACGTCCGGGCTTCTGGGCTTGATCACCGATTCACGCGAGCACCTTGCCAGCCAGCCCGAGCTGGCCAGCTTCCTGGCCTACCGGCTGCCCTATGTGGACCCGCTCAACCACCTGCAGGTCGAACTCATGCGGCGCTACCGCAAGCAAGGACTGGACCCCAAATCGGCCCCGGGTGCGTCAGAGCGGGTTCAACGAGGCATTCACCTGTCCATCAACGGCGTGGCGGCAGGATTGCGCAACACGGGCTGAGAGATCGCCCTTACAATGCGCGCCTGCCAGGAGAGAACCCCCGCCACGCGAGCAGTCGCTCAGGCATTCACGCAGGGGGTCGCCGAAGGCGCAGGGCCTCAGCCGGACACGGCTGGGCTGCCCGAACGCTCAGGCAAAAGGACTGGCAGACACGGCCTCGGTCGTGATCCTCACTGGAGAGAGTCCGGACGTTGCGCCCCCAAAGGCTGCGGCGAGCCGGGCCACCGAAGGGGCAAGCCCACACCGCGGTCGCATCGGCTGCGAGGGGTCAATCTCTCAGGTAAAGCGGACAGCGAGGGCAAGCGGAAGTTCGTCGTTTCAGGCACCTGGTGGCTGAAGCGGCAGGACGCATCAACACCCTGCCCTCCCGGCCTCACCCGCCGGCATTCGCCATGTCCGACGTTTCCAACGCCCCCCTGCTGACCACCCCGCTGCACGCCCTGCACATCGAACTCGGCGCCAAGATGGTGCCCTTCGGTGGCTACGACATGCCGGTGCAGTACGCCAGCGGCATCCTGGCCGAGCACAAGCACACACGCGCCGCCGCAGGCCTGTTCGACGTCTCGCACATGGGCCAGGTGCTGCTCAGCGGCCCCGGCGCCGACGCCGCCCTCGAAACCCTGGTGCCCGTCGACATCGTCGACCTGCCGGTGCACAAGCAGCGCTACGCCCTGTTCACCAACGAGCAAGGCGGCATCCTCGACGACCTGATGGTCACCCGCCGTGAAAACGACCTCTTCGTGGTCGTCAACGCCGCCTGCAAGGCCCAGGACATCGCCCACCTGCAAGCCAAGATCGGTCACCTTTGCACGGTCACGCCGCTGCCCGAGCAGGCGCTGCTGGCCCTGCAAGGGCCTCAAGCCGCGACAGCGCTGGCTCGGCTGAACGAAGGCGTGCAAAAACTGGTGTTCATGACCGGCGGCCACTTCCAGCTCGACGGCATCGACTGCTTCGTGACGCGCTCGGGCTACACCGGCGAAGACGGCTTCGAAATTTCTGCTCCGGCAGACAAGGCCGTGCAACTCGCACGTGCCCTGCTGGCCCAACCCGAGGTCAAGCCCATCGGCCTGGGTGCGCGCGACACGCTGCGCCTGGAAGCCGGCCTGTGCCTCTACGGCCACGACATCGACACCACCACCACCCCCGTGGAAGGCAGCCTGACCTGGGCCATCCAGAAAGTGCGCCGAGCAGGTGGTGCGCGCGCCGGCGGCTACCCCGGTGCCGCCGTCGTTGACGCGCAGCTGGCCCAGGGCGCGGCCCGCAAGCGTGTCGGCCTGATCAGCACCGAGCGCATGCCCGTGCGCGAAGGCGCGAAGGTCGTGGACGCATCAGGCACCGAGATCGGCGTGGTCACCAGCGGTTCGCTCGGCCCCAGCCTGAACCAGCCGGTCGCCCTGGCCTACGTCACCACCGCCCAAGCCGCCATCGGCACGCCCGTCTTCGCCCTGGTGCGCGACAAGAAGGTGCCCATGACGGTCACCAGCACCCCGTTCGTGCCCAACCGCTATCACCGCGGCTGATCACCCGCCAGCGCCACAGATCTGGCCGAGGGCTGAGAGACAATCACGCCCGTTCGGCTCAAACCAACCCAGATTCCCCAAGGACGTCACCATGACCATCAAGTACACGCCCGACCACGAATGGCTGCAGATCGAAGCCGATGGCACCGCCATCGTCGGCATCACCCACCACGCCCAGGACGCCCTGGGTGACGTGGTCTTCGTCGACCTGCCCGCCGTGGGCGCCTCCTTCAAGTCCAAGGACGTGGCCGGCGTGGTCGAGTCCGTCAAGGCCGCCGCCGACGTCTACATGCCCGTCGACGGCGAGATCACCGAAGTCAACGAAGCCCTGCGCGACGACCCGGCTCTCGCCAACACCGACCCCACCGGCACCGGCTGGTTCTTCAAGGTCAAGCTGGCCAACCCCGCCCAGCTGGACGCCCTGATGGACAAGACCGCCTACGACGAGCTGCTGAAGAACGCCTGATGCGTTCACACCCCGGCGGCCCCTTTGCGGACGCCGGGCCCGAGGATGCGGCCCTGAGCCCGCCGCACCTGAACCCACCCGATGCCGAACACCATGAGCCACGCTGCCCTGTCCTCCTTGCCATCCCTGTCGCAACTCGAAAACGCGACCGAATTCCAGGCCCGCCACCTGGGCCCCTGGGACGCCGAACAGGCCAGCATGCTCAAGGCGATCGGCGTGGCTTCGCGCCAGGCGCTGATGGAGGCCATCGTGCCGGAAACCATCCGTCGCCCAGCACCGATGGACCTGCCCGCCGCGCTCACCGAAGCCCAGGCGCTGGCCGAACTCAAGGCCATCGCGAAGCAAAACAAGGTGATGCGCAGCTTCATTGGCCAGGGCTACTTCAACACGCTCACCCCTGGCGTCATCCTGCGCAACATCCTCGAGAACCCCGCCTGGTACACCGCCTACACGCCCTACCAGGCAGAGATCTCGCAAGGCCGCATGGAGGCCCTGGTCAACTTCCAGACCATGGTCACCGACCTGACCGGCATGGCGATCGCCAACGCCTCGATGCTCGACGAAGCCACCGCCGCCGCCGAAGCAATGACCCTGGCTGCGCGCGTGGGCAAGAGCCAGTCGCAGCGCTTCGTGGTCGCCCACGACGTGCTGCCCCAGAACCTCGAGGTGATCCAGACCCGCGCCAAGCCACTGGGCATCGCCGTCGACGTCGTGCACGCCACCGACCTGGTCAAGCACCTCGAATCCAACGACTGCTTCGGCGCCCTGCTGCAGTACCCCGGCGTCAACGGCCAGATCCGCGACCTCAAGCCGCTGATCGACGCCCTGCACGCCAAGGGCGCGCTGGCCATCGTCGCCGCCGACCTGCTGGCCCTGACCCTGCTGACCTCGCCTGGTGAGCTGGGTGCCGACATCGCCTGCGGCACCACGCAGCGCTTCGGCATGCCCATGGGCAACGGCGGCCCGCACGCCGGCTACCTGGCCACGCAAGACGCCTTCAAGCGCTCGCTGCCAGGCCGCCTGGTCGGCGTCAGCGTCGACAGCCATGGCAACCCCGCCTACCGCCTGGCCCTGCAGACCCGCGAGCAGCACATCCGCCGCGAAAAGGCCACCTCCAACATCTGCACGGCCCAGGTGCTGCCCGCCGTCGTGGCCAGCATGTACGCCGTCTACCACGGCCCCGAAGGCCTCAAGCGCATCGCCCAGCGCGTGACCGCCTACGCCTCCATCCTGGCCGCCGGCCTCAAGCAACTCGGCCGCGAGCTGCTGCACGACACCTGGTTCGACACCCTGCACGTGCGCTGCGCCAGCCCCGCCGAGCGCGACCAGTTGCTGGCTGCGGCCGTCGCCCAGGGCATGAACCTGCGCGCCGCCAGCGCCGACACGCTGGGGATCTCGCTGGACGAGACCACCACCCGCGCCGACCTGGCCGACCTGCTGGCCGTGTTCGCTGCCGGCAAGGCAGTGCCCAGCATCGACCAGTTGGCCACCAACGCCACCATCGGCCTGCCCGAGGGCCTGCGCCGCACCAGCGCCTACCTGACGCACCCGGTCTACAACACCCACCACTCCGAAACGGAGATGCTGCGCTACATCCGCGCCCTGTCCGACAAGGACCTGGCCCTGGACCGCACCATGATCCCGCTGGGCTCGTGCACCATGAAGCTCAACGCCACCAGCGAGATGATCCCCATCACCTGGCCGGAGTTCGCGCACATCCACCCCTTCGCGCCGCGTGAGCAGCTCAAGGGCTACGAGCTGCTCGACCAGCAGCTGTGCGCCTGGCTGTCGCAAGCCACGGGCTACGCCGGCATCAGCCTGCAGCCCAACGCCGGCTCGCAAGGTGAGTACGCCGGCCTGCTCATCATCAAGGCCTACCATGAGTCGCGCGGCGAAGGCCACCGCGACATCTGCCTGATCCCCGAATCGGCCCACGGCACCAACCCCGCCAGCGCCCAGATGGTCGGCATGAAGGTGGTGGTGACCAAGTGCGATGCCAACGGCAACGTCGACCTCGACGACCTGCGCGCCAAGTGCGAGGCGCACAGCGCCAACCTGGCCGCCGTGATGATCACCTACCCGTCCACCTACGGCGTGTTCGAAACGCGCGTGACCGAGCTGTGCAAGCTGGTTCACGAACACGGTGGTCGCGTCTACGTGGACGGTGCCAACATGAACGCCCTGGTCGGCCTGGCCGCACCGGGTCAGTTCGGTGGCGACGTCAGCCACCTGAACCTGCACAAGACCTTCTGCATCCCCCACGGCGGTGGCGGCCCCGGCGTCGGCCCCGTCTGCGTGGTCGAAGACCTCGCCCCCTTCCTGCCGGCGCACCGCTCGGCCGGCATCGGCACAGAAGTTCAGGTGGGAGCGGTTTCTGCCGCCCCGCTGGGCAACGCCGCCGTGCTGCCCATCAGCTGGATGTACATCCGCATGATGGGCGCCGATGGTCTCAAGGCCGCCACCGAGGTCGCCATCCTCAACGCCAACTACGTGGCCGCCCGCCTGGCCGACCACTACGACATCCACTTCAGCGGCGGCAGCAGCGTCGTCAAGGGCGGTGGCGTGGCCCACGAGTGCATCCTGGACCTGCGCCCCTTGAAGGACACCTCCGGCGTGTCGGCCGAAGACGTGGCCAAGCGCCTGATCGACTACGGCTTCCACGCACCCACGCTCAGCTTCCCCGTGGCCGGCACCCTCATGGTCGAGCCCACCGAGAGCGAATCCCAGGCCGAACTCGACCGCTTCTGCGACGCCATGATCGCCATCCGCGACGAGATCCGCGCCGTCGAAGAAGGCCGCCTGCCCCGCGAGGACAACCCGCTCAAGCACGCCCCGCACACCGCCGCCACCCTGCTGAGCGGCGAATGGGCCCACGCCTACAGCCGCGAGCTGGCCGCCTACCCCGTGGCCAGCCTGCGACTGCAGAAGTACTGGTCGCCGGTCGGCCGCGTGGACAACGTCTACGGCGACCGCAACCTGTTCTGCAGCTGCCTGCCCATCTCGGCCGACGCCTGACGCCACACATGCCCAGGTGATGAGCATGGTCTTTGTGCGGCGCCGCAAGCCGCACCAAGACAATGCAACTTCGTCCGCTGGGCTCGGTGTGCGGTAGTCGTTTCACGACGGGCCCCCTTCACGCCTGACACCGCCCCATGGCCGGTGCACCGATGCAGGAGGCCCAATGGGTTCCGCGATCACGCACGCCCCGCTGCCAGGGCTCTCCTCTCCTTCCGGGGCCAGTTTGGAGCTGGCCCTGCACGCCGCCCAAACGGGCGTCTGGGAGTGGGACCTTCGCACCGACGAAAACCGATGGACCGAAGAGGTCTGGCGCCTGTATGGCCTGAGCCCGGGCGCACAGCCACCCACCTTCACCACCTGGGTGACCAGCGTCCACCTCGACGACCGCGAGGCCGCCATGCGGGCGGTCAGCGAGGCGCGCCGCTTGGGCGTGCCTTTTGAAACCTGCTGGCGCACCCTCCCGGAGCGCGGCCCCGTCCGCTGGATCCTGAGCCGTGGCCAACCCGGCCTGCTCACCCGCGATGGACCGACCCACTACGTCGGCATCGTGATGGACATCACCTCACAAAAGGCGACCGAAGACGAAAACCAGCGTTTGCAGTCCAGGCTGAGCGAAGGGGCCGCCCATGGCCACAGCGCACCATCCGAGCACCAGCGCCTGCTCCAGACCATCCTGGATGGCGTGCCAGGGCTCATCGGCTACTGGGACAAATCGCTTTGCAACCGCTTTGCCAACCACGCATATGGCGAATGGTTCGGCATGACCCCGAGCCAGGTTCGGGGCAAGCACATCAGCGAACTCCTGGGCACCAGCCTGTTCGAGCTCAACCGCCACCACATCGAAGGCGCCCTGCGCGGCGAGCGCCAATGCTTCCTGCGTGACCTGCCGGTGCCTGGCCATCCGGGACAGCACCGCGTCAGCGAAACCCACTACCTGCCCGACTTCGATGGCGATGAAATCAAGGGCTTTCTCGTGCTCGTGCTCGACGTCACCAACGCCAAACGCGCAGAGCAAACCGCCCGCGCCGCGAGCCAGGCCAAATCAGACTTCCTCTCCAACGTCAGCCACGAGTTGCGCACGCCGCTGAACACCATGTTCGGCCTGGCACAAATCGGTCTGAAGGAAAGCGCTGGCGCTGCCTGCGCCGGCACGTTTCGGCAGATCCTCGAATCGGGCCAGCACCTGCTGTCGCTCATCGACGAGGTGCTCGACTTTTCGAAAATCGAAGCCGGCAAGATGCACCTGCACCTGGGCGTGGTCGACATCGGTCGGCTGATCGAGCAAGTGTTGGGCGTGACCGCCTTGCGGGCCTGCAGCAAAGGCATCCAACTGGTGATCGATGAGTCCGTCGATGTGCCGGCTCAGACGCTGGGCGACGCCAAACGCTTGACCCAGATCCTGGTCAACCTGATCACCAATGCGATCAAATTCACCGACCAAGGCGAGGTCCGCCTGGCCTTGAGCCGCCAAGGCAGCCGACTCCACTTCACGGTCAGCGACACCGGCATGGGCATCCCGCCTGAGCGGCTGGCCGATCTGTTCCAGCCCTTCGTGCAGGTGCACGACGCACAGAGCACGCAAGCCAGTGGCGCCGGCAACGCGGGCACCGGACTCGGGCTGGCCATCTGCAAACGCCTGGTCGAACTCATGGGCGGTGACATCGAAGTGCGCAGCGAGCGGGGTCGCGGAACGAGCTTTTGCGTGAGCTTGCCCCTGCAGGAAGCGGCCCCAGCCAATTGGGCCGCCTTGTCCGACCTGGTGCTCATCGGTTTTCCGCAGGACGAGCGCGAAGCACTGCTGGACCAGTTGAAACAACGTGGCTGCCCAACCTGCTGGAGCGACTGCCTGCCTGGCACCCGACCGCGCGCGGCCACGCTGCTGCTCCACCAGCGCGCCCTGAGCTCGCAGACGGCCGCCTCGCTCAACGAACTGCAAGCATGCGGGCAGCCCCTGGTCGTGCACGTGCCAGACGTCGGAGGCCGCCCCGTCGGACAAGACGGCACGCCGCTGTCCATGGACACGATCCTGCTGAGCGGCCCGCTTTCGCCTTTGCGGCTGCTGCATGCCTTGACGCACCGCCCTCACCCGCAAGCCCGCAACGGTCAGCGCAGGCTGACCGGCCTGCGCCTGCTGGCGGCCGAAGACAACCCGGTGAACCGGTTGATCCTGGGGCAAATGCTGGAGGCCGAGGGCGCGGCCATCGAATTCGCCTTCGATGGAGCACAGGCCGTCGAGCGGATCGCCACCGGCCCGGCCAACATCGACCTCGTCCTGTGCGACATCCAGATGCCCGTCATGGACGGCAACGAGGCAACGCGGCGCATCCGGGGGCTGTCGCCCAACCTGCCCGTCATTGGGCTGACCGCGCACGCCTTCTCGCAGGCCAGGGAAGAAGCCCTGCGCGCGGGCATGGTCGACTACATCACCAAGCCCTACATGCTGGATACACTGGTGCAGGCGGTGCTCAAGCACGTGTCACGCCCGCCGGAGAGCCCCATGAACGTTGTACCCC
>SCMV01000029.1 GCA_005502875.1 Comamonadaceae bacterium 2PF | reverse complement strand
GGGCTTCGGTGGATGTGGTCATGGTGCTTCGTTGGTGATGGCGTGCGGTGGCCAGGATTCAAGGGCGCGTCAGGGTGACCTTGTCCTTCAAGGTCACGAACTCTTCGGCAGCAGAAGGGTGCAGCGCCACGGTGGCGTCGAAATCGGCCTTGGTGGCGCCCATGCGGATCGCGATCGCCAGGCCCTGGATGATCTCGGGGGCATCGGCACCCACCATGTGCGCGCCCAGCACCCGTTGGCTGTGGGTGTCGACGATCAGCTTGACGAGGGTGCGCTCGTCGCGGCCCGCCAGGGTGTGGCGCATGTTGCGAAAGGTCGAGCGGTAGATGTCCAGGCTGGCGTGCTCGGCCCATGCCGCCGCTTCGCTCAGCCCGACGGTGCCCACGGGCGGCTGGCTGAACACAGCGGTGGGCACGGACTGGATGGCGTTGCCAACGGGCGCGGCGCCGAACAGCCTGTGCGCCAGGGCCGCCCCTTGGCGAATGGCCACGGGCGTCAAGGCCAGGCCGTTGGTGACGTCGCCGACCGCGTGGATGCTGGGGACGTTGGTGGTGCCGTGCTCGTCCACGACGATGCCGCCATCGCTGTCCACCGCCACGCCCAGCGCGTCCAGGCGGAGGCCCTGGGTTTGAGGGCGGCGCCCGGTGGCGTACATCACGGCATCGAACACCTGGGGTGCACTGGCGTGGCGCATCGTCACGCTCAGGCGGCCATCGGGCAGGCGTTCGATGCCTTGCACCTCGTTGTCCAGCAGCAGCTCGATGCCCTTCTTCTGCATCTCGGCTTGCAGGTGGCTGCGCACGTCCTCATCGAAGCCGCGCAGGAGCTTGTCACCCCGGTGGCTCAAGGTGGTGTGCGCACCCAGTCCGTTGAAGATGCCGGCGAACTCCACCGCGATGTAGCCGCCGCCCACGATCAGGATGCGCCCCGGCAAGCGGGACAGGTCAAAGGCCTCGTTGGAGGTGATGGCGTGCTCGATGCCGGGCACTGAGGGCAGGTTCGGCGTGCCACCGGTGGCCACCAGGATGTGTTGCGCGGTGTGGCGCTGGCCGTTGACCTCCACCGTGTGCGCATCGATCAGGCAGGCTTCGCCATGCATGACCTCGACCTTCGACTGGCCGAGGTTGCGCTCGTACAAGCCGCTCAGGCGGGTGATCTCCTGGTCTTTGGCCGCGATGAGCGCTGGCCACGAGAACTCGGCTTCTGGCACGCGCCAGCCGAAGCCGGCGGCATCTTCGAACGATTCGGCGAACTGGGCCGCGTAGACCAGCAGCTTCTTGGGCACGCAACCCCGGATCACGCAGGTGCCGCCGTAGCGGAAGCGCTCGGCGATGGCCACCTTGGCGCCCAGGCTGGCGGCGACCCGGGCCGCGCGCACACCGCCGGAGCCCCCGCCGATGACAAACAGTTGGTGGTCGAAATCAGGCATGTGGTTCTCGCTCAGTTGGTGCCCTGGGGCGTGTGGATGCCATCGGGCGTGTGGGGACGGGTGGCCAGGAAGCCTCGAGGCATGTGCCCTTGAAGCATGGGGTGAGCTTCGATCAATCGGCGATTGCGCTGGGCCAAAGCCCCTGCGCCCAAGTGTGGCGCCCGACCGGCGTCGGTGTCATAGTTGGCGCGCTGAAAGCCGCTGTAGAAACGCGTGTTGCCCTGGTCTCGGCCGTAGGGGCGCGAAGCGATCGACAGCCGCGCCAGCAGACGCGGGTCGATCTGGCGGCTGAAACGTGCGAAGCCGTCGAACAGGAAGGTTTCGTCGACGTGCCGATCGCTGTGTTGAATCAGCGCATCCATCAGTTCGTGGATGAGCTGGTGGGGCTGCGAGGCATCGAAGCGCACGCACAGACGAAGGTCGGCGAACTCGGGCAAGTCACCTTCTTCCGCACGACCAGGGGCCTGCTCGCCCAGCGTCACCTCGACCCAGGCTTGCCCACCAAAGAAATGCAGCGAGCGCAGGCGCAGTGGGCGCTGGGCAAAGCGCAGGCCGGCCAGCACATGGTGAACGCGCTCGGCATCGGTGGTGTCGTTCACACGGGCGTGTGTCAGCCATTGGCGCTGTTGCACCAACATCGGCAGGTCCAGGTGATTGCTCAGGGCGGCACTGCTGACGCCATGGCGGCGTTCGCGGATGGTCAGCAGCTCGCGCACTTCATGCTCGCGGGCCTTTTTGATCGCCAGGAAGACGGTCTGCACGATCTCGGAGCTGGGGGTGTCGGCATCGATGCGCCACTTGCGTCCGTAAACGAGCTTGCGTGGGCGCACGGTCGGGCCACGGTCGTAGTTCTCGCGCCCGATCAAGCCGACCTGGACGTACATGCCGTGCTCGTCTTGCGAGGCAAACACCAGCGTGTGCTCGTCAAAGCTGACCCGCGAGGCGATCTCGGACAACGAGGCCAGGTCATGGTGGTAGGTCACGTAATGCTGCGGGATGCAGTCCATGCCGCTGGGCAAGCGCACCTTGGGGGCATGCGGCATGACGCGCTCGCCGGGCAAGCTGGCTTGGGTCAGATGAACAGCGGTGGATGGGGTGGCGGGCATGGTGTGACCTCGTTGATGAAGTCATTCTGATTAATTCGATGAACGAAGAGAAGACATGCCCAGCGCAATGAATCAATTCGCCGGGTGGAACAATCAGCCCGCCAGCGCCTTCAACGCCCGTTGCGTGGCGGGCCGCGTGTTGATGGCGTGCAACCAGGCCTGCACGGCGGGGTAGGGCGTCATGTCCATGCCCAGGTAAGTGGGGGCCACGCGCAGCCAGCCGAAATGAGCGATGTCGGCGATGGAGTAGCTTTCGCCGGCCAACCAGGGTGTCGTGGCCAGGCGGCCCTCCAGCACGGCCGTCAGGCGGACCGACTCATCCTGGTAGCGCTTGACGGCCACGGTCAACTCGGGCGCGTTGCGCTGGAACCAGCCGGCCTGCCCGAACATCGGGCCCACGCCACCCACTTGAAAGAAAAGGTACTCCAGCGCCCGGGTGCGGCCCACGGTGTCGGATGGGATCAGCTGGCCAAAGCGCTCGGCCAGGTGCAACAAGATGGCGCCCGACTCGAACACCGACAACGGCCCATGGGCACCGGGGGCATCGTGGTCGACGATGGCCGGGATGCGGCCATTGGGGTTGATGCGCAGGAAGTCGGGCTGCTTCTGGTCGTTGCGGCCCAGGTCCAGCTTGTGCAGGACATGGGGCACGCCCATCTCTTCCAGCGCCATCGGGATCTTCAGGCCGTTGGGGGTGTTGGCGGTGTAGACGTCGATCATGTTGTGTCCTATCGGAGGTGTCAAAGGTCCAGGGTCAGCGCATCGGCTTGCGCTCGAGAAACGCACGGGCACATCTGCCCGGCGGCTTGTTGTTCGGGGCTCAGGAAGCTGTCCTGATGGATCACCTTGCCTGCGGTGACGCGCACCACGCAAGTGCCGCAGGTGCCTGTGCGGCATCCTGACGGCACGGAGACCCCCGCGTCTTCCAGGGCCTGCAGCAGGCTCACGTTGGCAGGCACGTTCACGGCCTTGTTCTGCTTGGCGAGCTTGACGACGAAGGGATGGCCTGGGTGGGCGGTGTCCAGTGTGAAAGCTTCATGGTGCACGCGTTCGCTGCTCAGGCCTTGCTGTCTCGCAGCCTCGTTGACCGCATCGATCAGGCGAGCGGGCCCGCACACGTAGAGGTGCGATCCCGCCGGGGCGCTTCGCAGCAGGGCGGCTGCATCCAGCTTGCGGTTCGCCGAAGCATCGTGGGACACCAGGCGCTCGCCCAGCTGGCGCTCCAGGCGGTCCAGGTAGGCCGCTTCGGAACGCGAGCGGTAGGCGTAATGCAGCACGAACTCGCGGCCCTGGGCCAGCAGCTCCAGCGCCATCGCCTTGATGGGCGTGATGCCGATGCCAGCGGCCACCAGGATGACAGGCACGGCCGAATTGGCCAGCGCAAAGTCATTGCCCGGCAACGCGCAGTTCAAGACCATGCCCAACTCTAAGGTGGCGTGGATGGCGGCAGAGCCGCCCGTGCCCGCTGGCTCGTGCAGCACGGCGATTTCATAGGCATCGCGGCGCGTGGGGTTGGAGCTGATCGAATAGCGGCGCGAGGTGTGCGCGCCAGACGGCAAGGTCACGGGCACGTCCAGGTGCGCGCCAGCCCGGATGGCTGGCAGGTCACCGCCATCGACCGTGCGCAACTCGTAAGCCCGCACGCGCGGCGTGAGCTGGCGCACGCCCGTGATGCGCAAGGGCAAGGGGCCCGAGCCCAGCACCTGTGGCTTGGGTGCGCGTTGTGGTGCGGATGCAGGCTCGGTGGCGGCTTGGGTGGCGGCTTGGGTGGCGACCTGCCTGGCCGCGCCCAGCTCCGCCTTCAGCGACGCGATCTCGGCATGCAAGGGCGCCACGGCCTCTTGCACCTCGGCTTCCGTGAAGCGCGGCGTGATGTGCTGCGGGCAGTTCCAGTCGTAGGCCTCGATGGTGATGACGAAGGCGCGCTCCACCCGGGCACGGTAAGAGGGCAACTCCAGCCTGGCGACCAAGGCCGGGTCTTCGGCCTCGCTGACCAGGCGCACACGGCCCAGGAGCTTGAGGCGCCGCTGGTTGGGGTAGTCCATCAGGATGATCGAGATGCGATCGTTGTTCTGAAGGTTGCCCACGCTGATGTACTGCACGTTGCCGCGAAAGTCGGCAAAGCCGATCGTCTTGGCGTCCAGCACCTTGAGGAAGCCCGCCGGGCCACCACGGAACTGCACATAAGGCCAGCCTGTTTCGCTGACGGTGGCCTGGTAGAAGCCATCGCGCGCTTCGATGAACTCGGCTTCACGCTCGGTCAGGGTGTCACGGCGGTCGTCGGTGACATCCAGCGAGGCGTAGTTGGCGCGGCTGCCCATGCGGGTCTGCATGGCGCGCACCGCAGGTGTGAAGGCGATGTCAGAGTAAGCGCGGCTCATGTGCGGTCTCCGTGGTGGCGAGGGGCCTTCAGATCACAGGTCCTTGGGGGCCTTGTGCTTGATCTCGGGCCAGTTGGCGTTGGCCTTGACGAGGTTGCCCGGCACGTCTTCCAGCCACTTCTTTTGCACGTCCTTGTTGACGTTCAGGTAGAGCTTGCCGTCGACGATCTTCCAGGCGGTCGGGTCGCCATCGAGCTTCTTGTCCAGCACCACGCCCATGGCGCAGAAGCCACCGTACTGAGGCGCGAACTTGTCGGGGTTGGCCTTGAAGGCGTCGCGGTTGGCGGCCGAGGCGAACCAGTAGGTGGCGCCACGGTGGCTGGCGCTGAACTTGGCGTTGCCCTTGGTGGGCTGGCCAGCGCTGAAGTAGGCGACCGGGTCGTGGCCCTGGATGCCCACGCCTTGGGCGTCCACGTTGAGCTCGAAGGTCGAGGTGTCGTCATAGGCCAGGGCTTGCTGGGGCAGGGCAGCGAAGACGGCTGCAGAGGCCACGATGGCAGAGATCAGGGCACGGCGGGTGAAGTGGGTGTTCATGGTGGGTTCTTTCAGTGGTTTGTGAAGTCAAGGGTGGGAGGAAGGAAAGCGATCGCTTCAGAGTGCGACCTTGGGGAAATCGATGTCGACGCGGCTGGCCTTGCCCAGGATGTTGGTCAGCAGGTTCATGCCGACGTGGGTGATGATTTCGACGATGTCGGCGTCGGAGTAGCCGGCTTCGCGGGCCTCGATCAGCTCGGCCGTGGTGATGTCACCCTTGTGCTCGACCAGGCTGCGCGCCAGCTTCACGGCCACGGCGGCCTTGGCGTCTTCGCTGCTGCCAGCGCGGGCGGCGGCAATCTCATCGCCTGTCAGACCGGCCTTGCGGCCGATGGCGGTGTGGGCCGACAGGCAGTACTCACAGGTGTTTTGCTGTGCCAAGGCCAGGGCGATGCGTTCGCGGGTCTGCGGGCTCAGGCTGCCGGCGTTGGCCACGCCATGCAGGCCCAGGAAGGCTTGCAGTGCCACCGGGGAGTTGGCGAACACCTTCAGGAAGTTGGGGACCATGCCCAGCTGGCCCTGGATCGCGTCCAGGAGCGCCTTCTGCTCGGCGTTGGCGTTGTGTTGATCGATGACGTTGATGCGGCTCATGTGAAGTTCCTTTCTGTTTGCCTCGCTGCTTCAGCGCAGCCAGTGAGTGAACTTTGATTGATCCAACAGTTTTAGTGAATACCGTTTGAAATCAATAGATCATTCCTTCAATCGGAACAATCAAAATCACCCTCCAAAGCGAAAGGGGCCCTGCTTTCGCGAGGGCCCCTTTCGATGAAGGTGACACAAGGCAGTGCTCGGGCAACTCAACCCTGCGGGGGCGGTGCGGTCGGCTGTTTTCGCTGCAACCATGCGTCCACCGACCACGCGCCCACCCCGCTGACCGCCAGCCATGCCAGCAAGCCGCCCCACTGAAGGTGCTGCCCAAGCGCCACCGGCGACACCTCGGGCAGGCTGAGCACCGCCACGAGGTTCACCACGAACAAGCCCAAGGCCGAGAAGCGCCCCAGCAGCCCCAAGGCCAACAAGGGCGGCAGCGCCAGCTCGCCCCCTGCACCCATCCAGGCTGCGAGTTCGGGGGGCAGCAGCGGCACCTGGTACTCCTGCTGAAACAGGAACAAGGTGCCCTCCCAGTTCTGCACCTTGGTCAGGCCGGAGGACCAGAACACCTGTGCCACGTGAAGCCTGGCGGCGATTTGCAGCAGGGGCTCCGCCTTGGCCAGGTGGGCCAGCTGGGTCGATTGAAAGCGGTAAAGGCGTGAAGCAACACGTGTGATGAACATGTGGGAACTCTCTTCAAAGGGGGGTCAAAGGGGGTGTTCGGCCAGCCCGGCCACCCAGCCCTGCTGGATGGCGTGGGGCAACCATTGAACGAAGTCAAAGCCGAAGGGCTCGGCCGCTTCAAGCGCTTGCGCAAGGCTCCGGCCTTCGTGCACGGCCTGCATGAACACGTGCATGGCTCGAGGCAGTGCGCTGGGCACGGCGCGCCAAGGTCGGCGATGCACCAGCACGTGCTGGCGCTGCTCCTCTGGCAGCGCGGCGTTCGCCATGGCTCGCCACCGTGGCTGCTCCTCGGGCGGTGCGTGGTGGGCATGCCAGACCGCCACCAGCGGGTGGACGGAGCTCAGCAGGCCGATGTCGTGCGCCAGCACCAAGCGCAGCGATTCGGGTGGGTGGCTGCCCAGCATGGCCAGCGAGGCACCATCCAGGACGGTGTCCTGGGCGCGCTCGCCAACATGGCACAACCAGTCCAGCCTGGCGACGTCGGCCAGGTAGCCCAGGTGCGCCAGCTCGGGTTGAGCCTCGATGCAGGCGGCCAGGCCTTCGCCCCACTCGCCCCAGTCGGCGTGCCCATGAGGGCTGTGGCCAAGCAGGCGCCCAGTCAGCACCTCAAAGGCCTCGTCACCCAGCAAGGCCAGCACGGTGGGACAGGCGATGGCCAAGGCGTGCCGGGCGTTGGCACGCCGTGAATCTGGATAGGGCCACAGCTGAGCCCGGTCAGCGAACGAGGCATCGGCCACACGGGCGGCAAAGGCCTCGTCGGCAACAGGCCAGGTTGGTCTCAGGTTGGGTTTCATGACGCACCCCGGCTTTGGCGGCGGGCCCGCTCGGCCTCTTGCACCAGCCGGCTCCACGAGGGCAACTGCGCGTCCCACTCGATCAAGGCGTCCGCTTGGGGAAAGCGTTCAGCCGCATGCCAATGCAAGGCCCACACGGCTTCTGACACCGGCTGAGCGTGGTCATCGATCACCAGGCCATCCGGGTTGGGCGTGCTGCCGGCCAGGTGCAGCTCTTTGACGTGCTGCGCAGGGCAGTCGTCGAGCCACTGGCGCACGAAGGCCAGTGGCTCGGCTTCGCCCGCGTTGAGGGCATTGACATGCAGGTTGTTGAGGTCGAGCAGCAGCCCACAACCACTGCGCTCACACGCTGCCGAAAGGAACTCGACCTCCGGCATGTCCGACTGCGCAAACACCACGTATTGCGCCAGGTTCTCGATCAGGATCTGGCGGCCCAGGTGGTCCTGCACTCGGCAGATGTTGTCGACCAGGTGGCCCAATGAGGCCCGATCGAAGGCAACCGGCAGCAGGTCGCCTGCATGCCTGATGTGCCCGCCTTGCACGAACCACGTTTGCGCCACGTGATCGGAGACCCAGAGCGGGTCCAGCCATTCAACCAGCGCTCGCAAGCGCCGCAGGTGATCGAGCGGAACGGGCACCTTGGATGCCAGGCCGGCACCCGTGCCATGCAGGCTCACGGGCAGCGTGCCAGCCACCCGCTCCAGCAGGGCCCGCGACAGGCCCCCAGGAGCGAAGTGGTTCTCAGCATGCACCTCCACGAAGTCGACGCCCGCCGATGACGCCAGCATGGCATCGACATGCGGTGCACGCAGGCCCACGCCCACCCGTTGATGCGACACCATGGGGCACCAACCTCACTTGCGCGCGGTGGACGCGGCGAACTTCGCCTTCGCCTCGGCCGCGCTGAGGCCGCCCAGGTTCACGCAGGTGCCCTTGGGCACGAGCTTCCACTCGCCCGGGTCCTTGTCGAGCTTGGCTTGCCCGGCACAGGAGTGCGTGCCCGCCAGGTTGGCGCAGTCGTTCTGCCCGGCCTTGGCCACGCCGAAGCATTTCTCCTGGTTGGGATCGGCCGCTTGCGCCGCCCCGGATGCCAGCGTTGCCAGCGCACAGGCCAATGCAGCCTGCAAGATCAGTTGATGTTTCATGGGAGATCCCCTTTCGAGTTGGTGACGGCCGATTGTTTCGACCTTCGCCAACGAAGAGAATCCGTCTGCCGGGCAATGGATAATTCCAGCAGGAGGAACAGTGATGGACCGTCTTCACCTGATGACCGTGTACGTGGCCGTGGCGGAAGAAGAAGGCTTTGCCGCCGCCGCCCGCCGCCTGGGCATGTCCCCACCGGCGGTCACCCGCGCCATCACGGCGCTGGAAGACCGACTGGGCGTGAAACTGCTCCAGCGCACCACTCGCCACGTGCGCGTCACCGAAGCCGGAGAGCGCTACCTCGATGACGCCCGGCGCGTGATCGCCGCCGCCGACGAGGCCGACGAAGCCGCCGTGGGCATCAACGCCGAGCCACGCGGCCACATGACCGTGACCGCCCCCGTGCTGTTTGGGCGCATGTACGTGATGCCGGGCATCGTCGAGTACCTGCGGCAGCACCCCGAGACATCGGTCTCAGCGATGTTCCTGGACCGCGTGGTCAACATGCTGGAAGAAGGCGTCGACGTCGGCATCCGCATCGGTGAGCTGTCTGACTCCAGCTACCGCGCCCTGCGTGTGGGGCACGTGCGCCGGGTCATCTGCGCCGCCCCCAGCTACCTCAAGCGCCACGGCATCCCCCAGGCACCGCAAGAGCTCAGGCAACACCAGGTGATCGTGGCCAGCAGCCTTTCACAGAACATCGAGTGGCGCTTCGTGGATCAGGGTGAACCGCTGTCGGTGCGCATCAAGCCCCGGCTCACGGTCTCCAGCAACGACGGCGCCATCGAGGCCGCCACCCTCGGCTTGGGCGTGACGCGCCTGATGTCGTATCAGGTGGCCCCATTGCTGGCAGCCGGCAAGCTCAAGGTGGTGCTCAGCGAGTTCGAGTCGCCCAAGGTGCCGATCCACATCATCCACCGCGAAGGCCGGCACGCTTCGGCCAAGATGCGTGCCTTCATCGACCTGATGGCAGAGCGCCTGCGAGCAGAGCATTCGCTGAACTGATCTGCAGCGCGCCCTCTTGTGGCTGTGCGGCCTGGCTCAGCCCAACCACTCGATCAGTTTCTGGCGGGTCTCGGCCTGCTGGAAGTACTGCGTGTGCATCACGCCCTTGGCCGCCGGGAAGCTCAGGTAGCGCTCGGCGGGCACCTGCAGCGCGCCACCCCAGGTCGACATGCCCAGCGTGGGCACGACCAGGTCGTTGGGCTGGGTGTCGAACACGCGGTCGATCACCGAGTCCACCCCCGTGCAGAAGGCCGCTCCCAGGCCGAAACCCGCAGGCTCGAAGTCGGCGCCGATGCCATACAGCTCGGTGCCTGGCAGCGGCGTGGTGTTGAGCTGCTTGAGGAAGTCGTTCTCGGGCCGCATCGAGGCCAGGCCGTCCAGGCCCGCGAGCCCCGCGTGGCCGATCACCTTGACCACCGCCATCACCACCTCCAGCGCATCGGCCCAGTCGGGCGTGGCCGAGGTCAGGTTCAAGGCCGTGGTGGTGCGGTCCAGGAAGGCGACCACGTGGTCGGGGTCGGCCAGGGGCGTGCCCGCGTTGGCGGCGCCCACCAGCACGATGCGACGCACCTTGAAGCGGCTGGCGTCGCCCCCGCACAGCGCAGGCAGGGCCAGCAGGCGGCTGAGCAGGCCGCCACGGCTGTGGCAGACGATGTCGACCTCCAGCTTGGCGTCGGCCGGCATCTGGCTGAAGAACCAGCGGGCGTTCTCCATCGGTGAGGCCGAGACGCTCGGGTGGTCGAACGCGAAAGAGCGCTGGCCATATCGCGGCAGCAGCGCGCCCAGCGTGGCGGTGTCCACGCCGCCGAAGGCCGCGCGTGACGAGCTGAAGGTGCCGTGCACCCACAGCAAGGCCGGGCCCTGGCTGAGATCGGCCCAGTCGGCCGCCGTGAGGTCAGGGCGCTCGGCCGAGGGGAAGCGGCTGAGGTGGTGCGGGCGCTTTTTGTTTTCCCAAAAGCCCATGGCCTTGTCGATGACGGGGCCGAAGATGGCGTCACCGATTGGGTAGATCAGCACCTTGAGCAGCTTGCGCCCCACCAGGCCGATGAGGCTGCGCGTGGTGGCCTGCTCGGCCAGCACCGGCGGCGCCACGGCCACCTCCTTGGGGATGCGGTAGCGCAGCGAAGGCCCACCGCCACGCGTGGCTGCGGGCTGCACGTTCAGGTCGTCGTCGAGCGGGAAGTGCCAGTGCATGGCACCCGCTTCGTCGATGGACAGCACCACCTGGCCGTGGTCGGGGCCCGGGTCGGCCGCTTCGAGCTCGAAGGCGTCGGCGCCATCGGGGCCGCGCATGGACGTGGCCGCCAGCGGCTGGGGCACGACGTTGACCTGCAGCTCCACCGTGGCGACCTCTTCCAGGCCGGCCTGAGCCAGGGCCGCGTCCAGCGCAGGCGTGACGAGCTCTTCGCCTCGCGTGCCGGGCTGGCGCGGGGGCAGCACGCGGGCCTGACCCGTCAGGCCGGGCGCGCGCAGCGTGAGGTTGCCGCCGAGGGGAATGGCTTGGCTGCCGCCGTGCAAGGTGGTCATGGTTGGGGCTCCCGGGTGGTCGAGGTGGATGGGTTGCTCAAAGTGGGCGCGGGCATGCGGCTCAAGGTCAGGCCGGGGTGGCCATAGAAGACGTAGGCCAGGCGGGTCAGGCTGTTGGGCTCAGCGTCGGCGAAGCGGGCGCGCATCTCTCGCAGCACCTCGGCCACGGCACGCGGGGCGCGGCTGCCATCGCCAAAGACCTGCTCGTAAAAGCCCAGGGCGATGTCGCGCGCCAACTGGTCTTCGACCGACCACAGCGGCGCCAGGAAGCCCCGAAAGCCGCCCTTGATGGCCTCGCCCGCGAAACCCGAGAACGAGGCCAGCAGCTCGCTGGCCTTGCCGACCTGGCAGGCGTTCATGAAGAGGAAGGGCGCCGAGCGTTTGCCCAAGGGCGCGTTGGCGAACACCAGCGGGCTCAGGCGCATGCCATCGGCCAGGATGACGGCCGCGTCCAGCGCGTGCTGCTGCATCGCCTCACCGTGGCAGGCGAAGTGCACGGCCTCGGCACCGTGGCCGGGGTCGACGTCGCCCAGCCGCGCGGTGAGCAGCTTCTTGATCTGCGGCGCGTCGGCGGCCAGTTGCAAGGCCTGGTAGCGCTGCACCAGCTGGGCGCCTTCTTCTGTGGCCTGCTGAAGCTTGCGCCAGCCCGAGCGCGCGGCGTAGTCACCCACCACGGCGGCCATGTGCTGAACATCGACGTGGGCGCGTGGCGGCAGCTCGCTGTGGTCCAGCGGCCAGCGGCCCAGGTTGACCTGGCAGCCCAGCAGCGGCGGCGCGTCGGCGATGAGCTTGTCGGCGTCGTCGAACAAGGCCAACTCCCAGGGCACGTGCGGCTCGGCGGTGAGCAGCAGCACGTTGAGCGCGCGGTGTTCGCCCGCCGCCTGCATGGCGCGGTGCACCGTGCGCAAGGCCTGCCAGAGCTCGGGCGGCGCCGCGTCGTGGATGGTGCGGCCCAGGCCGGTGACCATGAGCTCTGCCATGTCGAGCAAGGTGGCCTGGTGCACCTCGTTGATCACCTTGCCGCCGAACTCTTCGCCGCCGGTGCCGAGGTCGGAGGGCACCGCGTGAAGGGGCAGGTCGGTGGTGTGCGGCGAGGTGAAGCGCCACACGAAGCGGCCCTGACTGGGGTCTGCATCGGGCTGGTCGATGACGACGGTGAGGTCCACCGGGGGCAAGCCGGTCTGCACGTTGACGGGGCTGGCCTGCGGCGCGGATTGCGTCCAGACCTGGCCATGGCCTTGCACGTGTGCGGGCTGATGCTCGGCGGCCTGAGGCTGGCTGGCCACCACCGCGATGCGGCGCAGCGCCATGCCGCACACCTGGCCTTCGAACAGGTAGAGCACGCGCAGGCTGCTCAGGCGCGTGAGCTCGTCGCTGGCCAGGCCAGGCGCCACCAGTTGGAACTGCACCGTGGCGTCACCCGGGCGGGCGCGGTTGACCTGCAACGTGGCTTGCAGGCCCTGGCCTGCCGGCGCCTCGAAGCCCTCGACGATGAGCTGCACGCCCAGCTCGAAGGTTTGCACGTTGGCGGGCAGGTCCAGCACCACCGGGCCACCGATGACGCCGGCTTGCGCCTGCTCGGCCAGGCCCACGGTGACGGTGAAGGCCTGGCGGGGCTGGACGACGTCGGGTGCATCCAGGCGGGGGTGGGCGCTGAAGGGCTGCGGCGGCGACGACGTGGACGGTGCGGCGGTTTCAGGCAGGGCCTCGGGCATCGCCTCGGGGGCCATCTCGATGCTGAAACTCGGTGGCTCTGCGCCGGCCATCTCGGGAAGCGCCACCTCTGGCGGCAACGCATTCTGGTGCTGGGTGAAGGGGCTGCGCTCCTGGTGCTGGATTTGCTGCTGCACCTGGCCAAACTGCTCCTGACCTGCGTGAGGCCGACGGCTGGTCGAGGGTTGGCTGGTCGGCCGAGTCGCCATCGCAGGCGACGTCACCGGGGCCTGGACCGGCCTGCTCTGAGCTGTTAGCGGTGGCTGCACGCCCACGAAGCGATCGCCGTCGAGCACCACGGCATCGCGGTCCAGGGGTGCTTGCAGCGCGCTGTCATTGGCCGCGCGAACGGGCGCCGACAGGAACTCGTGCAGGTCGAGCACGCGCTTGAGCGTGGCCTGCGGGTCGGCCTGGCGCACGCGCTCGCGCGCCCAGTCCATGGGGAAGCTGTACCAGTAGACGGTCAAGCTCTCGACGCGCCGCACCGCAAGGATGTCGGCCTGGCTGGCGAGCAAGCGGGGCAGGGCGTCCTGGGCCAGCAGGGTGGCCGGCAGCAGCAGCGCGGGCACCACGCGGGGCGGGTCGGTCAGGTCCCAATCCTGGTCCTGATCCTGCGCTGGTGTGGCCATGCTGACTCCCTTTTTGTGCGACGCCCGGCCGGGCACCACGGATCAGCATGCCACGGGCGGGCGTTGACGTTTCGCGCGGATGTCGTCAGCTTGACCCTGGGCAGGCACGCCCCCCAAGGCTTAGGGGGGCACCAGGGCCTCGGCTGGTTGTCAAAGCTGCGGGCGAGCGCGCCTGGTCAGGCCTGCGCAGGCCACGGCACCGAACAAGCCCATCAACCAGGCAGAGGGCTCAGGCACGCTGGAAACGCTGGAGACCGCCAGCAGCGGTGCCGACGTTTCCAGGAACATCCCGCTGTCGTAGTAGCCATCAGCCATGCTCATCTCGATCTTGAAATGCACCTTGCGGCTTTGGCCCGAAGCGATCGCGCCCAGGTTGATCGTCAGGTTCTTGGAACCGGTCCCATAGGCGCTCCCGCCCCAGTCGATCAAACCGATGTCGGCGCCAGACAAAACGTTGCTGACCTGCCCAGCAGGGTTGACCACGGTGTCCAGTGCGGAGAACCAAACAGGTTGGTCATCCTGTCCATCCAGCCACACCGACGCCCGGAAGTGGTTGTCTTTGCCCATCGCCCAGTAAGGTGCATAGCTGTTCTGGAAGGTGGAGAAGGAAAGGGTTGCGACGCCCGCATTGCCGGTGTCGTTCGTGACGACATCGGTCCATTCAAGTTGGGCCGCTGCCTTGGACATGGCGGGTTTGTTGCTGCCTTGAGCCGCGCCCGCGAAAACACGCAACGCGCCGCTGTTCAGGTAGTAGCTTTGGGCCCCTGCATGGCTGTAGGTGAAGTAGAACTCGTTGTAGTTCAGGTATCCGTGGTCGTAGCCGTAGAGGCTGTCTGTGCTGGCCACGAAGCCCTCCGTCTGCGGCTCGATGCGGTAGCTGCCCTCGGCCTCGCCGCGCGCATCGATGGACACCAGGCTGCCCTCGGCGCTGACGATCGGGGCCGCTTGAGCGAACACCGGTGCCATCAGCGCAGCGGCGCACACGGCTGCTCCGGCACGACGACGCCGGGCGAACGCACCGAGTGCCATCAACCCACCCAGCATCAAAGCCCAGGTCTCTGGTTCAGGGATCGATGGGATGCCGTAATACGACGCACCGCCCGAAGCGTCAACGCGCCAGAGCACATCGAGAACCTTGCTTTGCGTGCTCACGTTGCGGATGACGTAGAGAAAGGAGGCGCTCTCATGCAGTTGGGTGGGGGTGTTGGAGATGATCACGCCCTCTTGCCGAACCTGGGAGATGTCTCCACCCGCGAAGGCATTTTCTCCTTCGGGCTTGACCAGGAACTCGAGTCCACTGGAACCATACGCTGCCCAGACGTCAAGCCTGGTGGACACATTCACTGTTGTCATCACAGGCCAGAATTGCGCCACGCTGCCCTGCACCTCTTGCTGCGTCATGTCGATCGAGGCATCGGCCGTGGTGTTGCCCGACAGGCGAAGCTCCGTGCCCGGGGCCAGCTCGAGTTGGTAACCCTGCAGGCTCACGCTCGCGTCGGCGCCGATGCTGTTCGACTCCCACTTGCCTTGGTAGATGTGGACCGCTTCGAACTGATCCTTGTTGATGCCCATCTGAACGGTGGCGCCATCGGCTGTGCGCTTGGCACTGAGGTTGCCACCCGCCATGGACACACGGCCGGTTTGTGCCTGGGTCAGGTTGTCTGCCGTGAGGTGAAGGACCCGTGCGTCGAAAGAGCCGCTTTCATAATCACAGCAATTGGTGTTGAGGGTGCCCGAGCCTCGATTGATCAGCTTGGCTTGTGCAGCGACCCCATCGTCTGGACGGAAATCGGTGATGCTCAGCTGGAGATCACTGAGGCTGGCGCTGCCCTGCAGCACCATGGGCGTCGCGGCGAAGGCCGCAGAAGAACCGAAAACGGCGAGCACGGCTGCCGCCACGCGATGATGGTGTTTCATTTCTCTTCCTGATTTTGTGAGGTGAGGATTGCACGCTCGGCTGGGGCGATTCGGCACGAGCGGGCGCGCAAATGATCGCCCCAAAATCATAGGCAGAGGGTTACCAGGCGTACATGGCCAAGTGCCGCGACTTGTTCCCCCACAAAGCAAAACGCCCGGCTGAGCCGGGCGTTTTTTGGCATCGTTTTAATTTCGTAGGGCGGCATAGTTCTCGCGAATTATCTTGACGTGAATCAACAACTTAGCGTGCCCTCGCGACACAGAACTCGGGACGCTACGACAGAGTTACTGCGCGTGGCCCATGCCACGATTGCTGCGACAACCAGCAATCATCAGCACTCTCAAGCGCCATCCGTCAGGGCCCAAGTCCTGGGCCCCACGATTCCATCTGGCACCAACCCATGGTCTTCTTGAAAAACTCTGACCATTGCTTCGGTAGCGGGACCGAAGCTACCGTCGATTGGCTGAACCCCAAGATACATTTGCAGGGCTTCCACAAAAGGCCCGTGGCTGCCTCGCCGCAAAGTGGGGCGCGCCACAGCCTGGCCGGCAACGGGCGCTAGCTCTGACGCTGGAATGGGCGGCAGCGGCGCCACCCCTTGCTGAAGCCGCAGAGCCAACTCAGCACGAAACGGATCCATTTTCAGCAGCGGGTCAATTTTTCGGCTAGGTGCGTATTCCTTGTGCCCGATACAACGCGATGCCGGCAGGCCCAGGTACTTCAGCAGCGCCGCTACGCCCTGGAGCAGGGCCTGCGTTTGCACGTCAGGCCAGGGCATGTGGTCCTTAGTCCCAGGGTTCTCGCATTCAATACCAATGAAGCGCCCGTTGCCGGTGTTGCGAATGCCCTGCCAGAGCCCCTCGCCCGCATGGTTGGCACGCCCGGCTGCCACCACATACCAGGTGCCATCGCGCCCCAGACCCAGGTTGGCCAGGGGGCCGTTCAAACCACTTCGACCATTGACCAGGGTGTGCAGGGACGGCATGTTGCCTTTGGCAGGGCCCGCCGTGTGGTGGATCATCACGCCAAAGACATCCCCCATCTCGGCCCGCCCATGGCCCTGCCAGCCCGGCACCTCGGCCACCTTGAGACCTGCGTGCAGCAACACAGGAGGCATCCACGCCAATTTGTAAGCCATGACGAGTCCTCAGGTTGAGGCCACACCACCTGAAGCGGCGGGCAGGTCGGCGTTGTCTGTGACGACTTCCGGGGGTTTGCCGCAACAGTCGTCATTGAACTCTTCGCTATCGGAGGCAGGGCCGGAGCCGGAATTTGCTGCGGCGCCGGTAGGCGATATCGATGCCTGAGGAACCGGCATCTGCAACAGCTCAATGATCTGAAGTTCGGTCAGCTGGCCGGTACCAGAGCCAGCTTGCCGCCTTTCTTGCCAAGCCTGGATGGCGGTGCGGGTGGCGTCATCAAACAGGCCGGTCAGTTCGAGCTCGGCCATGCCCAAGACGCGCTGGATGCGCTGGACTTGCATGATGCTCAGGGCATGCTCGTGGTCGTTAAACGCTAGGTCCGTAGTGCCCGCCCCCGACCCGGCTGGCGCGGTCGGGCTCGAAGGCGGTGTGAGCACCCCCTTGCCTGAGCCTCCGCCACCCGCTGCGTCGGTGCCGCCTGTTTTCTCCTCGGGCTTCGCACCCGAGGCGCGAAGTCGAGTGAGCTTGCCCAGGGCATCGAACCAGAAGGGCGCACCCAAGGTGGCCGCCAAGCCCATCATGAGCCAGCCCAGGAACATCAGGCCGTAGTCGGCATAGTCACGCCACCCCTCCTGGCACTCCCCAGCCTTGAGGTCACACGCATCTCTGAACAGATAGGGCTGGTTCTGTTTGGACCAACCCATCGGGAAGCCGGCGTCCTGCATCAGCTTCATGGTGCACAGCTGGCTCTGAAAGGCCATTTCCTGCTCGCTGAGTTCGCTAGCCGATGTCTCACGCAAGCACCGCCTGAGTTGGGCCTCCAGGTACGAACCTGAAGCTTTCGTTTCAGCAGCCTTGATGGGCGCCGGCGGTTTGACGTCCAGCAATCGATGCAGCTCCTGGGCAAGTGGCCGCAAGGTGTCGTAGCTGACCGAGGCGGGGATCTGGCCCAGCAAACCTATGGCCTTCTTGAGCAGAGCCACTCGGCGCGCCTCAGAATCACCCGTCGGGCTCTCCAACCATTGCCGGGCATCTTCCTGCATCGACGCCAGGCTCTCACCCATCCCGCCCACGGCCTTTTTGCGTTCCATGTCAACGTTCTGGTCCAAAGCACCCAGCGGCGTCCACATGGCTTCGATCAGGCGATGGGCTTCATCTGGCAGTCGGGACACCGAAGGCGGCAATGAATGGCTAACCTCAGGCTCGGAGGCCGCAAGGCCAACGGCCGCATCCACCGCCGAGCCTTCATGCAACCTGGATACGGTGGTCGCCATGTCCGCCACCCTTGCACGCAAAGGTGCATCACTCCAGAGCCTGGAGGCAATCACCGTGGCGCTGATGTTCATGCTGGCCGCCAGCAACGTGCCAATCACGATGAGGCCCAGTTGCGTCTTGCGCTTGAACCAGCCTGTGGCCCGCTCGCCCACCGCGTCATACCAGGCCATGAGGCGAGCTTCAAACGCTGGCCAATCGTGCTCCACACCCATGACCAGGGCTGACATGCCTCTCATGAACAGATCATTGGGGCCGGTGGCCGTAGACCCCGCAAGCTGCGCCGCAGTGATGGGCACAGCACCACTGCGAATGGCCGACAGCAATTGCTCCGGGGTTGCGGGCCGTTGCCCCGAGGCGTAGGCGTCGACTAAGTGGCCTAGCAGCGCCGTCACAAACACGTCGGCTTTGAGATAGCTGGGCTTGCGGCTCTCGCGCTCGGTTTGCGTTTGTGCCGCCATGGACACTATCAATGGGTGGTCCATGATGGCCTGGGCAAAGGGCTTGTCGTCGCCCACCAGCGAGACAATGGACTGGATCAGGACCTTGCCGCGCATGCTGGTGCCTGAGGTCCACAACTCTTGCACTGTCGTGGCCATCAGGCTGACCAGGGCAAATGCCAGGACCACGCCAATGATGACTTCGATGACCTGGGTGTTCATCTTTCCACCTTCCTAGGCAATGCCCTTGAAGAAGTCGTGTCCGCCAATGCGCGCGCATCGCTGCTTGCCCTGCGCCCAACGGGGCGTGGCCACCAGCCGAGGTGCGTAGTAATGGGTGGCGCCATTGGTGTGATCTGCCCTTACGCGCTCGGCGTGCATTTCCGGGTTGTTCTCGCCGGCTCTGTGCGAGTTGACCAAGCGGCGGGCAATGTCGATGGCCTGCCTGAAGACCGCGTTCGTGGCTTGAAGGCCCAGCAATTTTTGTCGCGTGGGGGTGTTTTCGTTCCAGCAGCTGAACTGGTAGTTCTGCAGGCACACGCCCTGGATGCTGCGACCCCACCAACGGTTGGCATCAACCCGGTTGAGCACCACATGGGCCACGGCTTCCATGCCGGCCACCCCTTCGCCTGCGGCTTCGCCGTACAAAGTACGCGCAAGGATCATCACCTCTTCTTCGTCGGCAGCGCCGGGCTCAGCAACCGACGAGGGTTTGATCGGCGCAGCTTTGGCAACCATCGCAGGTTGAACCATGGCCTGTAAGGGCGCCAAAGCCTCGCCGCGCCTGACCACGCTGGCATCGGCCCAGGACAAGATGCGCTCGATGGGCACACCGTAAGCCACATGGCCTGGACCAGCTGGTGAGCCCCCAGCATGGATGCCCACCAGCTCATCGCGCTCGTTGAAGATGGCGGCGCCGCTATCGCCAGCCTCAGTGGCTTCTGTGGGGATCCAGGTAAAAGCGCCCTGGAGCACATACTGGTAGGTGCCGCACACCGTCAGTTCCACATGGCTGGCCCCCTGATACCGGCCCACCACCTGTTTGCCTCGGGTTCTAAGGCGGAGCTCGGCGCTGCTGGCGGCAGAGCCCACACCGGTAGGCCACCAGTCCTGCTGGGCATGCAGATCGCCCAGTGCATCAGGTTGGAGCTCAGCAATGCCTGCGTCCAGAAGGCAGCTGCTGTCTCGACGCACAAAGTTGGGTTGCCAATCCAGCAGCACACCTTCGAAGCCCGTGGCAATGCCCGTCTCGGCCAGGTATACCATCTGGTCGCCTCGGGACACCTGGTTGGTGGCGCCACACACATGGCCCGCCGTCAAAGCGAACAGCCGATCTGGCTGGCGATTGAATCGCAACACCGCCGCAAGGGTGCCCTCGGCCGCCGGGTTGCTGCCATTGGTGGCCCGCATCCAGCTGTGGGCGTGCAGGTTTGACGGCACACGATGTGCACGAACCGGCACCCAACTGCCATCCAGTGGGGATGTGATCCTGCGGGGCATGTGTGACGCAGGGCAGTCATCGGTGAAGGCCAGCTTCAACACAGGCACTGCGCTTGGCTGCGCATCACGCGTTTGTGTGACCGACCTCAGGGCACGGCTGGCCTCAGGGCTCAGGCCCATGGCATGGGCAAGGTGAGTGGCCAACACGTCATCGCGAAGCCTAGCTGCCATCAGCACCGACACTTGCCCCAGCAACCACTGGACTTGTGGGTCACGGTGGGGAAATGGCTGCTGAGTCATTTGATAGGCACGCTTACGTCGGCATTGCTGGGCACTGAACCGGCTGTCGGTACGGTGGTCTTGCCTGTGTTGGACTGGCCGTCGGGCCTCTTGCTGATAAAAACCTGCACGTAACGCTTGACCTGATTTCTGCTGTCACGAAAGAGAATCGTGGCCACTTCGTCTTGAGGGAGGTCCACAGGTGAAGCGAATTCGAAGTTGAACGGTCCACTTTCGAATGGCCTGGGGGTTCTAACCAATGAACCCTTCACGACCTGAGCGGTTGGAATGTCAACAACACCGGACACGAAGAAGACCGCCTTTTGGCCCGCCAGCAGGGTGGCAAATGCGGGCGAGACGTTAAGCTCGATACCGGAGGTCTGGACCGAGCAGGCATTGAGCGCCTCAATTGTGTTGCTGTCGGTCAGGCCCGAAAATTCGGTGGTCATGCCATCGAGCCGCAGCCTGGCTTTGAGCAGCAAAAGAGTGGCATTCTGGATGGCCTTCAGGACGGGCCTGTCTTTGTCCTTGAGCTGGTCGATGTTGCCCTTGCCCTCTGCATCTGCTTTGGGAATCGTCGGGCCTGGGCTTGCAGCCAGGCCCGTGAACGATGTGGACACGCCATTGAGCGCATTGGCGGCCTTAAGCACTTCGGTGATGTCGGGCACCGTCTGGTCGACCTGACGACTCACCGCCAGCTGGATGCGAACCGAGGTGTGCCAGAGATGTCCGCCGGCAGCGCCCAGGGTCCCAATGGCAGCTTGAGCGGTTTTGAGACTGTCCTCAGCACGCTCGCTTTCTGCTGTGCCCTGCCGACTAGCCTCCATCAGTTCGGGGGCTGGATACAACTTGTTGCTAGCGGGACCGGAGGGCGACTCCACATGGGTCGTGAAGGCTTTGGCAGGTTCGGCTCGGCACAGCTTGCGCTTGGACTCCTGTTTGATCGGGATGGGGTCTTTGATGTTGTCGCAATGCGCATGCGAGTAGCTTGTCGTGCTTTGCGGTGAAGGGCTCTTGGTCTGTTTGGTAGGGGTCGGTTCCATCAGCTGCGCATTCGCCGCCAACACCTGCTCCAGTTCCAATTTGGCCTTGGACACCGCCTGAATGGCGCCATACAGGGTGTCGGCGTTTTCGTCATCGGTGGGTTTGCCCAGGTTGGCACGGCGTAATGGCTCGACCGCGGCCATGGCGCATGACAAGGCCAACGCACCCGCCCGATATACCTCCAGCCGTGGCTTCGACAGCAGGTTCGCACCAAGGGCCCAGGTAGTTGCTGCAGTGGTGCTGGCTGCCGTGAGCACGTGGGAATTGGGCGAAGTGGTGCCCCGGTACAGCGTGAAGCCCGCCAGGCCCAGCAGGGCCGCAGTCACTATGGGTGTGGCGTTGCCCTGCTCGGTGATGGCAGAGAGGTACTGGCGCTGAACGTCGGCCACGTCTTTATAGACCACCTCCAGTTCATGGCTGGTGGGTTGCGCGCCTTGCTGTGCTGCCGTCAAACGCGGTGAGAAAAAATAGGGGTGTAGGCTGGAGCACGATGCCAGTTGAACACAGGCCACCCACAACACCAGTTTTGCGGTCCGGACTCCACGCATTCGCCCACCCCGATTCACATTCTGAAATATTCTTCCATTGAATTAGCGAACTATGTAGAAATCAAGTCAGCAGGATCAGAACCAGGCCCCTAGATTGTGGGGGGCTTAGTCGTAAGCTCCCCCACTTAGTAGACAAGCTGAAAATTGAGACTTCCGCATCTTCGAGGAAGAGCGATGAGCAAGTCGAGATTCACAGAGAGCCAGATCCTGGCGATCCTGAGCGAGGGCGAGACGGGTTTGGCCATGGCGGAGGTTTGCCGCAAGCACGGCATCAGCTCGGCGACGTACTACCAATGGAAGAGCAAGTACGCGGGCAAGTCGGCCAACGAGCTCAAGCGCAACCCACGACGCCCAAGTGGCGGCACACGGTTGAGCGCTTGAAGGCTGCGTCAACATCAAGGCCTGAACCAGCTTCTTTGCCTATGCCCCAGCGTATCTACATCAGCGACACCAACATCTGGATCGACTTTGGTCGCGCTGGCTTGCTGGACGCGCTGTTTGCGCTGCCCTTCACCTTCGTCAGCACCGACTTCGTGTTGGGCGAGTTGAGCCACCCTGACCCTGATGGACTCGTGCAACGTGGCTTGATTGTTCAGGATTTGAACGAAGCTGAGGTGGAAAGCCTGTTCGGGCTGATGGCCGAGCACGGCAACAGCTCTTTGGCCGATGTGTCGTGCTACCTGGTGGCCAAGGCGCAAGGCCACCCGCTGCTCACGGGCGATGGACGTTTGCGCAAGCAGGCCATCAGGGATGGCTTGCAGGTACACGGTGCCTTGTGGCTGCTGGATGAGCTGGTTGTACATGCCGTGATCACACCCGCCATAGCGGCTGCCGCATTGCAGTCCATGCTCGACCAGGGTGCACGTCTGCCCCCGAACGAATGCTCACAACGCATCGCCAAGTGGCGAGGGTGAAGGCTGACGGCAGGCCTCAATGTGGCAGCTGAGTCAGGCCAGGGTCCAGCTCAGCCACTGGACACTGCATCAACTCAGCGGCACGCGGCAAGCTGATCAAGTCTTCAGCCAAGGCGCGGTAGACCAGAGATTCGAAGCGGCGCGGCCGTTCAGGCCACAAAGGCTCAGGCTCACTCTTGCGCCAGCCATTCGTGCTGAACTGGATATTCATGCCCTGGTAGCCTGCGTCGGTGATCAGGTTCAGATCTTTCAGCCGGCGCAGTGCCAAGGCCATGGAAATGCCATGGCGGCGCTTGGCGTTCAACAATTCGGCAGCCAACACGCGGCTGCGGTGGTGGGAGCCAAACTCGGCCAGCACCTTGGCTCGAGGATACAAGAAGGCGCCTGCAAAGCGGTTGCAGCAGGCTTCCTTGTCTTTGTCGGTCATGGCCTCGGGCAGGGCCATCACCCAATGGCCCAGCTCATGGGCCGCCGTGAAACGCAAGCGCTCGCCGGGTCGGTTCTGGTTCAAGGCAATCAACACGTGTTTTTCGCACTCGGTAGCTGCACAGGCACCATCAAAGCCATCTTGCTCATTCAACAAGGCGACCTTGATGCCGTGTTCTTCCAGCAGCTCGGTCAAGTGGGCAATGGCATCACCGCCCAGGTTCCAGCGTGCTCGCAGGCTTTCTGCGGCCTGTTCGGCCGCAGCCACGTCGTTCACAGCCAATGAGCGCGGTGGCTCCAAAGGCGTGGCTTCACCACCCACCTCAAAGCAGCGTTCCAGGCTGATGTAGCGCTCCAGGTGGTCACGCATCTGCTCGCTAACCTGGTGTTGGCGCTTTTGCGGCATGCTGGCCAGCTTACGGAACTCCAGTGGGGCCAATTGCACGGCATCGGGTCTGAAGAAGTATTCAGGCTTGACTTCAAGCGCCTTGGCCAATTGCAGCAAGCGGGTGGAGTTCGGGGTGGCATCGCCCTTTTCGAACTTGCTCAAGCCTTGCTTGGTGATGTCGCCCACGCGCTGCGCGACGGCATCCAGACTCAGCCCCCGCAACAGGCGCGCACGACGAATTCGATCGTGAATCATGTTGCGCCCTTCCTAGTTGACAAATTCTAGGTCTAAACCATGGTTGTCAACCAAAAAGTTCGGGCCACTTTGTGAGGGTTTCCTGCAGATGGGGTGTCCTAGATGCAAAAAGCGCCTGGCTTGTTGACCAGGCGCCTGCGGGCTCCAACCTATTAGCCGGAATTTTTCACTATCTGTGTCAGTAATTTTTCACTTACTTGGCACAGTTTTCTCTTTCCTTGTCATCCGACACCTCACGCATCGATGTTCGTCGCCCTCAAGGCATTGCTCTCGATGAAATCGCGACGCGGCTCGACCTCGTCGCCCATCAGCATCATGAACACCTTGTCGGCCTCGATGGCGTCTTCGATCTGCACGCGCAGCAGGCGGCGCACGTTCGGGTCCATCGTGGTCTCCCACAGCTGCTCGGGGTTCATTTCGCCCAGGCCCTTGTAGCGCTGGCGGCCCACGCTGTTCTCGGCCTGGCCAATGAGCCAGGCCATGGCAGCGCGGAAGTCCACCACCTTGGCTTCCTTGGCCTTCTCGCCTTCACCACGTCGCACGAAGGCTTCCGAAGTGAGCAGGCCGTTGAACTGCAGGCCCGCTTGCGTCAAGGCCTCGTAGTCGGCGCCATGCACGAAGTCGGGCGTGATGATCGAGTACTTGGTGTTGCCGTGGAAGATGCGGCTGATGCGCAGGATGTGCTTGTCGGTGCGCGCATCGAACTCGGCGGTGACCTCGGCGTTGTGCAACGCGGTCTTCAAGGCCACGGCGCTCTTCTCGGCCTCTTCCAGGCTGTCGAGGTTCAGCGTCAGGCCGTTGGCGATGGCGCGCAAGGCCTCGATGTCCATCCAGTTGCCCAGGCGTTCGACCACGTTGTTGGCCTTGACGTAGGCCGTGGCCAGTGACTGCAGCGCCTCGCCCGAGATGGCGGGCTTGCCCTGGCCGGGCTCGACCACGGCACCGTCCAGCGCCACCTTCATCAGGTAGTCGTCCAGCGCGTGTGCGTCCTTGAGGTACTGCTCGTTTTTGCCGTGCTTGACCTTGTAGAGCGGTGGCTGCGCGATGTAGATGTGGCCGCGCTCGACCAGCTCCGGCATCTGCCGGAAGAAGAAGGTCAGCAGCAGGGTGCGGATGTGGGCGCCGTCCACGTCCGCGTCGGTCATGATGATGATGCGGTGGTAGCGCAGCTTGTCGGGGTTGAAGTCGTCGGTGCCGGCACCGCGCCCGATGCCCGTGCCCAGGGCCGTGATCAGCGTGAGGATTTCGTTGCTGGTCAGCAGCTTTTCGTAGCGCGCTTTCTCGACGTTCAGGATCTTGCCGCGCAGCGGCAGGATGGCCTGGAACTTCCGGTCGCGGCCCTGCTTGGCCGAGCCACCTGCGGAGTCACCCTCCACGATGTAGATCTCGCACAGCGCCGGGTCTTTTTCCTGGCAGTCGGCCAGCTTGCCTGGCAGGCCCAGGCCGTCGAGCACGCCCTTGCGGCGCGTCATTTCGCGGGCCTTGCGGGCGGCTTCGCGCGCACGCGCCGCTTCGACGATCTTGTTGCAGATGATCTTGGCGTCGATCGGGTTCTCGAGCAGCCAGTCGGTCAGCAGGCGGCTGACGATGTCTTCCACCGGCGCGCGCACCTCGGAGCTCACCAGCTTGTCCTTGGTCTGGCTGGAGAACTTGGGCTCGGGCACCTTGACCGACACCACGCAGGCCAGGCCTTCGCGCATGTCGTCACCGCCCACATCGACCTTGGCCTTCTTGGCCAGCTCGTTGTCTTCGATGTACTTGTTGATGACGCGGGTCATCGCGGCGCGCAGGCCGGTCAGGTGGGTGCCGCCGTCGCGCTGCGGGATGTTGTTGGTGAAGCAGAGCACGTTCTCGTTGTAGCTCTCGTTCCACTGCATGGCCACTTCCACGCCGACGTTGGTGCCGTTCTCGGAGACCTTGTCGCCCTGAGCATGGAAGATGCTCGGGTTGAGGATGTTCTTGCCCTTGTTGATGAACTCGACGAAGCCCTTGACGCCACCGGCGTACGCGAAGTTGTCTTCCTTGTTGTGGCGCTCGTCGACCAGGCGGATCTTGACGCCGTTGTTCAGGAAGCTGAGTTCACGCAGGCGCTTGGCCAGGATCTCGTAGTGGTACTCGTTGTTCTCTTTGAAGATCTCGACGTCGGGCAAGAAGTGCACCTCGGTGCCGCGCTTGTCGGTCTCGCCGATGACCTTCATGGGGCTGACTTCGACGCCGTCGCGCATTTCGAGCACGCGGTCTTGCGGCACGCCCTGCTTGAACTCGATGTAGTGCACCAGGCCATCGCGGCGCACCGTCAGGCGCAGCCACTTGGACAGGCCGTTCACGCAGGACACGCCCACGCCGTGCAGGCCACCCGAGACCTTGTAGCTGTTCTGGTTGAACTTGCCGCCGGCGTGCAGCTCGGTCAGAGCGATTTCAGCGGCCGAGCGCTTGGGCTCGTGCTTGTCGTCCATCTTCACGCCGGTCGGGATGCCGCGGCCGTTGTCCGTCACCGAGATCGAGTTGTCGGTGTGGATGGTCACGACGATGTCGTCGCAGTGGCCGGCCAGGGCCTCGTCGATGGAGTTGTCGACCACCTCGAAGACCAGGTGATGCAGGCCCGTGCCGTCCGACGTGTCGCCGATGTACATGCCAGGGCGCTTGCGCACCGCCTCCAGGCCTTCCAGGATCTGGATGCTGCCTTCGCCGTAGCCGGTGTCGGCCGGTGCTGCGGGCTGCTGATCGGGGGTCTGGTCAGGGGAGGTGGCGTCGGTCATGGGCGCTGGGGTGCTCGGTGTGGATGCCAGAAAAGGACATGGGCCCGCCAGTGACACTGGGGGCCCATGATTCTAGCCGCTTGCGGCCCCTCGGCCGGGAGGGGTTCAGGCGGCGCGGCGGCGGCGGGCAGACAGGCCGGCCAGGCCCAGGCCTGCGAATGTCAATGCCAGCCCGGAGGGCTCGGGGACAGCGGTGGCGTTGGCCCGGGCCGTGACTGACAAACCGAAGTACAGGTCCACGCTGGTGCCGCTGAAATTGCGAATCACGTACGAGAAGGACTCTTCCATGGAAGCCTGCGCGTGGTCTCGGCCCAAAGAGCCCATGCCATCGGTGGCCAGCTCCTGAACTCTCAGGGCTGAATACGGACCGCCACCCGGCAAGGACTTGATGACCTCGACACCTCCCCAAGGCGCGCTGCCCAAATAGAAGCTCACTTGAGCAATGGCCATGGCCGCCGCACGCGCCGTGTCTCCGGGGATGAGATCGGTGACGGCCCCGGCATTCACCGAAGCATCCAGCTTGATGGTGCCCGAAACCGTCACCTCCGAGCCGGGCGAGAGGATCCAGCGCTCATACACGGTGCTCGCATCTGCCTTGAGCTCAGGCCCACCGGCCCAGACGTTGCTGGTCTTGTAGTCATCCACCCAAGTGCCGTATGGGTACAAGCTGTTGGTGGCACCGATGAAATCATCGGAGTTGAGCGTGACGGCGGCCGACACACCGCCAGGCTTGACCTCGGCTCGGGCATCACCGGCGGCCAGGTTGGTGGCCAGGGGAGTCGGTTTGAACAGGTCAACCGAAGGACTGCGAAGACCGCGGTCGGTGTCGAAACCTGATTCCATCACCTCAAAATTTGGGGTGTACCTGTACTTGAGTGCAGACACCTGGGCATAGTCGTCCCACCAATGCCTGGCGGTGAACGTGGGCGTCACGCCATCGTCGGGATTGAGGTCCTTGAGTGAAAAGCCGTAGTTCGAAACAGAGGCCGTCGCCTGCCCGACCACTTCGGCCTGCGCAAGCATCGACAAGCTGCTCAAGGTCAAGGCGAGAGCCAGAACGCGGTCCGACCGCTTTGATGACATGGCACGCATGCTTCCTCCCAATTGTTGTGATGCTGCGAGCGTATCGAACTCGTTAAAAAGTTCCACCGGGGTAACGGCTAAGTGTTGCCTGATGAAACAAAACGGCCCCACGTTCAAGGGTGAACGGGGGCCGTAGGGTCCATTCGTCATCGGCCATCCGACCGAGACGGGAACCTTGCGCGACGCGTCAGATGCGCATCGGCATCACCACGTACTTGAAGCCTTCGTACTCGGGGTTGGTGATCAGCGCCGAGCTGTTGGCGTCTTGCAGGGACACGGTCACCATGTCCTGGCCCATGTTGGCCAGCACGTCCATCAGGTAGCCCACGTTGAAGCCGATCTCGAAGGTGTCGCCACCGTAGTCGATCTCGAGCTCTTCCTTGGCCTCTTCCTGCTCGGCGTTGCTCGAAGCAATGCCCAGCAGTCCCGGCGCGAAGTTCATGCGCACGCCCTTGAACTTTTCGGACGTCAGGATGGCGGCGCGCTGCAGCGAGGCCAGCAGGGTCGTGCGGCCCAGCGTGATGTGGTGCTTGTGGTTCTTGGGGATGACGCGGTTGTAGTCGGGGAACTTGCCCTCGACCAGCTTGGTCACGAATTCCAGGCCACCGAAGCTGAACTTGGCCTGGTTGCCGGCAAAGCGCATCTCGATGAGCTGCTCTGCCTCGCCTTCCTTGCCCTTGCCATCGTCCTTCAAAAGCCGCTGGAGCTCCAAAACGGTCTTGCGGGGCAGGATGACCTCCTGCTTGGGCATTTCGACGTCCAGCGTGGCCTGAGACAGCGCCAGGCGGTGTCCGTCGGTGGCCACCAGGGTCAGGGTCTTGCCTTCGGCGACGAACAGGATGCCGTTGAGGTAGTAACGGATGTCGTGAACGGCCATGGCGAAGTGCACCTGGCTGATCAGCATCTTCAAGGTTTTCTGCGGGATGCTGAAGGCGGGGCCGAAGTCGGCGGCCTCTTGCACCAGAGGGAAGTCTTCGGCGGGCAGGGTCTGCAGCACGAAGCGGCTCTTGCCGCCTTGCAGGGTCAGCTTGTTCTGGTTGGCCGTGAGGGACACGGTCTGGTCGCTGGGCAGGCTTTTGAGGATGTCGCCCAGCTTCTTGGCGCCCACGGTGGTGGCGTAGCTGCCGGCGTCGCCGTCGAGCTGCGCGGTGGTGCGGATCTGGATTTCCAGGTCGCTGGTGATGAGCTCGAGCTCGGGGCCGTTCTTGCGGATCAGGACGTTGGCCAGGATGGGCAGGGTGTGTCGGCGTTCAACGATGCCGCCGACGGACTGCAGGGCGGCGAGGATTTTTTCCTGAGCTGCTTTCAACACAATCATCTTGATCTTTCAAATTAGTCGTCGTAGTAGAGGGCGACTTTTTCTGTGAACAACGCTATTTTGTCCTGATCCATCAAGGATTTACGCCCCGGACAACTCTGTGGATCGTACCCGGCTTCGCGATGGGGACAACAGACAACAACTTTGGAAAATCGCGGCGGGCTGTGGACAAGGGGGTGCTTGTTCTTTTCTTGTCCACAGCTTTGTGCCTTGACAGCTGGGCCAACCCTGGGGCGCCAGGGCAAGAAAAAAGAGGCCCGTGGGCCTCTTGGTGGGGTGGCAGGGCCCACGAGGGGCCACATGAATGCCGTCGACAGGGATTATTTGACGTCAACCTTTGAGCGTTTGTTCCAGCACGTGCAGCTGCTGGTTCAGCTCGGTGTCCTTGGCCCGGTCGCCGCCGATCTTGCGCACGGCGTGCAGCACGGTGGTGTGGTCGCGGCCACCGAAGAGCTCGCCGATCTCGGGCAGGCTCTTTTGCGTCAGCTCCTTGGCCAGGTACATGGCGATCTGGCGGGGCTTGGCGATCGAGGCCGGGCGCTTCTTGGAGTACATGTCCGCGACCTTGATCTTGTAGAAGTCGGCCACGGTTTTCTGGATGTTCTCGACCGAGATCTGGCGGTTCTGGATCGACAGCAGGTCCTTGAGGGCCTCGCGCGCCAGGTTGATGGTGATCTCTTTGTGGCTGAACTTGGCAAAAGCCAGCACCTTGCGCAGGGCGCCTTCGAGTTCGCGCACGTTGGCGCGCACGTTCTTGGCCACGAAGAAGGCGACGTCTTCGGGCAGCTCGATGGCTTCCTGGCCGGCTTTCTTGATCAGGATGGCCACGCGCATTTCCAGCTCGGGCGGCTCGATGGCCACCGTCAGGCCGGAGTCGAAGCGCGAGGTCAGGCGTTCATCGATGTTGGCGAGCCCCTTGGGGTAGGTGTCGCTGGTCATGATGATGTGCGCCTTCTTGGCCAGCAGGGCCTCGAACGCGTTGAAGAACTCTTCCTGCGTGCGGTCCTTGCCGGCGAAGAACTGCACGTCGTCGATCAGCAGCAGATCGAGGTTGTGGTACTTGGCCTTGAGCTCGTCAAACGTCTTGCGCTGGTAGTTCTTGACCACATCCGAGATGAACTGCTCGGCGTGCAGGTACAGGATGCGCGCGTCGGGCTTGTCGGCCAGCAAGGCGTTGCCCACGGCGTTCATCAAGTGGGTTTTACCGAGGCCGACGCCGCCGTAGATGAACAGCGGGTTGTACATGTGGCCCGGGCTGCCAGCCACGTGTAGGGCGGCGGTGCGGGCCATCTGGTTGGCGCGGCCGGGCACCAGGTTGTCGAAGGTCAGCGCGGGGTTCAGGCCCATGACGCGGGGCGAGCCGTGGCCCATGGCCGGGCCGCTGCGACTGGCCTGCCTCTCGGGCGCACTGAGGTGTTCGGGCTCGCTGGCGACTTGCTGAGGCGGCATGGCCTGCTGTGCGCCGGCTTGGGTCAGCGCCGCGTTGGGCGGCAAGGCCCTGCCGGGCATGACCAGCCCAGGTCGAGCGGTCGGCACCGGGGTGGCGGCACGCGGTGCCAGGCCGAATTCCAGGCTGATCGCGCCGCTTTGCTCTTCAACCAGCAAGGCCTCGATGCGGGCGCTGTATTGGGTGCGCACCCAGTCGAGCATGAAGCGGTTGGGCACGCGCACGCTGACCTTGGTGCCCGGGCCATCGCGGCGCACCTCGGCGGGCGGCAGCGGGCGGATCCAGGTGTTGAACTGCTGCTCCGGCATCTCCATGGCGAGGCGGGCACAGCAGCGTTGCCAGAGCGTGTCCGGGTCGTCGAGCCGGTGGTCGGCGGATGCGGGGGGCCGCGGCAGTTCGGCAGCGCTCATGTTGTGGACAAGTCCTTCCTTGGGAGGCGAATTCTAAGCATGGCGGCCGTGTTCGCAAGCCAGTTATCCACAGAAATTTCCCGTTCGCCAAGCCCCCTGGTTCGTGGTAGAGCCCGCTGCATCCGGGCCCTGAACTGGGGAGCTCATCCACGCTTGTGTGGGGTGGGCATTGACCATTTGGGGAAAACCTGCTGTAATCGCTGGTTCTGCCGTCTGTCAGGCTGCCCGCTCAGGCTGTGAGGGCGCAGACTTTGAGACATCCTCCCTGGCCAGCCATGTCGTGCATGGCCTTGAAAGACCATCATGAAGCGTACTTACCAACCCTCCAAGACCCGTCGCGCCCGCACCCACGGCTTCCTGGTGCGCATGAAGACCAAAGGTGGCCGCAAGGTCATCAATGCTCGTCGCGCCAAGGGCCGCAAGCGCCTGGGTCTGTGATCCACTGAGTGGCCCAGCCGACGCACCGTCGGCATGGGCTGGTGTGGGTTGCGCACCTTGGGTGAGCAGCCCTCGCTGGCGACAACGAGGCCGGGTTCAGCCCGGCCTTGTCGCGACTGAACCCCTCTTGCGAGCATCCGCGCCGTGCGTGCACCCAGCCTGAAATCTGCCGATTTCCAACGGTCTCTGGGCACGCGTCCCGTGGCCCGCACCGCGCATTTTTCTTTGCACGTGCTGCTGCGGCCCGAACCGGCTCAGGCCCGCCCTGTTGCGCCGGAGCCTGAGCAGGCTTCGATGCGGGTGGGCGAGTTGTCAACAGGCCCAGCGGAAGGGGTGAGCCTGCTTGTGGATGACTCGGTCATGGCCGAAAGCCCGCGCTGGCGGCTCGGCCTGGTTCTGCCCAAAAAACAGGCACGTCGTTCGGTCACCCGCTCCTTGATGCGCCACCAGGCCCGCGAGGCCTTCCGCCGCCACGCGCCCCAGGTGCTGGCGGCTGGTCGCCATGGGCCGGAGGTCGATGGCTGGGTGGTGCGCTTGCGTGCGCCCTTCGACCGAAAGCTGTTCCCGTCCGCCGCCTCCGAAGCCTTGAGCGCCGCCGTGCGCCAGGAATTGGACGAACTGTGGGCGCGCCTGGGGGGTCCTCGGGCATGATGCAGGGTTTGCGCAAACTGCTGGCCGGGTTGTCCCGGGTGGTCAACGCCTTGCTCATGGGCGTGGTCCGCGCTTACCGGTTTTTCCTGAGTCCCTGGCTGGGATCGGCCTGCCGCTTCACGCCAACTTGCTCTCAGTACGCGCTTGAATCCTTGCAACGCCATGGCCCGGCCGCTGGCAGCTACCTGGCTGCGCGCCGACTGCTGCGTTGCCACCCGGGCTGCCCGGGCGGGCACGACCCGGTGCCCGAGCAGGCACCCAAGCTGTTTTCTCGTTTTTCCAACCCTTCGTCGGATTCCTCTCACCCATGAATGATCTGCGTCGCACCCTGCTGTGGTCGGTGTTCGCCGTCTCGCTGCTGATGTTGTGGGATGGCTGGCTGCGTCACACCGGTCAGCCTTCTTTGTTCGCGCCAGCACCGGCGGCCAGCGTGGCGTCTGCCCCCGAGGTGGCTTCTGGCGCTTCGGCGGCCGATGTGCCGCAGTCGGCCCAGGGCCTGGGTGGTGCGTCTGCTGCCACCGCCGCCCAAGCTGCTGCAGGCGCCAGCGCGCCAGCCGCCGCGCCCAGCGAGCAACTCGTGTTCACCACCGATGTGGTCAAGGTCACGGTCGATACCCTGGGCGCCAGCCTGGTTCGCGTGGAGCTGCTCAAGCACCAGGACCAGGACGACCGCAGCCGCAACGTGGTGGTGCTGGACAACTCCAAGGTGCACACCTACCTGGCGCAGTCGGGCCTGGTGGGCACGGCTTCGCTGCAACTGCCCACGCACAAGACCCCGTTCAAGCTGGTGAGCACCGAGCGCGAGCTGGCCGAGGGCGCCAAGGCACTGGTCGTCAAGCTGGAGTCCGAAGCCATCAATGGCGTCAAGCTGGTCAAGACCTACACCTTCCCGCGCGGTGGCTACGCCATCGACGTCAAGCAAGAGGTGGTCAACGGCTCGCCGGCCGCCGTGAGCCCGCAGCTGTACGTGCAGCTCCAGCGTGACGGCACGCCGCCCAAGGGCCCGTCCGGTCCGGCCTTCCTGCAAGGCCCGGTGGCTTACACGGGCATGGCCGTCTTCAACGACAAGGGCAAGTACCAGAAGCTGGAGTTCACCAAGATCGAAGAGGGCAGCACCGAGTTCGTCAAGACCGACGACAACGGCTGGGTCGCCATGGTGCAGCACCACTTCGCGTCTGCCTGGTTGTACAACCCGAAGCTGCCGCGCGAGTTCTACGTGCAGAAGGTCTCGACCAACCTCTATGCCAGCGGCATGCTGCTGCCCATGGGCGAGATCGCAGCCGGCCAGAGCAAGGCGCTGGACACGGTGCTGTTCGTGGGCCCGCAGGAAGAAGACAAGCTCAACGAGCTGGCGCCGGGCCTGGACCTCGTCAAGGACTACGGCTGGACCCACCTGCTGGCCGCGCCGCTGTACCTGTTGCTGAACTTCCTGCACGACCTGATCGGCAACTGGGGCTGGGCGATCGTGGCCCTGGTGGTGCTGCTCAAGGCCGCTTTCTACTGGCTCAACGCCAAGGCCTACGCGTCGATGGCCAAGATGAAGGCGCTGAACCCGCGCATCCAGGAGCTGCGTGAGCGCCTCAAGGACAAGCCGCAGGAGATGCAGCAGGAGATGCTCAAGATCTACCGCGAGGAAAAGGTCAACCCGATCGGCGGCTGCCTGCCCATCCTGATCCAGATCCCGGTGTTCATCGCCTTGTATTCCGTGCTGTCGTCGTCGGTCGAGATCCGCAACGCGCCCTGGATCGGCTGGATCACCGACCTGTCGGTGATGGACCCGTACTACGTGCTGCCGGCGCTGATGACGCTGTCGACGCTGCTGCAGACCTGGCTGAACCCGACGCCTCCGGACCCGGTCCAGGCCAAGATGATGTGGATCATGCCGCTGCTGTTCTCGGTGATGTTCTTCTTCTTCCCGGCTGGCCTGGTGCTGTACTGGCTGACGAACAACATCCTGTCGATCGCGCAGCAGTGGTTCATCAACAAGCGCCTGGGTGTGTTGAACTGAGCTGAGTCACGCTGACGCCGGCTGAAAGCAAAACCGCCTGCTCCCTTTCGGGGCAGGCGGTTTTTTCTTGGGGGAGCCGAACCTGCTGCCGTGCAGCCTGCGCTCAGTCTCGGCCAATGCGGTTGAGCAGGGCAGCAGCCGCCAGGGCGCCGGCCAGCAAAAAGGGCCACAGCGTCCCGTCGGTTTGCGTGGGTGAGCCGATCATCAGCAGGCTTTTCAGGGTGTCCAGCATGGCGGCCTCGCGTTGTCGTGTTTTATTTCCATTTGACGCACAGAGTCAATTTGTGCGCCGCAGCAATGATGCCATTGTTGGATGACGCAGGTGACGCGAAGGTGAAACCAGTTGTCATCCGAGCGGCGTCGCTGCGGTGACAATCCCGGCTGTCGTCAACACAAGCTTGGGATCGGAGACAGGGTGTCGCAATCGTGGCTGGACCGTCAGTCGCCCATCGTGGCCGTCGCCACCGCGCCGGGGCGTGGCGCCGTGGGCATCGTTCGGGTGTCGGGCCGTGGCTTGATGCCGCTGGCCCAGGCCCTGTGCGGGCGCTCCTTGCTTCCGCGCGTGGCGCACTACGGTGCCTTCCTGGATGCCCGAGGCGAGGCCATCGACCATGGCCTGGCGCTGTTCTTTCCGGGGCCCCACAGCTACACCGGCGAGGACGTGCTGGAGTTGCAGGGCCATGGCGGCCCGGTGGTGATGCAGCTGTTGCTGGCGCGCTGCCTGGAGGCTGCGGCCGAGACCGACCTGGCCCTTGGCCCCGACACGCCGGGTGACGCACCGGACGGGGCCTTTGTGGCGGGCATGGCGACGACTCGCCCACGCGCGCGCCTGCCCGGCCTGCGCCTGGCCGAGCCCGGGGAGTTCACCCAGCGCGCCTTCCTCAACGACAAGATCGACCTGGCCCAGGCCGAAGCGATCGCCGACCTGATCGACGCGAGCACCGAGGCGGCGGCGCGTTCGGCCAGCCGCTCGCTGGGCGGGGCCTTCAGCCGCGAGATCGAGGCCCTGCGCGAGCAGATGATCAACCTGCGCATGCTGGTCGAGGCAACGTTGGACTTCCCCGAGGAAGAGATCGACTTCCTGGAAAAGGCCGATGCGCGCGGCCGCCTGAGCCGCTTGTGCGCAGCGCTGGACGCCGTGCTGCGCCAGGCCCGCCAGGGTGCGCTGCTGCGCGAGGGCCTGCAGGTGGTGCTGGCCGGCCAGCCCAATGCGGGCAAGAGCTCGCTGCTCAACGCGCTGGCCGGGGCCGAGCTGGCCATCGTCACACCGATCGCCGGCACCACGCGCGACAAGGTCAGCGAGACGATCCAGATCGAGGGTGTGCCGCTCCATGTGATCGACACGGCCGGCTTGCGCGCTGACCACGAGGCCTCCGACGAGGTCGAGCGCATCGGCATGGCGCGCAGCTGGGAGGCCATCGGCCAGGCGGATGCGGTGCTGTTCCTGCACGACCTCACGCGCTGGGCCGACCCGGTGTATGCCCAGGCCGATGCCGACATCGCCCGGCGCCTGCCCGAGGGCGTGACGGTGCTGCACGTGTTCAACAAGGTGGACGCCGCCGGGGCCATGGCGCTGGACGACACCCATGCGGGTCGGTCGCTGCAACCGCCGGGTGCGGCCTTGCAGCTGTCGGCGCGCACCGGCGATGGCCTGCAGGCCTTGCGCCGGCTCTTGCTGGAACAGGCTGGTTGGCAGGCGGCGCCCGAGGGCGTGTTCATCGCCCGCCAGCGCCATGTGCAGGCCCTGCACGAGGCGCGAGATCACCTGGCGCTGGCGGGTGAGCACGCGGCCCAGCAGGACGGGGCGCTCGATTTGCTGGCCGAAGAACTGCGCCTGGCGCACAACGCGCTGGGCCGCATCACCGGGGCGTTTTCCGCCGACGACTTGCTCGGTGAGATCTTCACGCGTTTTTGCATTGGCAAATGAAGCGCCTTTGAGGCACAAAGCTGTGGTTTGCGTGCATGGATCACGCCGGGCTGGGTTCACAAATCCCTGACAGGCGGGCCACGCTTGGATTAAATTGTTCACTTCCGGTCACAGTTGCCGTCGCCCCCGCCGGCCCGCACGAGATGGACGCCACCGCACTGATCCAGGCCATTCAGACGCTGAACACGGAAGACGCGTTCCGCCCGCGGCTGGACGTGCAGCAATGGCGCACCTTCGCCCAGTACCTGACCCGGCACGAACTGCGCTCCGGTGACCTGCTGGTGCGTCAGGGTGACCACGATCGCACGCTGTACTTCCTGGGGCAGGGCACCTTGCAGGTCTTCGTCACGGGGGCGCCCCCGGGGGCTTCGCGCATCGGCTTGTTGCGCCCCGGTGCCATCGTGGGCGAGCCCGGCCTGTTCGGCGACGTGCCGCGCATGGCCAACGTCGAGGCCATGGGCAGCGCGGTGGTGTTCGCCCTGCGGCTGCAGCGGTTCGAAGAGCTGGCCCAGCGCGTGCCCGCTGTGGCGCTGGAGGTGCTCAGGGGGGCGGGCACCGTGATGGCGTGGCGCATGCGCGCCAACCTGACCCAGCAATTGCCCTCGGCCTGAGGGCAGGGCAAACGGTACAAAATCACCCCATACAAACAGACGAGGGCCAGGTCAGGATGTCTTCTACCTTGGGGTTGCGCCGGCCGACCGTGTTGGTCGCCGACGATTCACCGCAGAACATCGAGCTGCTGTCTCGGGTGCTGGGCCAGGAGTTTCGCGTCAAGGTCGCCACCTCGGGCGACAAGGCACTCAAGATCGTCTACTCCGACGAGCCTCCCGACCTGATCCTGCTCGACATCATGATGCCGGACCTCAGCGGCCACGAGGTCTGCCGCCGCATCAAGGCCAACCCCGATCGCCGCCGCATCCCGATCATCTTCGTGACGGCGATGAGCACCATCGAAGACGAGGCCCTGGGCCTGAGCTTGGGCGCGGTCGACTACATCACCAAGCCGATCAGCCCGCCCCTGGTGCAGGCGCGCGTGCGCACGCACCTGGCGCTGTACGACCAGTCGCGCGAGCTCGAGCGCATGGTGGCGCAGCGCACGGCCGAGCTGGTGGCCACGCGCCAGCAGATCATCCGCCGCCTGGGGCGCGCCGCCGAGTTCAAGGACAACGAGACCGGCAACCACATCATCCGCATCAGCCACATCTCGCGGCTGATCGCGCAGCAGGTGGGCATGGGGCCCGAGGCGGTGCAGTTGCTGTTCCAGACGGCTGCGCTGCACGACGTGGGCAAGATCGGCGTGCCCGATCACATCCTGCTCAAACCGGGCCCGCTCGACGACGACGAGCGCGCGCTGGTGCGTCGCCACCCGCAGATCGGCGCCGACATCATCGGCAAGCACGACAACGAGGTGCTGGCGGCGGCCCGCACCATCGCGCTGACCCACCACGAGCGTTGGGACGGCATGGGCTACCCGCAGGGCCTGCAGGGCGAGCAGATCCCGGTTTTCGGGCGCATCGTGGCCATCGCCGATGTGTTCGATGCCTTGATGAACAAGCGGCCCTACAAACCGGCTTGCAGCGCTTCCCAGTCGCTGGCGGCGATGGCCGAAGAGCGCGGCAAGGCGTTCGACCCGGCCTTGCTCGACGCCTTCTTCCAGGCGCAGTTCGAGATCCTGCGGGTGATGGACCTGTACGCCGACGAGCGGGGCACGGCCAGCGAACTTTGAGCTCAGGCTTGCAGCTCGGCCAGCACCGATGCGGCCTGGTCGAAGTCGTAGCGCTCCAGGGCGCGGCGCAGCTCGGCGGTTCGCGGGTGCTGGCGCAGCGTGGGCCAGCGCGCGATCAGCTCGTCGAGGTTGTCTCGGGCGTGGGCGTCCTGGTCTGAGACCAGGCGCGTGAGCTCTGCCCAATCGATCTCGCGCGGCACGCCGTTGACGTCGCCCTCTTCGCCGCCTGGGGCCTGTTGCCGACCCAATCGGTCGATTTCAGCGATGACGGCGCTCAGGGTTTCGAGGGTCTCGCTCAGGGCCTGGTGCACAGACGGTGCTTCAACGCCATCCGAGAGCAAGCAGGCTTCCAGCGCGGAGGTGCGCGAGAGCAGGCCACGCGCCCCGATGTTGCCGGCCAGGCCCTTGAAGGTGTGGACCAGGCCGTGCAGTTCGTGGGTCTGCTGCCGCAGGGCCTCGAACTGCTCGCCGAAGTCGCGCTGGGTGCGCGCGAAGCCCTTGAGCAGGCGGCGGTACAGGTCGAGGTTGCCCATGCAGCGGGCCAGGCCGTCGGCGGTGTCGAGGGTGCTCAAGGTCAGGCCCTGAACAGGTGGCTGCAGGCTGTGGCCTTCGGCCAGCGCGGGCTTGGCCGGGATGATCCAGCGCGCCATGATGGTGAACATGCTGGAGAGGTCCAGCGGCTTGGTGATGTGGTCGTTCATGCCGCAGCGCAGGACGCGCTCGCGGTCGGCGGCCATGGCGCTGGCGGTCATGGCGATGACGGGCAGCTCCTTCCAGCTGTCCCGGGCGCGGATGCGTTCGGTGGCGGTGTAGCCGTCCATCACGGGCATCTGGCAGTCCATCAGCACGCCGTCGAAGGGGCCGTCGAGCTCGAGCTTGTCCAGGCACTCCTGGCCGTTGGCGGCGGTGACCACGTGCAGGCCGGCGCGCTCGAGCAGGTCGCAGGCGAGCTCCTGATTCAGCGGCTGGTCTTCGACGAGCAGCACGCGCGCACCGGCCAGGCGGCGCTGGGCCTGCTTGAGCAGGGCCTGGCCCTTGGGCTCGTCGGCGGTGGCGGGCGCGGTTTCGGAGAGCACCTTGCCCAGGGTGTCGAGCAGGGTCGAGGGTGTGACGGGCTTGTTGATGACGCCGGCCAGGCCGATGCCTTCGGCCGCCTTGAGCGCCTCTTCGCGAGCGAAGGCGGTGACCAGCAGCACGAAGGGCCGGTGCTCGGGTGGCACCGACAGGGCGTGGCGCGCGAAGGCGATGCCGTCCATGCCGGGCATCTTCCAATCGGCCAGCAGGATCTGGTGAGGGCGCCCTGCAGCCAAGGCGGCGCGCATGCATTGCAGGGCGTGCTCGCCGCTGTCGCTGACCTCGACGTCCAGGCCCATGCGGCGGGTCATGTCGCCGAGCACCTCGCGCGCGGCGGGGTTGTCGTCGACCAGCAGCACGCGCTTGCCTTGCATCTCGCTGGCCATCAGGGCGCGGCGGCCGCTGGGCTGGGCTTGCACACCAAAGCGCGCCGTGAAGTGGAAGGTCGAGCCCTGGCCCGGCTTGCTTTCTGCCCAGATGCGCCCACCCATCATCTCGACCAGCTGGCGCGAGATGGCCAGGCCCAGGCCGGTGCCACCGTACTGGCGCGTGGTCGAGCTGTCGCCTTGCGCGAAGGGCGTGAACAGGCGCTGCATCTGCTCCTCGTTCATGCCGATGCCCTTGTCCTGCACCCAGAAGTGCAGGCTGACGTGGCCGTTCTCGCGCGACTGCACCTCGCAGCCGATGAGCACCTCGCCGTGGTCGGTGAACTTGATGGCGTTGGTGCCCAGGTTGATGAGGACCTGGCCCAGGCGGATGGGGTCGCCGATCAAGGCGGTGGGGATCTCGGATGGGGCCGTGAAGAGCAGCTCCATGCCCTTTTCTTCGGCGCGCACCCCGAGCACGTCCGCCATGTGGCTGATGACGTTTTCCAGCTGGAAGTCGGCCTCTTCGAGCTCGAGCTTGCCCGACTCGATCTTGGAGATGTCGAGCACGTCGTTGAGGATCTGCAGCAGGTTGGCGGCCGAGCCGTGCACCTTCTGGATGTAGTTGCGCGCCCGCGGCGGCAGCTCGTCGAGCAGGGCCAGGTGGCTCATGCCCATGATGGCGTTCATGGGCGTGCGGATCTCGTGGCTCATGTTGGCCAGGAAATGCGTCTTGGCCAGCGTGGCGGCCTCGGCGGCCTGCTGGGCGGCGCGCAAGGCCGCCTCGGTGCGCTTGCGCACGGTGATGTCCTGCACGATGCCGCAGAACTGCATGCGCCCGTCCTGCTCGAAGGGGATGAGCACCACCTCGGCGTCGAAAGGCTCGCCATCGAGGCGGGTGTGCCGCCACTCGACGGTCTCGGCCTGGCGACTCTGGCGGATGCGCGCGATGGTGGCCCTCATCTCGTCCGTCATGGCCTGCGTGGGCGACAGCGGCGGCAAAGAGGGCATCAGGCCGATCAGGTCTCGGTCGGATTGCGCGCCAAAGAGCTGAACCGCTCGCGGGTTCACGCGCGTGATGCCCTGCTCCGGGTTGTAGAAGATGAAGGCCACCGGCGCGTGCTGGAAGACGGCCTGGGTGCGCGTCTCGACCAGCTTGCGGTCGGTGATGTCGGCCCAGTAGCCGTTGCAGACCTGGCTGCCATCGGCCAGGGTGGTGCACTGGCTCTCGCACATCAGCCACACGTGTCGGTCCTCGAGCACGATGGAGAACTCCACCTTCTGTTCGGGCGGTGCCAGCTGCCCGGGCCCGATCAGCTGCCAGGCTCGCTGCGGCTGGGCCATCAGCGTTTCAGCGTCGATGCCGAGCGTGCGTTTGACGCCATCGCCGACGAAGGTGAAGCGGCCTTCGCCATCGGCGCTGCGCCGCCACCTGAAGATGGTCAGCGGCAGGGCGTGGGCCATGTCGGTGAGGTTCTGGCGGGCCTTTTGCGCGGCCTCGAGCCGGCGCGCGCGCTGGGCCCACAGGGCCATGGCGCCATGGCCGAGCAGCATCACGCCCAGGCCTGCGGCCAGGCCTGCGCCGACCAGCGGGCCCTCGCCTCGCAAGGGCACGAGGGTCCAGGCCGTCAAGCGACCGTGGTCCAGTGTTTGCGAGACAGCGAGGTGGCGCAGGCCATCGATGTTCATGGCCGGAACCACCTGGCCGTTGATGCGCAGGGTCTCGGCCAGCCAGGGCAGGGTCTCGGGTGAGCGCTGGTAGAGCTGTCGGTCCGATTCCTTGTCGATGCCGACGTGCGGCACCCCGGGCAGTCGCTGCAGCACGTCGCCGGGGCGGTTGCTCATCAGCACCACGCCCTGGTCATCGGAGACAAACAGGCGCCGCTCGCCGTCGTCGAGCAGGCGGCCCAGGGCCTGTGCGTCCTGCATCACCACGAGCACGCCCAGCGGCTGGCTGAGCTCGCCCACCCTCGCCGAGAAGTAAAAGCCAGGCACCTTGCGCGTGCGGCTGACCGCGAACTGCGAAGCCCGGCCGCTGGGGTCGCTCAGTGCCCGATGGTGGTAATGGCGCCCCTGGAAGTTCATGCCGATGGCGCTGCTGGGCCGGTCCTGGTCGCTGTCGGCGATGTTGTTGCCGCCCGGGTCGTTCAGGAAGATGCGACTGATGTGGAAGTCGCGGGTGGCGGTTTGCAGGTGTTCACCCAGCACCTGCTGGGCCGGCAGCCTGGCCAGGCGGGCGACGAGGTCACGGCGATCGGCCTCGTTCAAGGGGCGGGGGATGTCCGGGCGATGCAGGCGCAGGTGCTCGATGACCAGGGGGTGGCGGGCCAGGGCCTGGGGCAAGGAAGCGAGCTGCCGAAACGACAGGTCAAGGGTTTCGTGCAGGCTGTCGAGCCGTTGCTGGGCCAGGCCCAGCTGTTCGCGTCGCTGGTCTTCAAGCTGATCGGAGATGCCCCATGCCGTGAGGCCGCCCACCGAGACCGTCCACACCGCCGCGACAACCCAGATGCGGCGCAGCGTCTGCTTCAGGGCCGTCAGCGAGGGCAATCCGGTGGCACCGACATCGGGCTGCGGGCTGGGGGGCGCGTCGGGCGCAGGCGGGGGCGCGAGGCTCATCGGGCTCTCCATGGCGCCGACAGCAGGCCGCAGTGACCCTGGCGCGTTGTTGTTGGTGCGAGTTTGCCCGTGTGACCGCCTGCGTGGCTAGGGAGATCCACGGGCCCTGCGGGCCATTCAACCTTTGAGCAACAAGGCCTCGGCACGTGCCAGGGCCTGGGGGCGACCTGAGATCACCAGGGTGTCGCCGCTGTCCAGCGTCAGGCCCATCGAGGGCGTTTCGACGCGGCCATGGGCGCGCCGCACCGACACCACGGTCACGTTGACCAGCTCCTCGTGCAAGGCGTCTTCCAACGTTTGGCCGATGGCGGCGGCGTCCGGCGTCAAGGTCACCGAGCGCAGGCGCTGCAGCTCCAGCTCGTCCACGCTGTCGTCGTCGGCGCCATGGAAGTAGCCGCGCAGCAGGCCGTAGCGCGCGATCCGCTGGTCCTGAACCAGCCGGATCACGCGGCGAATCGGCACGCCCACCAGCGCCAGGGTCTGCGAGGCCAGCATCAGCGAGCCCTCCAGCGCCTCGGGCACCACGGCGGTGGCGCCGGCCTGCTGCAGCTCGTCGAGCGGGGCGTCGTCGATGGTGCGCACGGCCACGGGCACCTGCGGCGCGTGCTCGCGCACCAGCCGCAAAATCTTGCGCGCCGAGGCGGTGTGCGGGTAGGTCACCACCAGCGCACTGGCCCGAGACAGGCCCGCAGCCTGCAGGCTCTGCAGCCGGGTCGCGTCGCCGAAGGACACGCTCTGGCCAGCCGCTTGAGCCTGCTGCACGCGGTCGGGGTCCAGGTCCAGCGCCATGTAGGGGATGCCTTCCTGCTCCAGCAGGCGAGCCAGGTTCTGCCCGCTGCGCCCGTAGCCGCAGATGATGACGTGGCGGTCTGCGTTGATCGAGCGCGAGGCGATCTTGGTCATCGCCAGCGACTGCATCAACCAGTCGGTGGACGACACGCGCATGACGATGCGGTTGCTGTACTGGATGATCAGCGGCGTGGCCAGCATCGACAGCACCATGGCGGCCAGCAGCGGGCTTTCCACCCTGGCCGGGATCAGGTGGCGGTCGGCGGCCAGCGTCACCAGCACGAAGCCGAACTCACCCGCCTGCGCCAGGTACAGGCCGGTGCGCAGCGCCACGCCGGTGGGCGCACCAAAGGCCTTGGCCAGCGCCGTGACCAGGCCCAGCTTGAAAATCACCGGCAGCGTGGCCAGCGCCAGCACCAGGGCCCAGCTGTCGACCAGGCTGTGCCAGTCCAGCTTCATGCCGATGGTGATGAAGAACAGGCCCAGCAGCAGGTCGTGAAAAGGTCGGATGTCGGTCTCGACCTGGTGCTTGTAGTCGGTCTCGGCGATCAGCATGCCGGCGATGAAGGCGCCCAGCGCCAGCGACAGGCCGAAGTGCTCGGTCAACCAGGCCAGGCCCAGCGTGACCAGCAGCACGTTCATCATGAACAGCTCTTCGCTCTTGCGGCGCGCCACCAGCTTGAGCCACAGGTGCATCAGCTTTTGCCCACCGGCCAGCAGCAGGGCCAGCAGCACCGCCGCTTTGGCGAAGGCCCAGGCCAGCACTTCGGTCATCTCGGCGGCGCTGTCGCCCAAGGCCGGGATCAGCACCAGCAGCGGCACCACGGCCAGGTCCTGAAAGAGCAGCACGCCGATGACGCGGCGGCCGTGCTCGGTGTCCAGCTCGATCCGATCGGCCATCATCTTGACCACGATGGCGGTCGAGCTCATGGCCAGCGCGCCACCGAGCGCCACGGCGCTTTGCCAGTTGATGCCCCAACCCAGCAGGCCACCCTGCAAGCCCATCCAGGCCAGGCCCGCGCCCAGCGCCAGGTGTCCGATCAAGGTGGCCGCCATCGTCAGCGTGACCTGGCTCAGGCCCAGCCCGAACACCAGCGAGCGCATGCTGCGCAGCTTGGGCAGGTTGAACTCCAGCCCGATGACGAACATCAGGAAGACCACGCCGAACTCGGCCAGGTACTCGATGCCCGCCGAGTCTTTGGCCAGCGCCAGGGCATTGGGCCCGATCACGATGCCCACCGCCAGGTAGCCCAGCATGGGTGGCAGCTTGGCCAGGCGGCACAGCACCACACCGATCACGGCGGCGAAGAGGTAAAGCAGCGTGAGCTCGAGCGTGGATGCCATGTTGTCCCTAGAATCTCCCGATCGTAACTGCCATGGTGGCGGTGCCAGCCCGGGCGCCGCGTTGTCGCCCTGGTGCCACCGTGACGTCCTGCCCGTGAGCCTGCACCTTCCCGCCCTCAGCCCCGCCGAACTGGTCGACCTGGCCCGCCAGGCCCTCGACATCGAGGCCCGCGCCCTGACCGAGCTGCGCACCCGCCTGGACGGCGAAGCCGGCGTGGCCTTCGTGCGCGCCGTGCAGACCGTGCTGGCCTGCCGCGGCCGGGTCGTCATCATGGGCATGGGCAAGAGCGGCCACGTGGGACGCAAGATCGCGGCCACGCTGGCTTCCACCGGCACCCCGGCCATGTTCGTGCACCCGGCCGAAGCCCACCATGGCGACCTCGGCATGGTGCAACCTGGCGACGTCGTGCTGGCGATTTCCAACTCCGGTGAAAGCGAAGAGCTCACGGCCCTGTTGCCCGTGCTCAAGCGTCAGGGCGTGCCCCTGATCGCCATGACCGGCAAGCCCCAGTCTTCGCTGGCCCGCCACGCCGACACCGTGCTCGACAGCGCCGTGGCCGTCGAAGCCTGCCCGCTCAACCTGGCGCCCACCGCCTCCACCACCGCACAGATGGCGCTGGGTGATGCGCTGGCCGTGGTGCTGCTCGACGCCCGAGGCTTCAAGGCCGAAGACTTCGCCCGCTCGCACCCCGGCGGATCGCTCGGCCGCAAGCTGCTGACCCACCTCCGTGACGTGATGCGCAGCGGCGACGCCGTGCCGCGCGTGGCCCCCGAGGTGGGCTTCGGCGAGGTGATGTCCGAGATGAGCCGCAAGGGCCTGGGTGCCACCGCCATCGTTGATGCGCAAGGCCACCTGCTGGGCATCTTCACCGATGGCGACCTGCGCCGCAAGATCGAAGCCGGCGTCGACCTGCGCACCCTGAGCGCCCGCGAGCTGATGAGCCCCTCGCCACGCACCATCCGCGACGACGTGCTCGCCGCCGAAGCCGTCTCCCTGATGGAAGACCACCGCATCAACACCCTGCTCGTGACCGATGCCGGCGGCCAGTTGGTCGGCGCCGTCAACACCAACGACCTGATGCGCGCCAAGGTGATCTGAACCATGCGAACCCTGACCCCCACGCTGCAATTCCCCGCCGCCCTGCGCCAGCAGGCCCAAGGCATCCGCGCTGCCATCTTCGACGTCGATGGCGTGCTCACCGACGGCACCATCTACATCAGCGAAGCCGGTGAAACGCTCAAGGCTTTCCACGCGCTGGACGGCCACGGCCTCAAGCTGCTGGCCCAGGGTGGCATCACGCCCATCGTCATCACCGGCCGCGATTCGCCCGCAGTGCGCAGGCGCCTCAAGGACCTGGGCCTGGTCAACGCCGTTTTTGGTGTGCACGACAAGCTGGCTGCGGCCGAGCCCCTGCTGTCTCAGCTCGGCGTGAGCTGGGAGCAGACGGCCGCCATGGGCGACGACTGGCCCGACCTGCCGCTGCTCACGCGCTGCGGCTTCGCCGTGGCCCCGGCCAACGCGCACCCGGAGGTCAAGGCCGTGGCCGACCACGTCAGCCCGCTGGTGGGCGGCCATGGTGCGGCCCGCGAGTGCTGCGACCTGCTGCTGTGGGCCACCGGCCGCTACGAAGCGCTGCTGCATGGGCACCTGCAGACGCTCGACACCAACAGCGACGGGCCCAAGGCATGAGCGGGGCCTCGCCGCAGATGGACTGGCTCGCGCGGGCGCAGTCGGCCGCACCGTTGGTGCTGGCCGGTGTGCTCGCCGGCTTCACATGGTGGTTGGTTGCTTCTTCGCCCGATGTGGGCTCCGCCGCCCGGCCACCCGAGCCCGATCGCGGCACACCCGATTACGAACTGGCCCACGCACGCTTGGCGCGTTTCGACGCGAAGGGCCGGCTCGAGGCCGTGATCGATGGCGATCGCATGCGCCACTACCCGGTCACGCAGACCGTGCAGATCGACGCCATGCAGCTGGCGCTTCGCCACGCCGACGGTCGACGGGTGCTCGCGCAGGCGCGCGAAGGCGAGTGGAGCGAAGGCAAGGGGCTGGCCAGCCTGGTGGGCCAGGCCGATGTGAGGCTGGCGGACGCCGCCGCACCGCTGCCAGTGCGACAGGTGGCTGACCCGGCTGAGGGCGCCAAGGCGATCGTGGGCGCAGAAAAGCTGGGCCCGGGCGTCACGCAGATCCTGGGCGAAAGGCTGGACCTTGACACGCGTGCTCGCGTGCTCACTTCGCAGCAGCCCGTGACGGTGCTGCGCGAGGGCAGCGCGGTGCGAGCCCAGACCCTGCGCCATGACGAGCCCGCAGGCCTGACGGACCTGGGCGGGCGCGTTCACGGAAGCCTGGTTTCAGCGCCTCGTTGAGCGACGGCGATCTGGGGCGTGCAGCGCGCCGGGCAGCCGCCTGACGCCCGCAGGACCTTTGACTCAGTCGTGCCCGTGCCCACGGCCATGACCCTTGCCTCGGCCGTGACCACGGTCATGACCGTGGTCATGGTCGTCGCGGTCATGGTAATCATGGCGACGGTCGTCGTCGTGGCGACCCTGGCTCGGGTAGCGCCGATCGTCGTCACGCACGAAGTACACCGGTTGGTTGCAGGCGCTGTAGCGCGAGCAGTAGCGCCTCCAGTCCTTGGCATGCCCCGGTGGCACGCGCATGTAGATGGGGCGCTGGCGCACGCCGTACGCCGGTGGCGCGATGATCACCGGCTGCGGGTACATCAACACAGGCTGGGTGTTGCCGATGTCGATGCGACCATAAAAGCCGGGCTGGTTGATGCCGATGCTCACGCCGACGTCCTGCGCCTGGGCTGGGTGGAAGGACACCGAAGCCGCGAGGACGGCGATGGCGAGCACGGGGCGAATGGATGAGGTCTTCATGGAGGTTCAACGCAGTCGTTGGGGCTGACGATGACAGGGGCGTGTTTCGAGGCGTGAAGCGTTTTTCAGCCGACAAAATGAAACAGGGCCCCGCAGGGCCCTGTTCAGGGTGCAGGGCGTGAAAGCCGCCCTGCGTGGGTGTGGCTCACCCGGGGATCAATAGCCGCCGCGGCCGTAGCCACCGCCGCCGTCGCCACGGCCACCGCCGTAGCCACCACCGCCGCCTTCGCGACGGCCGCCACCACCGTAGCCACCGCCGCCGCCTTCGCGACGACCGCCGCCGAAGCCGCCGCCACCACCACCGCCGCCGCCGTTACCGCCGCCGTAGGGGCTGCGGAAACCAGCAGGACGTTCTTCACGGGGGCGAGCTTCGTTGACGACCACAGCGCGGCCGGCCACGGGCTGACCGTTCAAGCCGTTGATGGCAGCTTGTGCTTCAGCGTCAGAGCCCATTTCCACGAAACCGAAGCCCTTGGAGCGACCGGTTTCACGGTCCATCATGACCTTGGCGGAGCTGACGGCGCCGTATTGGGAGAAAGCGTCACTCAGATCCTGATCACGCACGGAGTAGGCCAGATTGCCCACGTAAAGTTTGTTGCCCACGAGTGAGCCCCTTTCAAAGTAACCATGTGGAGCTTCAACCCATCAGGACCCATTCCAAAGACGGTGCCGCTTCCAGACACAGACCGGATCATTATGGGTGAAGGTTTTGGGTTGCACCAGGGTTTTCCGCCCGTATTTTTCGGCAGACGGCCACATTGCGCGGGTTTTGTGGTACGGGGTCCTCAGGTTTTTCTAGGGGCCAGCCCTATGATCGGAACGCATTTATCCCCCACCCGAGTCCGAAAACACGATGCCCACCTCACCTGACGACCTCAGCCGGCAAGCCGGCCGCCACCGCCGCTTCGACTGGTGGCAGGCCCTGGTGCGGGTGCTCTCGAGCATCGAGGCGGTGCGCGATGGGCGTGCCATGTACGTGCTGCTGGCCGCTTACGCTGGCGCGGGCACGTCGATGGCGTCGGCGATCCGGGCTTATGGGCAGGGCAACCTGCCCCTGTCGATCGGGCTGGGCACCGCGGCGCTGTTCATCGCGTTCTATGGCAGCAACGCCGCTGGCCTGATGTTGATGGACCGTGCGCTGGGCAAACCGGTGCGCGACCCGCGTGACGCGGTGTTTGACGCCCTCGGCATTGGTCACCGTGTGCTGCTGGCCCTGCTGGCGATGCTGGCCGCAGCGGCGGTGCTGTCCGCGACGGTGCTGGGCCTGTACTGGCTCAGCGGCCTGGGTGGCCTGGGCGTTTGGTTGTTCGCGCTGGCAGTGCCGGCGACGGTGCTGCTGATCGGCCTGGCGATGCTCGCCGGGGTGGCCGTGGTGGCTCCGCTGACCGGCCCCACGGTCTGGTCGGGGGCATCGAGCTGGCAAGCGGTGCGCGCTTTGTGGCGCCTGATCCGCGAGCGCCTGCTGCAGGCGGCGGTGCTGACCGGTGGCGTGAGCCTGGCCACGGGCCTCGTGGGGGCGGCCACCAGCGCGATGGTGCTGGTGGGCGGCCGCGTGATGGCCGAGGCCTCGGTGTACGTGCTGGGCGTCAACGTGCCTCCCCAGGTGCTGATGGCGGGCCTGTTCGGTCGCACGGTGATGATCGCCGACGTGTCCACCGTGGCCGCGCGTGATCTCACCTACATCTCGGCGGCATCGCTGGGCGGGGGGGTCATCTTCGCGTTGGCGCTGGTGTTGCCGACCCTGGTTTACCTGCGGGGTGTGTGCGAGGTCTACTTGGCGCTTCAGGCGGCCGACGAGGCCGAGGCGCAGGTTGGTGCGCAACACGACCCCTTGGCGGGCGCAGATTGAACGGCAAGCATCGCATGGCTCCCTCATCCCCGACCTGGCCTCCCCATGAGCCCTGTCCTTGCGGACAAGGGCGTGCCTACGCAGATTGTTGCGGCCGCTACCACGCCGGGGCTGAACACCTGCAGGCCCCTGATCCACAGGCGCTCATGCGTTCGCGCTACAGCGCTTTCGTGCTGGACCTGCGCGACTACCTGCTGGCCACCTGGCACCCCGATCACCGTCCGGCCAGCATCGACCCACCGGAGCCGGGCCTGCGCTGGCTGGGGCTGGAGGTCAAGCGCGCTGCCTTGCTCGGGCCCGATCAGGGCGAGGTGAGCTTTGTGGCGCGCAGCAAGCTGGGCGGGCGGGCTCACCGGCTGGTCGAGCGCAGTGGTTTCGTGCGAGAGGGTGGGCGCTGGTTCTACACCTGTGCGCTCGACGCCGATTGAGGCGCGGTGGCCGCTGGGGGGGCGCCATTGCGCGACAAGGCCACGGCGACCTGACGCAACGCAAACGCACCGCCCCCTTACTCGAGGGGTTTAACGCGTGCCGAAAGGGCTTCCCCGGGCGACAAGGCTCGGGCATGTCTCTATGGTTCAGTCGTTGACGAGCGAGTCAGCGAAGAGCAACCGAACCCCGAGCCCGACATGATCGAGAAGTTGAATGTCATCCAGGCCATGATGGCCATCCTGGGCCTGTCCGCCGTGGCCATCACCGCGCTGGAAGGCGTGATGATCGGCCGCCGCGCAGGGCCCGGCCGCGAGCCCTACGACTGGCGTGCTTTCTGGACGACCGTGCGCATCAACCTGTGGCGGGTGGTGGTCGAGTCGATCCCGATGGGCGTGGTGCTGGGCGCCTCGTTGCCATTTGGCGCTTGGATGTACGAGCAGCGCCTGTGGACGGTGCCCATGGACACCTGGTGGGGCTGGGTGGCGATGTTCTTTTGCACCGAGTTCTTCTATTACTGGATGCACCGCGCCGGTCATCGCATCCGCTGGTACTGGGCTTCGCACCAGGTGCACCACTCGGGCAACCAGTACAACCTGGCGGCCGCCTTCCGGCAGTCGATCACCGGCAAGGTCACGGGCGGCTTCGTGTTCTTCGCGCCGCAGTGCCTGCTGGGCTTCTCGCCCGACGCGGTGCTGATTTCGTATGGCCTGAACCTGGTCTACCAGTTCTGGATCCACACCGACATGGTGCCCAAGCTGGGGTGGATGGAGGGCGTCTTCAACACGCCGTCGGCGCACCGCGTGCACCACGCCGCCAACGTCGAGTACCTGGACTGCAATTACGGCGGCACGATCATGCTGTTCGATCGGCTGTTCGGCACCTACGTGGAAGAGAAGGACGGCGTGCCGATCCGCTACGGGCTGGTGAAGTCGCAGACCTCGAACAACGCGCTGTGGGTGCTGCTGGCCGAGTGGGTGGCCATCGGGCGAGACCTGCTGAAGGTGCGCAACCCGCTGCATGCCTTGGGCTTCCTCTTCGGGCCACCGGGCTGGGCTCCCCATGGCCGGGGGCTGACCACCGAGGGGCTGCGCGAGAAGATGACGCAGTTGACGGGCGAAGCCGCAGGGGCGCCGCCGGAGTGGTTGCTCGATGGCAAGGATGAGCCGCCTGCCGCCACCGGATCGACCGGCGCGAGTCGGGCCGACGCCTTGTCGGGCGCTTGAGCTGCGTGCGGTGCACAGCCCGATGCGGCTGGCGGACAAACAGGGCCCTTCGGGGCCCTTTTTATTCGCCCGCGGACACAGGCCTTGGCGGATGCGGCCGACCTTGGCCTCGGCTTCAGGTGCTGGGCTCGACCCGGGTCGCCTCTTCGAGGTGACCGAGCCAGCGCAAGGCTTGCTCGCGGCTGTCGCCGCACATCTCCGCCGAGGGTTGCAGCGAGCCGCAGACCGCCGGGCGCTCGGGCCTGCAGAACAGGCGGCAGCGCAGGGCTTCGTCGAGGTGAGGGCAGGGCACGCCCGCCGGCTTGCCGTGGGGCAGTCCGGGCATGGGGGTGCTGATCGAGGGCGCGATGCAGCAGGCGGCGCAAGCTGGGCGGCAATCCATGGGCGCGATTGTGCGCCCAGGCCCGTGGGCGTGGTGCCCGGGGTGTTGCGCCGGGTGTGACACCTTGCGCGCGCAAGTCGCGCGCGTCACCCGGGTGAGCGGGGGATGCCCGCGATGAAGCCACGGAATCCCCCACCGAGGGGAAGCCCTGGGTAAAATGGAAGGTTGCTCAAAAATGAGGCAAAGCGCTCATGTTGTATCCCCAAGAATTTGACGTCATCGTGGTCGGTGGTGGCCACGCCGGCACCGAGGCCGCCTTGGCTGCGGCCCGCATGGGCTGCGCCACGCTGCTGCTGACCCACAACATCGAGACGCTGGGTCAGATGAGCTGCAACCCGTCCATTGGCGGCATCGGCAAGGGCCACCTGGTCAAGGAGGTGGACGCGCTGGGCGGGGCCATGGGCCTGGCCACCGACGAGGGCGGCATCCAGTTCCGCATCCTCAACTCGAGCAAGGGCCCGGCCGTGCGCGCGACCCGTGCCCAGGCCGACCGCATCCTCTACAAGGCGGCCATCCGCAAGCGCCTGGAGAACCAGCCGAACCTGTGGGTCTTCCAGCAGGCGGTGGACGACCTGATGGTCGAAGGCGATGGCGATGGGGCCCGCGTGGTCGGCGCCGTCACGCAGGTGGGCATCCGCTTTCGCGCACGCACGGTGGTGCTGACGGCCGGCACGTTCCTGGACGGCAAGATCCACGTCGGGCTGCAGAACCACAGCGCTGGCCGCGCCGGTGACCCACCGGCGATCTCGCTGTCGGCCCGCCTGAAAGAGCTCAGGCTGCCCCAAGGGCGCCTGAAGACCGGCACGCCGCCGCGCATCGACGGGCGCAGCATCGACTTCTCGAAGCTGACCGAGCAGCCCGGCGATGGGGTGGGTCGGGTGGGCGGCTGGG
>SCMV01000028.1 GCA_005502875.1 Comamonadaceae bacterium 2PF | reverse complement strand
CGAACAACTGCCAAGGATCGGCGCCGGTCTGGTAGGTCTGGCCCACATGGGCCAGCAGGCCACCCGACAGCAACAGCAACAACAGGGCGCCACCCACGCGCCAGGCTGGGCGTGCGAGCGCAGACAGGCCGCAGGCGACCATCAGGGCCTGCAACAGCCCGAACTGCGCGAAGCGGCCCAGCGAGTCCCAGTTCGCAGCAAGCCAGAAGATGACGCCCAGCCCGGTCAACGTGGCCGCCAGGATGGCGGTGGCCCTTGACAGCCAGGCCGTCGATTCGGCGCCGTGTTCATGCGTGGTCTCGCTCATGTGCGCGTCCGCCTGCCCCGTCAGGGCCAAGGTGGTTCTCTCTGGGTTGATGGCAGTTGGCGGGATCTTATCGCCCAAGAACAAGGGGCATCAGGTCGCCCTGATGCCCCTTCGGGGGGATGGTCCGCTGGCGATCAGCCTGCTTTGTTGGCGGCCAGGAAGTCCTGCGCAAAGCGCTGCAGCACGCCACCGGCTTCGTACACCGACACCTCTTCGGCGGTGTCCAGGCGGCTGGTCACGGGCACCTTCACGGTTTCGCCATTCTTGCGGTGGATGACGAGCGTGAGGTCGGCGCGGGGCTTGCGCTCGCCTTCCACGTCGAAGGTCTCGGTGCCGTCCAGGCCCAGGGTCAGGCGGGTGGTGCCCGGCTTGAACTCCAGCGGCAGCACGCCCATGCCGATCAGGTTGGTGCGGTGGATGCGCTCGAAGCCTTCGGCGACCACGGTTTCCACGCCGGCCAGGCGCACGCCCTTGGCGGCCCAGTCGCGCGAGGAGCCCTGGCCGTAGTCGGCGCCGGCGACGATGATCAGCGGCTGCTTGCGGTCGAGGTACGTTTCCATGGCCTCCCACATGCGCACGACCTTGCCTTCGGGCTCGATGCGGGCGAGCGAACCTGGCTTGACCTTGCCTTCGGCGTCGCGAACCATTTCGTTCTTGAGCGTGGGGTTGGCGAAGGTGGCGCGCATGGCGGTGAGGTGGTCACCGCGGTGGGTGGCGTAGGAGTTGAAGTCCTCTTCCGGCAGGCCCATCTTGTGCAGGTACTCACCGGCGGCCGAGTTCATCAGGATCGCGTTGGACGGCGAGAGGTGATCGGTGGTGATGTTGTCCGGCAGGATGGCCAGCGGGCGCATGCCCTTGAGCGTGCGCGGGTTGGCGGCCAGCGCGCCCACGCCTTCCGTGTCCCAGTAGGGCGGGCGGCGGATGTAGGTGGACATCGGGCGCCAGTCGTACTGCGGGCTGACCTTTTCGCCCTTGTCCGCTTGAATGGCGAACATGGGCTCGTAAACGGCGCGGTACTGCTCGGGCTTGACGGCGGCCTTGACCACGGCGTCGATCTCTTCGTCCGAAGGCCAGATGTCCTTGAGGCGGATTTCCTTGCCGTCAACGACCGTCAGCACGTCGTTTTCGATGTCGAAGCGCACGGTGCCGGCGATGGCGTAGGCCACCACCAGCGGCGGCGAGGCCAGGAAGGCCTGCTTGGCATACGGGTGGATGCGGCCGTCGAAGTTGCGGTTACCCGAAAGCACGGCGGTGGCGTAGAGGTCGCGGTCGACGATTTCCTTCTGGATGACCGGGTCGAGCGCGCCCGACATGCCGTTGCAGGTGGTGCAGGCAAAGGCCACGATGCCGAAGCCGAGCTTCTCGAGGTCGCCCAGCAGGTTGGCTTCCTTGAGGTAGAGCTCAACGGCCTTGGAGCCAGGGGCCAGCGACGACTTCACCCAGGGCTTGCGGGTCAGGCCCAGCTTGTTGGCGTTGCGCGCCAGCAGGGCCGCCGCGATCACGTTGCGCGGGTTCGACGTGTTGGTGCAGCTGGTGATGGCGGCGATGATCACGGCGCCGTCGGGCATGGTGCCTTCTTGTGCCGAAGGCATCTGCCACTTGCCGGCGATGCCCTTGCTGGCGAGGTCCGACGTGGCCACACGGGCGTGCGGGTTCGACGGGCCGGCCATGTTGCGCACCACGCTCGACAGGTCGAACTCGAGGTTGCGTTCGTACACGGCGTTCTTGAGCGAGTCGGACCACAGACCGGCTTGCTTGGCGTAGGTCTCGACCAGCTTGACTTGCTCGGCGCTGCGGCCGGTCAGCGTGAGGTAGTCCAGCGTCTGCTCGTCGATGCTGAACATGGCGGCGGTGGCGCCGTACTCGGGGGCCATGTTCGAGATGGTGGCGCGGTCACCGATGGTGAGCTTCGAGGCGCCTTCACCGTGGAACTCGAGGTAAGCACCGACCACCTTGGACTTGCGCAGGAACTCGGTCAGGGCGAGCACCACGTCGGTGGCGGTGATGCCAGGTTGGCGCTGACCTGTGAGCTTGACGCCGACGATTTCAGGCAGGCGCATCCACGAGGCGCGGCCCAGCATCACGTTCTCGGCTTCGAGGCCGCCCACGCCGATGGCGATCACGCCCAGGGCGTCCACGTGCGGGGTGTGCGAGTCGGTGCCGACGCAGGTGTCGGGGTAGGCCACGCCCTTGTCCGCGTGGATCACCGGCGACATCTTCTCCAGGTTGATCTGGTGCATGATGCCGTTGCCCGCGGGGATCACGTCCACGTTGGCGAAGGCCTTCTTCGTCCACTCGATGAAGTGGAAGCGGTCCTCGTTGCGGCGCTCTTCGATGTCGCGGTTCTTCTGGAAGGCATCGGGGTCGAAGCCGCCGCACTCCACGGCCAGCGAGTGGTCCACGATCAGCTGCACGGGCACCACGGGGTTCACCTTGGCCGGGTCGCCGCCTTCTTTGGCGATGGCGTCACGCAGGCCGGCCAGGTCCACCAGCGCGGTCTGCCCCAGGATGTCGTGGCAGGCCACGCGGGCCGGGAACCAGGGGAAGTCCAGGTCGCGCTTGCGCTCGATGATCTGCTTGAGGCAATCGGTGACGATGCTTGGGTCGGCCTTGCGCACGATGTTCTCGGCGTGCACGCGCGAGGTGTAGGGCAGGGTGGCCCAGGCGCCAGGCTGGATGGCTTCGACGGCGGCTTGCGTGTCGAAGTAATCGAGGTTCGTGCCCGGCAGGGGCTTGCGGTGTGACGTGTTCATGGCGTGGGGCGACGGCGTCGTGGCGGGTGATGCAGTGGGGTGGGGCGTCCGCTCTGGCTAGGGGTGTCGAGCAGGCGGTGGGCGATGTCGCAAAAAAGGCGCCACATCACCCTGGGCAATGTGGCGCCTCTTGAGGGCCTGCTTACTTGCGGTCCTTCAGCGGCACGAATGCCTGGTCTTCGGGGCCGGTGTAGTTGGCGCTCGGGCGGATGATCTTGCCGTCGATGCGCTGCTCGATCACGTGGGCCGACCAGCCGCTGGTGCGGGCGATCACGAACAGCGGCGTGAACATGTCGGTGGGCACGCCCATCATGTGGTAGCTCACGGCCGAGAACCAGTCCAGGTTCGGGAACATCTTCTTGATTTCCCACATCACCGACTCGAGGCGTTCGGCGATGTTGTACATCTTCATGTTGTTCTGTTCCTTGGACAGGTCTTCCGCCACCTTCTTGATGACCACGTTGCGCGGGTCGCTCACGGTGTAGACGGGGTGACCGAAGCCGATCACGACTTCCTTCTTCTCGACGCGGGCGCGGATGTCGGCTTCAGCTTCGTCCGGGTTGTCGTAGCGCTTCTGGATTTCAAACGCCACTTCGTTGGCGCCGCCGTGCTTGGGGCCGCGCAGGGCGCCGATGCCGCCGCACAGGGCCGAGTACATGTCCGAACCCGTGCCGGCCACCACGCGCGAGGTGAAGGTCGAGGCGTTGAATTCGTGCTCGGCGTAGAGGATCAGCGAGGTGTGCATCGCGCGCACCCAGCTGTCACGCGGCTTCTCGCCGTGCAGCAGGTGCAGGAAGTGACCGCCGATCGAGTCGTCGTCGGTTTCCACGTCGATGCGCTTGCCGTTGTAGGCGAAGTGGTACCAGTACAGCAGCATCGAGCCCAGGCAGGCCATCAGCTTGTCGGCGATGTCGCGGGCGCCGGGGTGGTTGTGGTCTTCCTTCTCGGGCTTGACGCAACCCAGCACCGACACGCCGGTGCGCATCACGTCCATCGGGTGGCTCGAAGGCGGCAGCTGTTCCAGGGCGACCTTGACGGCGTTGGGCAGGCCGCGCAGCGACTTCAGCTTGGCCTTGTAGCCAGCGAGTTCGGCCACGTTGGGCAGCTTGCCGTGCACCAGCAGGTGGGCGATTTCTTCGAATTCGCAGGTGGTGGCGACGTCGAGGATGTCGTAGCCGCGGTAAGCCAGGTCATTGCCAGTGCGGCCCACGGTGCACAGGGCGGTGTTGCCGGCGGCGGTGCCGGACAGGGCAACCGACTTCTTGGGCTTGAAACCGGGGGTGGTGGTGGTCTCAGGGGTGGCGCTCATGTTGCGTCTCTCCAATTGAAAGCAGTGGCGGATGAAAGGATCACTTCTTGGCGGCGAACAGCGCGTCGAGCTTGCCCTCGAACGCGTGGTAGCCGATGCGGTCGTACAGCTCTTCGCGGGTCTGCATGATGTCGACCACGTTGCGCTGGTGGCCGTCGCGTCGGATGGCAGTGTAGACAGCTTCGGCGGCCTTGTTCATGGCACGGAAGGCGCTCAATGGATAGAGCACCATGCCCACGCCGGTGGGGCGCAGGTCGTCGACGCTGAACAGCGGGGTCTTGCCGAACTCGGTGATGTTGGCCAGCACGGGCACCTTCACGGCGTCGACGAACTTCTTGTAGGTCTCGAGGTCGTAGGCGGCTTCGGCGAAGATGCCGTCGGCGCCAGCTTCCACGCAGGCGATGGCGCGCTCGATGGCCGCGTCCACGCCGTGCACCTGGATGGCGTCGGTGCGGGCGATCAGGAAGAAGTCCTTGTCCGTCTTGGCGTCGGCGGCGGCCTTGACGCGGTCGACCATCTCTTCGGTGGTGACGATTTCCTTGCCGGGGCGGTGACCGCAGCGCTTGGCGCCGACCTGGTCTTCGATGTGGCAGGCGGCGGCGCCGGCCTTGATCAGGCTCTTGACGGTGCGCTCGATGTTGAAGGCGCTGGGGCCGAAACCGGTGTCGATGTCCACCAGCAGCGGGGTGTCGCACACGTCGGTGATGCGGCGCACGTCGATCAGCACGTCTTCCAGGCCGCTGATGCCCAGGTCGGGCAGGCCCAGCGAGCCGGCGGCCACGCCGCCACCCGAGAGGTAGATGGCCTTGAAGCCCGCGCGTTGGGCCAGCAGCGCGTGGTTGGCGTTGATGGTGCCCATGACTTGCAGGGGGGCTTCTTCCTTGAGGGCCTGGCGGAAGCGTGCGCCGGCGGACAGTTGTGCCATGTGGTTCTCCGGGGAGTGGGGGGCGGTTCACACGGACAGCGCAACGCGTGTGCCAGGGCGATCATGGCGGGGTCATGGCCCGCTGGACTTGGGGTAAGTCCTTGATTTGATTGGGCATGGGGCGCCCTGCGGCGCGCTGGATCAGACCGGGTTGCAGGCATGTCGTTTCATGATTGAAACGTTTTGGCTGAAACATGGAACAATGATGGAACAGCTGCAACGCCAGGCAGCGCCTCACCTTGCCCGCCCATGCCTCCTTCGCCTGCTCATTCCGATGACCTGTTGCGGGCCGCACCCGCCTGGCGCCTCACCCAGCCCAGCGTCCCGCCGCGCATCGTCGCCGTGGGTTACCGCCGCATCAACAAGATGCTCCAGGAGCTGGCGCCGGACGTGGCTGACCGCGCCAGGGTCGACGTGCTCGACGTGGGGTTCGAGCAGGCGGTGACGCGGGTCAGGGCCCTGCAGTCCCAGCAGCCCGTCGACGTGGTCGTTGCCGCCGGCTCCAATGGCGGATACCTGCGCCAGCACCTGGACGTGCCGGTGGTGCTGGTCAAAGTGGGTGGGTTCGATCTGATGCAGGCGCTGTCGCAAGCCAGGCGACTGGCCGACCGCATCGGCCTGGTCACCTACGAAGGCATGGCGCCGGACCTCAGCCGCTTCGACCGCCTGTTCGACTTTGACGTGGCCCAGCGCAGTTACCGAACCGAGGACGAGGCTCGCGCATGCGTGCGCGAGTTGCAGCAGGCCGGCGTGGGCGTGGTGGTGGGCAGCGGGGTGGCCGTGGACGTGGCCGAGCAGCTGGGCTTGCCCGGGCTGTTTTTGTACTCGATGGATGCGGTGCGTGCGGCGCTGGAAGACGCGGTCGAGGTGGCCCGCGCTGCGCGCATCGAGCAGGCCAAGCGCGAGCGGCTCAACACCATCTTGGCGCAGGTCAGCGATGGGGTCATTGCCGTGGACCGCGACGAGCGCATCTTGACGCTCAACCCGCGCATGGCTCAGTGGCTGGGGGTGACACCGGCCGATTGGATGGGGCAGGTGCTCGCGCGCGTTTGCCCTGAGTTGAGCTTGCAGCACACCTTGCGCCTGGGGCAGCCTGAGCTGGAGTCCATCGAGCGCGTCAAGGGCAAGGCGTTGATCGTCAGCCGCCAGCCCATCGTTGAACAGGGTGTGCTGACGGGGGCGGTGCTCACGGCGCAGGACCCGATCTCCATCCAGCGGGTCGATCGGCACATCCGCGCGCGCATCCAGCCGCACCAGGCGGCGCGCTCGCGCTACGAGCTCTCGGGCTTCGTCGGGCGCAGCGAGGCGGCGCAGCGCGTGCAGGCCCTGGCTGAGCGCTGCGCACAAAGCCCGGCCACCGTGTTGCTGCTGGGTGAAAGCGGCACCGGCAAGGAGCTGGTGGCGCAAGGCATCCACCGCGCCAGCGATCGGCGCGACATGCCCTTTGTTGCGGTCAACTGCGCGGCCATGAGCGAAGCACTGCTCGAAAGCGAGCTGTTCGGGTACGAAGAGGGGGCTTTCACCGGCGCGCGCCGGGGTGGCAAGGTCGGGCTGTTCGAGGCGGCGCACCGAGGCACCATCTTCCTCGACGAGATCGGCGAGATGCCGCTGCCCTTGCAGACCCGCCTGCTGCGCGTCTTGCAGGAGCGAGAGGTGCTGCGCGTGGGGGCCACCGAACCGGTGCCCGTGCAGCTGCGCGTGATCGCCGCCACGCACCGCGACCTGGCTGAGCGCGTGGCGCAAGGCACGTTCCGACTCGACCTGTACTACCGGCTCAACATCTTGCGCATCGAGGTGCCCGCCTTGCGCGAGCGCCTCGAAGACCTGCCCGAGATCGTGCAGGCCCTGCTGCAGCGTCAACTTGCCCGTTGGGGTGCCGTGGGGGCGTCCGCGCAGCGCTCGGTGTGGCTGCAGCGTGGGCAGGCGATGTCGCCCTTGCTGGCAGCCCTGTTGCAGCAAGCACCGAGTCACCCGTGGCCAGGCAACGTGCGCGAACTCGACAACGTGGTCGAGCGCCTGCTGGCCTGCGTGCCTGACGAGGACCTGCGAGCGCTGCAAACGCCGCAGCAGGCACAGGACCTGTTGCGCAGCCTGGCACCTGAACTCTTCGCCATGGAGGGCACTCGCCAGGTGCCCGACACCCTGCGCATGAGCGTCGGCGCTGTGCCCGACGAAAGATCGCGCATCACAGCCGTGCTGGCGGCCTGCGCCGGCGACCGCGCCGAAGCTGCGCGCCGGTTGGGCATCAGCCGCACGACCTTGTGGCGCAAACTGAAAGGGCCCTGAACAGGGCCCCTTGTGACGTGGTGCGCGGGGGCGTTCAGCCCTGGCGACGGCGCATCGCGCCCAGGGCTGCCACGCCCATGGCCATCAGCAGCCAGCTCGAGGGCTCGGGCACCGCCGGGGTCACGCCGCCTGCCGTCACCGAGATGCCGTCGATGCCCAGGTAGGCCTTGTTCGTGTTCGCGAGGCTGAAAGACAGCAGCTGAGATGCCGAGGTGGCCACAAAGGTCAGCGACTGCGTGGCCCAGTTCGATGACAGGCCGAGCGTGGCACCTTGACCGATGCTGGCGCCGTCGAGCATCACGCCGATCGCGTTGCTGCCCAGGTAGGAGTCGATCGAGTTGTTGACGCCGAAGTTGGCGGCTTGCCAGCTCACGGTGTAGGTCTGGCCAACGCTCAGGCCGCTGAGGGTCTGACCGATGCTCTCGATGTAGTCGCTCTTGGCGCCCAGGCCCACCCAGGTGCCGCCATCGGGAGACGCCGTGGGCGCCACGCCAAAGGAAAGCCAGCCCGACACGCCGACGTTGCTCGTCGTGTCCATCGTGTCGGGCGTGCCTGCCAGCACCGTCCAGCCGGTCGGCACATCATTGTTGGCGATGCTGCCGTTGAGTGAGCCATTGACGACCAGCGATTCGGCGCGGGCGGTGAAGGCTGCGAGCAGCAGGACGGACAAGGTGGCGAGTCGGATGGATTTCATGGTGCGCTTGTTACAACATGTACAACGGTTTGGATCCTAGGGGTTCGGGTCGCTGAGCGGGTTGCCGACATCCCCCTCCAACAGGGGGCGAGCGCCTTCATTTCCGCCGCCGACGTGATGGATTCACGCCGTGGGCGGCACACCTTTGCGAAGCGCCACCCAAACCCCGGCTGGCACAATCTCGCCACCCCAGCCCCAAAGCCTGCCTGCATGCCGCCAGAGTCCCCTCGCGTGCTGTCGCTCATCCCGCCGATGACGCAGCTCAACACGCCATACCCGTCCACCGCTTACCTCACCGGGTTCCTGCGGTCGCAAGGCGTGCAGGCTCAGCAAGAAGACCTGGCCCTGGCGCTGGTGCTGCGCCTGCTCTCGCGTGAAGGCCTGTCTCGGGTTCAGGCGGTTGCCGATGCCTTGCCGGTGAAAGCCCGCAGCGCCGCCGTGGCGTCGTTCATGGATCAGGCCGACGCCTACCTCGCCACCATCGACCGCGTCATCGCCTTCCTGCAGGGGCGCGACGCCACGCTGGCCCACCGCATCGCCGGCCGAGGCTACCTGCCCGAAGGGCCGCGCTTCGCTTCGCTGGAGGCTTACGCCGGCGCGCTGGCCGACGACGATGGCGGCGACCCGCTGGCCTGGGCCTTCGGCGCCCTGGGCCTGCAGGACCGCGCCCGCCACATCGCCACGCTCTACCTCAACGACCTGGCCGACGTGCTGCGCGACGCCATCGATCCGCGCTTCGAGTTCGTGCGTTACGCCGAGCAGATCGCCATGAGCCAGCCCAGCTTCGATCCGCTGGCGGCCGCCCTGGCCGCGCCGCCCAACCTGATCGACACCACGCTGACCGAGCTGACGCTTGACGCCATCGCGCGCCACCAGCCGAAGGTGGTGTTGCTGTCTGCGCCATTCCCAGGCAACGTGTACGCTGCCTTTCGCATCGCCCAGGCCATCAAGGCCCACCACCCCGATGTGGTCACCGTGCTCGGGGGCGGCTTCGTCAACACCGAACTGCGCGAACTCGCCGAGCCCCGCGTCTTCGATTTCTTCGACTTCGTCACGCTCGACGCCGGTGAGCGCCCCTTGCTGGCGCTGCTCGAACACGTGCAGGGCCGGCGCAGCCGCGAGCGCCTGGTGCGCACCTTCGTGCGCGACGACGCGGGCGCCGTCAGGCTCATGAAGTGGCAGGAGCCCGACGTGCCCTTCAACGACGTCGGCACGCCCACCTGGGACGGCCTGCCGCTGGACCGCTACCTGTCGCTGCTGGACATGCTCAACCCCATGAACCGGCTTTGGTCGGATGGGCGCTGGAACAAGCTCACCGTGGCCCATGGCTGCTACTGGAAGAAGTGCAGCTTTTGTGACGTGAGCCTGGACTACATCTCCCGCTACGAGGCCGCATCCGCGACCGTGCTGGTCGACCGCATCGAGGCCATCGTCGCCGAGACGGGCCAGACGGGCTTTCACTTCGTCGACGAGGCCGCGCCCCCGAAGGTGCTGCGCGCCCTGGCCGAAGAGCTGCTGCGCCGCGGCGTGCAGATCAGCTGGTGGGGCAACGTTCGCTTCGAGAAGACCTTCACGCCCGAGCTGTGCCAGTTGCTGGCCGACAGCGGCTGCATCGCCATCTCGGGCGGCCTGGAGGTCGCTTCCGATCGCCTGCTGCAGTTGATGAAGAAAGGCGTGTCGGTCGAGCAGGTCGCGCGCGTGACGCGGGCCTTCGCCGACGCCGGCATCATGGTGCACGCCTACCTCATGTATGGCTTCCCGACGCAGACCGTGCAGGACACGGTCGATGCGCTGGAGTACGTGCGCCAGCTCTTCGAGCAAGGCTGCATCCACTCAGGCTTCTTCCATCGCTTTGCCTGCACGGTGCACTCGCCCGTGGGCCTGAACCCGGCGGAGTACGGCATCGAGCTCTTGCCCCTGCCCGAGGGCAGCTTTGCCCGCAACGACGTCGGCTTCACCGACCCGACGGGTGTGGACCATGACAAGCTGGGCCAGGCCTTGAAGAAGGCCATCTACAACTTCATGCATGGCTTCCTGCTCGAGCAGGACGTGCGTGCCTGGTTCGACGTGCGCGTGCCCCGCCCGACGGTGCCCAGGCATTTCATCGAGCGAGCGCTGGCGCGGCACTGATCGCTGGGCGATCCTCGGGTCAGCACTTTGCTCGATCAAAGTCCGCCAAAAAAGCGTTCTTCCACCTCCGCCGGCAGCGGCTGGCCCGTCACCCAGGCGCGCTCCAGCACGTACCAGTGGTGGCGGTAGCTCGCGCGGTCGTGCAGCACGCCGTGGTGCGAGATGGGCGCCCAGTGCTCGGCCTGGGCCGCCAGCAAGATCTCCACCGCGTCATCGACCTCGGCCACCACGGGCGTGAACGCATCCAGGATCACCGGGATCTGGGCCGGGTGGATGCTCCACATGCGCGTGTAGGCCAACTCGCGCGCGGCCTTGGTGGCGGCCTTGAGCAGCGCCCGCGTGTCCTTGAACTCGGTCACCACGCCATGCGAGGGCGTGATGCGCGCCGCATGACACGCGGCCGAGATCTCGACCTTGGCGCGCAGCACCAGCGGGTGCGCGAACTGGCCCTCCGCGCCCATGGCCGATGCCGGGATCGCGCCCCTGTGCTCCGAGACGAAATCCATCAACCCGAAGGACAGCGACTCAAAGCCCGGCAGCCGCGCGATGCTCGCGACTTCCTGCACCCCACGGTGTGTTTCGATCAGCCCGTGGACTGGCAGCGCACGCGTGCCACCGTGACGCTCACGCGCCGACTGGATGGCGTGCAGCACGCGGCCGGCGTCCACCTCGCCGTCGATCTTGGGCACCATGATGTAGGCCAGTCGCTCGCCGGCCCGGCGCACCAAGGTGTCCACGTCCTCTTCAAAATGCCGGTGATGCAGGTCGTGCACCCGCACGCCCACCCGCCCATGCGCGTTCAAGGGACCGTTGACCAGGCCGCACACCAGGTCGAGCTGCTCGGTTTCACCGCCCACCGGTGCGCCGTCCTCCAGGTCCAGCGTCACGTCGAAGACCGCCCGGCCTGCACTCTCGGCCATCTCGGCCTGCAGCTTCAGGCTTTTGAGCATGCGCTCCTCGACGCCCGCGTAGTGGTCGCAGACGGGCAGGGCGGCCTGGTGGGGCTCGGTGCCGAAGAGGGCCTGGCGAGGGTGGATGGACGTCAATGTGGACATGTGGATTGGGTGCTCATGGGTTTTCGGACGTCTTAGGTGTGATGGACGTCACGCCAAGCGCCAATTTGGTGCGCGTTTGCCATCATGTGAAGCCGCCTGGGTGCCGAAAGTTTAAGCAGTTGCGTGCGGTCTTGGTTGATCGGATGCAACCCCGATCCGGATCAGGCCTCCTCCTGGCTGGGCGGCGACGCACGTGACTGGACGAACCGATGAGACTCAACGACCTGAAACTGGGCGCACGACTTGGCCTGGGTTTTGGCCTGGTGCTGCTGCTGGCGGCTTTGATTTCCCTGGTGGGCTGGCTGCGGCTGGCCAGCACGCTGGATGGCATCGAGCGCACCCACGATGCGACCGAGCGCGCCAACAGCGCGCAGCGCTGGGAAGCCCTGACCCTGTTGAACGTCAACCGCACCCTGGCGATCGCCAAATCGGGTGGTCACGCCGACGTCAAAGCCCACTACGCACCGCTCATCAAGGCCACTTCTGCCGAAATCAGCGAATTGCAAAAAGGCCTGGAAGCCGCCATCAGCGACGACGCCGAGCGCGCCCGGTTCCAGGACATCGCCGATCGCCGCAAGGCCTACATCGCCTCTCGCGACAACATTTTTGGCTTGCTCGACCTTGACGATCCTGGCGCCAAGGAGGCCCTCAACGGGCAATTGATGCCCGCAGCCGAGCGCTACCTGGCTGCCATCCACGCATTTCAAGTTCATCAGCGCGAGGTGGCGGATGCCACCAACCAGGCCATCACCGCCGCAGCGCAGCAGGCTCGCCTGATCCTGATGCTGCTGGGCGTGGCCTGCCTGGTCACCGGCGCGATCTTCGCCTGGCGCATCACCCGCTCGGTGACGCGCCCGCTGTCTGCCGCAGCACAGGCCACTCGCATCATCGCCTCGGGAGACCTGACCCAGAAGGTCGAACCCCATGGCCACGACGAGGTGGCCGACATGGTGGGCAGCCTGCACGAGATGCAGGAGTCGCTGCGCCGCATCGTCCATGAAATCCACGTCTGCACCGACGGCATTGCGACGGCCAGCAACGAAGTGGCCGCCGGCAGCATGGACCTGTCGGGCCGCACCGAGCAGGCGGCTTCCAGCCTGGAAGAAACCGCCTCCTCCATGGAGCAGATTTCCGGCACCATCCGCCAGACGGCCGACTCGGCCCGCATGGCCACGCAGTTGGCCCAAAGCGCCGTGAACGCCGCCACGCAAGGTGGCCAGGTTGTCTCGCAAGTGATGACGACGATGCAGGCCATCACCGACAGCTCCAAGCGCATCGCGGACATCATCGCTGTCATCGACGGCATCGCGTTCCAGACCAACATCCTGGCCTTGAATGCAGCCGTGGAAGCCGCCCGCGCGGGCGAGCAGGGCAGGGGATTCGCGGTGGTGGCAGGTGAGGTGAGGGCCTTGGCTCAGCGCGTGGCCGAAGCTGCCAAGGAAGTGCGCACGCTCATCAGCGCTTCGGTTGAGCAGGTCTCGTCCGGCTCTGCCCTGGTTCAGGATGCCGGCACCTCGATGAGCGCCATCGTCGAGTCGGTCCAGCGCGTCAACGACATCATCGACGAGATCTCGACCGCCGCCTCCGAGCAGTCCGATGGCATCTCGCAGGTCAACATCGCCGTCACCAACATGGACCAGATGACCCAGCAAAACGCCGCGCTGGTCGAAGAGTCAGCCGCTGCGGCCGAAAGCCTCAAGGACCAGTCCAGCAGGCTGGCGCAGGTCATCTCCGTTTTGCGAATCGCTGGCTGAACGGGCAGGGCAGGGGACGCAAGGGCCCTGGCATGCGCCCATGAAAAAAGCCGACCGGCCCGGGGCCCGTCGGCTTTTGCTTTGCTGGCCGCGAAGGGCGCCAGGCCCTTCGCGGATCAGCGCATCACAGCAGGTGCTTGACGCCGTCTTGCTCGCCTTGCAGCTCAGCCAGGGTCTTGTTGATGCACTCTTGCGAGAAGGCATCGATCTCCAGGCCTTCGACGATCTTGTATTCGCCGTTGTTGGTGATCACGGGGAAGCCGAACACGATGCCGGCGGGGATGCCGTATTCGCCGTTCGAAGGCACGCCCATGGTGACCCATTCGCCGTTGGAGCCCAGGGCCCAGTCACGGATGTGGTCGATGGCGGCGTTGGCAGCCGAAGCGGCCGACGACAGGCCGCGAGCGGCGATGATGGCGGCGCCACGCTTGCCCACGGTGGGCAGGAAGGTGTCGGCGTTCCAGACTTGGTCGTTGACCAGGTCCTTGATCGACTTGCCGTTGGTGGTGGCGAAGCGGTAGTCGGCGTACATGGTGGGCGAGTGGTTGCCCCACACGGTCAGCTTCTTGATGTCGCCAACCTTGGTGCCAGTCTTGGCAGCCAGTTGCGAAGCGGCGCGGTTGTGGTCCAGGCGCAGCATGGCGGTGAAGTTCTTGGCCGGCAGGTCCGGGGCCGACTTCATGGCGATGTAGGCGTTGGTGTTGGCGGGGTTGCCGACGACCAGCACCTTCACGTTGCGCGAAGCGACGGCGTTCAGGGCCTTGCCTTGGGCGGTGAAGATCTGGGCGTTGGCGGCCAGCAGGTCAGCGCGCTCCATGCCGGGGCCGCGGGGGCGTGCACCCACCAGCAGGGCGTAGTCGGTGTCCTTGAAAGCTTGCAGCGGGTCGCTGTGGGCTTCGATGCCGGCCAGCAGCGGGAAGGCGCAGTCTTCCAGTTCCATGATCACGCCCTTGAGCGCGTTCTGGGCCTTCTCGTCGGGGATTTCCAGCAGTTGCAGGATGACAGGCTGATCCTTGCCCAGCATTTCGCCCGAGGCGATGCGGAACAGGAGGGCGTAACCGATTTGGCCAGCGGCGCCGGTGACGGCGACGCGAACGGGGGCTTTGCTCATGGCAACTCCGATGTGAGAGAAGGGGGTAAAAGGAAGACCGCAAGTGTAGCGTCGCGCGGCAGTCTAGGGACAAGCGCGCATGCCGTCAATGATCTTCTGTCTTATATAAGACATCTTTCATGCGAGCATGGACTTTGGCGGGCGAATGTGGTGCAATGGCGCCCGTTCGAGCGAGCCTGACCCGGGCGCGGCTCGGCCAAGCTTGAGCTTGATCCACCCGATCACTCTGACACAACAAGACACGCTGTGGTGACCCCTCCGCCCATGACCGCTGCCTCGCAGACGCCGCCCGCCGGCTCGGGTGCACCCGTCCCGGCGACCCACGCTTCGGCAGCGCCTGCTGCGCCCGTGTCCCCGGTTTCTCCGGCCTTGAACGCCCCCTCGTTCAGCCCGCTCTACCAGCAGATCAAAACCCTGATCCTGCGCAGCCTGCAAGGCGGAGAGTGGCGTCCCGGCGAAGCCATCCCCTCCGAAATCGACCTGGCCGCCCGCTTCAAGGTCAGCCAGGGCACCGTGCGCAAGGCCGTTGACGAACTCGCGGCCGAGAACCTGCTGGTGCGCCGCCAGGGCAAGGGCACGTTCGTGGCCACCCACGCCGAAGAGCAGGTCCAGTACCGATTCCTGCGCCTGGCCTCAGAGCCCGCTGCCGCCGCCCAAGGCTCCACCCACCGCGAATTCCTCGATTGCCGCCGCATGCCCGCGCCCGCCGACGTGGCAGCGGTGCTGCAGCTGCGCCCCGAGGACTCGGTGGTCGAGGTGCGTCGCGTGCTGCACTTCTCTGGCCAGCCCGTGGTCCTGGACGACATCTGGCTGCCCGCGCCCCTGTTCAAGGGCCTGACCGCTGAGCGCCTGAGCGAGTACCGAGGCCCGATGTACGGCCTCTTCGAATCCGAATTCGGCGTGCGCATGATCCGCGCCGAAGAAAAAATCCGCGCCGTCTCGGCGGACGAAACCGTGGCCGCCTTGCTGAAGGTGGCGCCCGGCACCCCGCTGCTGAGCGTCGAGCGACTGGCCTTCACCTATGGTGATCAGCCGGTCGAGCTGCGCCGCGGCCTGTACCGAACCGACCGGCACTACTACCGCAACGAACTGAGTTAGTGCCTGATTCCCCAGTTTTCGCCGCTGCCGTGGCTTGTCTCAGAGATGTCAACGGCAGGGGTGAGATACCGGGCTTGGTGATTGCCCTAAAATCGCCGGCTTATTTCGACAGTTTTTTGACGCTCGGCAGGAGCCCACACAACATGGCAGACAACGCGAAAACCCCACGCCCCGTCTATCGGAACATCCACGTCACGGACATCGTCTCGTACCGCCTGCCTCCGGCCGGCATCGTCTCGATCCTGCACCGCATCAGCGGCGCCGTCATGTTCCTGCTGATGCCTTTCATCATCTGGATGTTCGACAACAGCGTCACCTCGGAGATCTCGTACGACGAGTTCACCTCGGTGTTCGCCGGCGATTTCGGCTGGTTCTTCAAGCTGATCGCCCTGGGTCTGATCTGGGCCTACCTGCACCACTTCGTCTCCGGCGTTCGCCACCTGATCATGGACGCCACCCACCGCGTCACCAAGGAGCAGGGCAAGTCGTCGGCCATCGTGACCCTGGTGCTGGGTTTTGGCCTGACCGCCGTGCTGGGCCTCAAGCTCTTCGGCGTGTTCTGACCGCCGACAGCAGCCCCACCGCCTGATCCCCGCCCTCCCTCAGGAAAACACCATGTCCCAAAACTACGGTACCAAGCGCATCGTCACCGGTGCGCACTACGGCCTGCGTGACTGGCTTGCCCAGCGCGTCACCGCCGTGCTGATGGCCCTGTTCACCATCGCTTTGCTCGTCCAGGTCATCTTCTGCGTGGACACCCTTGACTACTACAGCTGGTCCGGCATCTTCGCCCAGCAGTGGATGAAGACCCTGACCTTCGTGGTCATCGTCTCGATGCTGTACCACACCTGGGTCGGCATCCGTGACATCTGGATGGACTACATCAAGCCCGTTGGCGTGCGCCTGTCCCTGCAGGTGTTCACCATCGTCTGGCTGGTCGGCTGCGCCGGCTGGGCCATCCAAGTGCTCTGGAGACTGTAAGAAATGACTGCCATCGCTAACTCCCTCCCCACCCGCAAGTTCGACGTCGTCATCGTCGGCGCCGGCGGCTCCGGCATGCGCGCCTCGCTGCAGCTCTCCCTGGCTGGCCTGAACGTCGCTGTCCTCTCCAAGGTCTTCCCGACCCGCTCGCACACCGTGGCTGCCCAAGGCGGCATCGGTGCCTCGCTGGGCAACATGTCCGAAGACAACTGGCACTACCACTTCTTCGACACCGTCAAGGGCTCCGACTGGCTCGGCGACCAGGACGCGATCGAATTCATGTGCCGCGAAGCCCCGAAGGTCGTGTACGAGCTCGAACACTTCGGCATGCCGTTTGACCGCAACCCGGACGGCACCATCTACCAGCGTCCGTTCGGCGGCCACACCGCCAACTACGGCGAAAAGCCCGTGCAACGCGCTTGTGCCGCAGCCGACCGCACCGGCCACGCCCTGCTGCACACCCTGTACCAGCAAAACGTCAAGGCCCGCACCCAGTTCTTCGTGGAATGGATGGCCCTGGACATCATCCGCGACGCCGATGGCGATGCCGTGGGCGTGACCGCCCTGGAGATGGAAACCGGCGACGTGCACGTGCTGCACGCCAAGACCGTGCTGTTCGCCACCGGTGGCGCCGGCCGCATCTACCAGGCTTCGACCAACGCCTTCATCAACACCGGCGACGGCCTGGGCATGGCCGCCCGTGCCGGCATCCCGCTGGAAGACATGGAGTTCTGGCAGTTCCACCCCACCGGCGTGGCCGGCGCGGGCGTGCTGCTGACCGAAGGCTGCCGTGGCGAAGGCGCGATCCTGCGCAACAGCAACGGCGAGCGCTTCATGGAGCGTTACGCCCCCACCCTGAAGGACCTGGCTCCGCGTGACTTCGTGTCCCGCTCGATGGACCAGGAAATCAAGGAAGGCCGTGGCTGCGGTCCCAACAAGGACTACGTCCTGCTGGACATGACCCACCTGGGCGCCGAGACCATCATGAAGCGCCTGCCTTCGGTGTTCGAGATCGGCCACAACTTCGCCAACGTCGACATCACCAAGGAGCCGATCCCCGTGGTGCCGACCATCCACTACCAGATGGGTGGCATCCCGACCAACGTGTACGGCCAGGTGGTCGTGCCCAAGAACGGCAAGCACAACGACATCATCAACGGCCTGTACGCCGTGGGTGAGTGCTCCTGCGTGTCGGTGCACGGCGCCAACCGCCTGGGCACCAACTCGCTGCTGGACCTGGTGGTGTTCGGCCGCGCCGCCGGCAACCACATCGTCGAGACCAACCTCAAGACGAAGAACCACAAGCCGCTGCCCAAGGACGCCGCCGACTACACCCTGTCGCGCCTGGCCCGCCTGGACTCGGCCAAGAACGGCGAGTACTCGCAAGACGTGGCCAACGAGATCCGCGCCACCATGCAGAAACACGCCGGTGTGTTCCGCACCCAGAAGTCCATGGACGAAGGCGTGCAGCGCATCGCCGCCGTGCGCGAGCGCGTCAAGGCCATCGGCCTGAAGGACAACTCCAAGGTCTTCAACACCGCCCGCATCGAAGCGCTGGAAGTCGACAACCTGATCGAAGCCGCACAAGCCACCATGGTGGCCGCTGCAGCCCGTCCGGAGTCGCGTGGCGCCCACGCCCACGACGACTTCCCCAACCGCGACGACGCCAACTGGATGAAGCACTCGCTGTGGTACTCCGAAGGCAGCCGCCTGGACTACAAGCCCGTGAACCTGACGCCGCTGACCGTCGAGTCCGTGCCGCCCAAGGTCCGCACCTTCTGATTTCGTAGCGCCCCACACCTAGGAATCGAACATGAGCACTCAAAAGCGCACCTTCCAGATCTACCGCTACGACCCCGACAAGGACGCCAAGCCCTACATGCAGACCATCGAGATCGAGCTCGATGGCAACGAACGCATGCTGCTGGACGCCTTGGTCAAGCTCAAGGCCGTGGACCCGACCCTGTCCTTCCGCCGCTCCTGCCGCGAAGGCGTTTGCGGTTCGGACGCCATGAACATCAACGGCAAGAACGGCCTGGCCTGCCTGACCAACATGCGCACCCTGCCGCAGACGGTCGTGCTCAAGCCGCTGCCCGGCCTGCCCGTGGTCCGCGACCTGATCGTGGACATGACCCAGTTCTTCAAGCAGTACAACTCGATCAAGCCTTACCTCGTCAACGACACGCCGCCGCCCGAAAAAGAGCGCCTGCAGTCGCCTGAAGAGCGCGAAGAGCTCGACGGCCTGTACGAGTGCATCCTGTGCGCCAGCTGCTCGACCAGCTGCCCCAGCTTCTGGTGGAACCCCGACAAGTTCGTGGGCCCTGCCGGCCTGCTGCAGGCCTACCGCTTCATCGCCGACAGCCGCGACGAAGCCACGGCCGACCGCCTGGACAACCTCGAAGACCCGTACCGCCTGTTCCGCTGCCACACCATCATGAACTGCGTGGACGTGTGCCCCAAGGGCCTGAACCCCACGAAGGCCATTGGCAAGATCAAGGAACTGATGGTCAAGCGCGCCGTCTGATCTCTGCCCTGAAACCCGCTCTTGCCCATGACCGACACCACCTTGCTTGACGCCAACGCCACGCCCGACGAGGACGTGCTGCGACGCTTGCGCTGGCGGTGTCGCCGTGGGCTGCTCGAGAACGACATCTTCATCGATCGGTTTTTCGAGCGGCATGGAGCGAGCCTGACCAATTCCCTGGTACAGGGCTTGCTTGAATTGATGGACCTGTCTGACAATGATTTGCTGGATTTGCTGCTGGCCCGCAAGGAGCCAGAGGGCGATCTGGACAACGCCGAAGTCAGGCGCGTGCTGTCTCTGATGAGGGTGTCCGTGGCCTGATGTTCTGTCGCCTGCACCACCCGCGTCGCGTGATGTTGCAGTGCAACTTCGGACCATAATGGCGACCTCGGGTTGTCACCAGTCTGGCCGCCCTCGACCCACAACGATTTTTCCCAAAAGACCGACCCCTAGGAGTGCTCATGACACCGTCCGACGTGAAAGCCACCCTGTCGTTTTCTGACGGCAGCCCCAGCATGGACTTGCCCATTTACAAGGGTTCCATCGGCCCGGATGTGATTGACATCCGCAAGCTGTACGCCCAGAGCGGCAAGTTCACCTACGACCCTGGCTTCCTGTCGACCGCTTCGTGCAACTCGAAGATCACCTACATCGACGGTGACAAGGGCGAGCTGCTGTACCGCGGCTACCCCATCGAGCAGCTGGCCACCAACTGCGACTTCCTGGAAACCTGCTACCTGCTGCTCAACGGCGAGCTGCCGAACGCATCGCAGAAGGACGAGTTCGTCAACCGCGTGACCAACCACACGATGGTCAACGAGCAGATGCAGTTCTTCCTGCGCGGCTTCCGCCGTGACGCCCACCCGATGGCCGTCATGACCGGCCTGGTTGGCGCCCTGTCGGCCTTCTATCACGACAGCACCGACATCAACAACCCCGAGCACCGCAAGATCGCCGCGATCCGCCTGATCGCCAAGATGCCCACGCTCGTGGCCATGGCCTACAAGTACTCGATCGGTCAGCCGTTCATCTACCCGAAGAACAACCTGTCGTACACCGAGAACTTCATGCACATGATGTTCGCGACGCCGTGCGAAGACTACAAGGTCAACGACGTGCTGGTGCGCGCCATGGACCGCATCTTCATCCTGCACGCCGACCACGAGCAAAACGCCTCGACCTCGACGGTGCGCCTGTGCGGTTCGTCCGGCACCAACCCGTTCGCCGCCATCGCCGCTGGCGTGGCCTGCCTGTGGGGCCCTGCCCACGGTGGCGCCAACGAAGCCGCCCTGAACATGCTGGAAGAAATCCAGAAGAAGGGTGGCGTCGAGAAGATCGGTGAGTTCATCGCCGAGGTCAAGGACAAGAACTCGGCCACCAAGCTGATGGGCTTCGGTCACCGCGTCTACAAGAACTACGACCCGCGCGCCAAGCTGATGCGCGAAACCTGCCACGAAGTGCTGACCGAGCTGGGCCTGGAAAACGACCCGATGTTCAAGCTGGCCATGGCGCTCGAGAAGATCGCCCTGGAAGACGAGTACTTCGTCGCCCGCAAGCTGTACCCGAACGTCGACTTCTACTCCGGCATCGTTCAGCGCGCCATCGGCATCCCCGTGCAGCTGTTCACCGCGATCTTCGCGCTGGCCCGCACCGTCGGCTGGATCGCCCAGCTCGACGAAATGATCGGCGACCCCGAGTACAAGATCGGCCGTCCCCGTCAGCTGTTCGTCGGCGCCGAAAAGCGCGACGTCAAGCCGATCGCTTCGCGCTGATCGGGTTTTGCGGCGGCGCCAGCCGGTGCCGCCCGAGCCATCAAGCCCCGCCGAGAGCGGGGCTTTTTCGTTTCTGTGCGATCCGCATCGCCTGATTCGCCGCGAAAGGGCGCCTGAACGGGGGCTCGCACGCGTGGCATGTGCCCATGACGCGGTCGTGTCCGGGCTGCATCGCATAAAATCTTGGTCTTTCCCCACCACCACCTTGGGGCCCGACGGGCCCCTTGCGCAAACGGCACACGGCCGCAGGCAGCAGGCAGCACCATGGGACGCACCCTCTACGACAAGATCTGGGACGAGCACATCGTCCACACCGAAGAAGATGGCACCGCCACCCTCTACATCGACCGCCACCTGGTGCACGAAGTCACCAGCCCGCAGGCCTTCGAGGGGCTGGACATCGCCGGTCGCAAGGTGTGGCGCCTGTCTGCCAACCTGGCGGTCAGCGACCACAACGTGCCCACGACGGATCGCCGTGACGGCATCAGCGACCCGGTGTCCAAGCTGCAGGTCGACACGCTGGACGCCAACTGCGACCGCTTCGGCATCACGCAGTTCAAGATGTCCGACAAGCGCCAGGGCATCGTGCACGTGATCGGCCCGGAGCAGGGGGCCACGCTGCCCGGCATGACCGTGGTCTGCGGTGACAGCCACACCTCCACGCACGGCGCCTTTGGTGCGCTGGCCCACGGCATCGGCACCTCCGAGGTCGAGCATGTGCTGGCCACGCAAACGCTGCTGGCCAAGAAGGCCAAGAACATGCTCATCAAGGTCGAGGGCACCCTCGGCAAAGGTTGCTCGGCCAAGGACATCGTGCTGGCCATCATCGGCAAGATCGGCACCGCAGGTGGCACCGGCTACACCATCGAGTTCGCCGGCAGCGCCATCCGCGCCCTGAGCATGGAAGGCCGCATGACGGTCTGCAACATGGCCATCGAGGGCGGCGCGCGCGCCGGCCTCGTGGCCGTGGACGACACCACCATCCAGTACGTGCAGAACCGCCCCTTCAGCCCCAAGGGCGTTGAGCTGGAGCAGGCCATCGCTTACTGGCGCACGCTGCACTCCGACGCCGACGCCAAGTGGGATGCCATCGTCGAGCTCGATGCCTCGCAGATCGAGCCACAGGTCAGCTGGGGCACGTCGCCCGAGATGGTCCTGGGCGTCAACGCCAACGTGCCCGACCCCGACAAGGAAAAGGACCCGGTCAAGCGCTCCGCCATGGAGCGTGCGCTGCAGTACATGGCGCTGGAGCCCAACAAGGCCATCGCCGACATCCGCATCGACAAGGTCTTCATCGGTTCGTGCACCAACAGCCGCATCGAAGACATGCGAGCTGCCGCCGAGGTGGTCAAGCGCATCGGTGGGCGCATCGCCTCCAACGTCAAGCTGGCCCTGGTGGTGCCCGGCTCCGGTCTCGTCAAGGAGCAGGCCGAGCGCGAAGGTCTGGACCAGGTCTTCAAGGCTGCGGGCTTCGAGTGGCGCGAACCGGGTTGCTCCATGTGCCTGGCCATGAACGCCGACCGCCTGGACCCGGGTGAGCGCTGCGCCTCCACCAGCAACCGCAACTTCGAAGGTCGTCAGGGCGCGGGTGGCCGCACCCACCTGGTGAGCCCGGCGATGGCCGCCGCGGCCGCCATGCAAGGCCACTTCGTTGACGTGCGTCGGATCGCCTGACATCACGTCCGAATGCCCCCCAGACCCTTTACTGCCTCGAGAACCACCTTTCCACGGAGCTTTCCACCATGTCTCGCCTGATCACCCTGCTGTCCCTGATCGCCGCTTTCGCCCTGGCCGGTTGCAACACCGTGCACGGCATCGGCAAGGACATCGAAAAGGCTGGCGAGACCATCTCGGGCGCAGCCTCCAAGTAAAGAGAGCACCATGCAAGCCTTCCGCATTCACAAGGGCCTCGTGGCCCCCATGGACCGCGAGAACGTCGACACCGACGCCATCATCCCCAAGCAGTACCTCAAGTCGATCAAGCGCACGGGCTTTGGCCCCAACCTGTTCGACGAATGGCGCTACCTCGACGCGGGTGAGCCTGGCCAAGATCCGGCCAGCCGCAAGCCCAACCCCGATTTCGTGCTGAACCAGCCGCGCTACAAAGGCGCCTCCGTCCTGATCGCGCGCCAGAACTTCGGTTGCGGCTCCAGCCGCGAGCACGCTCCCTGGGCGCTGGATCAGTACGGTTTTCGCGCCATCATCGCGCCCAGCTTCGCCGACATCTTCTTCAACAACTGCTTCAAGAACGGCTTGCTGCCCATCGTGCTGAGCGAGCAGCAGGTCGACCAGCTGTTCAACGAAGTGTTTGCCTTCCCTGGCTACGAGCTGACCATCGACCTCGAGCGTCAGGTCGTGATCAAGGCCGACGGCGCCGAGCTGCCTTTCGACGTGCAGCCCTTCCGCAAGTACTGCCTGCTCAATGGCTTCGACGACATCGGCCTGACCCTGCGTCACGCCGACAAGATCAAGGACTATGAAGCCGAGCGCCTGGCCCAAAAGCCTTGGCTGAACAACCGCATCGTTTGATTCCGAAGAAGAACTGAGAACCACCATGGTCATGAAGATTGCTGTGCTGCCGGGTGACGGCATCGGTCCCGAGATCGTCAACGAGGCGGTCAAGGTGCTGAAGGTGCTGGACCTGCCTTTCCAGCTGGACGAAGCCAAGGTCGGCGGCGCCGCCTTCGACGCCCACGGCCACCCGCTGCCCGAGCACACCTTGAACCTGGCCATGGCCTCCGATGCCGTGCTGTTCGGCTCGGTGGGCGACTGGAAGTACGACAAGCTCGACCGCCCGCTGCGCCCCGAGCAGGCCATCCTGGGCCTGCGCAAGAACATGGGCCTGTTCGCCAACTTCCGCCCGGCCATCTGCTACCCGCAGCTCACGCACGCCTCCAGCCTCAAGCCCGAGCTGGTCGCGGGTCTCGACATCCTCATCATCCGCGAGCTGACCGGCGACATCTACTTCGGCCAGCCGCGCGGCCGCCGCGAATCGCCCGATGGCGAATTCAAGGGCGCCCCGGAAGCCTTCGACACGATGCGCTACTCGCGCCCCGAGATCGAACGCATCGCCCACGTGGCCTTCCAGGCCGCCCGCAAGCGTGGCAAGCGCGTGACCAGCGTCGACAAGGCCAACGTGCTGGAAACCTTCCAGTTCTGGAAGGACGTCGTCACCGAGGTGCACGCCCAGTACCCCGACATCGAGCTCGACCACATGTACGTGGACAACGCCGCGATGCAGCTGGTCAAGGCCCCCAAGAAGTTCGACGTGCTGTTCACCGGCAACATGTTCGGCGACATCCTCTCTGATGCCGCCGCCATGCTGACCGGCTCGATCGGCATGCTGCCTTCGGCCTCGCTGAATGCCAAGGGGCAGGGCCTGTACGAGCCCAGTCACGGCTCCGCCCCCGACATCGCCGGCAAGGGCGTGGCCAACCCCCTGGCCACCATCCTGTCTGCGGCCATGATGCTGCGCTTCAGCCTGAACCAGGAAGAGGCCGCCAGCCGCATCGAGCGCGCCGTGCAAGCTGTGCTGGAGCAGGGCCTGCGCACGCCTGACATCTACTCTGAGGGCACGAAGAAGGTCGGCACCGTCGAGATGGGCGAGGCCGTCGTGGCCGCCCTGAAGGCGCAGTGATCGCCGCCCGGCAGCTCCACATCAAACACGTTTACTGAGGACACACAACATGGCTACGACTCTGGTTGGTCTGGTGGGTTGGCGCGGCATGGTCGGCTCGGTCCTGATGGATCGCATGCAGGCCGAAGGCGACTTCGACCACTTCGAACCCCTGTTCTTCTCGACCTCGAACGCCGGCGGCGCCGCGCCTTCGATGGCCAAGAACGAGAAGGCGCTCAAGAGCGCCTACGACATCGACGAGCTCAAGCGCTGCGACATCATCGTCACGGCCCAGGGCGGTGACTACACCACCGAGGTCTACGGCAAGCTGCGCGAAGCGGGCTGGAAGGGCCACTGGATCGACGCCGCCTCCACGCTGCGCATGAAGGACAGCGCCGTCATCGTGCTCGACCCGGTCAACATGCCCGTCATCAAGAACTCGCTGGCCAGGGGCGGCAACGAGTGGATCGGAGGCAACTGCACGGTCAGTTGCATGCTGATCGGCGTGGGCGCTCTCTACAAGGCCGGTCTGGTCGAGTGGATGTCCACCCAGACCTACCAGGCCGCCTCGGGCGGTGGCGCCCAGCACATGCGCGAACTGCTGACCCAGTTCGGCACCCTCAACGCCGAGGTCAAGGCCCTGCTGGACGACCCCAAGAGCGCCATCCTGGAAATCGACCGCAAGGTCATCGCCAAGCAGCGTTCGCTGACCGAAGCCGAAACCGCCAACTTTGGCGTGCCCCTGGGCGGCTCGCTGATCCCCTGGATCGACAAGGACCTGGGCAACGGCCAGTCCAAGGAGGAGTGGAAGGGCATGGCCGAGACCAACAAGATCCTCGGTCAAGGCGAGGGCTTTGGCTCGCCGGCCGTGCCGGTAGACGGCTTCTGCGTGCGCATCGGCGCCATGCGCTGCCACTCTCAGGCCCTGACCTTCAAGCTCAAGAAGGACGTGCCCCTGGCCGACCTCGAGGCCCTGATCGCCGCCGACAACGAGTGGGTCAAGGTGGTGCCCAACACCCGCGAGGCCACCATCCGTGACCTGACCCCGGTGGCCACCACCGGCACGCTGACCATCCCGGTGGGGCGCATTCGCAAGCTGGCCATGGGCCCGGAGTACGTTGGCGCCTTCACCATCGGCGACCAATTGCTGTGGGGGGCTGCCGAGCCGCTGCGCCGCATGCTGCGCATCCTGCTCGACAAATGATGGATTTCCCGGGCGCTCGGTGCGCATTGCGTGGCAATTGCACCCCGAATCCCGGGTAATTCCCGCCGCCTTTGCAACGTCTGGAAACAAACTGAGCAAATGGCCATGTGGCCGGCCGGCGACAATTTCGCAAGTCCGTTTCAACAGGACGGGTTTTCATCCTGGGCTGCCCCGATGTCAGCCAGAGCATGAGCTTGTCACCCTATCTGCTTGATGCTATTGTGTTTTGTGCCGCGTACCGTCTGCAGGTGCTGGCGTGATGCCCTCTTCGCGAGTCAGGCCCTTTTTGGGCCTGCGGTCGCATGGGCCCGCCACGGGTCTTTCGACCCACGCATGACGAATTGGGAGACGCCTTGAAAGATCATTCCATGTCCGCAGGGCGTTTCGTCCTGAATCGGGTTGCTGTTGCTGCTGCCGTGTCCGTCCTGTCCGCATTGCCGACCGCTGGTTGGGCTTTGGGTCTGGGCAAGCTGAATGTCCAGTCTGCGCTGGGCGAAGGCCTGCGCGCTGAAATCGATGTCACCAGCCTGACGGCCGACGAAGGCGCCACCCTGCAGGTCAAGGTGGCCACGCCCGAAACCTACCGGGCTGCCGGGGTCGACTACAACGGCGTCCTGGCGAACACCTCCATCACCTTGCAACGCCGCGCCGACGGCCGCCCCTTCCTGCGCCTGAGCAGCGACCGCCCGGTGCAGGAGCCCTTCGTGGACGTGATCCTGGACCTGGCCTGGTCGTCCGGCCGCCTGGTCCGCGAGTACACCCTGCTGTTTGATCCGCCAGCCGCCCGCACCGCACCTGCGCCTGCGCCGGTGATGGCGCCCATCATGGAGGCGCCGGCCCCGGTGCCCGCGCCTGCGCCGTCTCGTGCTGTCGCGCCTGCACCTGCCCCCGCAGCGGTGGCAGCTCCGGCGCCAGCGCCGGCCGAAAGCAAGCCCCGCAAGGCTGCCAAGCCCGCCCCGGCTGCCAGCCAGCCTGAGGCTGCGGCCTCAGCTCCTGCGCCTGCGCCTGTGCCTGCGGTCCGACCTGCCGCAACGGCTTCGCAGCCTGCAGGCGCCGACGACGCTCGCACGGTGCGTGTTCGCGCCGGTGACTCGCTGTCGTCCATCGCCCAGCGCAACGCTGCCGAGGGTGTCTCCCTGGATCAGATGCTGGTGGGCCTGTACCGCAGCAACCCGCAGGCCTTCCAGGGCAACAACATGAACCGCCTGAAGGCGGGCGTGGTGCTCAACGTGCCTTCGGCCGAAGAGGCCCAGAAGGTGCCGCAACCTGAAGCGCGCCGCATCATCCAGGCCCAAAGCGCTGATTTTTCTGCTTATCGCCAGCGCCTGGCCGGCACCGTTGCCCCGACCCCGGTCGAGCAACCCGAGCGCCAGGCCACCGGCAAGGTCGAAGCCGAAGTCAAGGATCGCAAGCAATCGGCCGCCCCGGCGCCCGACAAGCTCACCCTGAGCAAAGGCGGCGTGAGCAGCGGCACCGCAGCGGAAGACCGCGTGGCCAAGGCCCGTGCCAAGGAAGACTCCAGCGCCCGCGTGGCCGAGTTGTCCAAGAACCTCGACGAGTTGCGCAAGTTGCGTGAGAAGGCCGCCCAGGCATCGGCGCCCACGCCTGCCAAGGCCGTGCCGGCTCCTGCTCCGGCTCCGACCCCTGCGCCGGCCCCTGCCGTCGCCAAGGTGGTGCCCGCACCGGCCTCGGTGCCCACGCCTGCGCCGGCGCCGGCTCCGGTGCCCTCCGTCGCCGAGGTGGCTTCTGCGCCGACCGAGCTGCCCGCCAGCGCTGCATCGGTGGTCGATGGCTCTGTGACCATCGTTGCCGACGCCGCTTCCGAGGCGGCCTCCGCTGCCTCGGCCGTCCTGCCGGCCGTGCCCGCGCCGGTGAGTGTGCCCACGCCGCCTCCCACGCCAGCACCTGAAGAGCCAGGCTTCCTCGAGTCCATCAACCTGATGGCCGTGGCTGCGGGCGGTGCCGCCGTCGCGCTGCTGGCCGGTGGCCTGATGTTCCTGCGCTCGCGCCGCCGCGCCGAGACCGGCGAAACCTCCTTCCTGGAAAGCCGCCTGCAGCCAGACTCCTTCTTTGGCGCCAGCGGTGGCCAGCGCGTGGACACGCGAGACGCCACCGGCGGTCCCTCGTCCATGAGCTACTCGCTCAGCCAGCTCGACGCCATCGGTGACGTCGATCCGGTTGCCGAGGCCGATGTGTACTTGGCCTACGGCCGCGACCTGCAAGCCGAAGAAATCCTCAAGGAAGCCCTTCGCAGCACCCCGGAGCGCCTGGCCATTCGCACCAAGCTGCTCGAGGTTTATGCCAAGCGCCGCGACACCAAGGGGTTCGAGCAACTCGCTGCGCAGCTCTACAGCCTGACGCAAGGTGAGGGCGAAGATTGGGCGCATGTCCAGGAACTCGGTTTGGGCATCGACCCAGAAAATCCGCTCTACCAACCTGGTGGTCAACCGGCTGAAGCGCCCTTGAGCGTGGAGCAGCCTGCGGACGGCCTGGGGGCCAGCACCATCCCTCACTCGGTGATGCCCGCGCCCAGCATCCTGGACAGCGTTGCCCCCGCCGTGCCGGAAAACCTGGCGGCGGTGGACGATGGCGTTGACCTGGATCTCGACATCTCGTCGCCGACTCCTTTGGACGAGGTGAAGGACTCCGTCGCCCCGCCGGTCACGGCCGCTGGCGACCTGCCTCCCCTGGAGCTGCCGGAGTTCGGCTCGGACCTGCCAGTTGCCTCGGCCCCTGCCGCTGCCGATGCCCCGCTGGAGTTCGGCGTCGATCTGCCTAGCCTGGAGCCCGTGCCAACGCAGCCGGCCGATTCCGAAGGCCTTGATTTCGGCATCGAGGTGCCTGCCGTTCCGGCTCCCGCGCCTGCTTTCGATTTGGGCGACATCAGCCTGGACCTCGATGAGCCGGCCGCCGCCGAGCCGGCTGCCGAGCCGGATTCGATGGCGGAGATGTCTGCCGATCCGATGGCACGCAAGCTGGAGTTGGCCGACGAGTTCCGCCAGATCGGGGATGCCGACGGTGCCCGCGAGCTGCTGCAGGAAGTGGTCGAGCAGGCTCAGGACGCAGGCCTGAAGGCCCGTGCCCAGTCCATGCTGGACAGCTTGTCGTGATGTCCTGACCATGGCGTCGATGGATGCGAGCGGGGAGGGGGCATCCCCCTCCGCTCAAACCGGGAGGGCGATCCGTCGGGTCGCCCTTGGTGTTTCTTACGTGGGCACGGCTTACAAGGGCTGGCAAAGCCAGCCGGGCGGTGGCACGGTGCAAGACGTGCTGGAGTCGGCGCTGAAGGCCTTCGCGGTGCGGCCGCTGAAGGTGCTTTGCGCTGGCCGCACGGACGCCGGTGTTCATGGCATCAACCAGGTCGTGCACCTCGACACCGACCTGCATCGTGAGCCCTTTTCCTGGGTCAGGGGCACCAACGCCTTCCTGCCGCCTGACATCTCGGTGCAGTGGGCGGCTGAGGTGCCTGCGCATTTCCATGCCCGCAACAGCGCCATCGGCCGACGCTATGTCTACGTGCTGCTGGAGTCGGCCGTGCGCCCGGCTCTGGAGTCGGGCAGGGCGGGGTGGGTGTTCCGTCCCCTGGATCAGGCCGCCATGGAGCGTGCTGCGACCCATCTGCTGGGCGAGCACGACTTCAGCTCCTTCCGATCTTCCATGTGTCAGTCGCCCACGCCCGTCAAGACGCTGCGTGAGATCCGCATCCGCCGATGTGGCCCGCCTGGTGCGCCGACGGCCTACTGGCGCTTTGATTTCGAGGGGCAGGCCTTCTTGCACCACATGATTCGCAACATCATGGGTTGCCTGATCATGGTCGGCACGGGCGTGCAGCAGCCCGACTGGGTGCGTGACGTGCGCGAAGCCCGTGACCGCAAGGTGGCTGCGCCGACTTTCTCGCCCGATGGCCTGTATTTTCTGGGGCCGCGCTATGCCCCGGCCTTCGCTTTGCCTGAGCAGGTCCCGGGCATGGATTGGCTGCCCTCCTGAGTCGCCTGGTTCAAAAGCCGGCCCCATGCGAGCGTTTCGCCTCGCGAAAGTTGAGCCAAGGGGCTTCCCGGCTGCGGGGCCCGTTTTTTGAGACAATGCTGGCATCGACACCGCCACGGGACGCAGACGTTCCGGCTCCTGGATGTCCCCTCAGATTCCCCATCGCACGCGCATCAAGGTTTGCGGCCTCACCCGCGAGGCCGATGTCGACGCTGCGGTCGAAGCCGGTGCAGACGCCATTGGCTTTGTGCTCTACGACAAAAGCCCTCGGCATGTCAGCGCCGCTCGCGCAGGCGAGTTGGCCAGGCGTTTGCCGCCCTTTGTGACGCCCGTGGTGCTGCTCGTCAACGCCGATGCGGCCACGGTGTCGCACGCCATCCAGGCGGTGCCGCAAGCTTTGCTGCAGTTCCACGGCGATGAGTCGCCCTCGCAATGCGTCGGGTCTGCGCGCCCGTTCATCCGGGCCGCCCGAATGGCCCCAGGTTTCGATTTGTTAAACTTCGCCCGGCAATTTGATGCCGCCCAGGCTTTGCTCGTGGATGCCCATGTGGACGGCTACGGCGGAGGCGGGCAGGTGTTCGATTGGTCCTTGTTGGCCGGTTTGCCCTCGTCGCTGGCGCGCAACCTGATCCTCTCGGGTGGGCTGCATGCCGGCAATGTGGCCGATGGCATCCGGTGCGTGCGCCCCTGGGCCGTGGACGTGAGTTCCGGCGTTGAGGCGGCCAAAGGCATCAAGGACGCCGCCCGGATGATCGATTTCTGCCAGGCGGTTCGCGACGCTGACCGAAGCCTGGTGGCCCCCCGTTTCGCGACGGCTGCATGACGTTGCAGCCCTCACACCTTGACCAGACATGTTGACCTACAACCAGCCTGACGCCCGCGGGCACTTCGGCCCCTACGGCGGTACTTTTGTCTCCGAGACGCTGATTCACGCGCTCGAACAGCTCAAGGATGCCTACGAGCACTACCGCCATGACGAGGCTTTCAAGGCCGAGTTCCGCCGCGAGCTCGCGCACTTCGTGGGCCGCCCCAGCCCCGTCTACCACGCTGACCGCCTCAGCCGTGAAGTCGGCGGCGCACAGATCCACTTCAAGCGCGAAGACTTGAACCACACCGGCGCGCACAAGGTCAACAACACCATCGGCCAGGCCCTGCTGGCCAAGCGCATGGGCAAGCCCCGCGTGATCGCGGAAACCGGCGCTGGCCAGCACGGCGTGGCCACCGCCACCATCTGCGCGCGCTACGGCATGGAGTGCGTGGTCTACATGGGCGCCGAAGACGTCAAGCGCCAGTCGCCCAACGTCTACCGCATGCACCTGCTGGGCGCCAAGGTGGTGCCGGTCGAGTCCGGCAGCAAGACGCTGAAAGACGCGCTCAACGAAGCCATGCGCGACTGGGTCACTAACGTCGAAAACACCTTCTACATCATCGGCACCGTGGCCGGTCCGCACCCGTACCCCGCCATGGTCCGCGACTTCCAGTCCGTCATCGGCGAGGAATGCCTCAAGCAGATGCCCGATCAGATCGGCCGCCAGCCGGATGCCGTGGTCGCCTGCGTGGGCGGTGGCTCCAACGCCATGGGCATCTTCTACCCCTACATCCCGCACGAGCAGGTGCGCCTGATCGGCGTCGAGGCGGCCGGCGAGGGCTACGAAAGCGGCAAGCATTCGATGTCGCTGCAAAAGGGTGTGCCGGGCGTGCTGCACGGCAATCGCACCTACTTGCTGCAAGACGAGAACGGGCAGATCACCGAGACGCATTCCGTTTCTGCCGGCCTGGACTACCCCGGCGTGGGCCCCGAGCACGCCTACCTCAAGGACATCGGTCGCGCCGAATACGTCGGCATCACCGACAAGGAAGCGCTGGAAGCCTTCCACCGCCTGTGTCGCACCGAGGGCATCATCCCGGCGCTCGAGTCGAGCCACGCCGTGGCCCACGCGATGAAGCTGGCCGCCACCATGCGCCCCGATCAGCACGTGCTGGTCAACCTCTCGGGCCGTGGCGACAAGGACATCGGTACCGTGGCCGACCTGACCGGCGCCGAGTTCTACTGCCGCCCCTCGTGCCGGGGGCAGTCGGTGAAAGGGGGTGCATGATGAGCGCCGTGACCCACCCCATCACCCGGCTTGACCAGACCTTCGCCACGCTCAAGGAGCAGGGCCGCAAGGCGCTGATCCCCTACATCACCTGCGGTGACCCGTATCCGGCCAAGACGGTCGAGATCATGCTGGCCATGGCCGAAGCCGGGGCCGACGTGATCGAGCTCGGCGTGCCGTTTTCCGACCCGATGGCCGATGGCCCCGTCATCCAGAAGGCGGCCGAGCGTGCGCTGACCCACGGCATCTCGCTCAACCACGTGCTCGATGATGTGCGCGCGTTTCGCGCCCTGAACGCCACCACGCCCGTTGTGCTGATGGGCTATGCCAACCCGATCGAGAACCACGACTTGCGCCATGGCGCAGGCAGCTTCGTGCGCGACGCCAAGGCCGCGGGCGTCGATGGCGTGCTGGTGGTGGACTACCCGCCCGAAGAGTGCGAAGAGTTCGCTGCTCGCCTGAAGGCGGCGGATCTGGCTCCCATTTTCCTGCTGGCCCCGACGTCCACCGAGCAGCGCATGGCCGACGTCGGCCGCATCGCTGCCGGCTACGTGTACTACGTTTCGCTCAAGGGCGTGACGGGGGCCGGTCACCTCGATACCTCCGCCGTGGCCGACATGGTCCCGCGCATCAAGGCGCACGTCAGCGTGCCCGTGGGCGTGGGCTTCGGCATCCGCGACGCCGAGACGGCCAAGGCCGTCGCCGCGGTGTCCGATGCCGTCGTGATCGGCTCACGCCTGGTGCAACTGCTCGAGACGCAGTCGCCCGAAACCGTGGCGGCAGCGGCCCGCGGCTTCATCGCCGAAATCCGCGCTGCACTCGATTCCCTGAAAGGATGACCATGAGCTGGCTCGAGAAACTCCTGCCCCCCAAGATCCAACCGACCGACCCGGCCGAACGCCGCTCGGTGCCGGAAGGCCTGTGGGTGAAGTGCCCCTCCTGCGAGACCGTCCTTTACAAGAACGACCTCGAGGCCAACGTCAACGTCTGCCCGAAGTGTGGCCATCACCACCGCATCGGCGCCCGCGCCCGCCTGGACGCCTTCCTCGACGCCGAAGGGCGCTACGAGATCGGCCAGGAGGTGCTGCCGGTTGACGCCCTGAAGTTCAAGGACAACAAGAAGTACCCTGATCGCCTCAAGCAAGGCATGGAGGCCACCGGCGAGACCGATGCCCTGATCGTGCTGGGCGGCTCCGTGTGCAGCATCCCCGTGGTCGCGGCCTGCTTCGAGTTCGACTTCATGGGCGGCTCGATGGGCTCGGTGGTGGGCGAGCGCTTCGTGCGCGGCGTCGAAACCGCCGTCGATCAGAAGACCGCGTTCATCTCGTTCACCGCCACCGGTGGCGCGCGCATGCAGGAAGGCCTGCTCAGCCTGATGCAGATGGCCAAGACCAACGCGGCCCTCACGCGCCTGGCCAAGGCCAAACTGCCCTACATCAGCGTGCTGACCGACCCGACCATGGGTGGCGTGTCGGCCTCCTTCGCCTTCATGGGCGACGTGGTCATCGCCGAGCCCAAGGCCCTGATCGGCTTCGCCGGCCCCCGCGTGATCGAGAACACCGTGCGCGAGGTGCTGCCCGAGGGCTTCCAGCGCTCCGAGTTCCTGATGCAAAAGGGCGCCATCGACATGATCATGGACCGCCGCGAGCTGCGCCGAAACATCGCTCGCCAGTTGGCCATCCTGATGCGCCAACCTGCCGACGCCGTCGCTGGCTGAGTTTCCCCTGCGCGCTTTGTGGCGCGATGAGAGCGGGCTGCGCTGAGCAGCCCGTTTTGTTTGAGGTGGTGGGCGTTTCGATGACCGCCCATCGCCGCCTTGAGGACGCCAGGCGCGTCCCCACCTGTTGTCTTGCCCCACCTTGAGCTCCTGCATGCCTTCAACGCCCCGCACCCTCGAAGACTGGCTGGCCCATTGCGAGCGCCTGCACACCGTTGGCATCGACATGGGGCTGGAGCGCGTGGGCGAAGTCTGGGCGCGCGCGGGCGTCACCCTGGGCACGCCGATGGGGCATGAGCCGGCGGACGGCGCCCCGGTGGTCTTCACCGTGGCGGGCACCAACGGCAAGGGCTCGACCTGCGCGATGCTCGAGAGCATCCTCGTCTCGTCGGGCTTTCGGGTGGGTGTGTACGGCTCACCGCACCTGGTGCACTTCGAAGAGCGCTGCCGGCTCAACGGGCAGCTGGTCAAGGCCGATGAGCTGCTGCCGCACTTCGAGGCCATCGAGGCCGTGCGCGGCGACACCCCGCTGACCTATTTCGAGTTCACCACCCTGGCCATCCTGCGCCTGCTGGCGACGTCAGGGCTGGACGCCGTCATCCTGGAAGTGGGGTTGGGTGGCCGACTCGATGCCGTCAACGTGGTCGACACCGACTGCGCCGTCATCACCAGCATCGACCTGGATCACATGGACTACTTGGGGCCTGACCGTGAGGCCATCGGCCGCGAGAAGGCCGGCATCATGCGCGCGGGTCGACCTGCGGTGGTGTCCGACCCGCAGGCCCCCGCCAGCGTCGTGCAGCACGCCGAGAGCCTGGGCGCCGACCTGTGGCTGTTCGGGCGCGACCACAACTACGCTGGAGACCGCCAGCAGTGGTCCTGGGGCGGGCGCAACAAGCGTTTCAACGGCATGGCCTACCCCTCGCTGCGGGGCGCCAACCAGCTGCTCAACGCCTCGGGCGTGCTGGCGGCGCTCGAGGCCATGCGCAATCGGCTGCCGGTGTCGGCGCAGGCCGTGCGCACGGGCCTGGCCACGGTCGAGCTGCCTGGGCGCTTTCAGATCATCCCGGGTCAGCCCACGCTGATCCTGGACGTGGCGCACAACCCGCACGCGGCGGCGCAGTTGGCGGTCAACCTCGATCAGATGGGGTTCTTTCCGCGCACACACGCCGTTTGGGGCGCGATGGCCGACAAGGACCTGGCCGGCATGGTGCACAAGCTGCGCCCGCTGGTGGACGCCTGGTATTGCTGCGACCTGCCCACGGCCCGCGCGGCCACCGCCGAGCAACTGGTGCAAGCCATCGAGGCGGACACCGCCGCTCGCCCCTCGGCGACGGCGCCCAAGGCGATCCTCACGCGCCACGCCGATCCCATGGCCGCGCTGCATGCAGCCCTGGCTGCGGCGGACCCCACGGATAGAATCCTGGTTTTCGGTTCTTTCTACACGGTAGGCGGCGTCATCGACGCCGGCCTGCCACGCCTGAATGCGCCCCACATGCCTGGCGCCTGAGCCCCTTTTGGTCGTTTTCACCTCGTCCTAGCGCATGCCTTTGCCCTCCTTCCTCGAGCGATTTCGCCGTGGCGCCAGCGGGACCACGCCGGCCGCCCGCGCACCTTCGCCCTCGGACGTCGAGGCGCTGCGCACCCGGGCGCGCCGCCGCCTGATCGGCATGGTGGTGCTGGTGGGCTCGGGCGTGCTGGGCTTGCCTTGGCTGTTCGAGACACAACCGCGCCCCCTGTCGCCAGATGTCCGCATCGTGCAGGCTGGCTCGCACGCCTCGGCAGATGGCGAAGCGTCGTCGTCCCGCGCCACCCGTGGCCGAGTGGCCCAGGCGCAGCCGCAGCCGCAAGAGGCTCGTGTGGTCAACATCACGCCGCCCGACGACAGGGCCGATGCGCCCGGCGCGAACGCGCAGTCGTCCAGCCAGGCTCGGACAGAGGCAGCGCCCGATGCGCGTGCAGAGGGGCGCGCCGATGATGCCGTGAGGGCCATGCCCAAGGTCCCGCCAGCTGACGCCGTCACCCGTCAGCTGGACAAGGCGCCAGCAAAGCCTGCCGACAAGGCGCCCGCGAAGGCGCCGGAGAAGTCACAGGAGAAGGCTTCCGAAAAGCCTGCGAAGCCAGCCCTCAAGCCCGCAGAAAAATCCGCCGACAAAAAGCCCGAGCCCAAGGCCGCTGATTCCCGATACGTGGTGCAGTTCGGCGCCTTCGCCGACGTCAACGCCGCGCGCGAGGCCCGCCAGAAGGCCGAGCGCATGGGCTTGAAAACCTATGCCCAGCAGGTCGACACCCCTCAGGGCAAGCGCATCCGGGTGCGACTGGGCCCCTTTGCCGACAAGGCCGAGGCCGACAAGGCCCTGGCCACGTTGCGCAAGGGCGGGCTCAACGGCAACGTCCTGACGCTCTGAGGCAGGAAAGGCGAGCTGAACCGTGGAGGGCCTCACCCCCATCACCCCGTTGTCTCCTGGCCTGGCCTGGACCTGGCTGGACATCGCCCTGCTCGGTGGTTTGCTGGGGTCTGTCTTGCTGGGCGCCTGGCGCGGCCTGGTGACCGAGCTGCTGGCCCTCATGGGCTGGGTCGTGGCCTGGCTGGCGGCTCGTTTCCTGGGCAGCGAAGCGGCTGCTCACGTGCCGCTCGGTCAACCTGGCGACCAGCTCAACCTGCTGTCGGGCATGGTGCTGGCCTTCGTGGGGGCCTGGCTGGCCTGGGCGCTGCTGTCCTGGGGCATCTCGCAGCTCATCCAGGCCTCCGGGCTGGGTGGGTCCGATCGTTTGCTGGGGGCTGTTTTCGGCCTGCTGAGGGGGCTGTTGGCGGCTCTTGCCGTGTTCGTGCTCGTGAGCATGACGCCCGTGGCCCAAGCCGATTCGTGGCGCGCGTCACGGGGCGTGGCTTGGCTGGGCACCGTTCTGCAGGGGCTTCGCCCCATCCTGCCTCCCGAGGTGGTCCAATTCCTGCCGGCGCCCTCGATGCCTTGATGGCGGCGGACTGAGTTTTTTGACATTTGTTTTTTCCGGGCTCAGGTCCGGTGTGAGGTGAACCATGTGCGGCATCGTGGGTGTGATTTCGAAGACGCCCGTCAACCAGCTGATCTATGACGCGCTGCTGCTGCTGCAGCACCGGGGCCAGGACGCCGCCGGCATCGTGACCGCCGGCCCCGACGCGCATGGCCGCAAGTTCTTCATGCACAAGGCCCGCGGCATGGTCAAGGACGTCTTTCGCACCCGCAACATGCGCGCGCTGCCCGGCACCGTGGGCCTGGGCCAGGTGCGCTACCCGACCGCTGGCAACGCCTTCAACGAAGAGGAGGCCCAGCCCTTCTACGTCAACGCGCCTTTCGGCCTGGTGCTGGTGCACAACGGCAACCTCACCAATGCGCACGACCTGCGCAAAGAGCTGTTCAACATCGATCGCCGCCACCTCAACACCGACAGCGACACCGAGGTGCTGCTCAACGTGTTCGCCCACGAGCTGGAGCTGGCGGGCCGCGACCTGCCCCTGACCCCGGCCGCCGTCTTCAAGGCCGTGCGCGCCGTGAACAAGCGCATCAAGGGCTCCTACGCCGTCATCTGCCTGATCGCCGGTTACGGTCTGGTGGCCTTCCGCGACCCCTTCGGCATCCGCCCGATGTGCTACGGCGAGGCCGACCTGCCCGAAGGGCGCGAGGTCATGGTCGCCAGCGAGTCCGTGGCACTGGAGGGCACCGGCCATAAGTTCGTGCGCGACGTGCAGCCCGGTGAGGCCCTGTTCATCGACCTCGATGGCGTGGTGCACGCCGAGCAGTGCGCCGAGAAGGCCGTGCTCAACCCCTGCATGTTCGAGTACGTCTACCTGGCCCGCCCCGACTCCACCATCGATGGCGTGTCGGTCTACCAGGCTCGCTTGAACATGGGTGAGACGCTGGCCCAGCGGGTCATCTCGACCATGCCGCCGTCCGAGATCGACGTGGTCATCCCCATCCCCGAATCGAGCCGCCCTTCGGCCATGCAGCTGGCGCAAAAGCTCGGCAAGCCCTACCGCGAAGGCTTCGTCAAGAACCGCTACGTGGGCCGCACCTTCATCATGCCGGGGCAGGGTGCGCGCAAGAAGTCCGTGCGCCAGAAGCTCAACGCCATCGGCCTGGAATTCAAGGGCCGCAACGTGCTGCTGGTCGATGACTCCATCGTGCGCGGCACCACCTCCAAGGAAATCGTGCAGATGGCCCGCGAGGCCGGCGCCAACAAGGTCTACCTGGCCTCGGCCGCGCCACCGGTGCGCTTTCCCAACGTCTACGGCATCGACATGCCCACCAAGAGCGAACTTGTGGCCCATGGCCGCTCGCTCGAAGAGGTGCGCCAGATCATCGGCTGCGACGCCTTGATCTACCAGGACGTCGACGCGATGAAGAAGGTGGTCGGCAGGCTCAACCCCAAGATCCAGGGCTTCGAGGCCTCGTGCTTCGACGGCACCTACATCACGGGCGACGTCAGCGCCGAGGACTTCGCTGCCATCCAGTCGCAGCGCTTGACACAAAAGGGCGAAGAAGACGCCACCAACTCCCGCCTGGCCCTGCAAAGCCACAGCGACGAGTGAGAACCCAGACCGGGCCCTGGCTTGCTCGAGCAGGCTGGGCTCAGAGGAGGCCGCATGGCCAAGTCCGACAACCAGACCGACGACAAGAAGCGCTTGCCCCGCAAGGACCTGCCGCCCGATGCCCGCATCGAGACGCTGTCCGTGCGCGAGGGCCTGCCGCCCACGCAATGGGGTGAGAACTCCGAAGCGCTGTTTTTGACCAGCAGCTTCAATCACCCCGATGCGGCCACGGCCGCCGCGCGCTTCGCCAACGAAGAAGAAGCCTTCGTCTACACGCGCTTCACCAACCCCACCACCATGATGTTCGAGCGCCGCCTGGCCGCGCTCGAAGGCACCGAGGCCTGCATCGCCACGGCCAGCGGCATGAGCGCCATCTTGCTGCTGGTCATGGGCCTGCTCAAGTCGGGCGATCACATCGTGTGCTCGCAAAGCGTGTTCGGCTCGACCATCACCCTGCTGCAGACCCAGTTCGGCAAGTTCGGCATCGAGACCACTTTCGTGTCGCAGACCGATGTCGGTGCCTGGCGTGCGGCGGTCAAGCCCAACACCAAGCTGTTCTTCGCCGAAACGCCCAGCAACCCGTTGACCGAGGTCTGCGACATCGCGGCGCTGGCGGATATCGCTCACGCCGCTGGCGCCTTGCTGGCCGTGGACAACTGTTTTTGCACACCCGCGCTGCAAAAGCCCGTGGAGATGGGCGCCGACCTGATCATCCACTCCGGCACCAAGTACCTCGATGGCCAGGGCCGCGTGCTGGCCGGTGCCGTCTGCGGCCCCGACGCCATCGTCAACGGCCCCCTGATGACCACCCTGCGCGGCGCCGGCATGACGCTGGCGCCTTTCAACGCCTGGGTCGTGCTCAAGGGCCTGGAGACGCTGTCGATCCGCATGGCCGCGCAAAGCGACAACGCGCTCAAGTTGGCCCAGTGGCTGGAGCAGCAGCCGCAGGTCGATCAGGTCTACTACCCTGGCCTGCCCAGCCACCCGCAGCACGCACTGGCCATGAAGCAGCAAAACGGCTGTGGCGGTGCGGTGGTGTCCTTCACCACCAAGCCCGCTCAGGGCGCCATCACCGTGCCGGCACCTGCGGTGCTGAGCGATGACGCCAAGCGCCTTCGCCAGGCCGCTTTCCACGTGATCGACCACACCAAGCTGTGCTCCATCACCTCCAACCTGGGCGACACCAAGACCTTGATCACGCACCCGTCGAGCACCTCGCACGGGCGCCTCACCGAAGAGCAGCGCCTGGCCGCCGGCATCACGCAGGGCATGATCCGCGTGGCCGTGGGCCTGGAGCACATCGATGACCTGAAGGCCGACCTGGCCCGCGGTCTCGACACCCTGAACGCTTGAAGATCGACCGACCCCCCACATGTCCCAAGTCCGCACCCCTGTCCGCACGCGTTTCGCCCCGTCGCCCACTGGTTTCATCCACCTGGGCAACATCCGCTCGGCCCTCTACCCCTGGGCCTTCGCGCGCGCCAACAACGGCGTCTTCATCCTGCGCATCGAAGACACCGACGAAGAGCGCTCTTCGCAAGCCGCCGTCGATGTCATCCTCGAGGGCATGCAGTGGCTGGGCCTGAACCACGACGAAGGCCCGTTCTACCAAATGCAGCGCATGGACCGCTACAAAGAGGTCGTGCAGCAGATGCTGGACAAGGGTCTGATCTACCCCTGCTACATGAGCTCGGCCGAGCTGGACGCGTTGCGCGAAAAGCAGATGGCCAACAAGGAAAAGCCCCGCTATGACGGCACTTGGCGGCCCGAGCCCGGCAAGACCCTGCCGCCGGTGCCCGCTGGGGTGAAGCCCGTGCTGCGCTTCAAGAACCCGCAAGGCGGCAGCGTCGTGTGGGAGGACAAGGTCAAGGGCCGCATCGAGATCAGCAACGACGAGCTCGATGACCTGGTGATCGCTCGCCCGGCCGCCGAAGGCAGCGATGGCATCGTCGGCACGCCCACCTACAACTTCTGCGTCGTGGTCGACGACATGGACATGGGCATCACCCACGTCATCCGAGGCGACGACCACGTCAACAACACCCCGCGCCAGATCAACATCCTGCGCGCCTTGGGCCAAGAGCCGCCCGTCTACGCCCACCTGCCCACCGTGATGACCGAAACGGTGGACGAGCACGGCGAGAAGCACGTCTCCAAGATGTCCAAGCGCCATGGTGCCAAGGCCGTCACGCAGTACCGCGACGAAGGCTTCCTGGCCGACGCCATCGTCAACTACCTGGCTCGCCTGGGCTGGAGCCATGGCGACGACGAGATCTTCTCGCGCGCCCAGTTCATCGAGTGGTTCAACCTCGATCACCTGGGCCGCAGCGCCAGCCAGTTCGATGAAGCCAAGCTGCGCTGGGTTGCCCAGCAGCACATGAAGACCGCCGATGACGTGATGCTGGCGGGCCTCGTGCGCGAGCAGTTCGCCCGCCGTGGCGTGAACCTGCCGGCCGAACTGGCCGCAGGGCAGGGCGAGGCCCGACTGGCCGCCATGTGCGCCCTGTTCAAGGACCGCTGCGCCACCACCGTCGAGCTGGCCGACTGGCTGAGCATGTACGTGGCCGACGTCACGCCCCCCGCTCAGGAGTTGGCCGAGAAGCTGACCGATGCCGTCAAGCCCGCTGTTGCCGGCCTGGCTGCGCGCTTGGCAAGCTGCGCCTGGGAAGCTGCGGCCATCGCGCAAGCCATGAAGGACACGCTGACCGAATTCGGCCTGAAGATGCCCCAACTCGCCATCCCTGTGCGCCTGCTCGTGTGCGGCCGCTCGCAGACGCCCTCGGTCGACGCCGTGCTGGCGTTGTTCGAGCGTGACGCAGTTCTGCAACGACTGCGTTGAAGTGCTCGGCACTTGTGCTGGGATCAAAAATCGGTATATACTCGCGGTCTCGCTTGATACGACGCTTTGTTTGAAACAAAGCAGCCGGGCAAAGCCGAAAGAAGGCAACGCAAGACGCCATCTGACGGGGGTATAGCTCAGCTGGGAGAGCGCTTGCATGGCATGCAAGAGGTCAGCGGTTCGATCCCGCTTACCTCCACCACCAACCTTCGGGTTGTTCGGTGACCGGGTTGCAGTTGGGCCAGGCACAGCGTCGATCGGGTTGATGAAGGATTGAAGTCCCCTTCGTCTAGAGGCCTAGGACACCACCCTTTCACGGTGGCTACAGGGGTTCGAATCCCCTAGGGGACGCCAAGTTTTGACGGCACTTGGTTGATCGCAAGGTCAACACAGACGTCAGCCACGCGGAGTGGTAGTTCAGTTGGTTAGAATACCGGCCTGTCACGCCGGGGGTCGCGGGTTCGAGTCCCGTCCACTCCGCCAAGCATTTTGATGGCGTTGCTGGTGACACAGCAGCGTCGAAACGGGTCAGTCTCGGTGCCAGCGCGGCGCCCTGTGTGGTGACACAAGGGGGTATAGCTCAGCTGGGAGAGCGCTTGCATGGCATGCAAGAGGTCAGCGGTTCGATCCCGCTTACCTCCACCATCCAACCAGGCGTCGCCGGTACCGAGGGCGGTTCGTTTCATGACAATTCGATTTGACGGAGTCCCCTTCGTCTAGAGGCCTAGGACACCACCCTTTCACGGTGGCTACAGGGGTTCGAATCCCCTAGGGGACGCCAAGTTTTGACGGCGCTTGGTTGATCGCAAGATCGGCACAGACGTCAGCCACGCGGAGTGGTAGTTCAGTTGGTTAGAATACCGGCCTGTCACGCCGGGGGTCGCGGGTTCGAGTCCCGTCCACTCCGCCAAAATGCAAAGCCCTGATGGTTCGCCATCAGGGCTTTTTGCTTTGTGTTCAGCTGGTGGCGACCTCACGCCTGCCGAACATCGCCCAGCTCTCGATCGTCATCACCACCTCGTCGCGCTGGTTGAGCGCTTCCCAGCGCGTTTGCACCAGCCCCACGTGCGGTTTGCTCTTCATCGGCCGCTTGGCCAGCACCGTCATGCGGGCGCGCACCTCGTCGCCCACCATCACGGGCTTGAGCCAACGCAAGCTGTCCAGCCCCGGCGAGCCCAGGCTGCTGGACTGCAGCAAAAACCCATCGCACATCAGTCGCATGACGATGCCGGCCGTGTGCCAGCCGCTGGCCGCCAGTCCACCGAACAGGGAAGCCTGGCCGGCTTCCTCGCTCAGGTGAAAGGGCTGGGGGTCGAATTCGGTGGCGAATCGGATGACTTCCTCTCGCTCGATCAGTTTGGGGCCGAAGGTCAGGCAAAGGCCTTCGTTGATGTCTTCCCAATGCCAGCGGATGGCGGGCTGCTTGTCTTGGTCCATGGGTGTGGTTTCGGGTGAGGATAGGAAGGGCCCGCCTCAGGTGGCCTGCTGCGCGAGCGACGAGTTGTTTGGCAAGCGCGCGGACTGCCAGGTCCCCCAGGCGATGATGGCGGTGCCCAGCAACATCAGTGGGGTGATGGTTTCGCCCAGGAAGAGGGCGCCCCACAGCATGCCGAACACCGGGATGAGGAAGGTGACGGTGAGCGCAGGCGTCGGCCCCAGGCGCTGGATCAGCTGGAAGAACACCGTGTAGGCCATGGCGGTGCAGACGGCGCCCAGCGCGAACATGGCGCCCCAGGCGGCAGCAGGCACGTCCGACCAGTGTCCGGAAGGCAGGCCCGCGGGCCCCATGAACAGCGCGGGTCCGATCAGGCAGCCTGATGCCAGCACCATGGTGCCTGCGCACAGCGCCATCGGGCTGAGGTGTTGCAGGCGCCGTCGGGCGTGGTGCACCGAAATCGCATACGAGAGGGTGGCCGCCAGGATCAGCGCCACCGGCGTGAAACCATTCGAGGCTGCGCTGGCCTGCGTGGGCGCCAGGGCGCCAGGCCCGGTCAGGATGCCCACCCCGATCAGCCCCGCCAGCATGCCGCCCACCACCGCACGCGAAGGTGCCTGCCGGCTCCACACCCAGCCCACCAGCACGCCCCACAGCGGCGTGGTCGCGTTGAGGATGGACATCAGCCCCGCCGGCAGCGACAGCGCGGCCTGTCCGAGGCACAACGCCGGCACGACGCAGGACAGCAGCGCCGACACCATCAGATCTGGCCAGTTGCGACGCGAAGGTGCGGCCTGCCGTGTGACCAGCAGGGCCAGGGCCAGCAACACGGCCGCCAGGCCCACGCGTGCCGCCGCCACCGCCACCGGCCCGACCACGGGCGCGGCCACGCGCAGGAACAGGAAGGACGCACCCCACACGGCGGCCAAGGCGATGAGGGTGAGCAGGTCGCGCGGTTTCATCCGACAAGATGATACGGGTGGGCACCAAGTGTCACGCTCCCCCTGCATCCTCGGGGCGTCCAGCGCATGTGGCCCCCGTCTTGCTCCCTACAATGCCGGCAACGGGAGGGGCGCCACACGATGCCGCCCGACGCCAGCCACACCTCATCCAGACAAAAAGGATCACCATGCAAGTCGCCGCTTCCATCTTCAAGGCCTACGACATCCGAGGCATCGTCGGGCAGACCTTGAACGAAGCCGTGGCCGAACACCTGGGCCGCGCCTTCGGCACCGAAGCGCTCAAGCTGGGCGAGAAGGCCGTGGCCATTGGCCGCGACGGTCGACTCTCTGGCCCCTCGCTCAGCGGCGCGCTCATCAAGGGCCTGCGCAGCACCGGCATCAACGTGATCGACCTGGGCGCGGTCACCACGCCCATGCTTTACTACGTGGCCGCCACGCGCGCCGACCAGGGCTGCCACAGCGGCATCCAGGTCACCGGCAGCCACAACCCCAAGGACTACAACGGCTTCAAGATGGTGCTGGCTGGCCGCGCCATCTACGGCGACGACATCCAGGGCCTGCGTCAGCGCATCGAGGCCGAAGACTACGCACAAGGTCAGGGCAGCCTGAGCACCCTCGATGTGCTGCCCGAGTACACCCAGCGCATCCTGGGGGACGCCAAGCTGGCGCGCCCACTCAAGATCGTGGTCGACTCCGGCAACGGCATCCCGGGTGCTTCGGCCCCGGGCATCTTGCGTGCGCTGGGCTGCGAGGTCACCGAGCTGTTCTCAGAGGTCGATGGCGACTTTCCCAACCACCACCCCGACCCGTCCAAGCCGGAGAACCTGCGCGACCTGATCCAGGCCGTGAAAGAGCAGGGCGCTGACCTCGGTCTGGCTTTCGACGGTGACGGCGACCGCCTGGGCGTGGTCACCAAGGAAGGCAACAACATCTTCCCCGATCGTCAGATCATGCTGTTCGCGCGCGACGTGCTCAGCCGCGTGCCCGGCGGCAAGATCATCTTCGACGTCAAGTGCAGCCAGCAACTGGCCGTGGCCATCCGCGCTGCAGGCGGCGAGCCCCTGATGCACAAAACAGGCCACTCGCTGGTCAAGGCCAAGCTCAAGGAAACCGGCGCGCCTTTCGCCGGCGAGATGAGCGGCCACATCTTCTTTGCCGAGCGCTGGTACGGCTTTGACGACGCCACCTACACCGCTGCGCGCCTGCTCGAGATCCTCTCGAAGGTGCCGGACCCGAGCGCCGTGCTCAACGCGCTGCCCACCAGCCACAGCACGCCTGAGTTGAACGTGCCTTGCGCCGAGGGCGAGCACCACGCCGTCATCGAGAAGCTGCGCCAGACCGCGAAGTTCGAGGGCGCTCAACTCACGACCATCGACGGCCTGCGCGCCGACTACGACGACGGCTTTGGCCTGGTGCGCGCTTCCAACACCACGCCGGTGCTGGTGTTGCGCTTCGAGGGCCAGACGCCCGCCGCGCTCGAGCGCATCCAGGCGCATTTCATGGCCGCCATCCTGGCGGTCAAGCCTGACGCGCACGTGGGTGCGTCTGCGCACTGATGCCGCGACCTTGAGCGCTTTGCCGACACCTTTGCGGGCCTGGGTGGCCCGCCAGCTGTATTCGACCTTGCTGAGGCTGGGCACGCCTGCCTACCTGTGGCGGGTCTGGTCTCGAGGCCGACAAGAGCCAGGTTACCGACGTTGGTGGCATCAGCGCCTGGGCTGCCACCGTGGCCCAGCCTGGCGCAAGGATGCTCAGGTGCCGGTGGTTTGGTTGCATGCCGTCTCTTTGGGGGAAACGCGTGCAGCCACGCCCCTCATCCAGGCGCTGCGGGCCAGCCTGCCCGGCATGCGCCTGCTGCTGACCCACACGACGGCCACCGGTCGCGAGGCTGGACAGGCCCTGATGACGCAGGGTGATGCCCAGGCCTGGTTGCCTTTCGACACCCCGGGTGCTGTCCAGCGATTCCTCAGGCATTTCCGACCTGACGTCGGTGTGCTGATGGAAACCGAGGTCTGGCCGAACCTGGTGCACGGGGCCCGCCGCCAGGGCATCCCCATGGTGCTGGCCAACGCACGCCTGAGCGACAAGAGCCTGCGCCAGGGTGAGCGCTTTGCCTCGCTGTTGAAACCAGCGGCCTCGGCGCTGAGCCTGACCCTGGCCCAGACCGAGGGCGACGCGGCCCGACTGCTGCAGATGGGGGCTCGACCTGTCGAGGTGATGGGCAACGTCAAATTCGACATGACCCCGCCCCCTGCGCTGCTGGCGCGCGGACGAGCCTGGCGACAAGCGCTGGGGCGACCCATCGTGCTGGCCGCCAGCACCCGGGAGGGTGAAGAGCCCGCGCTGCTGGCCGCGTGGCTCAAGCTGCTGGAGGGCGTGCCGGCGGGCTCGGCGCCCAGGCTGCTGATCGTGCCGCGTCATCCGCAACGCTTTGATGAGGTGGCGTCTGCCATCGAGTCCATGGGCTGGCGGGTGTCTCGCCGCAGCACGTGGGGCCAGGCCGGCCGTGATGACACCCCCGATGCACAGGCTTTGTCCGCTGACGTCTGGCTGGGCGACAGCATGGGCGAGATGCCCGCTTATTACGCTTGCGCCGACATCGGGTTGCTGGGCGGCAGCTTCGCCCCCCTGGGAGGGCAGAACCTCATCGAAGCGGCGGCTTGTGGTTGCCCGCTGGTCTTGGGGCCGTCGACCTTCAATTTTGCCGAAGCGGCCGAGCAAGGACTGGCGGCAGGGGCGGCTTGGCGCGTGGCAAATTTTGACGAAGGCTGTCAGCGGGTCTGGCAGGCCTTGCAAAGCGGCGGGCTCCCTGCTTCGCGGGAGGCAGCTTTGACATTTTCTGCCAGCCACCAGGGGGCTGCAGCCCGAATGGCCCTGGCGATCAATCCTTTCTTGCGTCAAGTGAAATAAAGGGTAAACGCGAATTGGCTGCTGTGCACGATGGCACGCAAACGGGGGATAACAAACGGAAACATTTCCCGATATCGTTCACCCATCAACAGTTCCTTCGGGAGAAGAACAATGAACGGTCTGCACAAGTTCCTCGGTGGCGTCGTCGCCTCCACCGTCCTGGCGGCTTCGGCTTTCGCCCAGGTCACCACCACCACGAACCTCGGCCAACTGTCGTCCACCCCGACGAACTTCGGCAACACGTTCAACAAGTCGCTGGACTTCAGCGACGTGTACACCTTCTCCATCGCTGGCGGCGGCTCGGTGGGCGTTTCCACGGACGACTCCAGCACGTTCCGCGCCTTCATCGACTTCCGCGATGTGGACATCACCAGCCTGATCCTCTACAAGGGCACGACCGCCAGCCCGGTCACCGTGCTGGACTACGACCTGTACGTCCCCCAGTTCAACACCTTCACTTTCTCTGGCTTGACCGCCGGCACCTACTCGCTGGCCGTCAACGGTCACGTGACCCTGGGTGCAGGTTCGTGGGACACGGCTTCGTACAAGGGCCAGATCTCGACCACCGCTGTGGCCTCTCCCGCTCCTGAAGCCTCTGACGTCGCCATGACCCTGGTGGGCCTGGCTGGCGTGGGCCTGATGCTGCGTCGCCGCAAGCAACAAGCCTGATCTCAGCTTGATGTTCGATGAAACGGGCCTTCGGGCCCGTTTTTCTTTGGCTCTTGGCAACGTCGCACCGAGCAACGGGATTCGCCATGTGACAAGATGCCAAGCTGTCATGGCAACGAGGTGAAGGCACATGGTGCGATGGAGCAAGGGACGGTTGGTGCTGGGCGCGAGCCTGGTGGCGATGCTGGCGTTGGCGGGCTGCAACCGAGGTGGTGGTGCCGGTGGCGCCGCTGATTCGCAGATCGCGGCCCAGGTCAACAAAGGCGAGATTTCCGTTCATCAGGTTCAGGCCCTGCTGCGGGCCCAGCCTGGGGTCGCGGCGCAATGGGGGGAGAAGGCCGCTGACCGCGCCCTCGACGTGCTGATCGAGCAGGAACTCGCTGCCCAGGCGGCGGCGCAAGCTGGCCTCGACAAGCAGCCGCAGGTGATCCAGTCGTTGGCGCTGGCGCAGCGCGAGGTGCTCGCCCGTGCTTTCCAGGATCAGTTGGCTGAGAAGGCCCGCCTGCCTGACACGTCGGCGATCAACAACTACTACGACGAGCACCCCGAGCTGTTCGCACAGCGCAAGGTGTATCAGCTGGAAGAGACCGTGGTCAGGCCCGGCTCTGCCAGCGAAGCCGAGGCGCTCGTTCGCGAGTTGCCGACGCTGGCCAACCTCGAAGCGCTGAACCTTCACCTGACGGCCAAGGGCCTGCGAAAGGCTTCCCAGCGGGTCACCGTGGCCGCAGAGAACGTGCCCATGGACTGGCTGCCCAAGCTGGCGCAGTTGCCCGTTGGGCGATCCCTGGCGTCCACCCGGGGCGACGCGGTGGTGGTGTGGACCCTCATTGCCGCCGAAGATTCGCAAATGCTGCTGGCCCAAGCCAAGCCGGCCATCCAGGCGGCGCTGGTGCGACAGGCCCGCCAGCAGGCCATCCAGGAGGGCATGAAGAAGCTGCGCGATGAGGCGAAGATCGAGCGGCGAGCCACGTCGGCTGCCGCAGCGAGCGCTGCGACGGCTGCTTCGGGCTCCTCCGAGGCCGCGTCGTCCGCCTCTCAGCCCTGAGGCTTGGGCCATGCAGTTGGGGCGCGCCGGTCTGCCGGTCCTGATCCTGGGGTGGTTGTGCCTGGCCGCGCCCACCCTGTGGGATTTTCTCTTCGGCGTGTGGTCTGGCTTCAGCCAGGGCCACGAGTTGCTGCTGCTGACCGTGGCCGGTTGGCTGGTGTGGAAGCACCGCCACCCTGACGATCGCGCGCCGCAGGGCGCCTGGCCTGCCTGGTTCTGGCTCGCCTGGGGGCTGGGTGTGCTGGCCTATGCCTTCGGGCGCTCGCAGGAGTTCATCCGCATCGAGCTGCTGTCGGTGTGGTGGTTGGCGATGCTGCTGACCTGGTTGGCGAGGGGCTGGGCGGGTTTGCGCCGCACCTGGTTCGCCTGGTTGTTCTGCCTGTTCGCGATGCCCTTGCCTTTTGGTTTGGTGTTGATGCTGACGGCGCCGTTGAAAGAGGCGGTGTCGGCCCTGGCGGCGGGCATCCTGTCTGGCGTGGGCTACCCCATCGGGCGCAGCGGGGTGGTGCTGACCGTGGGGCAGTACCAATTGCTGGTGGCCGAGGCCTGTGCAGGCCTGCACTCGATGTTCATCCTCGAAGCCATGGGCTTGCTCTACAGCCACCTGGCTGGGCACACCTCGCGCTGGCGCACGATCTGGCTGGCGATCATGGCCGTGCCCGTGTCCTTTGTGGCCAACGTGCTGAGGGTGATGATCCTGGTGCTGGTGACCCATCACTTCGGCGATGCCGCAGGTCAGGGCTTCATCCACGATTTCGCGGGCATCGTGCTTTTTGCATTGGCGTTGGTGCTGATGGCCACCGTTGACTGGGTGTTGGGCTGGATCTGGCCAGACGGGCCCGCGCAGCCTGCTGCGGTGAACGTGGCTTTGACCACCGAGGCCGCTCCTGAGCGGGCCGCAGTCGAGCGGACGGCCAGGGCCTCTTCGGCGATGCGTCCGTTGCTGCTGGCGGCGTCCCTGTTGGCCGCAGCCGGGCTGGCCCACCTGGCCAGACCTGAAGCCTCGCCGCAAGCCAATGCTCGCGCGCTGGTGCCGCTGGAGGCGTTGTTCCCTCAGCGCGTGGGCGAGTGGCAACCGGACCCGGTGTCCGTGGGCTTTGTGCGGCCAGCTTTTGAGCAGGCCAAGAAGTTCCAGATGTACGACCAGGTGCTGGAGCGGGTGTACGTGAACCCGGCAGGCGAGCGCGTCATGCTGTCGGTGGCCTACGGCCGCCAGCAGTCGGTTGGCCTGCAGATGCACCGCCCCGAGGTTTGCTACAAGGCCGGCGGCTTTGAGGTGGGCCCCGTGAGCGCCGGCGAGGTCGACTTGCCCGGGCATGTCCTGAGGGTCAAGCGCTTGGTGGCGACCATGCCTGATCGGCAGGAGCCCATCACCTATTGGCGCTTGTTGGGCGATCAGCTGGTCACCGATGAGGTCCGGTTCAAGCTGGACCAGGTCGCTGCGGGCCTCAAAGGGCGTGGCATCGACGATGGCTTGCTGGTGCGGGTGTCTTCACTGGGGGACGATGCCGAGGCGGCCTGGCGTCTGCAGGCTGCGTTTGTCCGGGCGCTGGATCAGGCTCAGGATGATGCGCAGCGCCGGCGCACGACTGGCGCGCGTGCTGGCGCAGGCGGCTCCTGAGCCGAGTGCTCGCGCGGGCACGCAGTCCGCTGCGTGCGGTGGCTGTTGGCCTCAGCGCAGGTCGTGCCACTCGGGGTGGCGGCGCAGGTAGACGGCCACGTAGCTGCACACCGGCTCCACTTTCAGCTGTTCCTGGCGCGCCCAGGTGAGGGCGTGCTGGACCAATGCCGCAGCGATGCCGCGTCCCTCCAGGGGGCTGGGCACGCCGGTGTGCGTGATGTGCATGCGACCGGGGCTGAGTCGGTAGTCGAGCTCGCAGCGCAGGCCCTCGACGGTGGCCTCGAAACGGCCTTGCTCGGGGCGGTGCTGGATGTCGATGTCTGGTGGGCTGGACATGGTGTGGGGTGATGTGTGTGGGGACGTTGCGTGGGGGCGTTCGTGGCTTCAGACCCAGCCGAGCCCGCCCAGCAAGGCGCCAGCGCCCACCAGCCAGATCAACCGGACGCGGGTGCGCCAGACAACGATGGCCACGGCGACGGCGAGGAGCCAGGCCCTGAGGTGCTCTCCGGGGTGGGGCATGAGCAACCAGCCAGTGGCCAGCAACAAGCCGACGGTGACTGGCGTCATGCCTGCCTGGAAGGCGCGAACGCTCAGCCAGTCTCGGCGCGTGGCGACCCAGCGCGACACCGCCAGGGCCAAGGTGGTGGAGGGCAGCATGATGCCCAGCATGCTCGCCAGCGCTCCGCCCAGACCCGCGCTGTGCCAGCCCATCAAGGCCACGAAGAGCACGTTGGGGCCGGGCGCTGCCTGAGCCAGGGCGATGGAGCCGGTGAAGTCGGCATCGGTGAGCAGGTGGTCGCCGTCGACCAGGCGTCGGTGCATGTCGGGCACCAGCGTGATGGCCCCGCCGATCGACATCAAAGACAGGGCCAGGAAATGGCTGAACAGCGTCCACCAGGTGTCGCGTTGGATCAGGGCCTGATCCAGGGCCTGCGCAAGGGTCTGCTGCCAGCCGCTCATGCGGGGTCCTTGTCCGGGTGTTCGCCCGGGGCGCGGCCGCCCTCTGCGGCGTCCGCGCCGACCGGTCCGGACGTGGCTTGCCGGCGCAGGATGAACCAGGTGGCCACGCAGGTGAGCCCGCCCAGGCCCAGCAGCACCCACAACAGGGGCCAGCGCAGCCACACCATGCCGGCAAAGGCGAGCGCGGCCAGCGCGGCGCAGGCCGGTGCACCCAACTCGTGCTCGCGCAAGGGCGCAGAGAGTTTGAGGACGGTGCCGATGATCTGACCCGCCGCCACGGCGGCGATGCCCGTCAGCGCACCGCGGATCCAGCCTGCAGCCTGTGGCGCCTGGCTGGCGTGTCCCAGGCCCCAGGCCAGCAACAGCAACAGGGCCATGGGCGCGGCGATCATGCCGGCCAGGGCCACGCAGGCGCCGCGCCAGCCGAAAAAGCGGTCACCGATCATCAGCGACAGGTTGCACACGTTGGGGCCGGGCAGCACCTGGGCGGTGGCCAGCAGGTCGATGAATTCGCGCGGGGTCAGCCAGGCTCGGCGTTCACACAGCTCGCGTTGGGCCACGGCCAGCACCCCGCCGAAGCCCTGCAGGGCCAGCAAGGTGAAGGCCACGAACAGCTCGGTGAGCGAGGCCGGGCCCGGGCGAATGCCGTCCTGTGTGGCCGCGTGCTCGGTCATGCTCAGCCGTACACCGCGACGACCTGGTAGCCCAGTGCGGCCATCTGCCCCTCTGGCGTCCACAGCGTGGTCTTTTCGTTGACGTAGCCCTCGCCGGTGGCCAGGGCTTCCTTGTCCATGCGCCAAAAGCCTGTGGCGTCGCCGACCGTGACCGGGCGCAGCTCCAGGGCCCAGGACACCGAAGACGCCGGGGCGAAGCCTCGCAGGCGGGCCAGCGCCGGGGTGGGGCCCGCATCGGCCAGCATCACGGCTTGCAGCTCGCTGTCGACCCCTTCAACCGCGTTCAGTCGCGTGTAGACGCGGCTGTGCCATTCATCGGAGCCGGTGAAGGGCAAGCCGCCTTCGGCCTGACGGAACTCCAGGTGCTGGGTGAAAGCAGGGGTCAGGTTGGGCACGTAAGGCCACTGGAACGCGCTGGCGATGTCCTTGGTCGCAGGCTGTTGTTCGGGGCGCAGCTCGGGCAGGCCCGATTCGCGGCCCGTGCCGAAGACCCCCAGCAGCACGCCGCCGGTTTGCTCGACGCCGTTGGCATCGGGCTGAGTCACGCGGGCCTGCACCTGGCGGATGTTCTTGCCTTGGCGCAGCAGGGTGACCTCGACGTCGAAGGCGCCAGGAGCGACCGGGCCGACGAAGTTGGTTTGCAGCGCGCGCAAGGGCCAGTCGGCGCCGCACGCGTCGCGCATGGCTTGCACGACGAGCACCGACAGCAAACCGCCGAAGGTGGTGCGGCCTTGCTGCCAGTCGGGGGTGACGTGAAAGCGGATGCGGGGCGCGGGCGCGTCCAGGCGCTGGCGGCTCGACAGCAGCTGGGATAGCGGGGTGATGACAGAAGCCGTGGTGGTGTCGCTCATGGGGCGCTCTTTGGCGGATGACTGCAGAGCGGGCATTATCGAACGATCGTGCTTTTTTTGCTGGCGAGCCTGCCGTGGGGGCTTTCCGTCGCGCCGTTCAACCGCGCGAGAGCATGGCCGCGATCTGCTCGGCCGGCACCGGTCGGCTGTAGAGGAAGCCTTGCGCCACGTCGCAGCCCAGACTGCTCAGGAAGGCCTCCTGGTCTGGCATTTCCACGCCTTCGGCGACCACGTGCAGCTTCAGGCCGCGCGCCATCGAGATCATGGTGCTGACGAGCTGGCCGTCGCTGTCGTTGCTGGGCAGGTCCTGCACGAAGCTGCGGTCGATCTTGAGCTGCTGGACCGGGAAGCGTTTGAGGTAGGCCAGCGAGGAGTAGCCGGTGCCGAAGTCGTCGATGCTCAGGTGCACGCCCATGCTGTGCAGGGTTTGCAGGAACTGCTCGACGCCCGCACCCGACTCCATCAGGCCGCTTTCGGTGATCTCGATTTCCAGCCGTTCAGGCGGCAGGCCGGTGCGCACCAGGATGGCCGTCAGGCGCTCGACCACGCGGCCACGCCGGATCTCGGCCGGCGACAGGTTGATGGCCATGCGGCCGAAGTCCAGCCCCTGGTCGAGCCAGGCGCGGCCCTGGCGACAGGCTTCTTCCATGACCCATTCGCTGAGCGCTTCGATCATGCCGGTCTCTTCCATGACCGGGATGAACTGGTTGGGGCCGAGCGGCGAGGCCTGGCCGTCGTAGGCGGCGGGCGCCAGGCGCACCAGGGCCTCGACGGCGGTCACGCGGCGGTCGCGCAGGCGCACCATGGGCTGGTAGTGCAGCGTGAAGGCGCGCTCTTCGACGGCGCGGCGCAGCAGCGTCTCCAGGCGCAGGCGCTCGGTGGCGTCGGTGGTGAAGGACTGGGTGTAGAAGCTGAAGGCGTTGCGGCCGCGCCGCTTGGAGTCGTACATGGCCGCGTCGGCGTTGCGCACGAGCTCGGACTCGTCCTGGCCGTCGTCGGGGTACATGCTGATGCCGATGGAGGCGCGCACGTAGACCTGCTGGCCGCCGTCGAGTGTGAAGGGCTGGCTGAGCGTCTCGAGGATGGCGGAGGCCACCAGCCCTGCCTGCTGGGGGTGGCGCAGGTGTTCGAGGATCAGCACGAACTCGTCACCGGCCAGGCGGCCCAGGGTGTCTTCCTGGCGCACGCGCAGGTTCAGGCGCTGCGCCACCTGCTTGAGCAGGCTGTCGCCGGCGGCGTGGCCCAGGCCGTCGTTGACGGTCTTGAAGTTGTCCAGGTCGATGAAGACGACGCCCACCAGCGTGTGGTGGCGCTGCGCCAGGTTGATGGCGTGGGCCAGGCGCTGGCGGATGAGCACCCGGTTGGGCAGCTCGGTCAGCGGGTCGTAGTGGGCCATGCGGGCCAGGCGCTCTTCGGTCTGCTTGAGCGGGGTGATGTCGGTGAACACACCGACGAAGTGCGTGGGCTCGCCCTGCGTGCTGTGCACGGCGCTCAGCGAGAGCTGCGTCATGAAGGGCTCGCCATCGCGGTGCTTGAACCAGACCTCGCCCTGCCAGTGGCCGCAGCGGATGATCTCGTCTCGGAAGCTCGCGAAGGTCTCGGCGGGCTGGTCGGTCAGCAGGAACTCGGGCGTGCGGCCGATGACCTCGTGCTCTTCGTAGCCGGTCAGGCTGGTGAAGGCGGGGTTGACGGACACAAGGCCCTCGTCGAGCGACATCACCATCATGCCGTCCTGGGTGCTTTCCAGCGCGGCGGCATGCAGGCGGATGCGCTGCTCTGCCTGGTTGCGCAGGGCCTCGCGGTGCAGCATGGTCAGTGCGAAGGACAGGTCGGAGGACAGGTCCTGGAAGAGGGCGAGCTCGTCGGGGTCGCTGTCGTCCACGCGCTTGCCCAGCAGGATCAGGTGGCCGACGAGGACCTGCTCCTGGCGCAGGGGCACGAGCACGCAGCCAGGCGAGCCGGCCTGCACCGCTTCGTGCACCCAGGCCGGCGCGCTGGTGTGCGTGTCCAGCAGAGCGGTGCGGTAGGTCAGGCCTTCGCGCAGGCTGCGGGTGAGCGGGTCATCGACCGGGCCGAGGGCCGATTCGGGTGGCAGCTCGAAGTCGAGCTGGGCGCGGCCGGGGCGTGGGTCACCTGACTCGGCGGTGCAGCGCAGCGAGCGTGGCTGCGCAGGGTCATCGAACAGCGCCACCCAGGCCTTGCGGAACTGACCGTGCTGCACCGCCACGTCGCAGACATGGGTCAGCAAGGTGGGCAGACCCTGCGAGCGCACCATGGCCTGGTTGACGTGGCTGAGGAAGTCGTACATGCGCGTCTTGCGGCGCAGGCGGCGTTCGGTCTGGCGGCGCGCGGTGGTGTCCCAGATCATCCAGACGACCTGGTCGGTCTCGCCCACGGGCGCGCAGCGGCTGTCGAAGTGCAGCAAGCTGCCGTTGACGGGCACCGAAAACGACAGCGTTTGCGAGCGCCGCGTGCCCAGGCTCTGGCGCAGCACGCCCAAAAAGCGCTCGGCCATCTCCCAGGGGAAGAGGTCGTGCAGGCGCCGACCGATGAGCTCGTCAACGGGGCGCCCCAGCAGCGGCAGGTTGTTGCCGTAGATGTCGAGGTAGTGGCCTTGCGAGTCCATGCGGAACGCCAGATCGGGCAGGGCCTCGGCGAAGGCGGTGAGCTGGGCCTCGCGCGTGCCCAGCTTGCGGATCGCTTGCTCGCGTTGTCGGTGCGCGCGAGCCATGAGCGTCAGCAGCAGCAAGGTCAGGCCGCCGACCAGGCCGACGTTGAGGCGGTCCAGGCGATGCTGGTCGCGCGTGGCCTGGTCGAGTGCGACCTCCCATTGGGTGGTGGTGTGGTCCAGGGTCTGATCGACCGCCTGCAGGGCCGCGAGCAGGGCCTTGGGGTCGTGGGCCACGGACGCGGCGCGTTGCAGCGATTCGCGGGCGCGTTGCAGGGGCTGCTGCGTGATCTCCGGTGCCTGGTCCTGCAGGCCCACCAACACGGTTTCGGCGCGGTGCAGGGGCGCGGTCAGCGAGTCCACAGGGATGGCCGTCGCGCTGGAGAGCGTGTGCAGCCACCGGGTGTGGCGCGCTTCCTGGCGGGCTTCGAGCAAGCGGGTGTCGAAGGCGTGGGCGCGTTGCTGCAAGCGGTTCCAGCCCACGTGCGACCAGGCGATCAGGCCCATGCTGATGGCCGCGATGGCCGCCACCGAGAAAGCGAGCGGCCCGAAGCGCCCCAGCGCGGGCGTCGGGGGCAGGCCAGGGGCGCCGGAGGTGGGCTCGGTTGTTGGGATCACGGCGCTCACGGCTGGCGAAGCAAGGGCTACACGGGGTGTGGGCAGGGGCCGACCGGGTCAGTCGGAAAGACCCGACAGCTTAGGGGAAAAAGCCCCCGGATCGGCGATGATGCGTGGCGAGCTTCGGTGGTGACGTGCGCGTCAACCACCGGGTTTCCCCGATGCGTTTTCACATCCGGCCAACACCCACCACCCATGAGCGCTGCTGCCCCTTACG
>SCMV01000027.1 GCA_005502875.1 Comamonadaceae bacterium 2PF | reverse complement strand
CTGCCCGCCCGATCGCTTCGACATCAAGCACAGCGCGGGCGGCATGATCGACGTCGAGTTCGTGGTGCAGTTCCTGGTGCTCACGCACAGCCGCGTGCACCCAGGCTTGATGGACAACCTCGGCAACATCGCCCTGCTGCTTCGCGCGGCCGACGCCGGCCTGATGCCCCGCCCCGTGGCCGAGGCCGCCAGCCAGGCCTACCGAGAGTTGCGCCGCGTCCAGCACCGGGCCCGCCTCGACGAAGCCCCGACGGAACTCGAAGGCGAGCGCCTGGCGGCCGTGGCCCACCACCGCGACGCCGTGCTGGCCTTGTGGCAGTCGGTGTTCGGGCACCTCTCGCCCGCTGGCACCGGGGCATCCGACCCCCGCGCCCTGCCTTGAGCACGCTGCATCCTCGTCCCACGGTGACCCCCCACGCGCTGTGGTGGTGCGTGATCGGCCTGCTGCTGGCCCTGCCCAGCCTGGCGTTCAACCCCGTGCCCCTGGCCCTGCCGCCCGAGTTCTGGCCCGAGCTGCCCGCCAGGCTGGTCTTGCGACCGGACCAAGGGGGCCACCAGCCCTTGTGGAGCTGGTGGGCGACCGCCTGGCTGCACGGCAGCGATGCCCACCTTTGGCGCAACCTGTTCGGCGCAGGCCTGATCCTGCTCATGGGCGCCCTCTCCGATGTCTCTGCGCGCGACACCCTCGCCTGGTTCATCGCCTGGCCGCTGACCCACCTCGGCATGCTGCTCGAGCCATCGCTCACGTCCTACGTGGGCCTGTCCGGGGTCCTGCACGCGGGCGTCGCCATCGTGGCCCTGGCCAACCTTCACCACCCCTGCCGTCCTGCTCATCGGGTGGTGGGCATCGTGTTGCTGGGCTGGCTGGTGGGCAAGCTCTTCATGGAAAACCCCTGGGCCCATCACCTCGTTCTGTCAGAAGCGTCGGCTATAAACGTGGCCCCCTGGGCGCATTTGAGTGGCGCGCTGGCCGGGGCGCTGGCGTGGTCTGCGGTACACGCCAAGCACCTGTGGCGGCACCAGCCAACATGACAGAAGGTGACAAACCTCACGTTTGACCCACCTGTTTGAGCGGTTTGCACCACCGACCAGGGAACTTCGCTGTCTGTACCCGATCTTGCATTGACGCCTGCGCACACTTCCATGGCCAGGCCCGAGAACCACACAACCCAACCTTCAGACCATGCAACACCGCCTGCACGCTTCCGCTCAACCGCGCGCCATCCGCATGATGGCCCTGCTGCCCGTCGTCCTGGCCGCCGTCCTGGCCACCGGCTGCGGCGACAAGGGCTCGTCCGAAGGCAAGGCCACCCAGGCCGCCGCCCGCGTGAACGGCTCGGAAATCACCGTCCACCAGATCAACCAGGTGCTGGAGCGCCAGCAAGGCCTTCGTCCCGAGCAAGCCGAAGCCGCTGGTCGCAACATCCTTGAAGGCCTGATCGACCAGCAACTGGCGGTCGACAAGGCCGAAGAGCAAAAGCTCGACCGCGATCCGCAGGTCATGCAACTGCTCGAAGCCACCCGTCGCAACATCCTGGCGCGCACTTACATCGAGCGTGCCGCCGTTGCGGGTGCAGGCACCCCGGGCGGCGACGAAATCCGCAAGTACTTCGACGAAAAGCCCGCCCTGTTCTCGCAGCGCAAGCTCTACGCTCTGCAAGAGTTCACCATCCCCGCCACGCCCGAGCAAACCAAGGCCACCATCGAGCTGCTGAAAAAGGCGCGCACCCCGGCCGAGTACGGCGAAGTGCTCAAGGTCTCCGGCCTGAAGTTCACGACCCAACAGGTCACGCAGGCGGCCGAAGGCCTGCCCCTGGCCATCGTGGATCAGCTCGCCAAGGTCAACGATGGCGAGTCGCTGTTCATCACCGCCAAGGACGGCTTCAAGGCCATCCTGGTCATGGCCAGCCGCGCGCAACCGGTGTCGTTCGAGCAGGCCAAGCCAGCCATCGAGCAGTTCCTGACCGCCGAGCGCCGCCGCCAGTTCGCCCAGAAGGAAGTCAAGGCCATGCGCGAAGCGGCCAAGATCGAATACCTGGGCAAGTTCGCCGAGAAGCCGGCTTCGGGCGCCGCAGCGGCGTCGGGCGCAGACGGTGGCGTGGCCTCCACGCCCTCCGTGGCCACCCCTCCCGCTGACGCCGCAGCCAGCACCAGCGTTGACGCAGATTCCCTGTCCAAGGGCCTGTCTGGCCTGAAGTGAGCCCAGTGTGAGCAAGCCCGGCGGTCACCGACCGGGCTCGCTCGCTTTGGACTCTCCGGCTGTGCTCAGCCTGGTACACCGCCGGTCTCACACAAGCGCCCTCCTGGGCGCTTTGTTTTTTGGTGGCTCAGCTGCGTCCGGGCAAACCAGCAACCCACCAATCTCCCAGACGAGACATCCATCACAAGCCTCGGGTGATCCGACGCCTCGCGGAGGGTTTCCCTCAACCAGCCGAGCACAAGGCGCTTCCTAAAATTTCAGGCAACGGAGCACGGCCCCCAGCCGCACCCGCAGCCCGCCCCGACAAGGAAGCAGCATGCGTCACCCCGATCCCCATTTTGGCTACCCCACGGTGTCCTGGAGAGCGAATGAGCAACGGCCCGCTCCGCAGGCGACGCCCCCGACTCGCCACCGCTTCCTGCGCCAGGGAACCCTGCTGCTCGACACCTACCTGGACGCCATCGACCTGGACGGTGCCGCACAACGCATCCTCACCTGGGGGAGCCGTCACCAGTCGCGCATCGTGGCCCTTTGCGACATGGCTCACCTGGTGCAAGCCACACGGAACCCCGCACTGCACAACGCCCTCGCCCAGGCAGACCTGACCTTGCCCGGCGACGCGGGTGTGGCCTGGGCCATGCGCCGAGAAGGCCAACGCCGGCAGCAAGCCCTGACGGCCCACGAGCTCATGTGGCGCCACATGCGCCTGGCCGAGCAAGCAGGTCAGGCCGTTCACTTGCACGGCGGCACGCAGGCATCGCTCGACCAACTGATCAGCAGCGCTCAAACGGCTTTTCCTGCTCTTCAGATCACTGGCACGCCCAGCGCGAACCAAGCCCTCACGCCTGCACAAGACCTGGCCCTGGCCCACCAGATCGCCTCCACGGGCGCGACAGTTGTTTTCGTTGGCCTGGCTCACGCCGAGCAGGCGAATTGGATGCAAGCCCACCGGTCGCAAGTGCGCGCTGTGATGGTCGGCCTGGGGCCCGACTTTGGCCAAACACAGCTGACCTTCGCACGCCCATCATCCCTGCGTGGGCTGCGTCGGCGCGCAGCGGTGCAGGCGGTTTTCTTCGCCCGGGTGTTGCACAGCATGCTGCTGGGTGCACCGCCCTCGCGTCACGACGAGCCACGCTGACCTCCGCCTGCGCCGTCAGCACCCGCTCTTTTGCCGGCCGCCCACCCAGCGGCCGTTTTTGTTTGCACCGATCGACCTCCGGGAGCGCGAGCAACCGATAGACTCTCGCCTCATCGACCTGACCGGGCATGCCCCATGGATGTTCACGCGCCCCCCACCCTTACCGGAGACACCGACTGGGTGCGAACGCGAGCCATTTGGCAGGACTGGTTCCTGACCCAAGCCTTGCCCTTGTGGAGCACCCGTGGTGTGGACCGCCAGCGCGGCGGTTTCTTCGAAAAACTCGATGCCCAGGGGCACCCGGTCGAGGAGCCACGCCGCACACGCGTGGTGGCCCGCCAACTCTACGTCTGTGCCACCGCCAAACGGTTGGGCTGGCAAGGTGACACAGAAGACCTGCTGGCGCACGGCCTGGACTTCCTGCTGAACCGGCTGCGCAACCCGGACGGCACCTTTGCGACGTCGTTCGATGTCCACCAAGGTGAACGCAACGCTCACTTCGATCTCTACGAGCAGGCCTTCGCGCTGTTCGCGCTCGCCGCCGTGCACGAAAGCAATCGCCAAGCCTTCGCCCACCTGCCAGGCATCGCCCTGTCCACCCTGCAGCGCATGCGGCAGGGGTGGCAACATGCCTTGGCCGGCTTTCACGAAAGCCAGCCACCGCAGGCCCCGCTGCGCGCCAACCCCCACATGCACCTGCTCGAAGCGGCGCTGGCCTGGCACCGCGCCTGCCAGGGCAACACGAACGCCTGGGCAGAGCTGGCCGACGAGGTGACGGTGCTGGCGCTGGATCACCTCCTGGATGCCCCCAGCGGCCTGATCACCGAGTGGTTCGACCTGAACTGGCGCCCCCTGCCAGGCGAGCGCGGCACGGAAGCCGAGCCGGGCCATCAATTCGAATGGGGCTGGCTGCTGATGCAATGGGCCATGGCCCGCCCCGAGCACCCCCGCCGAAGCGAAGCCCTGACAGCCGCCAGGCGGATGATCGACCTGGGCGAGCTACTCGGCGTGGACCCGCAGCGCGGAGTTGCCATCAACACCCTGGGCACCGACGGCCGCTGGCGTGATGCCCACGCCAAGCTCTGGCCGCAGACCGAGCGCATCAAAGCCTGGGTCACCTGCGCAGAGCTGGCCGAACGGGCCTCGGACCACGTTGAGGCAGCGAATGCCTTGTCCTGCGCCACGGCTGCCACGCTCGCCCTGCTGCGCTACCTGGCGCACCCTGTGCCCGGCGCCTGGCACGAATCACTGGACGCACAGGGTGACTGGCAAGCCCAGGACACCCGGGCCAGCAGCCTCTATCACATCGTCTATGCCCTGGAGACAGCCTGCCAACTCGGCCGCTGAACCAGCAGGGATGAAGTTCAGCTGGCGCCGAATGTGAACAGGTCGGCGTCGCGCATCCAGGGAGCTTGTGCATCCTTGGGCGCCAAACCAGGGGCTGCCCCCGCCACCACCGGCCATTGGATGCCGATGTCTGCGTCGTCCCAGCGGATGCTGCGTTCGCAATCGCGCGCATAGACATCCGTCGTCTTGTAGAGGAAGTGGGTGTCGTCTTCCAAGGACATGAAGCCGTGAGCGAAACCCTCCGGGATCCAAAGTTGACGGTGGTTGGCCGCGGTCAACTCGACCCCCACCCACTTGCCGAACGTCGGCGAGCCCCGGCGGATGTCCACCGCCACGTCAAAGGCTGCGCCCCTGCTCACGCGCACCAGTTTGCCCTGTGGGTGCGGCGGCAGCTGGTAATGCAGGCCACGCAACACACCCGCCTTGCTGCAGGAGTGGTTGTCCTGCACGAATGCGCGCGGTTTGGGCAGGCCGAGCTCGGCCAGGCCGTGGTGGAACTTGGCTTCGTTGAAGCTCTCCATGAACCAGCCCCGGTCGTCACCGAAAACAGCGGGCTCGATGACGACGACGTCGGGGATGGCGGTGGGGATGAATTTCATGGGGTCACCAGACCTGGTCTTGCAGCACCTTGCGCAGGTACTGGCCATAGCCGTTCTTGAGCATGGGTTGGGCGAGTTTTTCGACCTGCTCGGCATTGATCCAGCCTGAGCGGTAGGCGATCTCTTCGATGCAGGCCACCTTCAGGCCCTGGCGCTTTTCCAGCGTGGCGATGAACTGGCTGGCTTCGAGCAGGCTGTCGTGGGTGCCGGTGTCGAGCCAGGCATAGCCCCGGCCCATGATCTCGACGCTGAGCTGGCCCTGCTGCAGGTAGATCGCGTTCACGTCGGTGATCTCGTACTCGCCCCGGGCGCTCGGCTTGATCGACGCGGCGATGTCGCAGACCTGGTTGTCGTAGAAGTACAGGCCCGTGACCGCGTAGTTGCTCTTGGGTGCAGCTGGCTTTTCTTCGATCGACAGGGCGCGCTTGTCGGCGTCGAAGGCCACCACGCCATAGCGCTCCGGATCCTGCACGTGGTAGGCGAACACGCTGGCGCCCACATCGCGGTTGGCGGCGTTGTGCAGCAAGCCCTGCAGGTTGTGGCCGTAGTAAATGTTGTCGCCAAGCACCAGCGCGCTCGGGTCGTTGCCCACGAAGTCGCGGCCCAGCACGAAGGCCTGTGCCAGCCCGTCCGGGCTGGGTTGCACGCAGTAGCTGATGTTCACGCCCCACTGGCTGCCGTCGCCCAGCAGCGCCTGGAAGCGCGGCGTGTCCTGCGGGGTGCTGATCAGCAGGATGTCGCGGATGCCGGCCAGCATCAGCGTGCTCAGCGGGTAATAGACCATCGGCTTGTCGTACACCGGCAGCAGCTGCTTGCTGATGGCCAGCGTGGCCGGGTGCAGCCGGGTGCCAGAGCCCCCAGCCAGGATGATGCCTTTGCGCTTCATGGTGGAGATCACTTCCCTGAAATCTCGGTGAGCATGCGGTCGACCCCCTGCTGCCAGTGCGGCAGGCTCAGCCCGAAAGCCGCTTGCAGGCGGCGGGTGTCCAGGCGCGAGTTGTGGGGGCGTTTCGCCGGTGTGGGGTAGGCCGTGGTGGGCACCGCTTCGATCGCATCGGCAGCGACCTTGACCGGCAGGCCCTGGGCACGCGCCCACTCGATGACGTGGCTGGCGTAGGCATGCCAGGTGGTCTCGCCCGAGGCCACCAGGTGGTACAGACCCAGGCGCGCATCGCCTCCCGGCTGGCTCACGCTGCGGATGGCGTGCGCCGTGACATCGGCCAGCAGATCGGCTCCGGTGGGCGCACCCTGCTGGTCGGCGATCACCTTCAGGGCATCGCGCTCGGCAGCGAGCTTGAGCATGGTCTTGGCAAAGTTGCCACCGCGCGCCGCATACACCCAGCTGGTGCGGAAAATCAGGTGTCGGCAGCCGCTGGCTTGCACCAACTGCTCGCCTTCAAGCTTGGTCTGGCCATACACGTTCAGCGGCGCGGTGGGCGCGGCTTCGTCGCGGGGCTTGCTGCCCGAGCCATCGAAGACGTAGTCGGTGCTGTAGTGCACCAGCAGCGCGCCCATTTCGGCCGCTGCTTGGGCCACCAGGCCTGGCGTCGTCGCATTGATCAGGCGGGCCACATCGGGCTCGCCCTCGGCCTTGTCCACCGCGGTGTGGGCCGCCGAGTTGACGATCACGTCAGGACGCACGCAGCGCACGATCGCGGCCACCTGGGCTGGATCGGTGAAATCGGCCTTGAGCTCAGGCGCCTCGGCAGGGCCCGGCGTGTTGAAGTCAAGCGCCACCACCTCGCCCAACGGGGCCAGCGAGCGCCGCAGCTCCCACCCCACCTGGCCGCCACAGCCGAGCAGCAGGATCTTCATGCGCGCTCCGCGTAGTTCTGCGCGATCCAGTCGCGGTAGGCGCCCGAGCGCACGGTGTCGATCCATTCGCCGTTGTCCAGGAACCACTGCACCGTCTTGCGGATGCCCGAGGCAAACGTCTCGGCAGGCTGCCAGCCAATGTCGCGCTGGATCTTGGTCGGGTCGATCGCGTAGCGGCGGTCATGCCCCGGACGGTCTTTCACATAGGTGATCAGGCTCTCGTATTTCGAGCCATCGGAGCGCGGGCGCAGCTCATCGAGGATGCGGCAGACGGTGTGCACCACGTCGATGTTGCGGATCTCATTGATGCCGCCGACGTTGTAGGTCTCGCCCAGCGTGCCCTTTTCCAGCACCTGGCAGATGGCCTCGCAGTGGTCACGCACATAGAGCCAGTCGCGGATGTTCAGGCCGTCGCCGTACACCGGCAGGGGCTTGCCCTCCAGCGCATTGAGGATCATCAGAGGGATGAGCTTTTCCGGGAAGTGATACGGCCCGTAGTTGTTGCTGCAATTGGTCGTCAGCGTGGGCAGGCCGTAGGTGTGGTGGTAGGCGCGCACCAGGTGGTCGCTGCCCGCCTTGCTGGCCGAATAAGGGCTGTTGGGTGCGTAGGGCGTGGTCTCGGAGAACGCTGGGTCACTGTCGCCCAGCGATCCATACACCTCGTCGGTGCTGACATGCAGGAAACGAAAGGCCGCCTTGTCCGCCTCGTTCATGGCGCCCCAGTGGGCACGCACCTCCTCGAGCAGGCAAAAGGTGCCCACCATGTTGGTGTGGATGAACTCGCCCGGGCCGTGGATGGAGCGATCGACGTGGCTCTCGGCCGCAAAGTGCAGGATGGCTCGCGGCCTGTATTGAGCCAAGGCGGCGCGCACGGCATCGCGGTCGGCGATGTCGGCCTGCACCAGCGTTGCCTGCCCGGACTTCAACGGGCTGGCGATGGTGTGGGGGTTACCGGCGTAGGTCAACTTGTCGAACACCACCACCGGCTCGGCCTGTTCGCCGTGGCGCGCCAGCCAGTGATGGACGAAATTTCCGCCGATGAAGCCGGCGCCGCCAGTGATCAGGATCATGGGCGCGGAGTATGCCACCACGCTCCGTCGCGGCCGAGCCAGACGGGCACGACAGCGCCCCCTGCCTCGGCACCCACCTCACTTGAGCGGTACCCAGGGGTGCTTCCCATGTCAAGCTGTCACGCAGTCCCTTTACACTTGGCCCGCCATGAAACGGGGCGGGGAACGCTCAGTCAGGGGGGTGCGCCAAGGAACTTGCGGGAGGAAACGCAGTCTACCCACCTCTCGCAACCCGCGCCACCCCAACCAACCACCGCTTGACTGCCCCGCCCAACAGCCTCAGCCCGGCCCCATGCCGGCCTGGCTGAACAGGGTGAGCAGGCGAGCCTCCTGTCGATCGACCCGTGCACCCATGAGTACGTCTTCGTCTTCGCTCCAAGCCCCCGCGCAGCCCGCCAGCGCGCCTGCGGGCAACGCCATCTCGCTCATGGAGCTGATCGCACTGGCCATCGGCCTGCTGGCGATGTACGTGCCGACGTACATGAAACTGGACGCCCAGGTCTGGTCACAGGAAGGCCAGGGGCACGGCCCCGTCATGCTGGCACTGACCATCTGGCTGGTCTGGAAGCGCTGGCCAGAGCTCATGGCAGCCCCCGATCAGAACAAATTCGTGCCGGCCAGCCTGTTCATGCTCGTGGCGGTGTTTTTCTACGTCATCGGCCGCTCTCAAGACTTCCCGGAATTCGAGGCCTCCTCCCAGATTCCCCTGGTGATCGCCATCCTGCTCAGCCTCAAGGGCTGGCGCGGGGTCAAGATCATGGCCTTTCCCATTTTCTTCCTTATCTTCCTGATCCCCCTGCCCCAGATCCTGGTCATGGTGGTCACCGCCCCCCTGAAAATGGGCGTTTCGGTGGTGGCCGAGGCTGCCCTCCACGCCGCCGGCTACCCCATGGGGCGCACGGGCGTGACCCTCAGCATCGGGCAGTACCAGCTCCTGGTCGCCGACGCCTGCGCCGGCCTGAACTCGATCTTCGCCCTGGAAGCCATCGGCGTGTTCTACATGAGCATGATGGGCTACACCAACCCGAAGCGAAACATCTTGATTGCGCTGCTGATCCTGCCGATTTCCTTTGCCTCCAACGTCATCCGCGTCATCACCCTGGTGCTGGTCACTTACTATTTCGGCGACGAGGCCGGTCAGGGTTTTGTCCACGGGTTCGCCGGGATCATGCTTTTCATGATCGCGACGATGTTGACCGTGGCCACGGACACCTTGATCGGTCGCTTCATCCCTGGCAACAAGGAAGAAGAAGCCCAGCTCACCGCCCAAAAGGCGTGAGGTTGTACACCCAACGATTGACAGAACATGTCACCTAGTCAGCTCCTGATCATCTTCAAAGCCCGCTGGCGCATCATGCTGGCCGTCTTCCTGGCGGTGGTCCTCACCGTCCTGGCAGGCGTCCTGCTGCTGCCAAAGAAGTACACGGCTTCGGCCTCGGTGCTGGTTGACGTCAAGTCGCCCGACCCGATCGCCGGCATGGTGCTGCCAGGCATGATGACCCCCGGCTACATGGCCACCCAGATGGACCTGATCCAGAGTGAGCGGGTTGCACGAGGCGCGGTGCGCGCGCTACGACTCACCGAGAGTCCGCAAATGCGCGAGCAGTGGCAAGAGAAGACAGAAGGCGTCGGCTCTTTCGAAGCGTGGATTGCAGGCCTGCTTCAAGCCGGCCTGGAAGTGCGTCCCTCGCGAGAATCCAGCGTCATTTCGTTCTCCTACGAAGCCGTTGACCCCAACTTCGCGGCAGCCATCGCGAACGCTTTTGTGCAGAGCTACATCAACACCACACTGGAGTTGCGCATCGAGCCGGCTCGCCAGTTTGGCGCGCTGTTCGAAGCTCAGGCCAAGCTGGCCCGTGAGCGCCTGGAGGCCGCGCAAACTCGTTTGTCTGCTTACCAGAAAGAAAAAGGGCTCATCGCCACCGACGAGCGCCTGGACGTTGAAAACGCCCGACTCAATGAGCTGTCCTCACAACTGGTTGCCGTGCAAACCATGAGCGCCGAAGCCAGCAGCCGCAAATCCAAGGTCAGCAGCAGCAGCCAGGAAGTGCTCAACAACCCCGTGGTCTCGACGCTCAAAGCCGAGATGTCCCGGCAGGAGGCGCGCTTGAAGGAGCTGAACTCTCGCCTTGGGTCGGCCCACCCCCAGGTCATCGAAGCGCAGGCGAGCATCAACGAACTGCGCGACCGCATCGCCGCCGAAGCCAGCCGCGTGAACACCAGCGTGGCCATCAACAGCGCCGTGAGCCAACAGCGCGAAGCCCAGATCCGCGAGGCCCTGGAACAGCAGCGCGAAAAGATCCTCAAGCTAAAAGAGCAACGCGACGAGGCATCGGTGCTGCTGCGCGATGTCGAAAGTGCCCAGCGCGCTTACGAGACCATCAACGCGCGCCTGAGCCAGGTGGCCATCGAAGGCCAGAGCAACCAGACGAACGTCTCCGTCATCAAGCAGGCCATGCCGCCGTCCGAGCCCTCCTCGCCTCGCATCATGATCAACATGGTCCTGGCCGTGCTGGCGGGTGGCATGCTGTCCGTGATCGTGGGCCTGTTGCTGGAAATCCGCGATCGCCGCCTGCGCACCGATTTCGACGTCACGGAACTGCTGGAACTGCCTGTGCTGGGCTCGATCCCCACGCGCAACAAGCCTGAACCCCGGGCCCTGCCGTGGCGCAAGAAAACCGTCACCGACACCGAATCGCGCACCCTGCCCGAACTGACCGCCCCCCGCAGCTAAAGGCCGTTCACGACATGATTCCGACCCCCAATCCGGGCAGCACCACGCAACGCCCTGCCGAGAAGTCCATTGGCGACATCATCCGTGATGCCAACAACCTGAGCCCCGAGCAGGTTGAGGAAGTCCTGGTCTACCAGCGCGAACATGGTGTCAAGTTCGGCGAAGCCGCGGTGGCACTGGGCCTCGTCAAGCGCGAAGACGTGCTGTGGGCCCTGTCGCAACAGTTTCATTATCCGTATTCACCATCCACGGCTGAACAGAAGATCAGCGAAGAACTGGTGGCCGCGTCCCACCCATTCAGCGAATCCGCCGAAGCTTTCCGCGACCTGCGCAGCCAGCTCATCTCGAGCGTGTTCGCAGCAGAGGGCAAGAAGAAGGCGGCGGCCATCATCAGCGCGGCCACGGGTGACGGCAAGTCCTACCTCGCGGCCAACCTGGCGGTGGCATTCAGCCAGCTGGGTGGACGCACGCTGCTGGTCGACGCCGACATGCGCTCGCCTCGCCTGCATGAGCTTTTCAACATCAAAAGCAAGGTTGGCCTCAGCGGCATCCTCTCAGGCCGATCGGCCAGCAACGTCATCCGCCCGGTGCCCGACCTGCCCAGCCTGTTCCTGCTGCCTGTGGGCGTGACCCCGCCGAACCCGCTCGAGCTGGTCCAACGCCCGGCTTTCGGGCTCTTCATGAAAGAGCTTCTCAACAAATTCGACTACGTGATCGTTGACACCCCTGCCGCCTCGGCCGGCTCCGACGCTCGCGTGATCGCCGCCGCGTGCGGTGCCGCCGTGGTGGTGGCCCGTCGCGACACCAGCCGCACCGACGACATGAAAAAGCTCATCACGTCGGTCAAAAAATCTTCCGTGAGCATCGTTGGCGTTGCCGTCAACGAGTTTTGATCCATTCCTTCCAGCAGCAGCATCATGAGTAAAAAAGTCGCATTGATCACAGGGGTGACCGGCCAGGACGGCGCCTACCTTGCCGAGTTCCTGCTCAAGAAGGGCTACGAGGTGCACGGCATCAAGCGCCGTTCCTCGCTGTTCAACACCGACCGCATCGACCACCTCTACCAGGACCCGCACGTCGACAACCGCAACTTCGTGCTGCACTACGGCGACCTGACCGACTCCACCTCCCTGGTGCGCATCGTCCAGAAGGTGCAACCCGATGAGATCTACAACCTGGCGGCCCAATCGCACGTGGCCGTCTCGTTCGAAGAGCCCGAGTACACCGCCAACTGCGACGGCATCGGTGCCCTGCGCCTGCTCGAAGCCATCCGCATCCTGGGCCTGGAAAAGAAGACCCGCTTCTACCAAGCCTCCACATCCGAGCTGTACGGCCTGGTGCAAGAGATCCCCCAGAAGGAAACCACGCCCTTCTACCCGCGCAGCCCCTACGCCGTGGCCAAGATGTACGCCTACTGGATCACGGTGAACTACCGCGAGGCCTATGGCATGTATGCCTGCAACGGCGTGCTGTTCAACCACGAAAGCCCGCTGCGTGGCGAGACCTTCGTGACCCGCAAGATCACCCGCGCCATCGCCCGCATCGCCCTGGGCCTGCAGGACTGCCTGCACCTGGGCAACATGAGCGCCCTGCGTGACTGGGGCCACGCCAAGGACTACGTCGAGATGCAGTGGCTGATGCTGCAGCAAGACAAGGCCGAAGACTTCGTCATCGCCACCGGCGTGCAGTTCAGCGTGCGCCAGTTCGTCGAGTTCGCCGCCAAGGAGCTGGGCATCACCGTGACCTTCGAAGGCGAAGCCGAGCAGGAAGTCGGTCGCGTGACCAAGGTCGAGCCCGTCAATGGCGAGCTGCTGGCCAAGTGCAAGGTCGGCGACGTCATCGTGCGGGTTGACCCCCGCTACTACCGCCCCACCGAAGTCGAGACCCTGCTGGGCGACCCGACCAAGGCCCGCGTGAAGCTGGGCTGGACGCCCAAGATCTCCCTGCCCGAGCTGGTCAAGGAAATGGTCGAAAGCGACTACACCTCGGCCAAGCGCGACAACCTGGTCAAGTCGGCTGGTTTCCAGGCCTACGACTACCACGAGTGAGTCAGCGAGCCATGGACAAGAACGCCAAGATCTTCGTCGCGGGTCACCGCGGCATGGTGGGCAGCGCCATCGTGCGCCGCCTGCAGGCCGCTGGTTACACCAACGTGGTCACCCGTGGACGCAGCGAACTGGACTTGCTCAACCAGGCGGCCGTGCACGCCTTCCTGGCGGAGCAGAAGTTCGACTACCTGTTCATCGCAGCGGCCAAGGTGGGTGGCATCCAGGCCAACAACACCTACCGCGCCGACTTCCTGTACCAGAACCTGGTCATCGAGGCGAACCTGATCCATGGCGCCCACCTGGCCGGCACGCAAGCCCTGATGTTCCTGGGCTCGAGCTGCATCTACCCGAAGCTGGCTCCCCAGCCCTTGAGCGAAGACTGCCTGCTGACCGGCCCGCTCGAGCCCACCAACGAGCCCTATGCCATCGCCAAGATCGCCGGCATCAAGCTCTGTGAGGCCTACAACCACCAGTTCGGTCGCCAGTACATCTCGGTGATGCCCACCAACCTCTACGGCATCAACGACAACTACGACCTCAACAACAGCCACGTGCTGCCCGCCCTGATCCGCAAGGCCCACGAAGCCAAGCAACGCGGTGACCGCGAACTCGTGGTCTGGGGCACCGGCACGCCCATGCGCGAGTTCCTCTACGCCGACGACCTCGCCGACGCCTGCGTGCACCTGATGGAAAAGGGCTACGACGGCCCGCTCGTCAACATCGGCACCGGCACCGACGTGACGATCCGCGAGCTGGCCCAAACCGTGGTCGAGGTGGTCGGCTTCGCTGGCGACCTGACCTTCGACACCAGCAAGCCTGACGGCACGCCCCGCAAGCTGATGGACGTTTCGCGCCTGACCGGCCTGGGCTGGAAAGCCAGCACCACGCTGAAAGATGGCATTGCCCTGGCCTACCAGGACTTCCTGAGCAAACAAGGTTGAGCCCCATGAGGATCCGTGCTTTCGTCCTGACCGGCGTGATGGTGGCGGCCGCCGCCACCGCCATCGCCCTGACGCCCAAGCAGCTCTACGCACCCGGGCAGAAGCCAGAAACCTCACTCGAGGAACTGGTGCCCAAGTCGTTCGGGGCCTGGTACCTGGAGCCCGCGGCCGTTCAGCAGATCGTCAACCCCGAGGTGCTGGCCTCGCTGGCGCGCTACTACACCGACAACCTCTCGCGCACCTACGTCAATGACAAGGGTGAACGCGTCATGTTGTCGCTGGCCTACGGTGCGGATCAAAGCCGCGCCATGCAGGTGCACAAGCCTGAGGTCTGCTACGTGGGCCAGGGTTTCGTCATCGACACCCCCACCAAGAGCAACACGCTGGTCGAAGGCGGCAAGCTCGACATCCCGAACATGCGCCTGGTGGCCAAGCTCGGGCCCCGCAACGAGCCAATCACCTACTGGATCCGCTCTGGCGACTACCTGGTGCGCGGCTGGTTCGAGCAGAACGTGGCCCGCGTCAAGAATGGGCTGATCAAAGGCTACACCCCTGATGGCCTGCTGGTGCGTGTGTCGACCATCAACACCGACAAAGCGCAAGCGTACAAGTTGCAAGACCGCTTCATCGCCGACCTGATCGCGGCCTCTCCCGCCAAGACCCGCGCCATGCTGCTGGGCAACGAGGCCGACCTGGTCAAGCAATGATCCCCTCGCCATGAAGGTCAGCATCGTCATCCGCACGTACAACGAGCAAAAGCACCTGCGTGCCTTGCTCGAAGGCATCCAGAACCAGCACCGCGATGGCATCGAGATCGAAACCGTGATCGTGGACTCCGGCTCCACCGACAACACGGTCAAGATCGCCAATGAATTCCCGACCCGGGTCGTGCCGATCAAGAAGGAGGAGTTCTCCTTCGGTCGGTCGCTGAACATCGGCTGCGCCGCCGCCACCGGCGATGCGCTGGTGTTCGTCAGCGGCCACTGCATCCCGACCGGCCCGCGCTGGATCGCCGACCTGGTGGCACCACTGGGCCAGGACGACATCGCCTACACCTACGGCGGCCAGGTGGGCAACGAGGACAGCCATTTCAGCGAGTGCCAGATCTTCGGCAAGTACTTCCCGGCCGTCTCCAAGATCCCGCAGAAGGGCTTTTACTGCAACAACGCCAACGCGGCGATGCTCAAGTCTGTCTGGGTCGACCACCCCTTCGACGAGGAGCTGACCGGCCTGGAAGACATGCACCTGGCCAAGCGCCTGGTGGCTTGCGGCCACAAGATTGCCTATGTGGCACCGGCTGCGGTGTACCACCTGCACAGCGAGAGCTGGACGCAGGTGCGTCGCCGCTTCGAGCGCGAGGCCATTGCCCTGCAGTACATCATGCCCGAGGTGCACCTGAGCTGGGCCGACGTCTCGCGCTACTTCTTCAGCGCCGTCTTCCTCGACCTCGGCGCGGCCCTGCAGCAGCGCTGCATGCGCCAGCACTTCAAGGCCATCCTGACCTACCGCTTCATGCAGTTCACCGGATCCTACCGCGGCAACCACTTCCACCGCCGCATGTCGCGTGAGCACAAGGAAAGCTATTTCTATCCCCGTTAAGTTGTCTCTCAAGGCATTGCTGTCATGACTTCCACGAAACCCCGCATCGTCGCGCTGCTGCCCATGAAGGCCAACAGCGAGCGCGTCAAGGGCAAGAACTTCCGCCTCTTCAACGGCAAGCCGCTGTTCCAGTGGGTGCTCGACACGCTGTTGAGCGTTGAAGAAATCGACCTCGTCGTCATCAACACCGACGCCCGCCACATCCTGGCCGAAAACGGTCTGGTCGACCGCGAGCGCGTGCTCATCCGCGACCGCAAGCCCGAGATCTGCGGCGACTTCGTCAGCATGAACCTGGTGTTGGGCGACGACGTGGCCAACGTGCCCGCCGACATCTACCTGATGACGCACACCACCAATCCGCTGATGACGGCCGACACCATCCGCCAGGCGATTGCCCTGCAAAAGGAAGGCATGGCCAGCGGCGCGCACGACTCGGTGTTCACCGTCAACAAGCACCAGACGCGCTTCTACCGCGCCGACATGAGCGCGGTGAACCACGACCCCAAGAACCTGATCCGCACGCAGGACCTCGAGCCCTGGTTCGAAGAGAACTCCAACCTCTTCGTCTTCACCGGCCCAAGCTTTGCAGCCGCCAACGCCCGCATTGGTTTGAAGGCCCGCATGCTGGAGCAGCGCAAGACCGAGTCCATCGACATCGACGACGCCGAGAGCTGGGAGATGGCCGAGGCCATGTCCATGTACGTCGCGCGCAACGCCAACAAGGGAGCCTGAACCATGAAAGTCCTCGTGACCTGCCCCCCGATGCTGCGCATGATCGACGAGTTCCGTCCGATCTTCGCCAAGGCCGGCGTCGAGCTGACCACGCCCAACGTGGTCCAGACCCTGAGCGTCGAAGAACTCAAGCAGCTCGTGCCCCAGCACGACGGCTGGATCATCGGTGACGACCCCGCGAACCGCGAGGTGTTCACCGCTGGCAAGGCCGGCAATTTGAAGGCCGCCGTCAAGTGGGGCATCGGCGTCGACAACGTCGACTTCGCCGCCTGCAAGGACTTGGGCCTGCCCATCATCAACTGCCCGAACATGTTCGGCGGCGAGGTGGCCGATGTGGGCATGTCCTACATCTCGGCGCTGGCGCGCGAGACCTTCCAGATCGACCGTGGCGTGCGCAATGGCGAATGGCCCAAGCCCCGCGGCCTGTCGCTGTCGGGTCGCACACTGGGCCTCGTCGGCATGGGCGACATCGGTCGCAACCTGGCCCGCCGCGCGCTGGCCAGCGACATGAAGATCGTCGCCTACGACCCGTTCTACAAGGAAACGCCGCCGGCAGGCGTCGAAATGGCGCCCTGGCCCCAGCGCATCGGTGAGGCCGATTTCATCGCCTTCACCTGCGCGCTCACGCCCAGCAGCCACCACATGCTCAACGCCGATGTCCTCAAGCAGGTCAAGCAGGGCGTGCGCATCGTCAACGTGGCCCGTGGCCCGCTGATCGACGAGCCCGCGCTGATCAAAGCCATGCAGGACGGCGTCGTGCACTCGGTGGGCCTTGATGTCTTCGAGGTCGAGCCCCTGCCGATGGACTCGCCGCTGCGCAGCATGCCGAACACGATCTTTGGCTCGCACAATGGCTCCAACACCGTCGACGGCGTCGTGCGCTGCAGCCTGCACGCCATCGACACGCTGTTCGGCTTCCTGGGCGTGGCCAAGCCATGAGCACGCAGGGCGAGCGCGTCGCGCTGATCACCGGTGCCGCAGGCGGCATCGGGCGCGCGCTCGTCAGCGTGTTCGAAGCCCAGGGCTGGCGGGTGGTGTCCACCGACCGCGTGACGCTGGACCGACCAGGACACGTGGTGGGCAGCCTGGCAGACCTGTCCAGCCCCGACACAGCCGGTGGTGCCGCGCTGATCGCCGCCTTGCGCGCCGAAACGCGCGGCGCGCTTTCCGCCATCGTGCACAACGCGGCCTTCCAGGTCGTCAAGCCAACGGCCGAGCTCTCGCCCGAAGACTGGCAGACCACGCTCAACGTCAACCTGATGGCACCCTTCTGGTTGACGCAGGCCTTCCTGCCCGAGCTGAAGGCGCGTCATGGCAGCGTGCTGGCCATCTCCAGCATCCACGAGCGCCTGACCAAGCCGGGCTTTGTGGCGTACGCCACCAGCAAGTCGGCGCTCTCAGGCATGGTGCGCGCCATGGCGGTTGACCTGGGTGGCCAGGTGCGCGTCAACGCCATCTGCCCGGCGGCCATCGGCACGCCCATGCTCAAGGCCGGCTTCGATGGCCAACCGCAAGCCTTTGCACAACTCGAGGCCCACCACCCCATCGGCCGCATCGGCACGCCTGAAGAGGTCGCCGAGCTGGCGGCCTTCGTTTGTTCCGACCGCAGCCCCTTCATGACCGGGGCCTGCCTCGACCTGTCGGGCGGCATCAGCGGTCGCCTGCACGACCCGGTGTGAGTGTTGGTCATGCTGCGCGCCATCCTCAAAAAAGCCGCTGCCGTCGAATTGACGGCCCATGGCACCCCCCCGATCTCGACGAGGCTCAAGCTCGCCCTTTTTCGCAATCGCCTGCGGACGCGAGGCCAGCGCAACCGACTGCAGATGGCATCGGTGCGCGCTCACCGACACCTGTCCATCAACATCCAAGGCGATGGCAATGACCTTTGCCTGAATGGCGAGTTGCGAGACACATCGATCAACATCCAGGGCAGCAACAACCGCATTCGAATCGATGCGACGGCGTGCCTGACATGGACGGACATTTCGATCCTCGCCAACGATTCCGAGATCACGGTCGCCGCCGGCACCACCATCCTGGGCAAACCGAATCAACCCAACGTCCTGCTGGCAAGGGGGGAACCCAGTCGGCTCACCATCGGTCGCGAATGCATGTTCAGTTACGGCATTGAAGTGCGCACGTCCGATTCGCATCCGATCTTTGATGCCCAGGGGACGCACATCAACCCCAGCTCAGACATCGCGATCGGTGATCGGGTTTGGGTGGGCACTCGCTGCATGATCCTCAAGGGAAGCCAGCTGGGGCAAGGCGCCATCCTGGCTGCAGCCAGCGTGCTGACACGGGAGATCAGCGCTCGTGCGATCGCTGCCGGCATCCCGGCCAAGGTCATCCGGGAAAACGTCCAGTGGAAGCGCTGACCCCTTCGCAAGGTGTCCGCCAGAAGGTGAAACACCTCGTTGATCGACTGTGGAACTCCCCGACGTTCACGACCTGGGGGAGCCTCGCCACGCGCCTGATGTCGGTGATGCTGGTGTTGCCGCTGGTCCTGGTGAAGTTCTCACCCGGTGAGATCGTCATCTGGCAATTGTTTGCAACCTTGAGCACGCTCTTGCTGCTGCTCGACTTCGGCCTTGCGCCGACCTTCTCGCGCATGCTGGCGTATGCCAACGGCGGCGCGTCGCTGGCCGACCTGTCGCGCATGCAGGAAAAGCGCGATCGGCAACCGTCGGCAGCCAACCCGGAAACGCTGCTGACGGTCTACGGCACGCTGCGTTGGCTGTACGTGCGATGCGGCTTGTTCGCCGTCGTCCTCTTGGCAGCTGGCGGCACCTTGGCCCTGATCAAACCCATGGGTGAGCTGGCCGAGGCTGGCCCTGCCTGGCTGGCTTGGGTGCTGGTTGCCAGCACCTCTTTGGCCGCGATCTGGGGGCAGGTCTACGGCTCAGCCCTTCAGGGGCTGAATCAGGTGGCCACCATGCGGCGATGGGAAATCCTGACCGCGTCAGGCCAGATCGCTTGCTCGTTCGTGGTGCTGATGCTCGATGGCGGCCTGCTGGCGTTGGTGATCAGCAATCAACTTTGGTTGCTCTTCAACACATGGCGCTTGCGTCGCCTGCTCTACACCTTCATGCCGGCGCTGCGGCAAGCCCCTTCGACGCCGCACCCGGACGTGATGCAAAGCTTGTGGCCTGCCGCCTGGCGAAGTGGCATCGGCATGTTGATGAGCAACGGCATCATCCAGTTCAGCGGCGTGATGTACAGCCAGGTCGCACCTGCGGCGGAGGTCGCTGCCTACTTGCTGGCCCTGCGCATCATGACCGTGGTGACCCAGTTCAGCGCCGCACCCTTCTACAGCAAGCTGCCCCGACTCGCCGAATTGCAGGCCAGCGGGCACCGGGATGAACAACTGGCCCTGGCCAAACGCGGGCTGTCATGGTCTCTGTGGGTCTACGCCTTGGGCGCCGTCGCCGTGATGTTCGTCGTGCCGCTTGCCTTGCGGCTCACGGGCAGCCAGGTTCAGTTCGTTTCAGAACTTTTCTGGTGCGTCATGTCCCTGGCTTTCTTCGCCGAGCGGGTCGGGGCGCTCCACATCCAGCTCTACAGCCTGACCAACCACATCGTCTGGCACATCGCCAACGGCGTCACCGGCGTGCTGTTGATCGTCCTGGCTTTCGTCTTCTATCGCTGGCAAGGCGCCATCGGCCTGCCACTGGCCATGCTGGTGGTCAACCTGGCCTTCTACAGCACCTACGCCATCCGGCATTCGTCAAGGGCGTTCGACTTCGGTGCCCTGTCCTTTCAGAAGGGCACGTCGCTGGGGCCCCTGGCCCTGCTGAGCAGCATGTCCGCCCTCGCCATCCACTGGTTCCATGGCTAAGTTCACCTCATCCCTCAAAGCAGCCATCAAGGGCACCTTCTCGGCCCTGGTGCATGCCTTCGCAGGCTCGCAGCGCAGCTCTCGCGTCAGCATCGTCGCGCCCAACGCCACCCCCGATGAGCTCAAGGAAGTGACCGCCCGCGCGGCGTACTTCTTCCCTCAAGCCCGCGCCGACATCCGCGTCACGCGTCGCTTCGGCCTGGGCACCTTGCTGTCGCCTGCACCGGTGCTTCTCTTTGGCACCACCCTGGATGACCTGCCCGGCTGGGCACGCCTGCACGGCGGCATCTTCAACGTGGACCACGTCCGCAACCCGATGGACGGCTGGAGCTGGTGCGAGGCTGGCACCTATGTCCATGGCATCCAGGAACAGGACATCGCGCAGGCGCGGCTGATCAAACACATCCAGGCCATCAAGGCCCAAGGCTTCGAGCGCTGCACCGTGTTCGGCACCGGCCCCTCGCTGGAGCGGGCCCGTGGGCGCGACTGGCAGGACGGCGCTCGCGTGGTCTGCAACACCATCGTGCGAGATGCCGAGTTGTGGCACCACATCCAGCCGCACATCGTCGCGGCCGGGGACGCCATCTACCACTTCGGGTTCACCGAGTTCGCCCGGGCCTTTCGCAAAGACCTGCATGCGCGCCTGGGCGAGTCACCCGACGTGCTCTTCGTCTACCCCGACTACTTCGACTTCATCGTCAGGCGCGAATTCGGCGCCTACGCGAACCGCCTGGTGCCCATCCCCAACGGCACGCAGACACGCGTGCACGACGACCTGGCGGTCAACTTTTCGCTGCCGCCTCTGGGCAACGTGCTCAACAAGCTGTTGTTGCCGCTGGGCTGCAACCTGAGCAAGCACGTGGGCCTGTGGGGTTTTGACGGCCGCGCCCCGAAAGACCAGCTGTTCTGGTCCAACTCACAAAAGCAAAGCTACACCGAGCTGATGCCCACGCTGCAGGCCGCACACCCCGCGTTCTTCGACCACTTCGTGCCGCGCGAGAACCCCGAGAAGTACGTGCAGTCCGTCCATGGCGACGTGCTGGAGTACCTGCTGTCGCAAGCCGAGCAGGACGGATGGACCTTCACCATGCTGCACCACACCTGGACCCCGACCCTGGCCAAGCGCATGGACGCTGCAGCACGGGCCGAGTCTGAGGCGGTGATGCAGGCCATGCAGAAAGCGAGCTGAGCGCATGAGTGCCGCATCCACCCCGCTGCGCCTCGTGGTGGTCTACCACGAGCTGCCCTACCCGATGAACCACGGCGGTCGCCTCGATGTCTGGCGCCGCCTGCAGGCCCTGGCAGCGCAAGGGGTGCTCATCCACCTGGTTTGCTGGCGCAACGCAGCGCTGGGCGAAGAGCTGCCTGCGGCCGACTCCCCCATGCGGCAGGTGCTGCATTCGCTCACGGTGCTCGACGAAAAGGGCAAGTTCGCCAACTCGCACCTCACGCTCGGCCTGCCTGGCTATGCTCGCCGTCGCCTGCTGACACCGGCAGACTGGGCCAAGGTCCAGGGTGACCTCAAGGGCTTCGGTCCACAGGCCCTGTTGCTGGAAGGCCCGTTCGCCTACTCGGCTGCACAGCAGATCGCCAAGGCCTTTGCGCTGCGCATCGTCTACCGGTCGCACAACATCGAGTCCCGCTACGCGCGCTTCATCCACGAACGGGCCAAGGGCATCAAGGAGCGGGTCAACACCTGGCTCAACGTTCAGGGGATCGACGAACTTGAAGAGTCTATTTTTTCAAGCTCCGCCTGGTATTTCGATTGCTCGCCCGATGACGCCAAACACTGGCATGCCCGTGGCCACCGCCATGGTGAATGGTTGCCCCTGGTGGTCGAGCAAAACTGGGCGCAGCGGGTCAGCCAGGAGGCCGACTGGTCACCGGGCCATCACGTGGGCTACCTTGGCAACCTCTATCAGCCCAACAACGTCGAAGGCATCGTGTGGTTCCTCGACAAGGTCGTGCCTCAGTTGCGCCAGCGCTTGCCTGACCTCAAGGCCTTCATCGCCGGATCGCGCCCGTCGCCGGAGGTGCGCGCAGCGGCTGAGCGAGCCAATGTCGCCCTGATCGAGAACCCGCCTGAAGCCGAGCCCATCTTGCGAAGCGCCCGGGTCCTCATCAACCCGGTCTTTGCTGGCAGCGGCGTCTACACCAAGTGCATCGAGATGCTCTTCACACCGGCCGGGCTGGTGGCCACCCCCATCGCGATGACCGGTCTGGCCGAAGCGGGGCAAAAGTGCTTTGGCATCTCGGACGACCCCACCGTGTTCGCCGAGCTGATCGTGCAACGCCAGGCTGGGGCCGCAGGCCAGAAGGACCAGCGTGACGCCGCGCGCGCCTGCTACGACGGCCGTCGCATCGGGCGCGTGGTCGAGGTCCTCAGGCAAGCATCGCAAGGCCCCATCTCGCAGGCGACAGGAGACGTGCATGCGCCCGCGTAAGTTCACGGTGGTCACGCCTTGCTACAACGCGCGGCCCTTCCTGCCTGAGACGATCGCATCGGTTCTGAACCAGAGCGCCTTCCTCGAAGGCCGGGCCGAGCTGCAATACATCATCGTGGATGGCGGCTCCCAAGACGGCACGCCGGAGTACCTGGCCTCGCTGAACGACCCTCGCATCACCTGGATCAGCGAACGCGATCGGGGCATGTACGACGCCGTGGCCAAAGGGTTCGAGCACGCCACCGGCGAGGTGCAGTCCTACATCAACGCCGGGGACATGTACTTCCCGTGGGCATTCGATGTCGTGGCTGAATCCCTGGAAGACCCGACGGTGAACTGGCTCACAGGGCTTTCCGTGTTGCGCAACGAGCGAGGTCAGGTGTTCCAGGTCGAGCGCACCCGGCGTTACTGGTCTGGGCTGATCCAGCGTGGCGCCTACGGCCCTCGCTTGCCCTACATCCAGCAGGAATCGACCTTCTGGCGCAGCAGCCTGTGGTCCAGCGTGGACGTGTCGCGCCTGCGACAGCTCAAGCTGGTGGGGGACTATTACCTCTGGGTGTGCATGTCGCGCCAGAACGAGCTGCTGGCGGTCAACAGCGCCCTGGCTGCCTTCAGCATCCAGCCCGGTCAGCTGTCAGAGGCCAAGGACCGCTACTTTGCGGAGCTGACGCAGGTCTGCGACGGCCCCCTGTCGCTGTCAGATCGCGCCTTCATCCTCGCAGACAAGGTCCTGGCCAGCCTGCCCCCCTTTGCCATCAGGGCGCTGGGCTACGACAATGCCATCCGGTTCGACCAGGGCAGCAAACAATGGAAGCGCACACGGTGAGCCACACGCGAGGACATGCTTATGAATGAGATGGGGTATGTGCTGGCGGCGCTGCTGTTGTCGCTGGTGTTGATCCGCCGCGGCATGCTGAAGCTGAGCCGTCAGAACGTGGTTTGGTACACCGATCCGGTCGTGCTGCTGACGGGCACCTGGGTGATCCAGAGCATCGCCTATGCGCTGCCGATCTTCATCAACCGCGAGCACGTCGAGGCGCGGCACATCCTCTACATCCTGCTCTGCCATACCGCATTCCTGATCGGGGTGCTGCTGGTGCCCCGCGCCAGCCGCCCCAAGGACGCTGCCGCAGACGAGTTGAGGATCACGCTGCCGATGCTGGTCGCGATTGGTTTCGTTGGTGTGTTGGGTACGTTCTTTGCCATCTACGACGGCTTGGCAACCAGCCGAGTCGGGCTGTGGGAGCGCCTGAGCGGAGAAGGACTGGAGACCATCCGCATCGAGAAATTTGCGAACTCGGCCCTCATGAGGGGTGGACCTTTCGCATCATTCGAGTTCCTGTCATCTGCATCCACGGTCTACGTGTGCCTGATTGCAGCCGGGGTCGCAACGAAGCTCGAACTCAAGCGGTGGCAGTTGCAGCTTTTGATCGCTGGTGCGTTTTTTTCCATTGTGATGGTTGCCTTCAACGCCTTACTCATCCAAGGTGGTCGCATGGGCATCATCCTGCTCGTGATGGGCGCCATCCTCGGCGCTTTGATGGACCCCAAGCGCACCATCTTTCAATACATCAACAATGGGCTAGGGCGAGCCAGGGGCGGCGTCTACACCCTCTTGATATTTGGTGCAGTCAGCTCGGTCTGGTTTTTTGCGACAACTTTCATCAAGGACCGCATCGGCGAGACCCCGCCACTGGTTTCGTTGTACCAATACCATCGGGCGTCGCCATCACCTCTGATCGAGGAGCTGATTGGTGGCAACGAGGAGATGCAATATGCGCTGTTGAGCTTCAGTTATCTCACTGTGCCGCTAACAACGTTCACTTACTACTACGACATGCCCAATGGCCAGTTTCCTGGTCCGTATTGGGGGCAGTACAACTTCTCCGGCCCTGTAACTTTCGCCATGCGTCGCATGGGTCAAGTCAAAGAACAGCAGACTGTCACAGACATTCGTCTGGAAGCGACACGCTACCTGCGTGTCATGGGTTACGGCGACAACGTTTGGCCGACTTTTTTGCGGGACCTGGCCCTGGATGTCGGCTGGACGATCGTACCAGTGGTGATGTTCCTGCTTGGGTTCTGTGCCGAACTGATCATGCGCAGCGCCAGGCAAGAAGGCAACTTTCTACAGAAGGTGCTGGGACTTCTCACTGCTGTCCTGCTGGTCTTCTCCATTGCGCACAGCTTGCTCATCATCGAAACATTCCAGAAGGCGTTCTGGGTCTGCTTCGCTGTGCTGATTTATTTGCGTGTCGCCAGAGCTTTGAAGCCCACCAGCAAGTCTCCGGGCAGCGCATTAAATGAGCCCCCCAACGGCTCGTCGACCACGGTGATCTCATCGTCATGATTCGCGCATCACACCCCCCATCGCCTGACGACCGCCATCACGCCTCGGTCGCAGGCGCTCGCGTGAGCCCCCCTGGCGCAGAACAGCCCGCCTTCTCGGTCCTGTTGTACGGCCTGAACTACGAGCCCGAGCTCACGGGCATCGGCAAGTACTCGGGTGAGATGGCGCGCTGGCTGGCCCTTCGCGGGCACCAGGTCCAGGTCGTCACGGCGCCGCCCTACTACCCCGAGTGGGCCATCCGCGAGGGCTACGTGGGATGGCGCTACAGCACGGACAAGGCGCTGTCGCAGGACAAGCTGCGCGTGCTGCGCTGCCCGCTGTGGGTGCCACAAAAGGTCTCGGGCAAGACGCGCATGCTGCACCTGATCAGCTTCGCCATCACCAGCTTCCCGGCGCTGCTGTGGCAGAGCCTGAGGCAACGACCCGCTGTGATCATGTTGGTCGTGCCAACTCTGGCTTGCGCCCCTGGCGCATGGCTGGTGGGCAAGCTGACCCGCACCCCCGTGTGGTTGCACGTCCAGGACTTCGAGGTGGACGCCATGCACGCGATGGGCATGGGCGGGCGAGGCAAAACATTGCAACGCCTGGCACTGGGCATCGAATCCTGGTTGATGCGCCGCTTTGACCGCGTCTCCAGCATCTCCCAGAAGATGGTGGAACGCCTGGCGCAAAAAGGGGTCGATCACCACCGGATCGTCGAGTTCCCCAACTGGGTGGACGTCTCGACGATCCACCCACTGCAAACCCCGCGCGCCCTCAACCCCTGCCGACAGCTGGCGGGGCTGCCTGAAGACGCCACCGTGGTCCTGTATGCCGGCAACCTGGGGCAAAAGCAGGGGATCGAGGTGGTCCTGGATGCGGCCAGGGCACTGCAGGCTGAGCCGCAGATTCAGTTCGTCATGGTGGGCGCTGGCGCCGCCGAAGCCACGCTCAAGGCCCACGCGGCTGACCTCAACAACGTGCGGTGGCTGCCCCTGCAACCGCTTGAGTTGCTCAACGACTTGCTCAACATGGCAGACATCCATGTGTTGCCCCAAAGGGCCGATGCAGCAGACCTGGTGATGCCATCGAAACTCACCGGCATGCTCGCCAGCGGCAAACCGGTGATCGGCACGGCCTCGCTGCAAACCCAGCTGGGTCAGGTCCTGGCGGAATGCGGTGTGCGGGTCGAGCCAGGTGACGCAGCTGCCCTCACCTGCGCCATCCGAGACCTCGCCAGCTCGCCTCAAGAGCAAGCTCGCCTTGGTGCCGTCGGCCGCCAGCATGCGCTCGCGAACCTGTCGCACGAGGCCGTGCTGGGCAAGTTCGAACAGGCCGTTCACGCACTGATCAAGTCGCAACCAGCCGAGGTCACGACATGAAGCCCGTGGCAGTCCTGATGGCGTCTTACTCACCAGGGTTCCCGGCGGAACACCTCGGCGCCACCAAAAAAATCGAGTTGGTGGCCAAGCTGCTGCAGCGCATGGGCTACGAGCTGCACTACGTCGACAGCGGGCACCCCGAGCAACGCCTGGCTCCGCCAGTGCAAGGCCAGGCAGCGGTGGTGGGCGAGTCAGCGGTGACCCTTTGGCGCCCGGCATGCCTGCCACATCGCAAGGTCGGCAAGCTGTTCAATGTCCTGCACGCGGGCTCGCTCATCGACGAGCTCGCCCGTCGCAAACCGCAACTGATCTGGCTGTACAACTCCTACGCCTTCGAGGCACGCTGGGGCATGGCGCTGCAGGCGCGCACAGGCGCGCGCTTGATCCTGGAGCTCGAAGACCTGCCCCTGGCTCGCCACCGCGGACTCAACCCCAAGCCGCACCTCGATCAGTGGTACTTCCAGCGCCTGCTGCCTCGCGCAGACATGGTGACGTTCGTCAACGCCGACCTCATGCGGCAGTACGCATCGCGCGTGCAGCAAAGTTTCCTGCTTCCCTCGGTGCTGCAGGACGCCATCGCCACCTTGCCAGATCGCGAACGTTTCTCCGGCGCCACCCATCGCCTGGGCTATTTCGGCGGCCTGGAAGTGGACAAGGGCGTTCAGACCCTGCTGGAGCTGGTGCCGCGCATGCCAGAGCGCTGGAAGCTGGTCGTCACCGGCGTTGGCAGCCTGACCGATCGCTTGCGCGACATCGCCGAGCGTCACCCGGATGCCATCGAGTTCCACGGCGCCGTCGCACACCGCGATGTCATCCGCTTGATGTCGGGTTGCGATGCCATCGTGAACCCACACGCCGCCATCACCGAGATGGACAACGGCGTGTTCCCCTTCAAGGTTTGCGAAGCCCTGGCCAGTGGCGCCCTGCTGATCACCACGCCATTGCCGGCGATCGACCTCGACCTGGCCGGCCACATCGAAACCTTTGACGGCTCCGTCAACGAGTTGGTTCACGCCATGCAGCGCGCGCCCGCGCTCTACGCGCGCCGCCACGCCGAGCTGTCCGCGCTTCGCCATGCGGTGTGCCAACGCTACGGCGAGACCGCCGTCTTCGAACGATTCAACCAGGCCCTGCATGCGCTCGAACAACCTTGACGTCCAGGACCTGGCGCGCTTTCGACTGCCCCCGGGGTTTCGGGGCCGACCTGGCTGGTACGTCCAGCTCTGGTGGCTCGTGCAAGCAACGCTGTTCCGCTGGTCTCCTCAGTTCGCCTACGGTTTCCGGGCGATGCTGCTCAGGGCCTTTGGTGCTCAGGTGGGGCAACACACGGTGATCCGCCCCACCGTCACCGTCACCTACCCCTGGAAAGTCACCATCGGCGAACGCGCCTGGGTCGGCGACGACGCCATCCTCTACAGCCTCGGGCCCATCGTCATCGGCGATCACGCCGTGGTCTCGCAACGCAGCCACCTGTGCGCGGGCGACCACGATCACGAGCAGGTCGACTTCCCCATCCGGGGTCGGCCCATCGCCATCGGCTCACAAGCCTGGGTCGCGGCGGACGTGTTCATCGCACCCGGCGTGACCATCGGAGAAGGTGCGGTCATCGGCGCGCGCAGCTCGGTCTTTGGCGACATGCCGCCGCGCATGCTGTGCGTTGGCTCGCCCTGCCGCCCCGTCAAACCCCGAGTGGGTGGCCGAGCCACCCTGAAGTAAGTCAACATGAAATTGCTGCATGTCCTGCCATCCGTCGACCCCCGCACCGGCGGGCCGGTGGAAGGGGTCAGACAAATGGGGGCCATGCTCAGTTCCTGGGGCCACACCGTCGAGGTCGCGTGCCTGGATGAGGCGGGCTCCGATTGGCTGGCGTCGTTTCCCTTGCCCGTGCATGCGCTTGGCCCCGCCAAAGGGCACTACCGCTATTCACCCAAGCTCGTGCCCTGGCTGCGCGAGCACGCACCCCACTACGACGCGGTGATCGTGGACGGGCTGTGGCAGTACAACGGCTTTGGCACCTGGCGTGCGCTGCGCGGATCGAAGACACCGTACTTCGTCTTCAGCCACGGCATGCTGGACCCCTGGTTCAAGCGGCACTACCCGCTCAAACACCTCAAAAAATGGCTGTACTGGCCCTGGGCGGAGTACCGGGTCTTGCGCGACGCGGCTGCCGTGATCTTCACGTGTGAAGAAGAGCGCATCCTCTCGCATGAATCGTTCTGGCTGTACCGCTGCACCCAGGAAGTCAGCGCCTTCGGCACCCGCCTGCCCCCGCAGGACGGTGAGGCCCTGCGCGAGCGCTTCCTGACACGCTTTCCGCAATACCGCGATCGGCGCATCGTCCTGTTCCTCGGGCGCATGCACGAGAAAAAGGGCCCTGACCTGCTCGTGCAGGCCTTCCTCGGGCTGGCTCGGCAGCACCCCGATGTCGACCTGGTCCTGGTCGGCCCTGACGAGGCGGGCCTGTGCCAGCCCTTGCTCAAAATGGCCCGGGACAGCGGCATGGGCGAGCGCGTGCAGTGGCTCGGCATGCTCTCCGGCGACGACAAGTGGGGTGCATTCCACGCAGCAGACGCGTTCGCGCTGCCCTCGCATCAGGAGAATTTCGGCATCGCCGTGGCCGAGGCCATGGGCTGCGGCAAACCTGTGCTGATCTCCAACAAGGTCAACATCTGGCGGGAAATCGAAGCTGGTGGCGGGGGCATCGTGGGTGAGGACACGCTGGCGGGCACCACCGGCACGCTCAAGCGCTGGCTGGAGATGTCAACGCAAGCCAGTGAAGAAATGGGGAAAAAGGCTCACGCGACCTTTCTCGAACATTTCACCGTCGAGGCCATGGCACGTGGTGTTCTGGAAATCATCCTGAAACACCCTGCATGAGATAACGCTCAAACTGCCTCCGTACTTCGAAGGCAAACCAAATCCCATCCAAAGGGAACCAGAACATGACAAAAATCTTTCGTGCTCGTGCTCCCCTTCGCCTCGGCCTGGCAGGCGGCGGCACCGACGTCAGCCCCTACAGCGACGTGCACGGTGGCTGCGTGCTCAACGCCACCATCGACCTCTACGCACAGGCCATCATCGAACCTCGAGACGATGGCAAGGTGTGCTTTCGGGCCACCGATCGCCTGGAAGAGGTCTTGCTGGACGCCGAGACCGACATGCCCGACTCCGACCCGCTGCGCCTGCACCGCGGCATCCATCGCAGGGTGGTTCGGCAGTTCAACGGTGGCAAGCCCCTGGCCTGCACCCTGACCACCTTCGCCGACGCCCCCGCCGGCTCCGGTCTGGGCACCTCCTCGACCATGGTCGTCGCCATCTTGCAGGCCTATGCCGAATGGCTCAACCTGGGGCTGGGCGAATACGAGCTCGCCAGGCTGGCTTTCGAGATCGAACGCGAAGACCTGAAGATGTCCGGCGGCAAGCAGGACCAATACGCTGCGGCGTTCGGTGGCTTCAACTTCATCGAGTTCGGCGCCGAAGGTCGGGTGCTGGTGAACCCGCTGCGCATCAAAGAGTGGGTGGTCAACGAGCTCGAAGCTTCCACCGTCCTGTACTACACAGGGCAGTCTCGCGAATCAGCTGCCATCATCCAAAAGCAGATCGACAACACCGAGCGCGCCGATGTGCGTTCGATCGAAGCCATGCATGCGCTCAAGCACGACGCGGTGTCCATGAAGGAAGCGATCCTGCGTGGAGACCTGAGCGCTTACGCCAACATCCTGGGCCGCTCGTGGGTGGCCAAAAAGCAAATGGCCCAAGGCATCAGCAACGCGATGATCGATGGCGTTTACGACGCCGCCCTCGCCGCCGGCGCCCTGTCGGGCAAGATTTCTGGAGCAGGCGGTGGCGGCTTCATGATGTTCTTCGTGCCGCCTGAACACCGCATGCAACTGATCCAACGCCTGGCCCAGTTCGAAGGTCAGGTCATGAACTTTCATTTCACTCCTGTGGGGGCTCAATCGTGGACGCTGGGTTGAAGAATTTGGTGCAGTCGTGGCTGCAAGAATCGCTGGAAGTCAAACAAGCCGTGGTGCGCGATGAGCAGCTCATCGAGCTGCTTCAGCAAGCATCGGTGTGGTGCGCCGAGGCCTGCCAGGCGGGCAACAAGGTCATGTTCATGGGCAATGGCGGCAGCGCTGCCGATGCCCAGCACATGGCGGGCGAGTTCGTCAGCCGCTTCAACTACGACCGCCCTGGCATCGGCGCTTTCGCCCTGACGGTGGACACCTCCATCCTGACGGCCATCGGCAACGACTACGGCTATCAGCACCTGTTCTCCCGCCAGGTTCAAGCCTGCGGTCGGCCGGGCGACGTCCTCGTGGGGATGTCCACCTCGGGTAACTCGCCCAACGTGTTGCTGGCCTTCGAAGAAGCGCGCCGCATGGGCATCCGCACCGTGGCACTGACAGGTGCCACCGGCGGCAAGATGCGCGACGCGGTTGACATCTGCCTGCGCGTGCCGTCCACCTCCACGCCACGCATCCAGGAATCCCACATCCTGCTCGGCCACGTCCTGTGCGGCCTGGTCGAAGCCATCGTCCACCCGAAAGCCGAGTGATGACCATGTCGCAGGCATTGGCCCACGACGTCATCGTGCTGGCCGGGGGCTTTGGCACCCGCCTGCGCGAGGTGGTTGCCGACGTCCCCAAACCCATGGCTCCCGTTGCGGGGCGCCCCTTCCTCGACCACCTGCTGCAACGCCTGGCCCTTCAAGGCGCATCCCGCGTGATCCTGTCCGTGGGGCACATGGCGCACCTGATCGAAGAGCGGTACGGCGCGGGTTTCGCGGGCCTGGAGATCACCTGCGTGCGAGAAGACACCCCCCTGGGAACAGGCGGCGGCATCCGCAAGGCGCTCTCTGCGGCCAGAACCGAATGGGTGCTCGTCATCAACGGCGACACCTGGCTGGACATGCCGTACGGCGAGTTCCTGGGCGAGGCTGAACAGGCCGGGGCGCCCGTGGCCATGGTCACCCGGTGGGTGGACGACGCCGCCCGCTACGGACGCTGCGTGGTGCAAGACCACCGCATCGTGGTGTTTGGCGAGAAAACCGGCGCCGGGCCCGGTTTGATCAACGCCGGCGTGTACGCGCTGCGTCGCGACCTGTTCTCGTCCTTTGACCTGCCAGAGGCGTTCTCCTTCGAGACGGACTTCGTGGCCAAGCACCTGCCTGATCTGCGGCCTTTCGCGCACCGCTCGGATGGCTACTTCATCGACATCGGGGTGCCGGATGACTACCGACGAGCCCAAATCGAGCTGCCCGCACAAGTGCCGACCCCATGAAGTTCTCACTCGTCATCCTGGACCGCGACGGCGTCATCAACCACGACAGCCCGAACTACATCCGGTCGTTGCAGGAGTGGACCCCCATCGACGGATCCATCGAAGCCATCGTTCGCCTGTCGCGTGAGGGCTACCCGGTGGCCATCGCCACCAACCAGGCCGGCGTGCCCAAAGGGTTCGTGCCAGAGCATGAGTTGGACGCCATGCACGCGCGCTTGCGCGAGCTGGTTCGGGCAGCAGGCGCGCCTGCACCACGCATCTACGACTGTCGGCACCACCCGGACGAACGATGTGCTTGCCGCAAGCCACAGCCGGGCATGCTCATCGCGGCTTGTCAGGACCTGGGCGTGCCCATTGAGCAGGCCGTGTTCGTTGGTGACTCCTGGAGCGACATGCAGGCCGCCAAGGCAGCCGGGTGCCAGCCGGTGCTGGTGTTGACAGGCAACGGGTTGACCACCTCACAACGCCCCGAATTCGACCCCGGCATCCCCAAAATCGCCAACCTTGCCGATTTGCCACGGTGGCTGGCGTGTTCGGGCGAAATGCCTTCGTGATGAACGGCTCCTGCCCCGCAGGCTCAAGGGTTTGAACGCAATATCTGCGCGGGTTTTCAGTTTTTCGCCATCGCCGCGAAACAGCAAGAAACACATGTATCGCGGCGGGGTTTGCGCCACGGCGCACATTCAACGCACACAGGGTAACCACGCAAGCTGCGCCCCCCCTTGCCCAGGGGGACCGGACGGGAGTTTTCAACGAAGAAACCCCCTCATCCGTTTGCCCAACTGCTGCCCAGGATGCGAATCAAGGACAATCCAATCATTCGAAAGGCGCCAGGCGCCCCAGTCACCCATCAGGTACCCATGAAGCCGATCAATCGCTCCCTCCTGCTGATGTCCCTGGTCTCGTCTCTGTTTGCGCTGAGCGCTTGCGGTGGCGGTGGTGGCGAAAGCACCCCAGACGACAAGGCAACCACACAAAAGGTCGTCACCACCGACGCCTCGGAGACCGCGACCGCATCAGCCCTGGCTGGCGGCAGCACCGCCACGCCGGTTTCCTGGGTGATCCGGGGCACCGGTTGGGTGTCGGCCCCCTTGCTGCTGCCCGACCAGCGCAGCCGAGCCACGACCCCGACCGCTGACAGCTCGGGCTACATGCCCGTTTTCACCGGCACCGGCTATTACGTGGACCGCGAAAACGGCAACGACTCGAACCCTGGCACCCTGGCCGCACCTTGGCGCACGCTCGCCAAGGCATCTTCTGCGCCGCTTCAGGCGGGTGATGCACTGCTGCTCAAGTGCGGCTCCGTCTGGCGCGAAAGCCTCGAGATCACGTCCGCCTTCAGCCGCACGGGCGATTTCCTGATCGGCGCCTACGGCGACTGCTCCAACAACATCCGCCCGGTCATCCGCGCATCGGACTGGGTGCCCACCACCGGCTGGAGCCGCGTCGCCGACGACGACCGGCCCATCTACACTCGTGCAGCCAGCACCCCAGTGACCCGTTTTTTCATCGACGGCTCCCCTCAAATCCCTGCCCGCTACCCCAATTTCAAGGGCGTGGGAGCCGAATACGCGCTCGCCGTGAACCTGGCGTCTCGCCAGAGCTTCAAGCTCAAGCCCGCCGACCTGGCAGCGCTGGCCTCGCGTGACCTGATCGGCGCGACGGTCCACGTCAAGACGACGCAATGGATGGTGGAAACCGCCAAGATCCAAGCCTTCGACGCCAGCACCGGCGTGATCACCCTGGACCGCCAACTGCCCTTCACCGTTCGCGACGGTGCCGGCTTCATCCTGGAAGGCAAGCGTTGGATGCTCGACACCCCGGGCGAGTGGTTCTACGACGCAGACACCCAGGAACTGCTGGCCTGGACCACGGACAGCGCCTCGCCCGCAGCGCACAGTGGCATCGAGGCTGCGTGGCGTGAAAGTGGCCTGACCGTCAAGTGGCTCAAGAACGTTCGCATTGAACGCCTGCGCTTCGAACAGCAGAGTGGCAACGGCCTGACGCTGATCGAAACGCCGGACGCGAGCGTGCGGGACGTGATTTCCATGCACTCGCGTGACATCGGCATCTCCGTGCTGTCTTCTCCCCGCGTGTCTGTCATTGGATCCAAGGTCGTCGGCGCAGGCGAATACGGCATCGTGATGCGCGAATCCAATGACGCCAAGGTGCAATCCAACCACGTCTCTGACACCGGCGGTTTTGCCCGAGCCGACACCACAGACGCGGCCATCACGGTTCTGGGCACTGGCTCCGTGGTGTCTAGCAACCTGGTCGAGCGCTCGGCGAACATCGGCATCAGATTCGGCAACCGAGAAGGCACCGTGGTCGAAGGCAATTCGGTCTTCTATTCATGCCTGCGCTTCACCGACTGCTCAGGCATCTACACGTTCACCGCCTCGGCACCCAAGGCACCCGAAACCACCTATGTGGCGCGCGGCATGGTGCGCAACAACATCATCGTGGGTGCCAAGAGCAACTTGGAAGGATGCGGTTTCTCGTGTGCCAACCTCGCGGTGGGCATCTACCTCGATGAGCTCACCTCGGGCGTGACGTTGCAGGGCAACACCATTTCGGACACCGAAGTGGGCCTGGGCATGCACAACGCGTCCTTCAACATCTTGAACGGCAACAAGGTTCGCAACGTCAGCTTTTCGTCGATCCGCGTGATTCAAACGCGCTCCGACCAAACGTATGTGGTGGGCAACAAGTTCACCAACAATTCCCTTGTGGCCGGCAAGACAACGGCGCTGGTCAATGGCCTTCCCGCCGACACCGGCTTCACGCATGCGTTCTACTGGTTCCACAGTGCGTCACCTGTCAGCCTGGTCACCAACCAGAGCAACACCGTCAGCAACAACACCATCCTGAGCACCCAAAAGGGTGGTGAAGCAACTTGGTCGCTGGCCACATGGAGCTCCAACAAGATCCTCAAGAAAAGCGAATGGACGGGTTATGCACCCACAGACGTGGCCGTGAGCCGTGTGACATTCAAGGACTATTCCGTCACCACCGAAGCCAACGTGCTGAAGAACGGCACATTCAACCCGTCAACGACCGACGGCTGGACCACGTACTTCAACCCGGCTGGCACTGGCGGGGTCTTCTCTATGGGCACGTTCACGAGCTGCGGCAGCAACTGCGCCCGATACGTCGCGGGCCACAGCTCAGACTACCTGACCAGCAACACCTTCCAGCTCAACAGCACGGCGGGTCAAAACCTGTATGTGCTGCGCATGAAGGCCATTGGTGGGGCCAACGGTGGCATGAAACGCGCCGTGGTCCGACGCCCAGTCTCCCCTTGGGAGAACTATGGCCTGTCGATCCCGGCCACCCCGCTGGCCAATGGCGAAGTGGCCGATGTCGAGCAGTTCTTCCTGGCCACCAGCAGCGACGCCGGCGTGCTGGACCTGCGCAGCGCCGTTGGCGGTGAAACCTTGTTCCGCAACGTTTCCCTGCAGCGCGTCTCATCCATCGCGTTCCAACAGCCCAAACAGCTGGTTTCTCACGTCATCAACCCGACGCCTGAAGACCTCACCTACCCCTGCGTCGCACTGCAACTCAACAGCTGTGACTTGGTGGACGAGAACGGCGCGAAGGTGGTGTTCCCCATGAGGGTTCCGGCGCGCAGCTCTGCACTGGTGTTCGCAAAGGATCCGAACTGGGTTACCAACTGACCTCGAAATCCAAGTAAAAGAGCCGGCTTCACGCCGGCTTTTTTCATGGGATGCGCATGGACATCTTGTCAGCACTTGTCATGATCTCCGCCATGACTCTTGTCCCATCTGCAGTAGGGTGAATTGCATCCATGTATTGAACTGAGCTCCAATTTGGGTGACGCGCAAGGCTCAGAATCTGAACAGGTGCTCCGTGCATGGCGTTGAGAATCTCAACGGCCCGCCGCTCTAGCTTATTTTCCCTCATCAATGCATCATGTGATTCCGCTTGCGTGGGGTACAACCAAAAAGTCACTGGTTTTCCGATGGCAGCGGGGGATTTCATGATCTTTGCCAACTCGACCCGCCAATCCGCATGATTGACCTGCAATGCCTGGGGCGTCACACCGCAAGGTTCGCGTTTGAGCAGGTATTTTTCAAGCAGATAAGGCACCATTAACTTGGGACGCTCTCGAGGATGCGTCACCTCACAAGCCCAAGATGATGCTTGATCAAAGTCCGCAGAGTTCACAACAAACTCGAACTCATCAATCCGTTGGAGCACCTCCGGATGCTGCTGCAGGTATCGAACTTCATTGAGCAGCGCCCAAGAACCGGCAGAAATCGGCCAGTAAGTCTTTTCAGCTATTTTTGATAGCACAGCTCCCAACTTGGCTGGCTGATCCATGGCATTGCCACCTAAAACGATGCTATCCCCAATCAGCAGAACATCGGTCCGCATACTTGACGAAAATGGCCGCTCAATGCCCATGCTCTTTTCATTGAAGTACCACTTGTTCTTATTGAGGAAAGCACCCGATTGATTGGGAGCGGGGATGTATCCGATCCGATCATCAGCCGAGTAAAGAGGAAAATCCGTCAAACCCATGAGCCTGACGCCAAGCTCAGCAACAGACAACACCAAAAGCCCGGTCAACGGGCCGACCAACCAGCGTCTTTTCATATCAGTCTCCAATCCACAGACAGCCCAGTTACACAGGCGCTAACAGATGCACCTCTTGCGCTTGCGTGAAGAGTTGCCATTGAGCGGATTATTTACTGCATGTTGCGAGCAGAACTTGATGTTGCAATTGCGCCCCTGAAGTTCCCCTTCACGCCTCCGAAACACCGATGAAGCCGCGAGCGATCACTCGTCTCGCGTTCAGGGCGGTGCCACGTGGGCTCCGTCCAGCCTCAGTCTTCGGCGGTACGGATGTTCACGACTTTCAGGCAATCCTTGGCAACACGGCTCGCAGGCCTTTTGCTGGCGGGCGGACTCACGGCCTGTGGCGGTGGATCGGGCGGGAACTCGGGTAACACCGGAACCAGCTCCGCCAGCGTCAGTGCGCTGACCGCTGAATCGGTCGACAGTGGTTGGTCGCCCCAACATGCGGCGACCCGGGCCTTGTTGCCCGCGGCCCTGGCTGGCACCTACCTGAAGGGCACCGGCTGGGCCCTGGCGGCGCGCACCGACGTGGCAGCCGTCACGAGCCACAGCGCCAGCTTCGCTGGCCGAGGCTGGTACGTGGACCCTGACTCGGGTGACGACAGCGGCCCCGGCACGCAAGCGCGCCCGTGGCGCACCCTGCAACGGGCGGCCAGTGGGCCCTACGCCGCGGGCGACGCCCTGTTGCTGCGTTGTGGCAAGACCTTCCGTGAAACACTGGACATGACCAACGCCGCCGCGCCTGCAGGCAACTTGCTCATCGCCGGGTATGGCGATTGCACCGGGGGCTCACGTCCGGTGATCAGCGGCTCCGACCTCATCGCATCGACAGGATGGAGCAAAGTCAGCCAGGGATCGGACCAGGTGATGGCCCACGCCCTGGCCACGGCCCCTCGCCGGGTGTTCTTCAACGGTCAGCCCCTGCGGCTCGCCCGCCATCCCAACGCCCAGGGCGTGGGACAGGAGTTCTCCTTGCTGCGGGCCGACGGCGCCAACCGCAACCGCTTCTTCCTGAGTGCGGCGGACACCAGCGCCTTGGCCGCTCAAGACCTGCTCGGGGCCACCGTGTACATCCGCGTGGCGCCCTATGAAATCGAAAAAGCCGTGATCACGGCGCACCAGGCGGGCACCGGTCTGGTCACGCTCGACCGAAACCTCGACCACGCCATCGTCGACGACGCGGGCTACATCCTGGAAGGCAAGCCATGGATGCTGGACGCCCCCGGCGAGTGGATGCACGACGGCGGCTCATCGACGCTGCGGGTGTGGGGCCCCAACAGCGAATCAGCCGGGGCGTTCACGCGGGTGGAAGTCACCACCCGCGACCGAGGGCTGCGCCTGCGCTGGATCACCGATGCAACGGTCGCCTGGGTTCAGACCGAGCAACACGCCGACATCGGGCAACAGTTCGTCGAAACGCATGGCCTGCGACTGAGCAGCGTTGCCAGCCGTTTTGACCAGGAATACGGCCTGCAGGTGCACGACGCCAACAACGTCCGCATCGAGGACGCCAGCGTGGTAGCAGCCGGCTGGGTGGGCATCGCGGTGCGCGAGGGTGCGCAAGTGACGGTGCAACGCAACCTGGTGACCGACATCGGTCTCTACGATCGGCCGGGCAGCACCGATGCCAGCATCTCGGTGCTGGCCTCTGCAGCCAGCGTCAACGACAACGTCATCTACCGCTCGGCCCACCACGGCCTGAGGTTGCGCAACGTGGCTGGCAACGAGGTTCGCGACAACCTGGTCGTGGCCTCCTGCGTGCGGCTGACGGACTGCGCCGGCATCTACACCTTCACGGCGGCGTACCCGACCCTGCCTGCGGTGGGCTACACGCAGGCCGCCACCATCTCGGGCAACGTCGTGATCGGCTCGCGCAGCAACCGGGAGGGGCTGTGGGCCAGCGTGGGCAAGAACATGGCCACGGGCATCTTCCTGGATGAGTTGACGTCAGGGGCCAACGTGAGCGGCAACCTCATCGCCGACGCCGAAATCGGCATCCACCTCCACGATGCGGCGTTCAACGTGATTTCCGGCAACCAGGTTCGCGCCGTCTCGTACGCCGCCATCCGAGGCATGGCCAGCCGCACCGATGTGGACGCGCTCAAGGGCAACCAGGTTGTGGACAACAGCCTGGGGCATTTCTCGTCGATCACGGAACTGCCTGGTGGCATCAGCACCGACCGCAGCATGGCCTTTGCGCAGTTCTGGTATCACCCCAACGACGTCCAAGGCCTGTTCCAGGGCGCCACGCCGAACGTGAGTGCGCGCAACGAAACCGTTGGAACGATCGCCCAATCGGAAGTTCGCTGGCGCCTGGTGCAAAGCGGCACCGAGTGGGTGCTGGAGCCGTCGCAGTGGCAGGCCATCGCACCTCAAGACACCCATGTCGCCCCCGTGCTGCACCGCCGTTACCGCGCCATCACGACAGGCTCCTCGCTGATCAGCAACGGTGCCTTCCAGAGCGGCGCCACGAGCTGGGACCACTACCTCAACCCGATGGGCACGGGCGGGGCTTTCCTGGCAGGCAGCCTCGCCGATTGCGGCGCTGGGCAGACCTGTGGCAGCTGGACGCCAGGCATGTCGGGTGACTACCTGGCCTCGGCGCCCTTCACGATGAGCAGCACCTCGGGCGACAACCTCTACCTGCTGCAATTCAGCGTGACGGGTGGGCAAGGAGGTGGCGATGCCAGGGCCACCATCCGCCGTCGGGTCTCGCCTTGGGAGGGCTACGGCCTGAGCATCCCGTCAACGCCGGTGGCGCAAGGCAGCACGCTGGCGGTGGAGCGCTTCTTCCGGGCATCGGGCGGCACCGACGCCGTGCTGGACTTCAAAGGACAAGTGGGCGGCCAGAGCCTGCTGCGCGACGTGACGCTGCAGAAGGTGAGCACCGTCGAATTGCCCGATGCACCGAACCTGGCCGGACACCTCTACAACCCCCGCAGCACGACCGCCACCTTCACCTGCGCCATGCTGGCGCTCAGCAGCTGCGACGTGGTGAATGCATCAGGCCAAGCCGTGGCATGGCCGATCACCTTGTCGCCAGGCACGAGCATGTCGCTCTACACGCGAGATCCGCGTTGGCTGCGACCCTGAGCCATCAGTTGCCTGCCTGACGAGGGAACACCGCCATCGCCTTGCGCGGCGCCAGGGCCAGGGGCCATTTGACCTCTCGCCCGGCATCGTCCACGGCTGAACAGTCGGGCAAGCTCGTGTCGGCACACGAGATGTTGCGCGTGCGATCGCTCAGGTTCACGAGGAACAGGGAGCGGGCTGCGGTGATGCGCTGACTCGAGGCAGGCGCCACCTGAGCCACCTCCACTTGGCTGAGGAACACCTCCGAGCCTGGCTCGGCAGAGAAGTCCACCCTGGCGGGGTCGGCGCTGGTCGCCTCGAATGGCAATTCCGCCTTGAAAACCTGGCCAGGGCTCAGCTTCAGTGGCGGTTGATCCAGCCCGAAGCTCTCGTACGGTGGGCCATTGCGCCGCACCGTGACCCGGATGGCCCCACCCTTGGGGCCGGCCTTGACCGTGTAGCGCAGCACGTGGTTGTTCTTGCCGCTTTGTGCCGACATCTTGAAAGACTTGCTGGACAACACGTCGCCCATGTGGCCAGAGACGAAGCGGATGCAAGGCACACCATCGCACCCCATGGGGGTTGCGACGCCACCGGCCCCGGCGGGGTTGAAGTACGGCGACCACGCAGAGGGCTTGGCGCGCATGTCCCCATCGAGCACCACACCAGCACCTGCGCGCTCCAACTGGCGCGCCGGCTCTGGCGCCAGGTTCAGGACCTGCTCGCGCTCGCGCGCGGCGAACTTCTGCCAGTCACCCGGGGCCAGCGTGCGCGTCGTCACCCCTTCACCCACGAGCCAGCGAGAACGCCCTTCGCCTCCCGCGCGCACGACCTCGTTGTCCTGCACCACGTTGGCGTCATCGCCCGAGAACAGGCGAGCCGCATCGGCACGCTGCTGCCACTTGAAGGCAAACACCTCATCACCACCTCGTGCGGGAGGCCGTGAGACCAGCGTGTTGTTGCGCAGCCGGTTGCCACGGATCACGTCCTCGTCCGGCAAGGACATGTGCGCGGTGATGCTGGCGTGCGTGACCGCCCGCACCGTGTTGTCGGTGATGTCGTTGAACTGCGCGTTGTGCAGGTACACCCCGTTTTCCATGCCGGCCAGCACGTTGGACACGACCTGCACCCCACCCGTCATCTCGTCGAGGTAGATGCCAACCGATTGGTTGCGCCCACGCCCGGCGGTCCCCTCCAGGTTGCTGGCACCGCCCAGCACCACGTTGTTCTTGACGGTGGCACGGGTCGTGCGTTTGCGCGTGGCCAGGTTGGGTGAGTGCCCCGTCCAGGTGTAGATGCCACCGCAGTCAGCCAGTCGCACGCACGGCTGGATCACGACGTTGTCGACCACGCTGGTGCCTTCCTTGTTGAAAAAGGTGATGCCCGCATTGGCGGCACGCAGCACAACGTTGCGCGTGACCAGGTTGCGCTCGCCATTGGCGATGATGGCCGCGCCGCTGCCCACCGCACGCCCCAGCAAGCCGGAGTCGATGACCAGGTTGCCGTCCACCACGCAGTCGGGCGCGTTGCGCGTCATGACGCTGGACCAGCCGCTGGCGACCACGCGCGAGCCCTTGAGCGTCACGCCGTTGCTCTGGTCGATCACCACGGCGTACTCGCCCGGGTGGGCGAAATCCAGGCCTTCAAAAACGGATTCGCGCGTGGACTGAACATCCAGCGCCACCCCTGCGGTTTGACGCAGGTCCAGCCCGATCACGCGCAACTGCTTGGCCCCTCGGACCAGGATGGCGTGATCGCGAGCCACCACCTCGATGTCTCCCGATTTGGGCACCTGCCCATCAGGCGGCAGCAAGGACAGGCGCTTGGTCGAGGTGTCGTGAAACCACTCGCCTTTGGCGTTCATCATCCAGCGCTTGCCCTCAAGGATGTAACCCGCCCCCGTCAGGATGTTGGACGTCAGTTCTTTGTCCAGCGTCACCACACCGGAGGCGGGGTCGTAGCTGCTCACCACGGCCTTCTCGACCTGCCAGGGCACCGCACGCACGTAGGCCGTCGCGCCAACCAGCTCTCGGCCACCGATCTGTCCGCGCTCGGCATCGCGCAAGCGAAACGATCTGCGGCTGTTCTGACCATCGGCCAGCAAAAACTCCTGGCCAGGGCCACCCGCATCGGGCATGCGGGCGGGCTGCATGCGTTGCCCCTTGTAGAAAAGCGCCGAAGCCGCACCGAACCGATCGGTCACGAAGCCCCCTTTGGTCGTGGCATCGGCCACCCATGGCGCCTCGACCACATCCGATCCGCGGATGCTGGGCGACTTGCCGGTCGCACAACCTTCTTCTGCCGCGATGGTCAAACCGGCGGGCAAGACACGCCCGTCGACGAGGAGGGTCTCGCGCCAGACCGAGCCACAGCGCAAACGCACCACGTCGCCCGAGCTCAAGGCAGCCCGCTTGAGGCGTCCCAAGGTCCTCCAGGGAGAGGCTTTGCTGCCGGCACCCAGGTCGTCGCCCTTGGCCGCATCCACGAACCACTCCCGGCCCTTGGCTCGGACCTCGGGCACCACGGGCTGGCTATCATCCGGCATCACCGCCAGCCAACCCGGCGAGCGAAGCAGATCCGCGGCGTCGGACGACACCGGCTGCGCGGCGGCGACAACCAAGGACACAGAAACCAGGCCGCGAAACACCTGATTCAGGCAAGCCGGTCGGAAACAGCTGAAACGATGAGCCATGACGGAGCGAGGATGAGTGCAAACGTGATGCTGGCCACCGCCAGCCAGCTGGGCGAAGGCCTGCACTGGGAAGCGGCGCAACAGCGCCTGTGGATGGTCGACATCCATGGATGTCGGATCATGCGCTGGGAACTTGGTTCCCCGACCTGGTGCGAATGGAAAACGCCACAGCGCGTGGGCTGGGTGCTGTCGACCGGGCAAGCCGACCTGCAGCTCGCGGGCCTGCAGGGTGGCATGGCCTGGGTCCGTTGCCCTGCTGGCGCGACCGAAGTCGAGGTGCTGGGCTGGCTGGCCCGCCCTTTCCCTGAGGGATCGCCCCTGCGCCTGAACGATGCCAAGACCGACGCCCGCGGACGCGTGTGGGCCGGCTCGCTCAACAACGACGACGAGTCTCGCCCCGATGGCCGCTTGTTCCGGCTCGACGAAAACGGGCGCTGCGACGAGGTCGATGGCCCTTATGGCGTCGCCAACGGCCCCGCCATCTCACCCTGCCAGACGCTGATGCTGCACACCGACAGCGCCGCGCGCACCATCTTCGCTTTCGACATGGACGTCGCCACGGGCACGCTGAGCAACAAGCGCATCTGGCTGCGTTTCAGCGAATCCGACGGCTACCCCGACGGCATGACCTTCGACGCACAAGGCAGCGTCTGGGTGGCGCACTGGGGCGGCGCCTGCGTCAGCCGCTTCTCGGCCGAAGGCCAACTCACGCACCGCGTGTCCTTGCCGACCGACCACGTCACCAACGTCTGCTTTGCAGGCCCGAATCTGGATCGACTGTTCGTGACGACCGCGCGACAGGGTCTGTCGGCCGAACAGCTGTCCAGGCAACCCGCCGCAGGGCACCTGTTCGAGGTCGATGCAGCGGGCTCCAGTGGACTGGCCCCAACACCGGTGGCCCGTCCAAAAGCAGCTTGAGCGGGACCGGGCACGCGACGTGCAAGAGACCCAGGGCAAACCCTTGATCACCGATGCACCGAGCCGAGTGCGTGCTGCAAGCCACACCCCCCTCATCGCGTGGGGAACTTCGCACCACTCTGTAGCATCATCCTCCAACCAACAATCAGCAGTGAAAGTCGATCCATGGCAAAGGCGATGATCCTGGCGGCGGGTCAGGGAACCCGGGTCCGCCCCCTCACCAAGCAGACCCCCAAGCCCATGGTGCCCATCCTCGGCAAGCCGGTGATGGAATACATCATCGAGCACCTTGGTCGCTACGGCATCAAGGAAATCATGGTCAACGTGGCCTTCAACCACTGGAAGATCGAGAACTACTTCGGTGACGGTCACCGCTGGGACGTCGAGATCGGCTACGCCTTCGAAGGCACGCGCGAGCACGGCGAGATCGTGCCCAAGCCCCTGGGCTCGGCCGGCGGCATGCGCCGCATCCAGGATTTCTCGGGCTTCTTCGACGAGACCACCATCGTGCTGTGCGGCGACGCCATCATCGACATCGACTTCAAGTCGGCGCTGTACGAGCACAAGATGAAGGGCGCCATGGCCAGCGTGATCACGCTGGAGGTGCCCAACGACCAGGTCAAGAACTACGGCATCGTCGTGGCCGACAAGGAAGGCAGGGTCACCTCCTTCCAGGAAAAGCCCAGCCCCGAAGAGGCCAAGTCCAACCTGGCGTCGACCGGCATCTACATCTTCGAGCCCAGCGTGCTCGACCTGATCCCGCCCGGCCGCGAGTTCGACATCGGCAGCGAGCTGTTCCCGCTGCTGGTGGAAAAGGGCCTGCCCTTCTTCGCGCAGAGCCGCCACTTCAACTGGATCGACATCGGTCGCGTCTCCGACTACTGGGCCGTCTGCCAGCGCGTGCTGGCCGGTGAAGTCGCCCAGATGGACATGCCCGGCACCCAGGTGCGCCCGGGCGTGTGGGTGGGCCTGAACACCCGCATCGACTGGGACACGGTCAAGATCAACGGCCCGGTCTACATCGGCTCGAGTTGCGACGTCGAGCCCGGCGTGACCATCGAAGGCCCCTGCTGGATCGGCCATGGCAGCCGCCTGCGCAAGAACTCCACCGTCAAGCGCAGCGTGTTGTTCGAGTACACGCGCGTCTCCGAGAACACGGTGTTCGAAGACGTGGTGGCCTCGCCCCAATACTGCGTCGACCGCAGCGGCAAGACCACCTACCAGGGCGACGAAACCACCAGCCTGCGCTGGGGCGACGCCCGCGTTTGAGCCCGGCCCCGGTGGAAACCGTCCCGGCTCGGTGACCGGGGCCCTTGCGCTGACCGACAATGGCGGCATGCGCAAGATCCTCGTCACCGGCGCCGCCGGTTTCATCGGCATGCACGTGTCGCAATCGCTGCTGCAGCGCGGCGACACGGTCATCGGCCTCGACAACCTCAACGACTACTACAGCCCGCAGCTCAAGCGGGACCGCCTGGCGGCCATCTCGGCCAGCCCGGGCGGCGAGCGCTTTCGCTTCGTTGAAGCGGACCTGGTCGACATGCCGGCACTCGACGCCCTGTTCAAGGCCGAGTCCTTTGACGGCGTGGTGCACCTGGCCGCGCAAGCCGGCGTGCGCTACTCGCTCACCCACCCCCACACCTATTCGCAGTCCAACCTGGTGGGCTTCGTGAACATGCTGGAGGCCTGCCGGCACCACCGCACGGCGCACCTGGTCTACGCCAGCAGCTCCAGCGTCTACGGCGGCAACACCCGCATGCCCTTCAGCGAAGACGACGCGGTCGATCACCCCGTCAGCCTGTACGCGGCCACCAAGAAGGCCAACGAGCTGATGGCGCACACCTACAGCCACCTCTATGGCCTGCCGACCACGGGCCTGCGGTTCTTCACCGTCTACGGCCCCTGGGGGCGCCCCGACATGGCGCCGATGCTGTTCACGCGCGCGATCCTGGCCGGTGAGCCCATCAAGGTGTTCAACCACGGCAACATGCGCCGCGACTTCACCTACATCGACGACATCGTCGAAGGCGTGGTGGCGACGCTGGACCGCCCGCCGGTTGCCAACGAGGCCTTCGACCGCGAGGACCCGCAGGCATCTGGCTCATGGGCGCCCTACAAGGTCTTCAACATCGGGCACAGCGAGCCGGTTCAGCTGATGGACTTCATCCGCACGCTGGAGTCGGCGCTGGGCGTGAAAGCCCAACTCGACTTGCAGCCCATGGCGCCAGGCGACGTGCCCGCCACCTTCGCCGACGTGAGCGCACTGCAAGCCTGGACAGGTGTGGCCCCGCACACAGACCTGAGCGAGGGCGTGGCCCGCTTCGTGGACTGGTACAAGGCCTACCACCGGGCCTGAACATCGCCGGCTGCTTCGCAGGGCTCAGCGTGCCCGCGACCAGCCCGGCAAGCTCAACACAAAGAGGCTGCCGCCACCTTCGCGCGCCTCGCAGCGCACCTGGCCACCATGCCGCTCGGCGATCTGGCGCACCAGGCTCAAACCCAGCCCGATGCCGCCGGCGTGCTCTGCGTGGCCCGGCAGTCGGTAAAAGGGCTCGAAGATGCGCTCGCGCTGTTCGGCCGGCACCCCCGGCCCCCGGTCGGCCACGGCCAGCTCAAGCTGACCTCGCTGGCTTTGCAGGAACAGCTCGACCTGCGGACCACCATAGCGGCGCGCGTTTTCAAGCAGGTTGCGCAGGGCGCGGCGCAGCAGGCGCTCATCGCCTTGGTGCGGTGTCAAGGGGAAGGTCGCATCGATGTGCACCTCGGCCCCCACGCGCGCGGCCTCTTCCGTGGCCAGGCCCATCAGGTCAACCGGCGCGTGTTCGATGTCGCGGCGGGAATCGAGGCGGCTGGCCAGCAGCACCTCCTCGACCAGGGCGTCGAGTTCGCGGATGTCCTGGTTGATCTCGTCGCGGATGCGGGCCGCCCGCTCCGGCGAGGCCTCGGCCATCAGCGACACCGCCATCTTCAGGCGGGCCAGCGGCGAGCGCAGTTCGTGGCTGGCATTGGCCAGCAGGCTGCGGTTGGAGGTGACCAGGTCTTCGATGCGCTGTGCGGCTTCGTTGAAGCTGCGCGCCAGCGCAGCGACCTCGTCGGCGCCTTCGACGCTGACGCGGTGCTGCAGCTGGCCGGAGCCAAAGACCTCGACCCCCGAGCGCAGCGCTTGCAAGCGACGCGTCAGGCGGTTGACCACGGGCCAGGCACCCAGGGCCACCGCGCCAAAAAGCAGCACCAGCGCCAGGATCAAAGCGGGCACGCCATGGGCCATCCAGGGCGGCACGAACATGGCCACGGGCTCCAGCCAAGGCTGGACCCTGGGCGGGAGCGGTGGCACACCGGGCGGGGCATCGCCTTCCCGCATGGGGCCCATGATGGTCTGCGGCCCCTTGCCACGCACCACCCAGGCGCGCAGCACCCACATCGTGCGGCCATCGGACAAGATCGATCGCTGCATGCGCTCGCGCAACTCGGGCTGGCGGCGCAAGCGCTCTTCCAGCAAGATGGACGTGGCGATGCGTCGCCCCAACGGGTCGTCCAGCGCCATGGGCATGCGCAGGCGCTCGGACCAGTCCAGGAAGATGCGCGACTGCTCGTCCAGCGGCGCGGTGGCCGGCGGCAAGCTGTTTTCGATCAACTCGGCCCAGGCCGCAGCGCGCTCGTTCCAGGCGGCCATGGACTGCACCTGGGTGCGCTCGTGCTCGAGGTTGCGTTGCGCCAGCCACCCCGAGACGAGCGCGAACACCAGCAGCACCGCCACCACCGTCAGGTAGATGCGCAGGGCCAGGGTCTTCATGCGGCGTCGAGGTCGGCGTCCTGCTTTTTGGCGAAGACGTAGCCCACGCCACGCACCGTGAGGATGCGGCGCGGCTCTTTGGGGTCGTCTTCGATGGCGGCACGGATGCGCGAGATGTGCACGTCGATGGAGCGGTCGAAGGCTTCCAGCGGGTGCCCCTTGAGCGCATCCATGATCTGGTCGCGGCTGAGCACGCGGCCGGGGTGCTGGGCCAGCACGCTGAGCAGGTCGAACTGATAGGACGTGAGGTCACAGGCCGAACCGCCCAGGCGAACCTGACGCAGACCGGTGTCGATCTCCAGGCGACCGAAGCGCCAGACGTCGGCGTCCTCGGTGTGCACCGAGGTGCGGCGCAGCAGGGCCCGCACACGCGCCAGCAGCTCACGCGGCTCGAAAGGCTTGGGCAGGTAGTCGTCGGCGCCCACCTCCAGACCGACGATGCGGTCGGTCGGCTCTCCACGTGCGCTGAGCATCAGCACAGGCAGGGTGCGGTTGCGGGGCGATGCCCGCAATTCTCGGCACAGGTCCAGGCCATCGCCGTCGGGCAGCATCAGGTCGAGGACCAGGGCGTCGACCGCCTGGCGGGCCAGGAGTTCTCGCCCCGCGTTCAGGCTTGCAGCGGTGGAGACCTGGTAGCCATGGCTGCGGAGGTAGTCCGCCACCATGGCGCTCAGGCGCATGTCGTCGTCGATGAGCAGGATGTGTTCAGCCATGTCCGCCATTGTCGCGCCCTCCGGGGGTCAGCGGGAAGGGGTCGGCTGGCTGGCCACCGCTGGGGCCGAGGCGCGCGATGCCGGACGGCGCAGCATGTGGTTGTTCAGGCGCTCTTGCGCGCCTGCGCGGGAGCCTTGCGCCTCTTCGCGTCGTTCTTGACGTCGCTCCTGGCGGTCGGCCATGCGCTCCTGCATGCGCTCATGCCGTTGCTTGAGCAGGGCTGCGGCCTTGGCGCGCTGTTCAGGGGTCAGCACCTGGCCCACGTCCAGCATGGCCTGCGTCATGCGCTTGCTGACCTGGTCGTGCTGGGCCAGCATCTGCTGACGCTGCTTTTCAGCCTCACCGGCATCGAGCTTGGGCGAGGTCCAGATGGCCATGGCGTTGTGGTGCTGCTCGCGCGACTTCTCGTGCAAGGCACGCAGGTCGTTGCGCGCCTTGTCGGCAATGCCCCGGATCTGCTTGCGCTGGGCATCGGTGGCCTGGACCTCGTCGAGCAGGCGATCGAAGCCCGGGCCGGCAAACGGCAGGCCCATGCCGGGCTCGGCCTTCATGCCATGGCCGTGGTGGCCGCCCTTGCCATGGCCTTTGCGATCGCCTTTGTGAGCGTGCTCACCCGCGTGCCAGGGGCACATGCCGTCATCGCACGTGGGGGCCGTCGAAGGCGCCGACGCCGACTTGGCCACCGCAGGGCTGGCGGCCTGAGCCACCTGGGCGGCGGCGAACACCAGGGCCCCGCCCAGCAGCAAGCTGCCCAGGATGCGGGCCGGGTTGGCGGCGAAAGGAGGGCGGGCGACGCGAGCGTGGGTCATGGTTCTGTCCTGTTGTGGATGGAAACGTGTCATGGCTCCATGGTGTCCCGGCCAGGTCAAGCCGGGGTTGCGCCGCCGTAAAGATCTGTGAAATGAATGCGGCGATTCAGACAGCGGCAGCGGTGGCGGCAGACGAGGCCAACGAGCAGGCCTGACGCGCCAGTTCGGTGATGCGCGACCAGTCGCCCGTTTTCAGTGCGTCCAGGGGCGTCAGCCAGGAGCCGCCCACCATCGCCACGTTGGGCTGCTGCAAGAACGCGGCGAGGTTGGCTGGCGACACCCCACCCGTCGGGCAAAAGCGCACATCGCCCAGCGGGCCGGCCAGCGCCTTGAGCATGCCGATGCCGCCCGCCTGCTCGGCCGGGAACAGCTTCATCAAGCCAAAACCCAGCTCGCGCGCCCGCATGACCTCGCCCGGCGTCATCACGCCCGGCACGAAGGGCAGCCGGGCGGCCTGCACGGCATCCAGCAGCTCGGGGGTGAAGCCTGGTGACAGCGCAAAACCGGCGCCGGCATCGCGCACCTGGGCCACCTCTTGCAACCTCGTCACCGTGCCGGCCCCCACCCGCATGGCCGGCACCGCGCGCGCCACGGCCTCGATGGCCGGCAAGCCAGCGGCATGGCGCAAGGTGATCTCCATGGCGTCGACGCCGCCAGCGAGCAAGGCTTCGGCCAGCGGCACCGCCTGCGCCACGTCGGTGATCACGATGACGGGCAGGACGCGGGTGGTGAACGTGGGCAAGGGGGCTGGCGTGGTCATCGTCATGATCGGGATCGTGCTGGGCGCCGTGGTGACGCTGTGTGGCGCGGAGTGGCGATTTTGGCTGGCTGCTCGGGCGCGGCGAGCCCGGCCAGGTCAGGCCCCCTCAGCCCCATGGGCCAGGGCCTGCGGGGAACAAAGGGGAAGCGCCCTGCTCCGCCCGGGACACGCCCTGGCGGAACAAGCCGAAGAGCTGGCGCCCATGGGGCAGCCAGGCCGCTTGGGGCGCAGGCACCGGCAGCGGTCGGGCGGCCAGCTCAACCTCATCGACCTCGAGCTGCAGCACACCGCGCTCGCAATCGACGGTGATGACGTCGCCCTCCTGCACGCGGGCGATGGCACCACCATCGAGCGACTCGGGCGAGAGGTGGATGGCGGCAGGCACCTTGCCGGATGCCCCGGACATGCGCCCATCGGTGACCAGCGCCACATGGAAGCCCTGGTCTTGCAGCACGGCCAGAACGGGCGTGAGCTTGTGCAACTCGGGCATGCCGTTGGCGCGCGGGCCCTGCTCGCGCACCACGGCCACGAAGTCGCGGTGGAGCTCGCCGGCCTTGAAACGCTGCTCCAGCTGCTTCTGGTCGGTCACGACCACGGCCGGGGCGCGCACCAGGCGGTGCTCGGGCTTGACGGCCGACACCTTGACCACGGCACGCCCCAGGTTGCCCGACATCAAGCGCAGCCCACCGTCGGCGCTGAAGGGGCGGCTCGCGGGGCGCAGCACGTCTTCGTCACCAGACGCGGCGGGGGCGGGGCGCCAGGCCAGTTGTCCATCGCTCAGGTGCGGCTCGTGTGTGTAAGCGCGCAGCCCCCGGCCCACGATGGTCTGCACGCCCTCGTGCAGCAAGCCGACACCGAGCAGCTCGCGCACGAGGAAACCCATGCCGCCCGCAGCGTGGAAGTGGTTCACATCGGCCTTGCCGTTGGGGTAGACGCGCGCCAGCAGCGGCACCACGGCCGACAGCTCGGAAAAGTCGTCCCAGTCGATGACGATGCCTGCCGCGCGCGCCATGGCCACCAGGTGCAGCGTGTGGTTGGTCGAGCCCCCCGTCGCCAGCAGGCCCACGATGCCGTTGACGATGACGCGCTCATCGACCTGCCAGCCCATGCCGACCGGCTCGGCATCGCTGCCAGACTGGCTCAGGTGCACGGCCTGCCGCACGGCGGCATCGGTCAGGGCCTCGCGCAAAGGTGTGCCCGGGTTGACGAAGGACGAGCCCGGCAGGTGCAGGCCCATGATCTCCATGAGCATCTGGTTGGAGTTGGCCGTGCCGTAGAAGGTGCAGGTGCCCGGCCCATGGTAGGCCGCCTGCTCGGAGGCCAGCAGCTCGGCGCGACCGACCAGGCCTTGCGCGTAACGCTGGCGCACCTGGGCTTTTTCGTCATTGGACAGCCCCGAGGTCATGGGCCCGGCCGGCACGAACACCATCGGCAGGTGACCGAACTGCAGCGCGCCCATGAACAAGCCCGGCACGATCTTGTCGCACACGCCCAGGCACAGGGCCGCGTCGAACACGTTGTGCGACAAGGCCACGGCGGTGGACAGGGCGATCACGTCGCGCGAGAACAGCGACAGCTCCATGCCGTCTTCGCCCTGGGTGACGCCATCGCACATCGCGGGCACGCCACCGGCAACTTGCGCCGTGGCGCCGGCCAGGCGAGCGGCTTCGCGCAGGCGCGGCGGGTAGTGCTCATAAGGCTGGTGGGCCGAGAGCATGTCGTTGTAGGCGGTGACGATGCCCAGGTGCGGCTGGCGCTCTTGCGCCAACGTGTGCTTGTCAGGCGTCGGCAAGGCGGCCCAGGCATGCGCGGCGTTGGCACACCCCATGCCCTGTCGATAAGGACCGGGCTTGCGTGAAGCCGCCAGCATGCCGAGGAAGGCCTGGCGGGTGGGCGCGCTGCGCCCGCGGATGCGCTCGGTGACGCGTTGGAGCACCGGGTTCAGGGGCGCGGACCGGGGCGGCGCGCCGGGGTCGGACGGGTTCTCGCTCATGCGCACATCATCGGGGACAGGATCGGACCAGTGTCGCCGAAAAAACAGGCACGCCCCGCCACACGGCGCCAACGGGTTGACGCCGCACAGCGACCGCGCGCCGAGAGCTCGGCCAAGTCAGTGGCGGGCGCGAGACGTTTCGTCCAGGTCCTGCAACTCGTGCTGCACCGCGGTGGACCAGGCAGCGCCGAGCGCCTGCAAAGTGCCCAGGGTGCTGCGGGTCAGGCCGGCTGGGGTGAAGTCAAGTGGGGGACACAGGGCCTGGCCCGCCGAATCGGGCATGACGTGCAGGTCATTCGCCTGCCCGCCGGTCCACATCTTGGTGGCATTGGCCTGCATGTCTTGCCACAGGCGCATCTGGCTGTCGACCAGAGCCAGGCCCGTGCGCTGGCCTTGCGAGACCTGGTCAAGCCACATTTGCATGACGTCACCCATCACCTGACCCCAGGGGGCGATTTGCAGGATGGGCTCGGCCGACTCGGCCTTGAGCTCCTGGGTTGCGCTGTCGAGCGTCGAGCGGGGATGGGCTGCGGAGCCCTTTTTGGTGCTGCTCATGTCTGCCTCCTCGTGTGGGCGCCGACGGAACCCGGCGCTGGCGCAGGCTACTCCCGCGCGAGCCGGATGGCAACCGCGTTCCCCCAGGGCATTGCCTTGGGTCAAGGGTGGCCAGGTGGAGTCAATAACCCAGGGCGGTCAGCGCGGCGTCGATCGTGTCCACGAGCGCCGGCGTCAGGACGCTGTGGACACCCGTGGGAGATGGGTGAAAACCATCGAACGCTCCGCCGGTTGGCGGAAAGGCCCAGGACACATTCGAGGCGTTGAGCCAAGCCACGCCCGGCGAACGAACCACCGATCCATCCCCACGCACGATGCTGCCGTCGTGCGGATCGATGAAGGCCGCGTTCGGGTCACGCCAAGCCAGGAACTCGGCCTTGAGCGCCGCCTGCATGGCGTCGTGCTGCGCCGCGAAACCGGGGTGCCGGTACCAGGTGCCGATGACGATGACCGGTGCGCGAGCAGCCTGTGCACGAATGGCATCCCAGGAAGCGCGAGCTGCGGCCGCCTCAATGGCCGGCGTCACGTCAAGGTTCGCGGCGTTGGATCCGTGACCGACAACCACCGCGTCAGGCTGAAACGCAGACAGGCTGTTGAGCGTGAGCAGCGTCTGCAGCGAAGCACGACCGTTTGAGTCCATCGAATAGGACGTGCCACCCACGCTCCACGACACGCAATGCGGAAAGCCCGTCTTCTGCGCCACCTGCACGCCCATGTCGTGGTGCGCGGACAGGATCGACGGAGATTCGGTGTCGAAAAACGAGTCGGCGATGAAAGCCATCAGCAGCGAGCGCTGCACAGGTGGCGCGACGGTCTCACCCGCGCCAACAGCCACATAGGAGAGCAGCATGGTGCCGAAAGCGGCGATGCGGATGCGACGGGTGGGCTCCAGTGCCGTGGTCGTCAGGCGGAAGAATCGAGAACCGCCCGCAGCGCCAGGGACGAGTGGCGCCTCGGACACCGGGCGGTCGTTGACCCAGACGCGCAGGCGCTCATGCGGGAATCCTGCGGTGGTCGCGAAATAGCCGATCTCGATGACGTCGGCTGCCGTCTCGAACTCGATCGTGCGGTACTTCCCCGATCGGCCGTTTGCCCCAAACCCGTTGTCGTTGGTCGAACCATCGGTGATCGACCACGCTCGGGTCCGAGTGTTGGCACCGCTGCCGCTCACCGCTTCGACGTTGGGCGCTGTGGGCTGAGAAAAGCGCGCAGCATCAAGCAGGAAGTTGTGTTGAACAGGCAGGGACGAAACGCCCGCAACATCGGCCACGACCACAGCCGGTGCGCCCACCTCCGCCGTCTGCGTCGACTCGTTGAGCGATTGCCACGTCACGGTGTTGTCCGTGATGGCAACGCTCGATGAGAAGCTCGGCTCCGATGCGCCCGAGGTGCCGCTCGTGTTGGCGATGATCAGCTGACCGCCGCTCAGGCGCACGACATCGGACGCAACGTAGGCGGTCGCTGGTGCCCAGGCGGCGGCCTGGTTGGCAGGCGGGCGCAGTGCCGCGGACTTGGCCTCTTGCCGGCGCAGCATGCGCTGCGTTCGCTCGGTGTCGTCGAGGGCCGCCCCGCCTCCAGCCGGCGTGCTGACAGGCGAAGCATCGCCTCCTCCGCCGCAGGCCGACAGGACCGCGGTGGTGAGCACGATCATCACCACCACCCACAGTGGGCGCGAGGCGCGCGCGCTCAAGTGGCTCGCTGCTTGGCTTTTGGGCATCTGTTTGTCTCCATGATGCAAATGGAGGTCGCCCTGACGCACGTCGCTGTGTCGCCATGCCGCGGGGGGGCGCGGCAGGCGCTGGATCCGATCAGCTCAGGCTTCGCCTGGTGATCGGTTGCTGTCCATCGAGACCTGCATGCGTGCGCAGGTGACGACGTGCCGGTGCGGCAACTCCCTGGGTTTTCGAATGTGTGTTTCCTGCTGCCTCATGGACATCGCGACTTGACGGGTCGCACACGGACAGCGGCAGGAATGCTAGCGCCCGGCCTGGGCCTGCGCCGCATCAACAGGCTCGGCAGGCAAGCCAATTGGCTCAGCGTGGAATAAAGTACGTCAAAGCAGCTCGGCACCGTTCGGGAAAATGCACCGAGAGGTGACGCCTGGTCCACGATCGCACCCGCCCCGAGCAAACCGGGGCTCGCCTTGTTACCGGGTGTGTTGTCGATCGCACAACGATCGCAGCGTGTTGCCGTTGATGGTCCCTTTGATGGCCCACCGGAGACGTCAACACCAGAAACCAAAAAACCCCAAGCGAATCAATCACTTGGGGTTTTGCATTGGCGGAGAGGGTGGGATTCGAACCCACGGTACGTTATTCACGTACGCCTGATTTCGAGTCAGGTACATTCGACCACTCTGCCACCTCTCCTGAAACGGGGCGCGCCGGGGTCTTGTTCGGCGTCAGGGCTCGTGCCCTGGAAAGCTCAGTAGTATAGCAGGCCTTTTGCAGGTTTTCGGCGGGCTCGGCAAGCCGCTTCACCCGCGCACCACATCAGGCTCAGGCAGCGCTCAGCACCTCCGCGCCACCCAGGTAAGGTCGCAGCGCCACCGGCACCTTGATGCTGCCGTCGGCCTGCTGGTGGTTCTCCAGCACGGCCACCAGGGCGCGGCCCACGGCCAGGCCCGAGCCATTGAGCGTGTGCACGAACTCGTTCTTGCCCTGAGCGGTCTTGAATCGGGCCTGCATGCGGCGGGCCTGGAAGGCCTCGCAGTTCGAGCACGAGCTGATCTCGCGGTAGGTGTTCTGCGCGGGCAGCCACACCTCGAGGTCGTAGGTGCGGGCGGCGCCAAAGCCCATGTCGCCGGTGCACAGCGCCATCACGCGATAAGGCAGCTCCAGCTTTTGCAGGATGGCCTCGGCATGTCCCACCATGGCTTCCAGCGCGGCGTTGCTTTGCTCAGGCGTGGTGATCTGCACCATCTCGACCTTGTCGAACTGGTGCTGGCGGATCATGCCGCGCGTGTCGCGACCGGCGCTGCCCGCTTCCGAGCGGAAGCAAGGCGTGTGGCCCGTGAGCTTGATGGGCAGCTGCTCCAGCGGCACGATGCTGTCGGCCACCGTGTTGGTCAGCGTGACCTCGCTGGTGGGGATCAGGTACCACTTGCTGTCGGCGTCTTCGGCGTCGCCCGAGGTGACGTGGAAGAGGTCCTGCTCGAACTTGGGCAGCTGGCCGGTGCCTTGAAGCGCCGGGGCCTTGACCAGGTAAGGCGTGTAGCACTCGGTGTAGCCGTGCTCTTGCGTCTGCACGTCGAGCATGAACTGCGCGAGCGCACGGTGCAGTCGGGCGATGGGGCCCTTCATGAAGTTGAAGCGCGAGCCCGAGAGCTTGGCACCGGCGTCGAAATCAAGGCCCAGCTTTTCACCCAGGTCGACGTGGTCCTTGACCTCGAAGGCATAGGTGGCTGGCGTGCCCCAGCGGCGCACCTCGACGTTGCCCGATTCGTCGCTGCCAACCGGCACGCCTTCTTGCGGCAGGTTGGGCACCGACAGCAGCATGGCCTGCAGCTCGGTCTGGATGATCTCCAGGCGGTCGGCGCTGGCCTTGAGCTCGTCGCCGATGCCGGCCACCTGGGCCATGACGGCATCCACCTCGGCGGCGGTGTCTTCGCCCTTGGCGGCTTTGCCCTTGAGCATGCCGATCTGCTTGGACAGGCTGTTGCGCTGGGCCTGCAGGTCTTCGGTGCGGGTCTGGATGGTCTTGCGCTCACCCTCGAGGGCGCGGAAGCGCTCCACGTCCAGGAAGGGCTGGGGGTTCTTGCGCTGGGTCAGTCGGGTCAGGACGGTGTCGAGGTCCTTGCGCAGCAGGGCGATGTCGAGCATGTTGGTTCTCGGTTCTCGAAAAGAGGATTCGGTGTGGCGCGGCGCAGGCCGGCTCAGGGTTTGGCAGGGCGCAGGTCAGGCCTGGGATCGCTCGGATGGCAGGGGGCGATCAAGGCCGGTGCCACCCAGCCCCTTGGGCAGCGGGAAGCGCACGTGTTCTTCCACGCCTTGCATGCGGCGCACGGACACCGCGCCCATGGCCTTGAGGCGGGCGATCACCTGTTGCACCAGCACGTCGGGTGCCGAGGCACCGGCCGTCAGGCCCACGCGCGGGCGGCCTTCGAACCAGGCGTCTTGCAGGTCTCCGGGGCAGTCGACCATGTAGGCGGGCGTGCCCAGGCGCTCGGCGAGCTCGCGCAGGCGGTTGCTGTTCGAGCTCGTGGGGCTGCCCACCACCACCACCACATCGACCTGCGGGGCCATCAGCTTGACGGCGTCCTGGCGGTTCTGGGTGGCGTAGCAGATGTCTTGCTGCTTGGGTTCGCGCACGTTCGGGAAGCGTCGCTTGATGGCCGCCAGGATGGCCGCAGCGTCGTCCACCGACAGCGTGGTCTGCGTGACGACGGCGAGCATGTCGGGCGTGGTGACCTGCACGCGCTCGACATCGGCTTCGTCTTCAACGAGGTAGATGCCATCGTGCAACTGGCCCATGGTGCCTTCGACCTCGGGGTGGCCCTTGTGGCCGATCATGATGAACTCATAGCCCTCTCGGCGCAGCTTGGCCACTTCGACGTGCACCTTGGTGACCAGCGGGCAGGTGGCGTCGAACACGCTGAAGCCGCGCGCATCGGCCTCGCGGCGCACCTCCTGGCTGACGCCGTGGGCGCTGAAGATGAGGGTGGCGCCCACCGGCACCTCGGCCAGGTCTTCGATGAAGATGGCGCCCTTTGCCTTGAGGTCGTTGACCACGTAGGTGTTGTGCACGATCTCGTGGCGCACGTAGATGGGCGCGCCGAACTGGGTCAGTGCGCGCTCGACGATCTCGATGGCGCGGTCGACGCCAGCGCAAAAGCCACGCGGCTCGGCCAACAGGACGTCATCGACACGGTGGGGGGCTGGGGTGCTCATTCGGGTCGCGCCTCGGGCTCAGAGCACGCCAATCAGCTGCACCTCGAAGGTGACGGGCTGGCCGGCAAGGGGGTGGTTGAAGTCGAACAGGGCCCACTCGCCAGCGGCGTCCATCTCGCGCACAACCCCGGCGAAGTTGCCGCTGCCATCGGGCGTGGGGAACTGGACCACGTCACCCACGCTCCAGGTCTCGTCCGGGTCGCCCAGCTCGCGCAGCAGCTTCAGGGCCACACGCTGGACCATCTCGGGGTTGCGGGGGCCAAAGGCCTCGCCGGGCTCGAGCTGCAGCGTGGTGCGGGTGCCTTCAGCCAGGCCCAGCAGGCGGGCCTCCAGGGCAGGCGACAACTCCCCCGAGCCCAGGGACAGGGTGGCGGGCTTGTCGGTGAAGGTGTTGACCAGGTCATCGCCATCCGGGCCTGCCAGGCGGTAGTGCAGGGTCAGGAACGAGCCGAGGACGACGGTGGGAGCGGGTGTGGTCATGGTGTCACGCCCCACCCTTCAGGAGGATGGGGTTCGCGGGGGTGCAAAACCACAATTTTAGGTTTGAGAACGACACATCGGGGATCCCACGCCATGAAAGACCTGCCAGCCGCCATGCGGCCGCGCGAAAAGCTGCTCTCCCTGGGCCCTGCCTCGCTGGCAGACGCCGAACTCCTGGCCCTGCTGCTGCGAACGGGCCTGCGGGGGCAGGGGGTGCTGCAGATGGCCGAAAACCTGCTGCAACAGCTCGGCGGCCTGGGCGGCCTGCTGACCTCGTCGGGGCGCCAGTTGCAGGGCATCAAGGGCCTGGGGCCGGCCAAGCGGGCCGAGCTGCTGGCCGTGATGGAACTCGCTCGCCGCGGCCTGACAGCGGGCTTGCGGGAAGAACCCGTCTTCACCACCCCGCAGCGGGTCAAGGATTACCTGCAAATGCGCCTGGGCGCCCTGCCCCACGAGGTGTTCGCGGTGCTGTTCCTCGACGCCCAGCAGCGCCTGATTGCCTGCGAGGAAATGTTCAGGGGCACGTTGACGCAAACATCGGTCTACCCCCGGGAGGTGGTCAAGCGCGCCCTGGAGCTCAACACCGCCAGCGTCATCCTCAGTCACAACCACCCGTCTGGCGTGCTGGAGCCTTCGCGCGCGGACGAGCTGCTGACCCAGACGCTCAAGTCCAGCTTGCAGCTCGTGGACGTGCGGGTGCTGGACCACGTGGTGGTCGGGCGCACGGGCGCCGTGTCGTTTGCCGAACGTGGGCTCATGTGAACCCTTGAAGCACACAAAAGCGCGAAGCAGGGTTGGGGGCGCCCCCAGGCGCGTGTGCAGCCAATCCGCCACGGACTTGTTGTAGTCTTCGGCCCGTGAGCCGCTCCACCAAGCCGACCGCCAAGCCCTCAACCCACACCACGCTGCGTGACTTCGGTGACCTCAAGCGTGCGCTGGGCAATGCCGCCAAAGAGGCGGCTGCCCGCGCCGAACAGGAACGCCAGGAGCGCGCGCGGCGTGAGGCCCAGGAGCGCTCACGCGAGGCCGATGCCGCGCTGTTTAGGCGCATGGTGGGGCAGGTCAATGGCCTGCCCCACCATGCGCCTAAACAGCGC
>SCMV01000026.1 GCA_005502875.1 Comamonadaceae bacterium 2PF | reverse complement strand
GGTGGTGGGGTTGCTGCTGGTGGGGGGTGTGGGCTGGCCTGCCCTGCATCGTCGCCCCTGAGCCGCGCCCGAGCGTTGTGCAGCGCGCGCTGGGTGTGTCGGGCGCGCAGCGCCGTCTCTCTTCTTCACTAGAATCGGGGGTTTGGCTTTTCGCATTCGCGCAGCCCAGGCCAAGGGCGCGGTTTGCGTCATCCCCACACCGGTTGTCGCGCAGGTCGTGCCTGCGCGCAGCCCACAAGGTTTCAACATGCTGACCTTCCAGCAACTCATCCTTCGCCTGCAAAGCTACTGGGACGCCCAGGGCTGCACCTTGCTGCAACCGTACGACATGGAAGTGGGCGCGGGCACCAGCCACACCGCCACCTTCCTGCGCGCCCTCGGCCCCGAGCCCTGGAAGGCCGCCTACGTGCAGCCCAGCCGCCGCCCCAAGGACGGCCGCTACGGCGAGAACCCCAATCGCCTGCAGCATTACTACCAGTACCAGGTGGTGCTCAAGCCGGCGCCGGCCAACATCCTGGAGCTCTACCTGGGTTCGCTCGAGGCCCTGGGCTTTGACCTCAAGAAGAACGACATCCGCTTCGTCGAGGACGACTGGGAAAATCCGACGCTGGGCGCATGGGGCCTGGGCTGGGAGGTCTGGCTCAACGGCATGGAGGTGACGCAGTTCACCTACTTCCAGCAGGTCGGTGGCATCGACTGCAAGCCGATCACCGGCGAGATCACCTATGGCCTGGAACGCCTGGCCATGTACCTGCAGGGCGTGGAAAGCGTGTACGACCTGGTCTATTCGAAGGACCCGGCAGGCAACGTCGTGAAGTACGGCGACGTCTTCCACCAAAACGAGGTCGAGCAGTCCACCTACAACTTCGAGCACAGCAACGTCGAGTTCCTGCTGGGGGCCTTCACCAACTACGAGACGCAGGCCCAGTACCTGATGACGCAGCAGTTGGCCCTGCCGGCCTACGAGCAGGTGCTCAAGGCCGCGCATACCTTCAACCTGCTGGACGCGCGTGGTGCCATCTCGGTGACCGAGCGCGCCGCCTACATCGGCCGCATCCGCAACCTGGCGCGCAGCGTGGCGGCCAGCTACCTCGACAGCCGTGCCCGCCTGGGCTTCCCCATGGCCCCGAAGGCCTGGGCCGACGAAGTCATCGAGCAACTGAACAACAAGAAGGCGGCGTAAAAGCATGTCCGACATCCGCACCGCCAACCTGCTGGTTGAACTCTTCGTCGAAGAGCTGCCCCCCAAAGCGCTGAAAAAACTGGGCGAGTCCTTTGCCTCTGTGCTGGCCGACGGCCTCAAGGCCCAGGGACTGGCCTCGGCCGATGCCGCCGTCACGCCTTACGCCTCGCCGCGTCGCCTGGCCGTGCACGTGACTGGTGTGGTTGGCAAGGCCAGCGACCAGCCTGTGCAGCACAAGCTGATGCCCGTGACCGTGGGCCTCGACGCCAGCGGTCAAGCCACGCCTGCGCTGCTCAAGAAGCTGGCTTCGCTCGGCCTGGGTGCCGAGGTGGTGCCTTCGCTCAAGCGTCAGCCTGATGGCAAGGCTGAGGCGCTGTTCCTTGACACGGTCAAGGCCGGTGCCTCGCTGGCCGAAGGCCTGCAGAAGGCCCTTGACGAGTCGCTGGCCAGGCTGCCCATTCCCAAGGTCATGACTTACCAGTTGGAGCAGGGCGAAGGCGCCGGCTTCCAGCCTGGCTGGACCAGCGTGAACTTCGTGCGCCCCGCGCATGGCCTGGTCGCGCTGCACGGCGATCAGGTCGTGCCGGTGCAGGCCCTGGGCTTGAAGGCCACGCGAGAAACCCACGGCCACCGCTTCGAGGCCAGGGTCTCGCCAGTGGTGCTGCGCGATGCCGACAGCTACGCCGCGCAACTGCGCGACGATGGTGCCGTGATCGCCAGCTTCACCGAGCGCCGCGCCGAGATCGTGTCGCAGCTGACGTCGGCTGCGGGCCGTGCTGGCAACCACCTCAAGCCGATTGAAGACGAAGCCCTGCTCGACGAAGTCACCGCGCTGGTCGAGCGCCCCAATGTGTTGATCGGCCGATTCGAAGAAGCCTTCCTGGCGGTGCCTCAGGAGTGCCTCATCCTCACGATGAAGGCCAACCAGAAGTACTTTCCGCTGCTCGACGCCGACGGCAAGCTGACCCACCAGTTCCTGGTGGTGAGCAACATCCAGCCGTCCGACCCGAGCGCCATCATCGAAGGCAACGAGCGCGTGGTGCGCCCGCGCCTGGCTGACGCCAAGTTCTTCTTCGACCAGGACCGCAAGAAGACGCTGGCTTCGCGCGTGCCGGGCCTGGCCAAGGTGGTCTACCACGGCAAGCTGGGCACCCAGGGCGAGCGCGCCGAGCGCGTGCGCGCCATCGCCCACGCCGTGGTCAACCAGCTCAGCCTGCACACCGTTCCGTTCTCGGTCGATGACCAGGACCACTTCAAGGTGCTCGACAGCAAGGCCCAGGAAGCCGCGCTGCTCGCCAAGACCGACCTGCTGACCGACATGGTCGGCGAATTCCCCGAGCTGCAAGGCATCATGGGCGGCTACTATGCCCGCCACGAAGGTCTGCGTGATGGCGTGGCCATCGCCATCGAAGACCACTACAAGCCGCGCTTCGCTGGTGACAGCCTGCCGCGCAACCACACCGGCACCGTGCTGGCCCTGGCCGACAAGCTCGAAACCCTGGTGGGCCTGTTCGGCATCGGCCAGTTGCCCACCGGCGACAAGGACCCGTTCGCGCTTCGTCGCCACGCGCTGGGTGTGATCCGCCTGCTCATCGAGAAGAACCTGCCGCTGTCGTTGCCCGAGCTGTTCGACGCGGCCGCCGCGCCGTTTGGCGAGCTGATCAACAAGCCGACCGAGGCCCTGCTGGGTTTCTTCGCCGACCGCCTGGCCGTGTCGCTGCGCGAGCAGGGTTACAGCGCCCAGGAAGTCGATGCCGTGCTGGCCTTGCAGCCCGCTCGCCTGGGTGACGTGCCGCGCCGCCTGGCTGCTGTGCGTGCCTTCGTGGCCCTGCCCGAAGCCGCCTCGCTGGCCGCGGCCAACAAGCGCGTGAGCAACATCCTCAAGAAGGTCGAAGGCGAGGTCGAGGCCAAGGTCAGTGCGGCCCTGTTCAAGGAGCCCGCCGAAGGCGCCCTGTACGAAGCCCTCCAAGCCGTGGGCCCCAAAGCCCAAGCGGCTTTCGAACAAGGCGACTACACTGGATCCCTGCAGGCGCTGGCGGCCCTCAAGGCCCCGGTGGACGCCTTCTTCGACGGGGTCATGGTCAACGCCGACGACCCTGCGCTGAAGGCCAACCGCCTGGGCCTGCTGGCCGCGCTGCATGCCGCGATGAACCAAGTTGCCGACCTGTCCCGACTGGCTGCCTGATCCAAACACATGCTGTCTCGTCCCCACCCCGGTGAGGCCATCAAGCTGGTCATCGTCGACCGCGATGGCACCATCAACCACGAGCGCGAGGACTACATCAAGTCCGCCGACGAGTGGGTGCCCCTGCCTGGTGCCCTGGAGGCCATTGCCCGCCTGAACCACGCGGGCTGGCATGTGGTCGTGGCCACCAACCAGTCCGGCATCGGGCGCGGCCTGTTCGACATGGTCTCGCTCAACGCCATGCACGCCAAGATGAACCAGTTGCTGGCGCGCGTGGGCGGCCGGGTGGAGGCGGTGTTCTTCTGTCCTCACACCCCCGAAGACCATTGCACCTGCCGCAAGCCCTTGCCAGGTCTGTTCCAGATGATCGGTCAGCGCTTTGGCTGCGATCTGGCGGGCGTGCCCATGGTGGGTGATTTGCCTCGCGATGTGCTGGCGGCGCAGTCGGTGGGCTGTGAGCCTCACCTGGTGCGCACCGGCCAGGCCGCCACCATGAGCGAGGCGGAACTGCAGGACCTGCGCCGCCGCGTGCCCGACCTGACCATCCATCCCGATCTGTCCGCCTTCGCCGACTTCATCGTCCTGCGAGACCGACGAGCCCATGGAGACGACGCGCCCGTGGCCACCCACATGGGAGAGTTGACTTGAGTTCCATGCCCGCTGCGCAGCAGTTGCAGCTCTGGGATGACGAGGCGCCGGTCGCCGCACCCGATGGCGAAGCAGACCGATCGGGCGGCCACCAGGCTGCCAACCATTGCGCCGAAGCACGAGCCAGCGTGCCCGAGGCGGCCCTGCTGGGCAGCTTGCCGGTGTTTCGCCACCCGCGCGCGGTGCGTGAAATTCGCCTGGGCAAGGCCCTGGTGGGCTACGAATGCACCCGCGTGCAGCGGCGCAGCATCGGCATGGTCGTGAGCGACGAAGGCCTGTCGGTCCGGGCGCCCAGTTGGGTCTCCTGGTCGGACATCGAAATTGCCCTGCGTGCCAAAGAGCGCTGGATCTGCAACAAGCTGGTTGACCAGCGAGAGCGCGCACGCCGCCAGGTGTCGGCGCAGATCGATTGGCGCGCTGGCTGCCAATTGCCCTTCATGGGTGAGCCCGTCACCGTCATCCTCGATCCGGCTCAGACCGGGGCGCGCTTTCAGCCTGCTTCGCTGGATGCCGCGCCCTGCCGGCACACCCTCAGGCTGGGCCTGCCTCACGACGCCGTGGCCACGCAGATCCGCGATGCCGCCGAAGCCTGGTTGCAGCGTGAAGCCCGCATGCTGTTCGCCGAACGCGCTGAGCATTACGCTCGCAAGCTGGGGGTTGTCGTCAAGCGCGTGAGCCTGTCTTCGGCGCGCACTCGCTGGGGCAGCGCCAGCGCCGATGGCTCCATCCGCCTGCATTGGCGGCTGATGCACTTCAGCCTGGACGTCATCGACTACGTGGTGGCGCACGAGCTGGCGCACCTGCGCGAGATGAACCACAGCCCCGCTTTCTGGGACGTCTTGCGATCGATCCTGCCGGAGTACGAACCCGCGCGCGATCACCTGCGCCGGGTGGTCATCCCCGAGTGAGCAAGACGGGGCGCCAACCGGTGTCCCCGAGTCGTGTCTTGTCTGCTCAGCGCGCAGCGAAGCGCCAGACGCCTTCCTGGTCCTGTTCGCGCTTGAGTTCGCCTCGGTGCCACAGGTGGTTCAAATGAGCGATCGCCTCGCCCATGGCGAAGGTAGTCTGGTGCAAGTCGAGTGGGCGTTTGAACAGCACCGGCAGCATGTCTGCCGCCGATGACGGGGCCTGCATGCAAGCTTGCATGACCTCTGCCAGGCGGTCGTCGTGGTGCTGCTCAAGCTGCTGGATGCGCGCGTGGATGCCCGTGAACGGGCGCCCATGCGAGGGCAGCGCCAGGGTGTCAGCCGGCAGGTCCTGCATCCCTTTGATCGAGTCCAGGAAAAGCCCCAGCGGGTCACCCTCTGGTTCCATCTCGTAGACGCTGATGTTGGTCGAAATCGACGGCAGCAGCATGTCGCCCGAGATCAACAACCCGTCCCGCTCGTTGTGCAACGCGATGTGCTCAGGGCTGTGCCCGTACCCGGCGATGCAGCGCCAGCGCCGATCCCCCACATCGAACTCCATGCCATCGATCAGCCTGTGGTGGGCGCGCGGCACGCCGGGCACCAGGGCTCGGTAATAACCGCTGCGCTCACGGATTTTGGCGAGGTCTTCTGCGCGGCTCAGGCCATGGCTGGCAAAGAAGGCGGCTGCGCGTTCTCCTCCCTGTGACGACGTGGCCTCGCAGGCCTGCAAGGCCGCCAGGTGATCGGTGGCGCTCATCCACAGTCGCGCAGGCTGGCCTGGGGCGCTGAACCGCTCGATCAACCAGTCCGCGTTGCCCACGTGGTCAGGGTGCATGTGGGTCACCAGCATGCGCCGAAGTGGGGCGCAGGACAGCGGGCCTTGCCAGAGTGCCTGCCAGGCTTGCCGGATGGGCTCCGAGGCGATGCCTGCGTCCACCACCATCCAGCCTGCTTGCCCAGCCGCCGCGTCGTCCAGCACCCACAGGTTGATGTGGTTCAGCGCGAAGGGCAGGGGCATGCGAAGCCACTGCAGTCCCGGGCGAAGCGCCATCAACTCGCCGGTCGGCGGCATGGCATCGCCCCAGGGGTAGGCGATTTGCGTGGGGGCGGGGGAGGGTTGGGTGCTGCGGCTCATCCAGTCGATTGTGCCCCGGTGTTGCCCAGGGTGCTTGCCACCCCTGCAGGCTTGTCTACACTGCGGGTCATGAGCGACCAGCATTCCCTTCCCCACCTTTTCGACAGCAACCGCGCCTGGGCCCGAGACATCGAGCAGCGCACGCCAGGTTTTTTCAGCCGCCTGCAAAAGCAGCAGTCGCCGCAATACCTGTGGATCGGCTGCAGCGACAGCCGCGTGCCTGCCAACGAAATCTGCGGCTTGCTGCCCGGCGAGCTGTTCGTGCACCGCAACGTGGCCAATGTGGTGGTGCACACCGACCTCAATTGCTTGTCGGTGATGGAGTTCGCCATCGACTCGCTCAAGGTCAAGCACATCATGGTCGTGGGTCACTACGGGTGCAGCGGCGTCAACGCTGCGATGAACGACATCCGCATTGGTCTTGCCGACAACTGGTTGCGCCACGTCAAGGATGTTCGCAACTCACACCAGGAGTGGCTGCAAACCGTGCCGGACGGGCCAGCCAGGCTCAACGCCCTGTGTGAGCTCAATGTGCTGGCGCAGTGTCGCAACGTTTGTGAAACCACCGTGGTGCAGGACGCGTGGCAGCGTGGGCAGGAAGTGGTCATCCATGGCTGGGTATACGGCTTGCATAATGGATTGATCAACGATTTGCGCATGACCGTTGCATCCTCCGATCAGGTGCAGGCTGTGTTTGACCATGCCTTGACCGGGCTGCAGCAACGCCACGCGCAGACCGGATCCGCCACCCCCACCGAGTCACGCTGATGACGATGTTCCCGCAACAACTCACCGACTCTCGGGTCTTCGAGATCGCCCGCGCTTTGCTCGATGGCTTCGACCGCCACTACAAGATCTTCTCCGAGACCACGGCCCAGGCCAAGAAGCGCTTCGAGCAGGCCGATTGGCACGGTCAGCAGACCGCGCAGCGGGTTCGCATCGAGTTCTATGACTTGCGCGTGGAGGAATCGGTTGAGCGCCTGGAGCAGGACTACGGCGCCAGCACCTTGCCCATGGAGGTCTGGCACCAGATCAAGCTGTTCTACATCGGTCTGCTGACCGGTCACAAGCAGCCCGAGCTGGCCGAGACCTTCTTCAACTCGGTCACCATCAAGATCCTGCACCGCAAGTACTACCGCAACGACTTCATCTTCGTGCGACCGGCGGTGTCCACCGAGTACATCGACGACGAGGACGAGGGCACGGGCGGCACCTTCCGTGCTTATTACCCCACGCGCGAGAACCTGCGCCAGATGCTCAAGACCATCGTCGAGAGCTACGAGCTCAAGCTCGACTTCGATGATCTCGATCGCGACATCGGTTTCGTCTATGAAGCGCTGCTCGAGCAGGTCGGCTCCGTTCGCCTGCGCACCAACTTCCAGATCCAGGTCCTGAACTCCCTGTTCTTCCGCAACAAGGGGGCCTACATCGTCGGCAAGGTGGTCAACGGGTTCCGCAGCCTGCCGTTCGCGATCCCCATCCTGCACAACTCCAAGAGCCGCCTTTACATCGATGCTGCGCTCTTCGGCGAAGACGACCTGCTCGCGCTGTTCAGCTTCGCGCGCGCCTACTTCATGGTCTACATGCCTGTGCCCTCGGCCTACGTGCAGTTCCTGCGCACGCTGATGCCGCGCAAGCCACGCGGAGAGCTCTACAGCGCCATCGGCCTGCAAAAGCACGGCAAGAACCTGTTCTACCGCGACTTCCTCTTCCACCTGCGTCACTCCAGCGACAAGTTCCGCATCGCGCCCGGCATCAAGGGCATGGTGATGCTGGTGTTCGACCTGCCGTCCTACCCCTTCGTCTTCAAGGTCATCAAGGACTACTTCCCGCCGCAGAAGGAAACCACGCGTGAAGGCATCATGAGCAAGTACCTGCTCGTCAAGCACCACGACCGCGTGGGGCGCATGGCCGACTCGCTGGAGTTCACCAACGTTGCCTTTCCGCGCAGCCGCTTTGACGACGAGCTGATCGAGGAGCTCAAGAAGTTCGCGCCCAGCGTGATGGAGGAAGACGAGGACGGCCAGGTGCTGATCCTCAAACACCTCTACATCGAGCGCCGCATGGTGCCGCTCAACATCTACATCCAGGAGGCCGAGGGCGAGTCCCTGGAGCACGCCGTCATCGAGTACGGCAATGCGCTCAAGGACCTGGTGGCGGCCAACATTTTCCCAGGCGACATGCTCTGGAAGAACTTCGGCGTCACGCGCAACGGCAAGGTCGTGTTCTACGACTACGACGAGATCGAATACGTCACCGACTGCAACTTCCGCAAGGTGCCCGAGCCGCGCAACGAAGAAGAGGAGATGTCAGGCGAGATCTGGTACTCGGTCGGCCCGCACGATGTCTTCCCCGAGACCTTCGGGCCTTTCCTGCTGGGTGACCCGCGTGTCAGGCACATCTTCATGCAGCACCATGCCGACCTGCTGGACCCTGCGTTCTGGCAGGAGCGCAAGGAGCGCATCCAGGCCGGGTATGTGCACGATGTCTTTCCGTACGACCGCTCGCGCCGCTTCATTCACCAGATCCAGTCGACACCCGAATCCGAAGCGTCGGCCGAGGTCGCGCCGGTGGAGGAGCCAGTGGACCTGCAACCCCTGGGTCCGAAGGTGCACGACCAGGGACGGCTCACCGGCTTCACCAGCGGTGATGCCGGCTCTGGCGACTGATCACCAAAGCTGCCACCAGGGCTTGTTGGCCTTGTTGGTGGCTCCCGCCGTGCCGGTGCCGCCGGCCAATTCTGCGGACAGGAATTCGCTGTTGGGAAAGCTCTGGCGCAGCACGCGCAAGGTGTCGTCACGCAGGGGCACCAAGCCAAGCTTGTCGTAAGCCTGCGCCATGATGAAAAGGCCTTCTTCAACGGCGGGAGACTGGCTGTATTCCTTGACGGCTTGCTGCGCGCGGTTGGCTGCAGCAAGGTAGGCACCACGGCGCAGGTAGTAGCGGGCCACGTGCACCTCACCGGCGGCCAGCGAATTCACGACGTGGTTCATGCGCAGGCGCGCATCTTCTGCGTAACGCGATTGCGGGAACCGCTCAACCACTTGCTTGAACGACTCGTATGCGTCGCGCGAGGCTTGCTGGTCTCGCTCGGCCAGGTCCTGGCGCGAAAGCTTGCCGAACAGGCCGAGGTTTTCATTGAAGTTCACCAGGCCCTGCAGGTAGAAGGCGTAGTCCAGTGCCGGGCTGGTGGGGTGCAGGCGGATGAATCGCTCGAGTTTGGCCAGGGCCTGTGCTTTTTCGCCGGTGCGGAAGTAGGCGTAAGCCAGGTCGATCTGGGCCTGTTGCGACAGCAGGGTGCCTGAAGCGCGCGCCTCGACCTTTTCAAGCTTCTTGATCGCCAGCTCGTAGTTGCCTTCGGCTGCGTCGTCCTTGGCGTCTGCGTACAATTTGTCTGACGCGATGTTGGCGAACTCGTCCTGGGGCGTCGAGCCACAGGCCACCAACATCACGCTCATGCACATCGCCATGAAGGCGGCCAGCAAGCCACGTGAGGATTCTGTCATCGGGGTCTTCGGGGTGGTCTTCAGCAGTTTCACGTTGTGTCAGGGGCGGTTGTGCCGCCTTCAATCCCGCCTTGCAGCGCCAGAGTGCGCAGTATAGAAGCTAGTCGCCCACGCTCTTCATGTCCCGACGCCGATCCTCATCCTCCGTTGCCTCCCAGGCCCCGTCTCCGTCCGAGCCTGAGATCGAGGGGGTTGACGACGCCCTCGACGATGAGGGCGAGGAGGAGGGCGCTTCCCGAGCGGTCCTGACCGATGGGTCCGAACCAACGGGGAGCCGGCAGCTCCAGGTGGCTGCCGAGGCCCATGGGCAGCGCCTGGATGCCTGGTTGAGTGGGTGCATTCCTGCCTATTCCCGCAGCCACCTCAAGGGCCTGATCGAGGCGGGGGAGGTGCAAGTGGGGGGGCAGGTCGTGACGTCGGCTTCGCGCAAGGTCGCGCAAGGGCAGGTCATTGACATCGTCTTGAGGGCCACGGCCCAGAGCCAGGCCTTTGTGGCCGAGCCCATGGCGCTGCCCATCGTCTTCGAGGACGAGCACCTGCTGGTGGTCGACAAGCCGGCAGGGCTGGTGGTTCACCCTGCGGCGGGCAATTGGTCGGGCACCCTGATGAACGGGCTGCTCGCGCACCACCCGGGCGCCTCCGGGTTGCCTCGGGCTGGCATCGTGCATCGCCTCGACAAGGACACCAGCGGCCTCATGGTGGTGGGCAAGACGTTGGAGGCCGTGACCGCGCTGAGCCGGGCCATCGCGGCGCGAGATGTCAAGCGGCAGTACCTCGCGCTGGCGCATGGCCAGGTGCCGGATGCGGTGAGCATCGCTTCTTCGATCGGGCGCGATCCCGTCACGCGCGTGCGCATGGCGGTGGTGCCCTCTGGCAAGCCGGCCCGCACCGACGTGCAGCGTCTGCTGTGCGGTCTGGTTCAGCCGTCCCTGGCTGGGCGGCACGACGAGGACCGCCCGGCGCGCTGGGTCAGCGGTGTGTTGTGCACGTTGCACACCGGTCGCACGCACCAGATCCGCGTGCACCTGAGCAGCCGCCGTCACCCGCTGGTGGCCGACGCGTTGTACGGCGGCGCCCCCCTCCTGGGCATGACCCGACAGGCCCTGCACGCTGCGCGCCTGGGCTTTGTGCATCCGATCACCGGCGAGGCCATGCAATTCGAGGCGCCTTTGCCCGTTGACATGGCGACGGCCTGGGCAGAGTTGGAAAACGCGGTGAAATGATCTGCCCCCGATCCGGGGCGCAAACTGGTGTATAGTGGTTCAACCAAGACAGGTTCCTGTCATGACATGGCCGATTGCCTGCTGTGTCGGACGGGCCAACCCGGCGGGCGCAGGTTGCGCCAGCGAGGGTCGCCCGCCATGCGCCTACCAGGCACCCCCTGATTTTTGATTTGATCGCAGGCCGCTGAACGGCCTGACTCCAACAGCGTTCCGTTGTTGATGTGTACGTTTTGCGCGTTCCCGCGTGAAACTCACCGAGCGATTTCGGAACCGTGCTGTAGCAGAGCTCAATGCTGCCGTGAGGCCGCCGCGATGCGGTCGGGCAGTTCACATCGCCAAGATGGACATCCTTGAAACGCCGGATGCGACCCGCATCCTTGAAGCTGCGCTCCTGTGCTCGCACCAGCCAATGTCGCTGCGCGAGATGCGGCAGCTTTTCGACGACACGGTTTCCGCCGATGGCGTGCTGGCGATGTTGGGGCACATCCGCGAGCAATGGTCGGGGCGTGGGGTGGAGTTGGTTGAGGTGGGCACGGGCTGGCGTTTCCAGACTCGCCCCGATGTCCAGGCTCACCTGGATCGCCTTCATCCTGAAAAACCGCCCAAGTATTCCCGGGCCACGCTCGAAACGCTGGCCATCGTTGCCTACAAGCAGCCTGTGACCCGCGGCGACATCGAAGACATCCGCGGTGTGACGGTGAGCTCGCACATCGTCAAGCAGCTCGAAGACCGAGGCTGGGTCGAGGTCATCGGGCACCGCGACGCACCGGGTCGGCCTGCGCTGTTCGCGACCACTCGCCAGTTCCTGGACGACATGGGGCTGTCCTCGCTGGCCCAGTTGCCAACGCTCGATGGCTTGCCGGTCGGCCAGGCCTTGTTGCCGGGTCTTGATCCCGAGCCTGAGCCTGAATCCGAACCCGAATCCGAATCTGCCCCTGACCCCGTTTCAGTCGAGGCTGCCACCCATGAGTTGGCGCCTGCGGACCCAATCGAACCATTTTCCCCTTCCCCATGACCACCGACTCCCTGCCCATGCCTGACTCACAAGACAGCGCACCCGCCCCCGAAGAGGCGGTCAAACCCAAGCGTGCCCGTCGTACCAAGGCCGTGGAGGCCGCTGAAGCGACTCCTGAGCAAGCCCCCGGTGCTGCCGCGCCGGCCGATGAGGCGGAGCCTCCCAAGCGCGCTCCCCGCCGTCGCAAGGTCGATGCCGAGGTGTCCGATGCTGTGGTGGACGCCTCTGGCGATCCATCGGCTGCTCAAGAGCCTGCCGTCCCGGCCCGCAAGCGTGCGCCGCGTCGAAAGGCGGTCGAGGACGTCGCCGTTGAGTCCGGTGCGCCTGAGGTCGAGTCGGCTCAGCCCGCCCTGGCGGCCGAGCCTGTTGCTGCCTTGCCTCGCGACGAAGCATTGAGCACGGGGTCGGATGTTGTTCAGGGGGCCGGTGAAGGCGCTTCGGAGGGACGAGAGAATCGTGAGCCTCGCACGGGGCGGGGTGACCGCCGCCGTCGCAATCGGGACCGCGATCGCGCTCCGCGCGTGGAGGGGGATGCCCAGCAGGCAGGTGAGGTCGTCGATTCGGTTGAAGGTGCTGCTGCTTTTGCCGAGGGCGAAGACGATGGCACCGAGTTGCGCCTGAATCGCCGCTCGGCCATGGCTGAGCAGCAGGCCAGCGAGGTGTTCGCCGAGCTGTTGTCGGGCGAGTTCGATCAGGCTCACGAGGAAGAGGCCGAGGGTGCCGAGGCTGACCCGTCCGGCCCCTACAAGCGGGTGCTGCGCCCCGAGCCCGATGCGCCCAAGCTCCAGAAGGTGCTGGCGCAGTCGGGCGTGGGTTCGCGCCGCGACATCGAAAAAATGATCGAAGAGGGGCGCATCGAGGTCAACGACCAGGTTGCCCACGTTGGACAGCGCATTTCGCACGGTGACCGCGTCAAGGTGGCGGGCAAGCCCATCAAGGTGCGCATCGCGCCGCCGGCCGCTCGCATCCTGGCGTACCACAAGCCCGTGGGTGAGGTCGTCACCCACGACGACCCGCAAGGTCGCCCGACGGTCTTCCGTCGCCTGCCGCGCCTGCAGAACGGCAAGTGGATGTCGGTGGGGCGCCTGGACCTCAACACGGAAGGCCTGCTCTTGTTCACGAACTCGGGCGAGTTGGCCAACCAGCTCATGCACCCGCGCTTTGGCGTGGAGCGCGAGTACGCGGTGCGTGTGCTGGGTACGCTGGATGAGCCCTCTCGTGAGCGCCTGCTGACGGGCGTGGAGATCGAAGGCCAGGCGGCCTCTTTCCTGTCCATCAGCAAGAGCCAGGGCGAAGGCGTGAACCAGTGGTACCGCGTCGTCATCACCGAGGGTCGCAACCGCGAAGTCCGCAAGCTGTTTGATGCCGTTGGCTTGACCGTCAACCGCCTGATCCGTGTTCGCTACGGTGCGATCGTGTTGCCGCATGGCTTGCGCCGAGGTGTGTGGGCCGAGCTGGGTGAGTCGGATGTGCGCGCCGTGAAGTCGCTGGCCGGCATGGATCGCCAGGACCAAGACCGTGGTGGCAATGGCAAAGGCAAGCCGCAGGGGCAGCAGGGCCAGGGTCAACACAAGAGCCAGCAAGGGCAGCGTGGCGGTCAGCAGGGTGGTCAGCACCAGCAGGGGCAGCAGGGCCAGCGCGGTGGCAAGCAAGGACGTGGCAACGGCGCCCAGCAGCCCATCAACCAGGGTGGCCGTCCGCAGCAAGGCCATGGCGGCCAAGGTGGCCAGCAGGGGCAACGCCCGCCGCGCAGCCATGGTGCCGAGCGCGCTGCTCAGGGGTCGCACGACCACGACGAGGACGATCACTTCGGCCCCATTCCCAATCCGCTGGAGCAGACTTTCGATCGCCGTTTCGTCAAGAGCGGCTCCAAGCGCATCACCTCAGGTTTCGGTCGCCCAGACCAGGACCAGGGTGGTCAGCAGGGTGGTGGCAAGCAGCAAAAGGGGCCTCGCCAGCCTGATCCCATGCAGACATCGGTGGGCTACATCGGTGCCGACGCTTACTTTGGCGGTGGGCGCAGCAACCGTGGAGGCGGTGGTGGCGGCGGCGGTGGTGGTCGTCGCGGTCGCCGGTGACCCCATTCCCGCAGACCGGGTGCGTGGATCATAGGCCTTGTGCAGGTGATTGACGCATTCGGGCGGTACAATCTAGGGTTTTGCCCCTATCAGTTGAACCTGGAGAAACCATGGCCATCGAACGCACCCTCTCGATCATCAAGCCCGACGCCGTCGCCAAGAACGTCATCGGCCAAATCATCGCCCGCTTCGAAGGCGCCGGCCTGAAGGTCGCCGCTGCCAAGCTGGTGCAACTGTCGCGCGCCGAAGCCGAACAGTTCTACGCCGTCCACAAGGAGCGTCCTTTCTTCAAGGACCTGGTCGACTTCATGATTTCGGGCCCCGTGTTCGTGCAAGTGCTCGAAGGCGAAGGCGCCATCCTGAAGAACCGCGACCTGATGGGCGCCACCGACCCCAAGAAGGCCGCTGCCGGCACCATCCGCGCTGACTTCGCCGAGTCGATCGACGCCAACGCCGTGCACGGCTCCGACGCCGCCGAAACCGCTGCTGTCGAAGTCGCCTTCTTCTTCCCCGGTCTGAACGTCTACAGCCGCTGAGCGGTTGCAACGTCCGTCAACGTTCAGTCATCGAGTGGTTCCCATGAGCGATCGTGTCAACCTGCTTGATTTCGACTTGGACGGCCTGGCGGCGTTCTGCGAACAACTGGGTGAAAAGCGCTTTCGCGCCACCCAGCTGTTCCGCTGGATCCACCAAAAGGGCGCATCTGACTTCGAGCAGATGTCCGACCTGGCCAAGTCCCTGCGCGGCAAGTTGCAGGGCAAGGCCGCGATCGAAAGCCTGAGCGTCATCAGCGAGCACGTGTCGTCCGACGGCACCGTCAAGTGGCTCTTCGATGTCGGTCAGGGCAACGCGGTCGAAAGCGTCTTCATCCCCGAAGACGACCGTGGCACCTTGTGCGTGTCTTCTCAGGCCGGCTGTGCTGTGGGTTGCCGCTTCTGCTCGACCGGGCACCAGGGTTTCAGCCGCAACCTGAGCACCGGCGAAATCATCGCCCAGCTGTGGTTTGCCGAGCACTCGCTGCGCAAACGTTTCAACACCTCCGAGCGGGTCATCAGCAACGTTGTGATGATGGGCATGGGGGAGCCGCTGCAGAACTACGCTGCGCTGGTCCCAGCCCTCAAGACCATGCTGGACGATCACGGCTACGGCCTGTCGCGCCGCCGGGTCACGGTGTCCACCTCGGGTGTGGTGCCCATGATCGAGCGCCTGCAGCGCGATTGTCCTGTGGCGCTGGCCGTTTCTCTGCACGCCTCGAACGACGCTTTGCGCGACCAGCTCGTGCCGCTGAACCGCAAGTACCCCATCGACGAGTTGCTGGCGGCCTGCAAGGGCTACCTGGCTGACGCCCCGCGCGACTTCATCACCTTCGAATACTGCATGCTCGACGGCGTCAACGACAGCGACGAGCATGCCCGCGAGTTGATCGCGCTGGTCAAAGACCGCTTGCATTGCAAGTTCAACCTGATACCGTTCAACCCGTTCCCGGCGTCTGGTCTGCATCGCTCGAAAAACGAGCGCGTGCAGGCGTTTGCACGCATCCTGGCCGATGCCGGCATCGTGACCACCGTGCGCAAGACCCGCGGTGACGACATCGACGCTGCCTGTGGGCAACTGGCCGGCGAAGTGCAGGACCGCACCCGGGCGGGGCAGCGCATGTTGCGCCAGCCTGTCGTGGTGCATCCCGTGGCCGTGTCTTCGTCCCCCAACAAACCCCAGGGACGATGAGCCGCGGCCGGCCTCGCTCGCGCCTAAACTGTGCGTCCTGAAGGAGACCGCTGCATGAGGAAGACGAGTTCTGGGTGGAGGGCCATTGGCCTGCCCGCCTGTCTGCTGCTGATCTTGGGTCTGCACGGTTGTGCCGGGCAGATGCCCGCCGCCTCGCGTGACGGCCAGGACATCGTCACGGCCTCCGACGAGGGTGACCTGCGTCGGCGCGCGCGGATTCGGCTGGAGCTCGCGTCCACCTACTACAGCCAGGGGCAGTTCACCACCGCCCTGGATGAGCTCAAGCAAGCCATCGCCATCGATCCGCGCCTGCCTGCGGCCCACGAGATGCGCGCCCTGATCTACGACGCCATGGGGGACGCTGCGCGAGCCGATGAAAGCTTCCGTCAGGCCCTGGCCGTGGATCCGAACAATGGCAGCGTGCTTCACAACAACGCCTGGTCGCTTTGCCGCCGTGGGCAGTATCAGGCGGCGGATGCGTTGTTCGCGCGTGCGGCCGCCTTGCCGCAGTCCGGGCTTGGCTCCAAGACCCTGCTGGCCCGTGGCGTCTGCCAACAGCGTGCTGGCGACCTGAAGGCGGCTGAAGTCACCTTGCTGCAGGCCTACGAGCTCGACCCGAGCAGCCCGGCGACGGCCTTCAACCTGGCCTCTGTGTTGCTGAAGGAGGGTGAGCTCGATCGTGCGCGTTTCTACATTCGCCGCGTCAACAACGTTCCCTCTCAAGTGACGGCTGAGTCGCTGTGGTTGGCCGCGAGGGTGGAGCACCGCCTTGGTAACTTCAACGGGCGCGACGACCTGGCCGAGCAGCTGCGCCGCCGTTTCACCGGCACCCGGGAAGCCACCGCATTGGAATTGGGACGATTCGATGAGTGAGAGCCCGTCGCCGATTGGCTTGAATGCCCCGGACGCCAGCGCGCGTGCGCCGGGTGAGGTCTTGCGCGCTGCCCGCGAGGCTCAGGGCCTGAGCCTGGATCACCTGGCGGCCACACTCAAAGTCACGCCGGTCAAGCTGGCTGCTTTGGAAGAAGGGCGCCTGGACCAATTGCCCGATGCCAGCTTCGCGCGCGCGCTGGCCCAGACGGTTTGCCGGGTTCTCAAGATCGATCCGACGCCGGTGCTGGCAGGGTTGCCCGCTGCGCGCGTGGGCCCCCTGGCCGCAGACAAGCCCGCGCTGAACCAGCCATTCAAAGAAACCCGGCTGGCGCCCAAGATGTTCGAGGGCGGTGGTGAAAGCGGATGGTCTCGCTTGCTGCGGCCTCAATGGCTGGCACCCCTTTTGTTGCTGCTGGCTGCCGCCGTCATCTACCTCTTGCCCGAGTCGTTCGAGTGGCCGCGCTGGCAGGGGGATAACCACCCCGTTGAAGCCGCGTCGCAGGCCTCTGCACCTGAGCAGACGGCCGATGGCGTCTTGCCTGTGCCGGCTGCATCAGACGCCCTGGTGCTGGATCCGGCGGCTTCAGCCGCGCCTGCCGCGTCGCAGGCCTCGGCGACCCTGCCCGCCAGCGTGGCATCCGAGGTCAGCATGCTGGCGCCGGCTTCGGTGGCCCCGGTGGGGCAGTCAACCAACCAGGGGCCTGCGCTCGCGGCCTCCGTGCCGGTGTTGGCTCAGCCATTGCCCTCGACCGTCCAGTCACCTGGCGCGGTGGTGGATGGCCCTGTGTTCCTGTCCGTGACCGAGGACTCCTGGGTCGAAGTCATCGATGGCGGTGGCAACACCCGCCTGTCGCGCATCGTTCGCGCGGGTGAATCGATGGCAATGGGAGGGGTGTCACCATGGCGCATGCGCATCGGCCACGCCGGTGGCGTGAAGGTGACCGTGCGTGGCCAGCCGGTTGACCTTGCACCTTTTACCCGCAACAACGTGGCCCGCCTTGAACTGAAATGACGCTGGCGAACTGCACCCTCATCGACGTGGCCCAGCCGGCCGCGCGTCGCTCCCTCCAGGCCCGCGTGGCCTGGGGCTCTCGCATCGTCACCATCGGCGGCGATGCGCCCGTGCGTGTGCAGTCGATGACCAACACCGACACGGTCGATGTCATCGGCACCGCCATCCAGGTCAAGGAGTTGGCCCTGGCCGGCTCCGAGCTGGTGCGCATCACCGTCAACAACGAAGAAGCCGCCAAGGCTGTGCCGCACATCCGCGAGCAGCTCGATCGCATGGGCATCGACGTGCCGCTGGTGGGCGACTTCCACTACAACGGCCACCGCCTGCTGACCGATCACCCAGCCTGCGCCGAGGCCCTGTCCAAGTACCGCATCAACCCTGGCAACGTGGGCAAGGGCGACAAGAAAGACCGCCAGTTCGCGCAGATGATCGAGGCCGCCATGCGCTTCGACAAGCCCGTGCGCATCGGCGTGAACTGGGGCAGCCTCGACCAGGAGCTGCTGGCCACGCTGATGGACGAGAACGCCAACAGCGCCGACCCGTGGGACGCCAAACAGGTCATGTACCAGGCGCTGATCAGCTCGGCGCTGCAGTCTGCCAACCTGGCCGTCGAGCTGGGCATGAAGCCCGAGCAGGTCATCCTCTCGTGCAAGGTCAGCGGCGTGCAGGACCTCGTCAGCGTCTACCGTGGTCTGGCTGCGCGCTGCGACTTCCCGCTGCACCTGGGTCTGACCGAAGCCGGCATGGGCGCCAAAGGCACGGTGGCCTCGGCCGCGGCCCTGTCCATCCTGCTGCAAGAAGGCATTGGTGACACCATCCGCGTGTCGCTCACGCCCCAGCCTGGTGAGGCCCGCACACAGGAAGTGGTCGTGGCGCTCGAGATCCTGCAGGCGCTCGGCTTGCGCGCTTTCGTGCCCAGCGTCACCGCTTGCCCGGGCTGCGGCCGCACCACCAGCACCACCTTCCAGGAGCTGGCCAAGCAGATCGACGACCACCTGCGCTCGCAGATGCCCGTCTGGCGCAAGCAGTACCCCGGGGTCGAGAACCTCAAGGTGGCGGTCATGGGTTGCATCGTCAACGGCCCGGGTGAAAGCAAGCACGCAGACATCGGCATCAGCCTGCCGGGCAATGGCGAGTCGCCGGCCGCCCCCGTTTTCATCGACGGTGAAAAAGCCCTGACCTTGCGTGGCGATCGCATCGCGCAAGAGTTCCACGAGATCGTGCAGAACTACATCGAGCGCCGCTATGGCCAGGCCCAGTCGGCCTGACCTCGGCGCGTCCCACAAGAACAACGACAAGAAGCATTCCCCAGACATGGCCGAACAGCTCAAAGCCATCAAAGGCATGAATGACATCCTGCCGCCGGAATCGGCGCGCTGGGAGTGGCTGGAAGACAAGGTGCGTCAGCTGATGCGCCGCTATGGTTTCCAGAACATGCGCACGCCCATCGTCGAGCCCACGGCCCTGTTCGTGCGCGGCCTGGGCGAGGTCACCGACATCGTCGAGAAGGAGATGTACTCCTTCGAAGACAGCCTCAATGGCGACAAGCTCACGCTGCGCCCCGAAGGCACGGCCGGCGCGGTGCGCGCCATCAACGAGCACAGCTTCTTGTACGAGGGCGGCAAGCGCCTTTACTACATCGGCCCGATGTTCCGCCACGAGCGCCCTCAGAAAGGCCGTTACCGCCAGTTCCACCAGGTGGGTGCCGAGGTGCTGGGTTTCGCCGGCCCCGATGTCGATGCCGAACTCATCCTGATGACGGCCGCCCTGTGGCGCGACCTCGGTCTGAAGGTGGGGGAAGACGTCACCCTGCAGCTCAACAGCCTGGGCCAGCCCGAAGAGCGCCTGGCCCACCGCCAGGCCCTGATCACGCACCTGCAGGCCCACGCCGAGCTGCTCGACGAGGACGGCAAGCGCCGTCTGCACACCAACCCGCTGCGCATCCTCGACACCAAGAACCCGGCCATGCAGCCCGTGGTCGAGGCTGCGCCTAAGCTGATCGACTTCCTGGGCGAGGCCTCGCTGGCGCACTTCAACGCCGTCAAGGCCGTGCTGGACGCCGCTGGCGTGCCCTACGAGGTCAACACGCGCCTGGTGCGCGGCATGGACTACTACAACCTCACCGTCTTCGAGTGGGTCACGACCCGCCTGGGCTCGCAAGGCACCGTCTGTGGTGGCGGCCGCTACGACGGCCTGATCGAGCAGCTCGGCGGCAAGCCCAACCCTGCCGTGGGCTGGGGCCTGGGCATGGAGCGCCTGCTGCTGCTGCTCGAAGAAGTCGGCACGCTGCCGGCTCCGGCCACGCCTGATGCGTTCGCGGTCGTCTTCCCAGGTGTGCCCCTGGCCCCGGTGATGGTGGCGCTGGAAGGCCTGCGCGACGCTGGCGTCAGCGTCGTGCTCAACCCCGCAGGCAAGGACGGTCCGGCCAGCCCCAAGTCGCAGTTCAAGAAAGCCGACGCCAGCGGCGCCCGCTTTGCCCTGGTCTTCGGCTCTGACGAGATTGCCCGAGGCGAGGTGGCGGTCAAGCCCCTGCGCGACGGTGGCGAGCAGGTCCTGCGCGCCCTGTCCACCGTGGCCGACTGGGCTGGCACCTTGCAAGCCCGCTGAGCCGGTCATAATCCCCCCGATCCCATCCGACGACACAACATGGCCACCTTCGACCTCGAACAGCAGGAGCAACTTGACCAGGTCAAGCACTTCTGGAAGCAGTACGGCAACCTGATCACCTGGACCTTGGTGCTGGTGCTCGGCGCCTACGCAGCCTGGACCGGTTACCTTTACTGGCAGCAAAAGCGATCGCAAGGCGCCACCGGCCTGTACGACGAACTCGACAAGGCTGCCGTGGAGCGCAATGCCGATCGCGTTCGCCAGGCCTTTGGTGACCTCAAGTCGCAATACGCCGGCACGACCGCAGCAGAGCAGGGTGCCTTGCTGGCCGCCAAGGTTGAGGCCGATGCGGGCAAAGCCGACGAAGCCCGCGCCACCCTGCAGTGGCTGGTCGATTCTGGCAAGAACGAAGGCCTGGTCGCCGTGGCCCGCTTGCGCCTGGCTGGCATGCAGTTGGACGCCAAGCAGTTCGACGATGCCCTCAAGACTTTGGGTGCGAAGGTGCCCGATGAATACGCCGCCTTGGTGGCCGATCGCCGCGGCGATGTTTTCCTGGCACAAGGCAAGAACAAAGAAGCCATCGAGGCCTTCCAGATCGCCTGGAAGGGCCTGGAGCCCACGGTGGAGTACCGCCGGTTCATCGAAGGCAAGCTGACCGTGCTCGGCGCCCCTCCAGAGCCTTTGAAGGCCCCAGGTGCGCCTGCTTTGCCCACCTCTCCCGCCCCCGCTGCGCGCTGATCGCGACTCAGCGCTCTCCGCGAAGCTTCATTCCATGGATCGCCGCAACGTGACCCTTCCCACCCGCCTTCTCAGCCATTTCGCCGCCTTGGCACTGCTCGGTGCGTTGACGGCCTGTGGCTCCAGCAAGCCCGAGCCGGCTCCGCTGGAGTCCCTCGACGCTCGATCCGCCTCGGCTCGCGCCACGATCGCCTGGTCCTCCCGGATCGGTGAGATGTCGCCCACGGCCACGATGGCGCTCGCCAACGGGCGGGTGGCCGTTGCCAGCTCAGATGGCAGCCTCGTGGTGCTGGATGCCGCGAGCGGTCGCGAGGCCTGGCGCGCTCAAGTCAAGGGCAACGTTTCCGCAGCAGCAGGTTTTGACGGGCGTTATGCCGCCGTCGTGACCGACGCCAATGAGCTTCAGGTGTTCGACCAAGGCAAGCTGCTCTGGCAAGAAAGGCAGCCCGGTCGCGTCATGACCGCCCCGGTGGTGGCCGGCGAGCGCGTCTTCCTGCAGGCCGTTGACCGCAGCGTGCGCGCCTACGACGTGCTCGATGGCCGCTGGCTTTGGTCCTACCAGCGTCCTGGCTCCGAGCCGCTCGCATTGGGCGCTCGGCTCCTGATCCAGCCGTTCCGCGACACCTTGCTGGTGGGGCAGGGCAACCGCCTCGTGGGCCTTGACCCGGTCAAAGGCACGCCTCGCTTCGATGTCAACGTGGGCACCCCCCGGGGCAGCAACGAAGTCGAGCGACTGGCCGATTTGGTGGGCCCCATGGCCCGTGTCGACGACGAGGCCTGTGCGCGCGTCTTCCAGTTCTCGGTCGCCTGCCTCGAGCTCAACCGCGGCAGCGTGCGCTGGAGTCGCCCGCAAGCTGGCACGCAAGGCGTGGCCGCCGACCTGCGCACCGTCGTGGGAGCAGACGGTGCCGACCGCCTGACGGCCTGGAAAGCCGACAACGGTGACTTCCTCTGGCGTGTCGATCGTTTCGTGCACCGTGGCCTGGGCACCCCGGTCATCTTGGGCGAGCGAATCGTGGTCGGTGACGCCGAGGGCTACGTTCACATCCTGGCCAAGGCCGACGGCCGCACCCTGGGGCGCATCGAGCTCGACAGCCCGCTGGTGGCCCCGCCTGTGGTCTCCGGTGACCTCTTGCTGGTGCTCACCCGCAAAGGCACGGTCTCGGCCCTGCGCATCAACTGACGCCGAAACCGATCGGCACCGCCCTGGCGCCCGGTATCCGGCGCCCGCTCAAGGAACGCCGGCTGACCGCCGGCGTCTGACGTTCATGAAACCTGTCATTGCACTGGTCGGTCGTCCCAATGTCGGCAAGTCGACCCTGTTCAATCGACTGACCAAAAGCCGCGACGCCATCGTCGCCGACTTCGCCGGCCTCACCCGCGACCGCCATTACGGCGAAGGGCGCCTGGGCAGCCACGCCTTCATCGCCATCGACACCGGCGGCTTCGAGCCCGAATGCAAAGAGGGCATCTTCAAGGAGATGGCCAAGCAGACCCGCCAGGCCGTCGCAGAGTCCGATGCCGTGATCTTCGTCGTCGATTTGCGCAATGGCTTGTCGGCGCAGGACCATGACATCGCCAACTACCTGCGCACGACCAACAAGAAGGTGCTGCTGGTGGCCAACAAGGCCGAAGGCATGCAGGACTCGCCTCTGCTGGCCGAGTTCTACGAGCTGGGGCTGGGTGAGCCGATGGCCGTGTCTGCGGCCCACGGCCAGGGCATTCGCAGCCTGGTCGAATTGGCGCTGGAGGACTTCATCGATCCCGATGAGGACGAGGACGAGACGGCAGAAGAAGACCGCCCCATCCGCCTGGCCGTGGCTGGGCGACCCAATGTGGGCAAGTCCACGCTGATCAACACCTGGTTGGGTGAAGAGCGCCTGGTGGCCTTCGACATGCCGGGCACCACCCGCGATGCCATCACCGTGCCCTTCGAGCGCGATGGGCGTCGCTTCGAGCTCATCGACACCGCCGGTCTGCGCCGCAAGGGCAAGGTCTTCGAGGCCATCGAGAAGTTTTCGGTGGTCAAAACCTTGCAGGCCATCTCGGATGCCAACGTCGTGTTGCTGCTGGTTGACGCCACCCAGGGGGTCACCGAGCAGGACGCCCACATCGCCGGCTTCGTTCTGGAGTCGGGGCGCGCCGTGGTCATCGCCGTCAACAAGTGGGACGCGATCGACAGCTACCAGCGCGAGATGTTGCAGCGCTCCATCGAGCACCGCCTGTCGTTCCTGAAGTTCGCGCCGGTCTACCACATCTCGGCCATCAAGCGCCAAGGCCTGGGGCCGCTGTGGAAGGCCATTGCCGATGCCTACGCCTCGGCCACCCGCAAGATGCCGACGCCCGTGCTCACGCGCCTGCTGGCCGAAGCGGTGCAGTTTCAGCAGCCCAAGCGCGCCGGCAGTTTCCGACCCAAGCTGCGCTACGCCCACCAGGGCGGCCAGAACCCGCCGGTCATCGTCATCCACGGCAACTCGCTGGAGCACGTCTCCGATGCCTACAAGCGCTTCCTGGAGAGCCGCTTCCGCGAACACTTCAAGCTCAGCGGCACGCCGCTGCGCATCGAGATGAAATCCTCGCAGAACCCCTTCAACGAAAAGGAGTGATGGGGTTGGGCGTGCGCCTGGCGCGGACTGTGTTAAGGTAAGCCCTGATTCGTTTTTTTTCCAACACGGAGCATATCGTGAGCAACAAAGGGCAACTCCTACAAGACCCGTTTCTGAACCTGCTGCGCCGCGAGCACGTGCCGGTCTCCATTTACCTGGTGAACGGCATCAAGCTGCAGGGTCACATTGAATCTTTCGACCAGTACGTGGTCCTGCTGCGCAACACCGTCACTCAGATGGTCTACAAGCACGCGATTTCCACCGTCGTGCCCGGCCGTGCGGTGAACTTCCACGCCAACGAAGGCGAGGAAGGCTGAGCGGCTTTTGCTGCCTCTGCCTGAATTTCTTCAGCGTCGAACTTGCCAGCGCCTGCCCCCGAAATCCCCGTCTCAGGCGACCCACGCGTCGTCCTGGTCGGGGTGGACTTTGGTCCATCACACCCCTTCGACCCCACGCTTGACGAGCTGGCCCTGCTTGCCGAGTCAGCTGGGGACGTTCCCGTCGCCAAGGTCACGGCCAAGCGCCGTGCGCCCGATGCCGCCTTCTTTGTCGGCTCCGGCAAGGCCGACGAAATCAAGTCCATCGTCACCCTCTACCAGGCCCATGGCGTGATCTTTGATCAAGCCCTGTCGCCAGCCCAGCAGCGCAACCTGGAGCGCCACCTGGGTGTCGAGGTGCTTGACCGAACGGGCCTCATCCTCGAAATCTTTGGCGCCCGCGCCCGCAGCCACGAAGGCAAGCTGCAGGTCGAGCTTGCTCGCCTGCAATACCTCTCGACCCGCCTGGTGCGCCGCTGGAGCCACTTGGAGCGTCAGCGGGGTGGGGTGGGGCACCGTGGTGGTCCGGGTGAAACCCAGATCGAGCTGGACCGCCGGATGATCGACCAGAAGATCAAGTCGCTCAAAGAGCGTCTGGCCAAGGTCAAGCGCCAGCGCAACACCCAGCGCCGCTCGCGCGAGCGAGCCGAGACCTTCCGCGTTTCACTGGTGGGCTACACCAACGCAGGCAAGTCGACGCTGTTCAATGCCCTGACCAAGGCTGGTACCTATGCGGCCGACCAGCTGTTCGCCACGCTGGACACCACCACTCGCCAGATGTTTTTGGCGCAAGCTCAACGCAGCGTCACGCTGTCCGACACCGTCGGCTTCATCCGCGACCTGCCACACAGCCTGGTCGAGTCTTTCGAAGCCACGCTGCAAGAAGCTGCCGAAGCAGACGTGCTGCTGCACGTGGTGGACGCCGCCAGCCCTGTTCTGCACGAGCAGATCGACGAAGTGCTGCGCGTGCTCGACAGCATCGGCGCAGGCCACCTGCCTCAAGTGCTGGTGTTCAACAAGTGCGATGCCTTGCCCGAGCACCAGCAGCCTCGCCACGCACGTGACCTGTATGAGCTGCCAGATGGCCGCCGTTGCGAACGCATTTTTGTCAGCGCCCTCAAGGGGGAGGGCCTCGACGTGTTGCGCGAGGTGCTCGCCCAAGCCGCCATGGGCAGCCTGTTCGGTGATTGCCGCGCACTTCAGGCGCCCGATCCCCGATTCGACATGCACAATGCGCTCGACGAGGCGCCGCCATCGGGCGACGAACCTCTTTCCTCTCAATCAGTCCGAACATGAACATGCATGCCATCGATGAGGGCCAGTCGCCCGCCAGTCGCTCCGGTTCTCTCGCTTCGGCCCGCCTGACGGTGGCCGCGGGCGCCGTGTTCGAATTCATGGGCGGAGCAGGGCGTCGCGCGTCCTGGATCCTGCGCGGCCGGCCGGCGCCTTCCGTCATGTACAACAACCGCAACGACGGCCCACCTGACCTGGACGAACTCTGGCGAGACTTCAACCGCAAGCTCAGCGGTCTGTTTTCCGGGCAGGGCGGCGGCGGTGAAAACAACAGCAACGGCTCGGGTGGTGGCTTCACCCCTGACCCCACGGGCGCTGGCATTGGCGCCGGCTTGATCGTTGGCCTGGTGGCCCTGGTCTGGCTGGGCAGTGGCTTCTTCATCGTGCAGGAAGGCCAGCAGGCTGCGGTGATGTCGTTCGGCCGCTTCAGCCACACGGTGGACGCGGGCTTTCAGTGGCGTGCGCCTTACCCCTTTCAGAGCCACGAAATCGTCAACCTGACGCAGCTTCGCTCGATCGACGTGGGCAGCAACTCCGTCATGCAGGCCACTGGTTTGCGTGACTCGTCCATGCTCACGCGCGACGAAAACATCGTCGACATCCGCTTCACGGTGCAGTACCGCCTGGCCGACGCCCGCCAGTACCTGTTCGAGAACCGCAGCCCCGACGAGGCCGTGTTGCAGGCCGCCGAGTCCGCAGTGCGCGAAATCGTTGGCAACAGCACGATGGACTCGGTCCTGTACGAGCAGCGCGATGCCATCGCCACCGACTTGGTCAAGTCCATTCAGGCGCAGCTCAACAAGCTCAAAGCCGGTGTGGTGGTGGCCAACGTCAACGTGCAAAGCGTGCAGGCCCCAGAGCAGGTTCAAGCGGCCTTCGACGATGCCTTCAAGGCCGGCGCCGACCGCGAGCGCCTGAAGAACGAAGGCCAGGCCTACGCCAACGACGTGATCCCCAAGGCCCAGGGCACGGCCGCGCGCTTGCGCGAAGAAGCTGCCGGCTACTCCGCCCGCGTGGTCGCTCAGGCCGAAGGTGATGCGCAGCGTTTCAAGGCCGTGCTGGCCGAGTACCAGAAGGCCCCAGCTGTCACACGCGACCGCCTCTACATCGACACCATGCAACAGGTCTACAGCAACGTGACCAAGGTCATGGTGGATTCACGCCAAGGCTCCAACCTGCTTTACCTGCCGCTCGACAAACTGATCCAGTCGACCGCACCAGGCGCAGCCCCCGCTGGTTCGCCGTCACCTGCTGGCGCAGCGAGCCAGCCGGCCGACGTGCCCGCACCGCTGGCCAGTGGCAACGCCACCCCGGACCCGCGCTCCCGCGATGGTGGTCGCAGCCGCGATCGCGATGGCCGCTGACCCGCACACGCCCCACATCAGGAACCAGACATGAATCGCATCGGCTCCATCCTCATCGGCGTCCTGCTCGTCATCATCCTGGCGGCGTCCACGTTGTTCGTGGTCGATCAGCGCCAGTTCGCCGTTGTCTACGCCCTCGGTGAAATCAAGGAAGTCATCAGCGAACCTGGCCTCAAGGCCAAGCTGCCGGCCCCCTTGCAGAACGTGGTCTTCCTCGATCGTCGCGTTCAGACCCTGGACAGCCCCGAGTCGCGCCCCATCTTCACCGCTGAAAAGAAAAGCCTGGTCATCGACTGGCTCGTGAAGTGGCGCATCACCGACCCCAAGCAGTTCATTCGCAACAACGGCGTTGACATCCGCAACCTTGAGAACAAGCTCGCGCCAGTCGTCCAGGCTGCGCTCAACGAAGAAGTGACCAAGCGCACCGTTGGCGCTGTGCTGTCTGCCGAGCGCGAAAAGGTCATGCAGGGCGTGGTCAAGCGCCTGGCCGACGAAGCCCGCAGCTTCGGCATCGAGGTGGTGGACGTGCGCATCAAGCGCGTCGACTTTTCGGCCCAGATCACCGACTCGGTCTACCGCCGCATGGAGTCCGAGCGCAAGCGCGTGGCCAACGAACTGCGCTCGACCGGTGGCGCCGAGGGCGAAAAGATCCGCGCCGATGCCGATCGTCAGCGTGAAATCATCGTGGCTGAGGCGTATCGCGACGCGCAGAAGATCAAGGGCGAGGGCGACGCCAAAGCGTCTGCGCTGTATGCCGAATCTTTCGGTCGCGATCCGCAGTTCGCCCAGTTCTACCGCAGCCTGGAGGCCTACCGCGCCACCTTCCGCAGCAAGTCGGATGTGATGGTGGTGGACCCGAGCAGCGACTTCTTCCGCGCCATGCGTGGGGCTGGCTCCGGTGCTGCAGCACCAGCGCGCAAGTGAGGCATGTGACTTCAGGTCCCGTCGCCTGAGTCACTTGCTCTGAGCCTGCTGTGCCGGTGACCGACGCCATCTGGGTGGCGATGGCCCTCGTTCTCGTGTTCGAAGGCCTGCTTCCGGCCATGAACCCGGCCGCCTGGCGGCGCCTGTTCGAACAGATGCTGCAGCTGCCGGATCACCAGATCCGCGCCTTCGGGCTTTGCAGCATGGTGGTCGGACTCGTGATCTTGTGGCTGCTCTGAGCCCGGAATTCTCGAATCTGCCGCGATCACCCGGTAGAATCCCCGTTTTAACCCCCCGTCCGTTTTTTTATGTCGTCTGCTTGGCTGTTGCCAGAGCACATTGCCGACGTTTTGCCTGCTCAGGCCCGACGTCTGGAAGAGTTGCGCCGCGTCTGGCTGGATGTGGCGCGCGGCTACGGCTTCGAGCTGGTCATGCCGCCGTTGCTGGAGCACCTTGACTCGCTGCTGTCCGGAACCGGACACGCGCTGGATCTGCGCACCTTCAAGCTGGTCGATCAGCTCTCTGGCCGTTCGCTGGGTGTGCGCGCTGACGCCACCCCGCAGGTCGCCCGCATCGATGCTCACCTGCTCAACCGTCAAGGCGTGACGCGGCTGTGCTATTGCGGGCCGGTGTTGCATGCTCGTCCTGCCAGCCCGCATGCCGGCCGAGAGCCCTTGCAACTGGGCGCTGAAATCTACGGCCATGCCGGGCTCGAAGCCGACCTGGAAGCGGCTGAGCTGGCGCTCGATGGTCTCCAGGCGGCTGGCCTGTCCGGCCTTGTCATGGACTTGGCCGATGTGCGCTTGGTGGACGGCGTGCTCGCCGGCCTTGGTGTGGCTGACTTGCCTGCCCCCGAGCGAGATGCCCTGATCGCAGCCTTGTCCAGCAAGGACGTTGGCACGCTTCGCCAGTTGGCACGCCAGGGGCGCCTGGCTTCATCTGCCCAGGCAGAAGCCGTGCTCGTGGCGATCACGCGCCTGTACGGCGACGAATCCGTGCTGGTGCGCGCCCGCGAGGTGCTGCCCGCACATCACTTGGCCACGTCGGCGCTGGATGACCTCGCCTGGCTGGCTGGGCACCTTCGAGCCGTGCGTCCCGAGGTCCAGGTCGGGTTCGATCTGTCCGACCTGAGTGGCTACTCCTACTACAGCGGCACCCGTTTCGCGGTTTACGGCATGGGGCACCCCGACGCCCTGGTCCGAGGCGGCCGCTACGACGAGGTCGGTGCCGTCTTCGGTCGCCGCCGCCCAGCCGTCGGTTTCAGCCTGGACCTCAAGGTCCTGGGCGATGTCCTGGCTGGTCGACAGACCGCCACCACGCGCATGGCCATCCGCGCGCCCTGGGGTGAGGCCCCAGCGTTGCGCCAGGCCGTTCGCGACCTGCGCGGGCAGGGGCACACCGTGGTGTGCGTGCTGCCCGGACACGAACACGATGTCCAGGAATTCGAGTGCGACCGTGAACTGGCGCTCGTCGATGGACGTTGGCTGGTGCGCCCTCTCTGAGGCGCCCAACTCCCCCTGATACAGGAATCCGCCATGCAAAGCCCCACCGCGTCGGCACGTGCCGAATCCGCTCCCGCTCGCAACGTCGTCGTCGTCGGCACCCAGTGGGGTGACGAAGGCAAGGGCAAGGTCGTCGACTGGTTGACCGACCATGCCGCTGCCGTCGTGCGCTTCCAGGGCGGCCACAACGCCGGCCACACCCTCGTCATCAACGGCAAGAAGACGGCATTGCAATTGATCCCTTCGGGCATCATGCGCGAGGGCGTGGCTTGCTACATCGGCAACGGTGTGGTGGTCGATCCGACGCACCTGTTGTCCGAAATCGAGCGCCTCGAAGCCGCTGGACTGAACGTGCGCTCGCGCCTGTTCATCAGCGAATCCTGCCCGCTGATCCTGCCGTTCCACGTCGAGGTCGACAAGGCCCGCGAGGCCCTGCGTGAAACCAGTGGCTCCGGCAAGATCGGCACCACCGGCAAGGGCATCGGTCCCGCCTATGAAGACAAGGTGGCTCGCCGCGCCTTGCGCGTGCAGGACCTCAAGCACCCCGATCGTTTCGCCAAAAAGTTGACCGAGCTGCTGGAGCTGCACAACTTTGCGCTGACCGGGTACCTCAAGGGCAGCGCCCTGGAATTCCAGCCGATCTTCGACCAGGCCATGAAGGCCGCCGAGCAGATCCTGCCCATGCTGGCAGACGTTGGCGTGAAGATCCACGGTCACACCCTGGCTGGTGGCTCGGTGCTGTTCGAAGGTGCCCAAGGCACGCTGCTGGACATCGACCACGGCACCTATCCCTACGTCACCTCGTCGAACTGTGTGGCCGGCAATGCCGCCGCTGGTTCTGGCGTCGGTCCCGACAAGCTGCACTACATCCTGGGCATCACCAAGGCTTACACCACCCGTGTGGGCAGCGGTCCCTTCCCGACCGAGCTCGACTGGGAGGCCCCGGGCACGGTTGGCCACCACTTGTCCACCGTCGGTCAGGAACGTGGCACCGTGACGGGGCGCGCCCGTCGCTGCGGCTGGCTCGATGCGGCGGCGCTCAAGCGCTCGGTGCTGATCAACGGCATCTCCGGCATCTGCCTGACCAAGCTCGACGTGCTCGATGGCCTGTCCGAGATCAAGGTCTGCACCGGCTACAAGCTGCGCGGTGAAACCATCGACATCCTGCCCCTGGATGCCGACGACATCGTGGCCTGCGAGCCCATCTACGAAACCTTCCCCGGCTGGGAAGGCACCACGTTCGGCCTGACCACCTGGGAACAGTTGCCAGCCAACGCCCGCGCTTACCTGGAGTGCGTGCAAAAGCTCATTGGCGCGCCGATCGACATGGTCTCCACCGGCCCGGACCGGGATCACACCATCTTGCTGCGCCACCCCTACAAGGGCTGAGCTCGGCTGTTCTGAAGCAGAGGAATCACATGCTCACCGACGATGGCAAGCACCTGTACGTGTCCTGGGATGAATACCATCACCTGATCGAAAAACTCGCCTTGCAGGTCCACGATTCGGGCTGGGAGTTCGATCAGATCCTGTGCCTGGCCCGTGGCGGCATGCGTCCAGGCGACGTGCTCTCGCGCGTGTTCGACAAGCCCCTGGGCATCATGTCGACCAGCTCTTACCGCGCGGAAGGTGGCACGTTGCAGGGGCGCCTGGACATGGCTCAGTACATCACCATGCCGAAGGGGCAGCTGGCGGGCCGTGTTTTGCTGGTCGATGACCTGGCCGATTCGGGCGTGACGCTGCGTGCTGTGGTGGATCGCTTGCGCGCCATGCCGGCCATCGAGGAGTTGCGCAGCGCGGTGATCTGGGTCAAGGGGGTGTCGTCTTACACGCCTGAGTACTACGTGGAGACCTTGCCCACGAGCCCCTGGATCCATCAGCCCTTCGAGGCGTACGACTCGATGCGGCCGGAGGCGATCCGCAAACGTCATCAAAGTTGATGACGGCATGAATGCAGAAAGGGCGCTCAGGCGCCCTTTTTCATGCATCGCTTTCGTCACCGATTGCATGGGTTGCTCAACCGTTGCTGAGGCGCTGCGCATTGAAGGACTGGGTTGCCGAGTTGCCTGAACCGCGTGTGAGGGCAAAGCGTGGCGCGAGCAATGAAAAAGCCGCTTGATCGCAAGATCAAGCGGCTTTTCAATTGGTGCCCAGGAGAGGACTCGAACCTCCACGGAGTTACCCGCTAGTACCTGAAACTAGTGCGTCTACCAATTCCGCCACCTGGGCAGGTACTTGTTTGATGTCGTCGCTTCTGCTCAAAAGCTGCTGCAACGAATCAAGAACGATAGTCTAGCATGTTCTTGCAATCAAAGTCCAGCCGTGTGTCGTTTCGTGCACAAGCCGCCTGGAGTGGGTGCCGCTGTCGCCTGCTTGCGACAGCGGTGAGCGGTGGCGCGATGGTGTAACGTGTGGACATGCTCGGAACCTGCCGTGGAGCCCGATTTTGTGACCCTCGTGAGGGCCGTTGCTTCGAGCCGTTCGGGCAAGAAAAAAGCCGCTTGATCCATGATCAAGCGGCTTTTCATTTGGTGCCCAGGAGAGGACTCGAACCTCCACGGAGTTACCCGCTAGTACCTGAAACTAGTGCGTCTACCAATTCCGCCACCTGGGCAGGTACTTGTTTGCTGCCTGCCAAACCCCTGAAGCCGTGTGCAGCCTTCTTGAAGGCCGCTGCCGTGCAGCAGAGAAATTTGTTTTGCAAATCAGCGAAGAATTCGATTCTAGCATCAAAATCCAAAGCATGACAACACCCCCCGCCCAATTTGTGAGCCTGATGAGTGAAATCGTCGGGTCCGTCCAGGGACACCGCGATGGCCACGGCTTCGTCGTCAGTGACGACGGTGAATCGAGTGTCTACCTCCCCCCTCAAGAGATGCGCTCGGTGCTGCATCGCGATCGCGTGAAAGTGCGGGTGGTGCGTCTTGATCGAAAAGGTCGCCCTGAGGGGTTGGTGCTCGAGATCGTCGAGCGTCGCAAGACCCCGATCATCGGGCGATTGCTCAACGAAGGCGGGGCCTGGCTGGTCGCGCCGGAGGACCGCCGCTTTGGTCAAGACATCCTCATCCCTGCCAAGGCCACGGCGGGCGCGGAGGCCGGGCAGGTGGTGTCGGTTGAGTTGACGGAAGCCCCGTCGCTGACGGCTCAACCTGTCGGGCGGGTTGTCGAGGTGCTTGGGGGCATCGATGACCCGGGCATGGAAATCGAAATCGCGGTGCGCAAGTACGAGGTGCCACACCGTTTCCGCGATGACGTGCTGGCTCAGGCGGCCAAGCTGCCTGAGAAGGTGAGGGCGGTCGACAAGAAGGGCCGCATCGACCTGACCGACGTTCCGTTGGTGACCATCGACGGCGAGGACGCGCGCGACTTCGACGATGCCGTGTACTGCGAGCCGGCCGTGATCGGCCGTGGCAAGACCCCGAATGCCTGGCGCCTGATCGTGGCCATTGCCGATGTCAGTCACTACGTCAAGCCCGATGAGCCGCTGGATCGTGACGCGTACGAGCGCGCGACCTCGGTGTACTTCCCCAGGCGCGTCATCCCGATGCTGCCTGAGAAGCTTTCCAACGGCCTGTGCTCGCTCAACCCCGAGGTCGAGCGGCTGTCGATGGTGTGCGACATGTTGGTCACGGCCGAGGGCGAGTTGCACGCCTATCAGTTTTTCCCGGCGGTCATCAATTCGCATGCGCGCCTGACCTACACCGAAGTCGCAACCATCCTTGGCAACACGCGCGGTCCCGAGGCGCAGCGCCGTGCCGCGTTGGTGCCGCACCTGCTGCACTTGCATGAGGTGTACCGCGCCTTGCTGAAGTCGCGCTCCAGCCGGGGGGCGGTGGACTTCGAAACCACCGAAACCCAGATCGTCTGCGACGAGAACGGGCGCATCGCGCGCATCGTGCCGCGCGTGCGCACCGATGCGCACCGGCTCATTGAGGAGTGCATGCTGGCGGCCAACGTCTGTTCGGCCGACTTCATCATGCGCGGCAAGCACCCATCGCTGTACCGGGTGCACGAGGGTCCGACACCTGAAAAGCGCAGCACCCTGCGCAATTACCTCAAGGCCCTTGGTTTGGGTTTGGGCATTGGCGAAGAGCCCACGCCGGGCGAGTTCCAGGCCATCGCACAGGCCACCAAGGAGCGGCCCGATGCGATGCAGATCCACACGATGCTGCTGCGCTCGATGCAGCAAGCGATCTACACGCCCACCAACAGCGGCCACTTCGGCCTGGCGTATGAGGCGTACACCCACTTCACCAGCCCGATCCGTCGCTACCCGGACCTGCTCGTGCACCGTGTCATCAAGGCCTTGCTGGGCAGCGCTCACTACAAGCTGATCCTGCCGCCCGTTGTGTCGTCCACGGGCAACTTCAAGCGCAAGCCGGGTGGCAAGCCGGAGGCGCCAAAAGGCTTGCCCAAGGCGCCGACCAAGGTGGCTGCGCGCATCAAGCTGCCGCCCGCTGAGGCGGCAGCTTGGGAGACTGCTGGCATCCATTGCAGTGCCAATGAGCGCCGGGCCGACGAGGCCTCGCGCGACGTCGAGGCCTGGCTCAAGTGCATGTTCATGCGCGAGCGCCTGGGTGAGGAATATGGCGGCACGGTCAGTGCGGCGACCACGTTCGGCTTGTTCGTGCAACTCGATGGCCTTTACGTCGAGGGCCTCATCCACATCACCGAACTCGGTGGCGAATACTTCCGGTTTGATGAGGCGCGCCAGGAACTGCGCGGCGAGCGCAGCGGTGTGCGCTATGGCGTTGGCACGCGGGTGCGCGTGCAGGTCAGCCGGGTCGACCTGGACAGTCGAAAGATCGATTTCCGCATGGTGAGGGAGGGGGGGGAGTCCCCGCGCCCTTCGGCTGGCGGACGTCGTCGAGGCAAAGGCGATGAGCGTGCGGGTGCGAGAGCTGCTGCGGTTGATTGGGGCAGCGATGCGCCTGCGCAGGATGAATTGGCCGGGGTGCGCGAGCGCGATCGAGATGCTCGTCGTGGTGCTCGCGCTGCAGGCAAGGGCGTCGGCAAAGGCGGCGGGCGCTCATCGGAGGCAGCCGCGCCTGCTGCTTCTGGCAAGGGTCAGGGGCGGGGTGCGGCGACCGGAGCCGGGGCCTCGGGCGGCGGGCGAGCCAAGGCCGCTGGCAAAAAGGCCGTGCGTGCCAAGGGCGGCAAGCGCTGATGCGTTGTGCCAACCTGAGGGGTGAGGGGCCTCGGGGGCTGGTGGGCGTGGCGCTGAGGTGCATTTCCATGCTAGAATCCCAGAGTTTTCCCGAAAACGCCTTGAATTGATCGGTTTGCGCTTGGGCGCGGCAGGTTGCGCAAAGGCGTTGGCGGGCAAGCCGCCTCGAAAGAGGTGCCTTAACCGGCTGGCCCGCCAGCCGAATTGAATCAACGAGTGAAACGCGAATCCCGGCATTCCAAGGTGCCCCCGCTGGCCTGAGCGCCATCGGAGGTTTCAGCCGGATTCAAGACTCAACCTCTGGAGCTACACATGCCCGTGTCCATGCGCGAAATGCTGGAAGCCGGTGTCCACTTTGGTCACCAAACCCGCTTCTGGAACCCCAAGATGGCCCCCTTCATCTTCGGTCATCGCAACAAAATCCACATCATCAACCTCGAGAAGACGCAGCCCGCCTTCGAAGAGGCCCTGAAGTTCATCAAGCAGCTGTCGGCTCGCCGTGGCACCGTGATGATGATCGGCACCAAGCGCCAGGCTCGCGACACCATCGCTGAAGAAGCCGGCCGTGCAGGCGTGCCCTTCGTGAACCAGCGCTGGCTGGGCGGCATGCTGACCAACTTCAAGACCGTCAAGGGTTCCCTGAAGAAGCTCAAGGACATGCAAGTTCAGGTCGAAGCCGGTCTGGACGGCCTGAAGAAGAAGGAAGGCCTGCTGTTCCAACGTGAACTGGCCAAGCTGGAAAAGGACATCGGCGGCATCCAGGACATGGCTGCCCTGCCTGACGCCCTGTTCGTGATCGACGTCGGTTACCACAAGATCGCCATCGCCGAAGCCAAGAAGCTGGGCATCCCCGTGATCGGCGTGGTTGACACCAACCACTCGCCCGAAGGCATCGACTACGTGATCCCTGGCAACGACGACTCCTCCAAGGCTGTCGCCCTGTACGCCAAGGCCGTCGCTGACGCCATCCTGGAAGGCAAGGCCAACGCTGTGAACGAAGTCGTTGCCGCTGCCGCAGAAGGCGACGAGTTCGTCGAAGTCAGCGAAGACGCTGCCTGACGCGACCTCACCCAAATCAAAGGGGCTGACGATCAGCCCCTTTTTTTCAGCAAGATCGAGTGTGTGGCGGTGATGACACCGCCCCTGAATCAAACGGAGAATTCAAATGGCTGCTATCACCGCCAGCATGGTTGCCGACCTGCGCGCCAAGACCGACGCCCCGATGATGGAGTGCAAGAAGGCCCTGACCGAAGCCGAGGGCGATTTCGCCAAGGCTGAAGAAATCCTGCGCGTCAAGCTGGGCAGCAAGGCCTCCAAGGCCGCCACCCGCGTGACCGCCGAAGGCGTGGTCTCCGCCGCTGTCGACGGCTCCACCGGCGCCCTGGTCGAAATCAACTGCGAAACCGACTTCGTTTCCAAGAACGAATCGTTCCTGGCCTTTGCCAAGTCGGTGGCCGAACTGATCGCCAAGAACAACCCCGCTGACGTCGCCGCCATTGGCGAGCTGCCGCTGTCGCAAGACGGCTTCGGCCCCACCGTGGAAGAGGTGCGCAAGGGCCTGATCGGCAAAATCGGCGAGAACATGTCGATCCGCCGCTTCAAGCGCTACGCTGGTGGTGGCAAGCTCGCTGCCTACCTGCACGGTGCTCGCATCGGTGTGGTCGTGGAGTTCGAAGGCGACGCCACCGCCGCCAAGGACGTGGCCATGCACATCGCCGCCATGAAGCCCGTGTCGCTGTCTTCGGACGACGTGCCGGCAGCCCTGATCGAAGTCGAGCGCAGCGTGGCCACGGCCAAGGCCGCCGAATCGGGCAAACCCGCCGACATCGCCACCAAGATGATCGAAGGCGCCGTCCAGAAGTACCTCAAGGAAGTCTCGCTGCTGAACCAGGTCTTCGTGAAGGCCGCTGACGGCAAGCAGACCGTCGAGGCTTACCTGAAGTCGACCGGCACGACCGCCAAGTCCTTCTCCATGTTCGTCGTGGGTGAGGGCATCGAGAAGAAGCAGGACGACTTCGCTGCCGAAGTGGCCGCCACCGTGGCCGCCGCGAAGGGTCAGTGACCTGACTGCAAATCAAGGGGGCTTCGGCCCCCTTCTGAATGGAGCCGGTGGCACCTGAGCTTTGCGTTAAAGTTCTTGCTGAACCGGCCAAGTACCAAGCCAAGGACCCCGTCTCATGCCCGCTTACAAGCGCATCCTCCTGAAACTCTCCGGCGAAGCCCTGATGGGCGACGATGCCTACGGCATCAACCGCGCCACCATCGTGCGCATGGTCAAGGAGATCCAGGAAGTCACCGCGCTGGGCACGCAGGTGGCCGTGGTCATCGGTGGTGGCAACATCTTCCGCGGTGTCGCTGGCGGCTCGGTCGGCATGGACCGCGCCACGGCCGACTACATGGGCATGCTGGCCACGGTGATGAACTCGCTGGCCCTGGCCGACACCATGCGCCAGGAGGGCATGACCGCCCGCGTCATGTCGGCCATCAGCATCGACCAGGTCGTTGAGCCCTACGTTCGCCCCAAGGCCTTGCAGTACCTCGAAGAGGGCAAGGTCGTGGTGTTTGCTGCCGGCACCGGCAACCCCTTCTTCACGACCGACACGGCTGCGGCCTTGCGGGGCGCCGAAATCGGCGCTGAGGTGATGCTCAAGGCAACCAAGGTCGATGGCGTCTACTCGGCTGACCCGAAGAAGGACCCGCTGGCCACCCGCTACACCAGCATCACCTTCGACGAGGCCCTGATCAAGAACCTGCAGGTGCTCGACGCCACGGCCTTCGCGCTGTGCCGCGACCAGAACCTGCCCCTGAAGGTGTTCTCCATCTTCAAGCCCGGCGCGCTCAAGCGCGTGGTGCAGGGCGAAGATGAAGGCACGCTGGTCCACGTCTGACCTGTCCTCCTGTTTCCTTCCTGACGCGTTGGTGAACTGATCTCCAGACCCGATCACCCCGCACGGAGTTGTCCATGAGCATCGCTGACATCAAGAAAAACGCCGAGCAGAAAATGCTCAAGTCCATCGAGGCCTTCAAGACCGAGCTGACCAAGATCCGCACGGGCCGCGCCCACCCTGGCATCCTGGACCAGGTGCAGATCGACTACTACGGCTCGATGGTGCCCATCAGCCAGGTCGCCAACGTGGCCCTGCTCGACGCCCGCACCATCTCCGTGCAGCCCTGGGAAAAGGGCATGGGCGCCAAGATCGAAAAGGCCATCCGCGAGTCCGACCTGGGCCTGAACCCCTCGACCCAAGGTGACCTGATCCGCGTGCCGATGCCCGCGCTGACCGAAGAGCGTCGCCGCGAGCTGACCAAGGTCGTCAAGGGCGCTGCCGAAGACGCCAAGGTGGCCGTGCGCAACCTGCGCCGCGATGCCAACGAGCACGCCAAGCGCCTGCTCAAGGACAAGGAAATCACCGAAGACGAAGACCGCCGTTCGCAGGACGATGTGCAAAAGCTGACCGACAAGCACATCGCCGAGATCGACAAGCTGGTGCAGGGCAAGGAAGCCGAGATCATGGCCGTCTGACGGCTGAGGTCCGACCCCGGTAACCACCATGACGAGGCGGCAGGTCCGCCTCTCTCTTTTTGCAGGGCCCGTCTTCGCGCGGCCCTTCGTTTTGATCGCCGTTTGATCGCCGCCCCGTGCGGCGCACCTGCTGCTTCTCGCCATGGCCTCATCCCAACCTCCTCAATCGCTGCCCAGGCACGTTGCCATCGTCATGGACGGCAATGGTCGCTGGGCTCGCAAACGTTTGATGCCCAGGGGGATGGGGCACAAGGCGGGGGTCGATGCGCTGGTGAAGGTGGTGCAGGCCACGGCCGATCGCGGCATCGGTCACCTGACGGTGTTCGCGTTTTCTTCGGAGAACTGGAAGCGGCCCGAGGAAGAGGTCTCTGGCCTGATGAGCCTGTTGCTGGTCGCGCTGTCCAAGCACCTGACCAAGCTCAAGGCCGATGGGGTGCGCATCCGCATCGCCGGTGACCTGGAGAACGTGTCGGAGAAGGTGCGCAACGCCTTGCGCGATGCTGAGGCCAACACCGTCGACAACAGCCGCCTGGTGCTGACTGTTGCCTTCAACTACGGTGGCCGCTGGGACATCGTGCAGGCCTGCAAGCGCGCCATGGCCGATGGCGTGGCGGCGTCTGACCTGACCGAGGCGGTGCTGTCGCGTCACATGGCGATGTCCTATGCGCCCGACCCTGATTTGTTCATTCGCACGGGTGGCGAAGTCCGCCTGTCGAACTTCCTGTTGTGGCAGAGCGCTTACGCAGAGTTGCATTTCACCGATTGCCTCTGGCCCGATTTCGACGCGCAAGAGCTGGACCGGGCGCTGGCAGCCTACGCCCGACGTGAGCGACGCTTTGGTGACGTGGGCGAGTCAGGTCTGGGTGAAGGCGCGATCGGCAGCGAAGAGGGACACTGAAAGCATGCTCAAACAACGTGTCATCACCGCGCTGATCCTGGTGGCCATCTTGCTGCCCACCTTGGTGGCGGACGCCGCTTGGCCTTTCGCGCTGCTCACCCTGGTTTTCATCTCGGCAGCTGGCTGGGAATGGTCTCGCCTCAACGAGGCGCCCGGTTTGCGCGCGGCGTTGCTGGGGGCCGCCGTGGCGGGTGCCTGCGTCTACGTGGCCCATCGTTTTCACCTGCCCTTGTGGGCGGACTCCTCTTCGCCGCTTGAGCCCCATGTTCACGAAGCCGGTCATGCATTGCTTGGGTTCCGTGCGCCGGCGGCCATCTGGTGGGGCGCTGCCCTGGCGTGGGTGGTGGGCGGCGCTTTGGCGCTGCGTTTTGGTCCCACCCACTGGAAAGCCATCCCCGAGTGGCTGCGCCGCCTGCTGGGCCTGGCTTTGCTCGTGGTTGCCTGGATGGCCCTCGTCGAGAGCAAGGCCCAGGGCCTGAACCACATGCTGTCGGTGTTCTGTCTGGTGTGGGCGGCTGACATTGGCGCCTACTTCGGCGGCCGAGCCTTCGGTCGCCGCAAACTGGCGCCGTCCATCAGTCCTGGCAAAAGCTGGGAGGGCGTGGTGGCTGGCGCGCTGACCGTGCTGCTGCTGGCGGCGGGTTGGCTGTGGGCCGATCAGCACATCGGTGTTGATTCGCCGAGCCTTTACAGCCGCTTGCTGTGGGGCCTGGGCTGGCCGGGCATGGTTGCCGCTCTGCTGGCCCTGACGGGGCTGAGCGTGGTCGGAGACCTGTTTGAATCGCTGGTCAAGCGCCAGGCCGGGGCCAAGGACAGCAGCCAGCTGCTGCCAGGTCATGGGGGCGTGCTCGATCGCGTCGATGCCTTGCTGCCGGTGCTGCCGGTGTCCATCGCTTTGCTGAGCCTGTGCCATGGTTGACCGCGCCGACTCCAACCGCTTGCGCGTCTGCGTCCTGGGTGCGACGGGCTCGATCGGCACCAACACGCTCGATGTCATCGGGCGTCACCCGGATCGTTTCGAGGTGTTCGCGCTGACCGGCGCGAGCCGCGTGCCCGAGCTGCTGGCTCAGTGCCAGCGCTGGCGCCCGCGCTACGCCGTGATGTCGGATGCGCCGTCTGCGGCTCGCCTGCGCGAGGCCGTGCGCGATTGCGGTCTGCCCACCGAGGTGCTCGATGGCGAGGCGGCGTTGGTGGACGTGGCGGCGCACCCGGATGTCGACATCGTCATGGGGGCGATCGTGGGTGCGGCGGGTCTGCCGCCTTGCCTGGCTGCGGCCCGCGCCGGCAAGCGCCTGTTGCTGGCCAACAAAGAGGCGCTGGTCGTCGGTGGCGCGCTGTTCATGAGGGCGGTGCGCGAAGGTGGTGCGACGCTGGTGCCCATCGACAGCGAGCACTCGGCCATCTTTCAATGCCTGCCCGAAGACCCTTCCACCTGGTCGCGTCGCATCGACCACATCGTGCTGACCGCTTCAGGTGGACCGTTCCGCCAGCGTGATCCGGCCACTTTCGCCCAGATCACGCCCGAGCAGGCTTGCGCCCACCCGAATTGGGTCATGGGGCGCAAGATCTCGGTCGATTCGGCCACGATGATGAACAAGGCGTTGGAGGTCATCGAAGCCCGGTGGTTGTTCGACCTCACGCCCGATCAGATCCGGGTGGTCATCCACCCACAAAGCATCGTGCACTCGATGGTCGTGTGCCGTGACCGCTCGGTGCTGGCGCAACTGGGCACGCCCGACATGCGCGTGCCGATTGCCTACGGCTTGTCCTGGCCCGAGCGCATCGAGTCCGGGGCCGAGTTGCTGGATTTCTTGAAGCTCGGGGCCTTGACGTTCGATGCGCCGGACAACCAGCGTTACCCGGGGCTGCAGCTGGCCTGGCACACGTTGCGCTCGGCGCCCGGTCACACCTGCGTGCTCAATGCGGCCAACGAAGTCGCGGTGGAGGCGTTCCTGCAGGGGCGTGTCCGCTTCGACCAGATCCATCGCGTCAACGAAGAAACATTGGCGCGGTGCAATGTGCCCTCGAGCGCGGCAGAATCGGTGGCTGGGCTGCTGGCGCTTGACGCCGAGGCCCGACGCGTGGCTGTTGGCGTTGTCGCCGGCTGCCGGCCTGACTGAGTTCAAGGCGTGTCGAGTTCGACGCGCTCCGGAGAAGCATCATGCTCATGACCGTCCTGGCTTTCCTGGTCACCATCGGGGTGCTCGTTGTCATCCACGAGTGGGGACACTACCGCGCGGCGGTGGCGTGCGACGTCAAGGTTTTGCGCTTCTCCGTGGGTTTCGGCCGCGTGTTGTGGTCGCGCACCCGGGGTGAGACCGAATTCGTCGTCTCCGCGTTGCCGCTGGGTGGGTACGTGAAGATGCTCGACGAGCGGGAAGGGCGGGTCGACTCGGCCGAGCGCCACCGTGCCTTCAACCAGAAGCCTCTGCCGCAGCGCGCGTTCATCGTCGCCGCCGGTCCGCTGGCCAACCTCGTGTTGGCCGTGCTGCTGTACGCCTGTGTCAACTGGGCAGGCGTCGAAGAAATCCGCCCCTGGGTGGCCGAGCCACGCCCTGGCAGCCTGGCTGCCGAGGCGGGCTTGCGCTCGCGTGACGAGGTCGTCGCGGTGCAGATCAAGGGCGCTGGCAAGGACACATCGGGTGATGCGACGCAAGCCGACGGAGGCTGGGTTGCCGTTCGATCGATGACAGACCTGCAGTGGTGGTTCACCCGAGCTGCGGTGCAGGGCAGCGATGTGCGCCTGCGTGTGGTCACGCGCACGTCGGAGCAGGCCTCGCCTTCTGGTGAACGCGAGCTGAGCCTGCCTGTGAGCCGCATCCCCGCCGCCGAAGTCGATGGCGGGCTGCTCGAGAAGCTGGGCCTGAGTGGCCCCTATGCTGAGCCGCTCGTGGCTCAGTTGGTGCCCGATGGCCCGGCCCAGCGCAGTGGGCTCAAGGAGGGGGACCGAGTGCTCAGCCTCAACGGCCACCCGATCCAGGATGCCGGCCAGTTGCGCCAGGCGATCCGCCAGAGCGCCGTCGATGGCCAGCCTCAGGCATTGACTTTCCACGTTGAACGCGAAGGTCGCAGCTTCGATGTCGTGGTGCAGCCCGTGATGAAAGACGTGCAGGGCCAACGCTTGCCGCGCATCGAGGCGGCACTTGGCTCGCCTGCCGCCACCGTGACGGTTCAACACGGACCTGTTGATGGCTTCGTCAGGGCGCTGTCCAAGACCTGGGACGTCGCGACCCTCAGCCTTGAGATGTTGGGCAAGATGCTGATCGGCGAGGCCTCGATCAAGAACCTCAGCGGCCCCATCACCATTGCCGATTACGCCGGGCGTTCGGCCGAGCTGGGTTGGGTCTACTACGTGGGTTTCCTGGCCCTGGTCAGCGTCAGCCTGGGGGTGTTGAACCTGCTGCCTTTGCCAGTCCTGGATGGCGGGCACCTCATGTATTATCTTTTCGAAGGCATCACGGGCCGCCCGGTTTCCGAGCGTTGGCTCGAAAGGCTCCAGCGAGGTGGCGTCGCCGTCATGCTCCTGATGATGTCCCTGGCCCTGTACAACGACTTCGCGCGACTGCTTGGCGCGAACTGATCTTCAACGCATGCCCATCTCCATGACCGCTGTCCGCCTCAAGCCGACCCTGCTTGCCGCCTTGCTGGCGACCTCCCTGTTCCAGTCGGCTTGGGCCGTCGAGCCCTTTGTCCTCAAGGACATCCGCGTCGAAGGCCTGCAGCGTGCCGATGCTGGCACCGTCTTCGCGTCGCTGCCGTTCCGGGTGGGCGACACCTACACCGATGACAAGGGCTCTGCCGGTCTGCGCTCGCTTTTCGCCACGGGCCTGTTCAAGGACGTGCGCATCGAGATCGATGGCAAGGTGGTGGTGGTCATCGTTGAAGAGCGCCCCGCGATCGCCCGCGTTGAGTTCGTTGGCACCAAGGAGTTTGACAAGGAAGCCCTGCTGAAGGCGCTCAAGGACGTCGGCATCTCCGAGGGACAGCCCTTTGACCGCGCCCTGGCCGACCGCGCCGAGCAGGAACTCAAGCGCCAGTACCTCACTCGCAGTCTGTATGCCGCAGAGATCGTCACCACGATCACGCCCACCGAGCGCAACCGCGTCAACGTGACCTTCACCGTCACGGAAGGTGAGATCACCAAGATCAAGGCCATCCGCATCACGGGCAACCAGGCTTTCAGCGAAAGCACCCTGCTGTCGCAGATGGACCTGACCACCGGAGGGTGGCTGACCTGGTACACCAAGTCGGATCAGTACTCGCGTGCCAAGTTCAATGCCGACCTCGAAACCCTGAAGTCCTACTACCTCAACCGGGGCTACCTGGAGTTCCGCATCGAGTCCGCGCAGGTTGCCATTTCGCCGGACAAGCAGGACATCGAGCTGGTGATCAACGTCAACGAAGGCCCGGCCTACACCGTCACGGCCGTCAAGCTGGACGGCGACTACCTCGGCAAGGAGGCCACCTTCCGCAAGCTGGTGACCATCGATGCCGGCGAGGCCTACAAGGCCGACCAGGTCGCGTCCACGGTCAAGGCCTTCACGGACCGCTTCGCGCAGTATGGCTACGCCTTTGCCCGGGTCGATGTTCGCCCGGAACTCGATCGTGAAAAGGGGCAGGCCGTCATCAACCTCGTGGCACAGCCTCAGCGCCGCATCTATGTGCGTCGCGTCAACGTGGCGGGCAACTCCCGCACCCGTGACGAGGTCGTGCGCCGCGAGTTCCGTCAGTTCGAATCGGCCTGGTACGACGGCCAGAAAATCAAGCTCTCGCGCGACCGCGTTGACCGCCTGGGTTACTTCAAAAACGTCAACGTCGAAACCGTTGAAGTGCCCGGCACGGTTGACCAGGTCGACCTGACGGTTGCGGTCGAGGAAAAGCCCACCGGCAACCTGATGCTGGGGGCAGGCTTCTCGACGGCGGAAAAGCTCACGCTGTCGGCCTCGATCAAACAGGACAACGTCTTCGGCTCGGGCAACTACCTGGGCATCGAGCTCAACACCAGCAAGTACAACCGCGCGATCGTGCTGAGCACGGTCGACCCGTATTTCACCGATGACGGCATCTCCCGCTCCTACGACGTCTTCCTGCGCAACTCGCGACCGCTCAACAGCCAAGGCGGTGACTACAAGATCGAGACCATCGGTGGCGCCGTGCGTTTCGGTGTGCCGTTCACCGAGTTCGACACCGTCTTTTTCGGCCTGGGCGTGGAGCAAACGGCCATCAAGGGAGACCTGGGCTTGCCGGTGAGCTACCGGCTCTTCCGCGACACCTTCGGTGACCGCGTGACCTCGGTGCCTCTGACCGTGGGCTGGGCCCGCGATGCCCGTGACAGCGTCATCGTGCCGACGACCGGGCGTTACCAGCGTGTCAACTTCGAAAGCGGCCTGCTGGGTGACACCCGCTACCTGCGCACCGACCTCGAAGGCCAGCAATACATCCCCTTGAGCAACCGCTTCACCCTGGGCCTGCGTGCCGAGGTGGGCTATGGCGTGGGTTTGCAAGGCAAGCCTTACCCCGTGTTCAAGAACTTCTTCGGCGGTGGCCTGGGCTCTGTGCGCGGCTTCGAGCAAAGCTCCTTGGGTCCGATCGACATCGAAGGCGCCTACATCGGCGGCAACAAGCGCGTGAACCTCAACGCCGAGCTGTACGTCCCGTTCCCCGGCGCGGGCAACGACCGCACCCTGCGCCTGTTCGGCTTCATGGACGCTGGCAACGTCTGGGGTGAGGACGACAAGGTGAAGCTCGACGACCTGCGCGCCTCGGCTGGCGTGGGCATCAGCTGGATTTCGCCGGTGGGGCCGCTCAAGCTGAGTTATGGCAAGCCCATCCGCTCCTTCAGCCAAGATAAAATTCAGCAACTCCAGTTCCAGATCGGCACGGCTTTCTGACCATGACTTCGACCTTCAAGACCTTGGTGGCCATCGCTGCGCTGAGCTGCGCGGCAGCGGTCTCGGCTCAGGAGCTCAAGATCGGCTTCGTGAACCTCGACCGCGTCCTGCGTGACGCCGCCATGGCCAAGGCCGCTCAGGCCAAGCTCGAAGGCGAGTTCACCAAGCGGGAAAAAGAGCTGCTTGACAGCGAAGCGCGCCTGAAGGCCGCGTCCGATCGCTTTGACAGGGAGACGGCCTCGCTGAGTGAGTCCGAACGGGTGCGCCGCCAGCGAGAGTTGGTGGATCAGGATCGCGAGCTGCAACGCAAGCGCCGCGAGTTCCAGGAAGACCTCAACCAGCGCAAGAACGAAGAGCTGGCGTCGGTGCTTGAAAAAGCCAACCGGGTGGTCAAGCTGATCTTCGACCAGGACAAGTACGACCTGATCGTTCAAGAAGCGGTGTTTGCCGGCCCCCGGGTCGACATCACCGACAAGGTCATCAAGTCGATGAACGCCGGGTCAGGCAAGTGAACGCGTCGCATGCGAACGCCCAAGCCGCCGCCACCAAGAAGTTGAGCACCACGCTCGGCGAATTGGTCAAGGCGCTGGCAGACGAGGCCGCAGGTGGTTTCGAGGCCGAGATCCGGGGCGATGCCGACACGGTCATCCGCCACATCGGCCCGCTGGACACCCAAGAGCCAGGCACGCTGTCTTTCCTCTCCAACCCGAAGTACCGCAGCCAGTTGGCCGACACGCAAGCCGCCTGCGTGATCATCAGCCCAGCCGTGCAGTCCGATGCCGCAGGCTTGCGCTCAGCCATCGTCACGCCTGACCCGTATCGTTTTTTTGCCGCCGTCACCCGTTGGTGGGCTGAGCGCGTGCGTCCGCGTCCTGCGAGTGGCATCCACCCCAGCGCGGTGGTCTCGCCCGAGGCCGTGATCGGGCAGGGCGTTCACATCGGTCCGCTGGTGGTCATCGAGGCCGGTGCGGTCATCGGCGATGGCGTCGTCATCGGCTCGCACACCACGGTGGGCGAACGTGCTCGCATTGGCTCCGGCACGCGCTTGGCGCCGCACGTCACCATCGGCTTCGATTGCGTGATCGGCCAGCGCTGCATCTTCCACAGCGGCGTGGTCATCGGTGCGGACGGGTTCGGCTTCGCTCCGCACCAGGGCCGCTGGGAAAAGATCGAGCAGCTCGGTGCCGTGCGCATCGGCAACGACGTCGAACTCGGCGCCAACACCTGCGTCGACCGGGGCGCGCTCGATGACACCGTCATCGAAGACGGCGTCAAGCTCGACAACCTGGTGCAGATCGCGCACAACGTGCACATCGGCGAGCACTCGGCCATGGCCGGCTGCGTCGGCGTGGCCGGCAGCGCGCGCATCGGCAAACATTGCACCGTCGGGGGCGCAGGCATGATCCTGGGCCACCTGACGCTGGCAGACCACGTGCACGTCTCGTCGGGCACGCTGATCTCGCGCTCCATCCTCAAGCCCGGGCAGTACAGCGGCGTCTTCCCGTTCGATGACAACGCGTCCTGGGAAAAGAACGCCGCGACCCTGCGACAGCTGCACGCCCTGCGTGACCGCATCCGCGCCCTTGAAAAAGAAGTGAAAAGCTGATGGACATCCACAAGATCCTCAACAAGCTCCCGCACCGTTACCCCTTCCTCATGGTGGATCGGGTGCTGGAGGTTGAAAAGAACGTGCGCATCCGCGCGCTCAAGAACGTCACCATCAACGAGCCGTTCTTCCAGGGGCACTTCCCGGGGCGCCCGGTCATGCCTGGCGTGATGATGCTCGAGGCGCTGGCCCAGGCCGCCGCGTTGCTGGCCTTCGAGACCATGGGCAACGCCGCCGACGAGAACTCGGTCTACTACTTCGTGGGCATCGACGGTGCACGCTTCAAGCGACCGGTCGAGCCGGGTGACCAGCTCTTCCTGGACGTCTTCATGGACCGCAACAAGGGCGGCATCTACAAGTTCAAGGCCCGTGCCATGGTCGGCGAAGAGCTCGCCGTCGAGGCCGAGCTGATGTGCACCGTGCGCAAGGTGGCTTGAGCCCATGGCGAACATCCACCCCACCGCGATCATCGACCCCAAGGCCGAGTTGGCCGACTCGGTCAGCGTGGGCGCGTACACCACGATCGGACCGAACGTCCGCATCGGTGAGGGTACGAGCATCGGCGCTCACTGCGTGATCGAGGGCGTGACCACCATCGGTCGCGACAACAAGGTCTTCCAGTTCGCTTCGCTGGGCGCCGACCCGCAGGACAAGAAGTACAAGGGCGAGCCCACGCAGCTGATCATCGGTGACCGCAACACCATCCGCGAGTTCACCACGTTCAACACCGGCACGGTGCAGGACAAGGGCGTGACCCAGGTTGGTCACGACAACTGGATCATGGCCTACGTGCACGTCGCGCACGACTGCGTCATCGGTGACCACAACGTGATCGCCAACTCGGTGCAGTTCGCCGGCCACGTCACGGTGGGCAACTTCACGCTGATCGGCGGCATCAGCGGCATCCACCAGTTCGTGCGCATCGGTGACTTCGCCATGCTGGGCTTTCAGACACGCCTGTCGCAAGACCTGCCGCCGTTCGTGGTGGCCGCTGGCAACCCGGCCGAAGCGCAGAACGTGCACCAGGAGGGCCCTCGCCGCCGTGGCTACTCGCCCGAGCGCCTGTCCAACCTCAAGGCCATGTACAAGCTGCTCTACCGCAAGGGCCTGACGCTGGCCGCTTCGGTGGACGAGATCACCGCGCTCAAGTCCGCGCCCGAAGCCGACGCCGAAGGCGTGAAGGCCGACATCGACAAGATGCTGGCCTTCCTGGCCGACGCCCAGCGCGGCATCGTGCGCTGAGAGGGCTGGCAGGTGAGTCGGTCCGATCCCCGCATCGGCATGGTCGCCGGTGAAACCTCCGGCGACTTGCTGGCCGGGCTGCTGCTGGGTGGCATGAAGGCGCGCTGGCCGGGCCTCACTTCGCAAGGCATCGGTGGGCCGAAGATGGCCGCGCAGGGCTTCGAGGCATGGTGGCCGCATGAGAAGCTCGCGGTGCATGGCTTCAACATGGAGGTGCTGCGGCGCTTCCGCGAAATCTGGACCATCCGCCGCCGCTTGGGTGATCGCCTGCTGGCCGATCGGCCCGACGTGTTCATCGGCGTCGATGCGCCCGACTTCAACCTGGGCCTCGAAGCGCGCCTGAAAGAGCAGGGCGTCAAGACCGTGCACTTCGTCAGCCCATCGATCTGGGCCTGGCGTGGCGGGCGCATCAAGAAGATCCACCGCTCGGTGGACCACATGCTCTGCCTGTTCCCCTTCGAGCCCAAGATCTACCAGGACGCAGGCATCAACGCGAGCTTCGTCGGGCACCCGCTGGCCGACACCATCCCGCTGGAGGTGCCGCGCGAGTCCGCGCGTGCAGCGCTGGGCATCGGCGAGTCAACGCCACTGGTGGCCGTGCTGCCAGGCAGCCGCCGCGGCGAGATCCAGCACATCGCGCCGTGCTTCATCCAGACCGTTGCCTTGCTCGCCAGGCAACGCCCTGATCTTCGATTCGTGTTGCCCGTCGTGCTCGGCCTGCGCGAGATGGTCGAGCCCATGGTGCGCGAGCATGCGCCCGATGCCCCGCTGACCCTGCTTGATGGCCGCTCGCACGAGGCCTTGGCCGCGTGTGACGTCACCCTCATCGCCAGCGGGACGGCCACGCTCGAGGCCGCGTTGTTCAAGCGTCCCATGGTGATTGCCTACCAGCTCAGCCCCATGAGCTGGCAGATCATGAAGCGCATGGGCTACCTGCCATGGGTCGGGCTGCCCAACATCCTGGAGCGCGATTTCGTCGTGCCCGAGCGCCTGCAAGGCGACGCCAACCCGGCGCAATTGGCCAAAGACGTGCTCGCCTGGCTGGACGACCCCGCGCGCAGCGCCTCGGTGCAGCAGCGCTTCCTCGATCTTCACCACACCCTGCGCCGCAACACCGGCCAGGCCGCCACCGATGCGATCGCGCAAGTCCTCGAAGCGCGCTGAGGCGGTGGCCCCCCTGCACGCCGATCAGCAGCTCGACCTGCTGTGCCCGGTCGAGCCCGTTGGGCTGCTGGCAGGCGTGGACGAGGCGGGACGCGGCCCCTTGGCCGGCCCGGTGGTGGCCGCAGCCGTCATCCTCGACGAGCTCAACCCCATCGCCGGCCTGGCCGATTCAAAGAAACTCACCGCCCGCCAGCGGGAGGCCTTGTTCGATGAGATCCGTGCCAAGGCGCTGTGCTGCAGCATCGCGCTGGCCTCGGTCGAAGAGATCGACGAGCTCAACATCCTGCACGCCACCATGCTGGCCATGCGCCGGGCCGTCGAAGGCCTGCGCCTGAAACCTTCGCTGGTGCAGGTCGATGGCAACCGCGTGCCCCCGCTGCAGGTGCCTGCGCAGGCCATCGTCAAGGGCGATGCCAAGGTCAAGGCCATCTCGGCGGCATCCATCCTGGCCAAGGTGCACCGTGACCGCCTGTGCGACGAGCTGCACCAGGCCCACCCCCAATATGGCTTCGATGGCCACAAAGGCTACCCCACGGCCGACCACCTGGCGGCCCTGCGCGAGCACGGCGCCACACCGCATCACCGGCGCAGCTTCGGGCCCGTGAAGGTGGTGCTGGGCCTGGTGCCTGACCCGACCCTGGTGGTGGGGGCCTTGCCTCGCCGATGAGCGGCCAGGCGCCAGCCACCCATGTCAGCGTCCAACCTCTGACTCGCCCCATCCGATCCGTCTTTTCGCACACATGGCCGACTCTTCTGTTCAGCACATCACCTCACGCGAGAACGCGCTCGTGTCGCGCCTGCGTCGGCTGGCGCAGGAGCCCCTGGCCTACCGCAAGCAGGCCGAGGTCTGGCTGGAGGGAGATCACCTCTGCCGCGCCGCCCTGGCCCGTGGCCTGCGTGCGCCCCTGGCCGTGGTGGCCGACACCGCATGGATCGGCGAGCATGGGCAAGGGCAGGGCAGCGACGAGCGCGCAGACTTGGCCACCCGCCTGGCCCGGCAGGCCGCTCGCGTGGTGGTGGTGCCGGAGCCCCTCTGGAAGGCGTTCACCGGCCTGGAATCGCCCGCTCGCATCGGTTTCCTGATGCCGCTGTCGGGTGAGCGGTCGCTGTCGGGCGAGGTGCAGGCAGGCGTGCCCACGGTGGTGCTTGACCGCCTGCAGGACGCGGGCAATGTTGGCAGCATCCTGCGCAGTGCGGCGGCCCTTGGCGTGGCGCAGGTGCTGGCGCTCAAGGGCACGGCTGGGTTGTGGTCGCCCAAGGTGTTGCGTGCCGGCATGGGGGCGCACTTTGGACTCAACCTGGTCGAGCAACTGTCGGTGGACGACCTGACCGGGCTGGGCGTGCCCCTGGTGGCAACCAGTTCGCACACCGAAAACGAGCTGCACAGCGTGAAGCTGCCCGAGCCTTGCGCCTGGGTCATGGGGCACGAAGGGCAGGGGGTCAGCGAAGGGTTGATGGCGCGTTGCGCCTTGTCCGTGCGCATTCCTCAGCCTGGCGGCGAGGAGTCCTTGAATGTGGCGGCCGCCACCGCCATCTGCTTGTACGAATCGCTGCGCCGCCGCTTGGCCTGAAACCCAGCGCCCGCAGCACCCTGCGATGAGGGTGGGCGTGGCGAGCGGCGCTTGAGGACTGGCCAGCAGATGGCCTAACATCGGGCCATCGGCGAGCACCTCTCGCCCCTGTCATCAACCTGGAGATTTTCAATGGATCGTTCGATCAAACCCCTGGACGTCGTTTACGGCGGTGCGGTGGGCGTGGAACAGCGCCAGCGCGTGCTGCGCAACACCTACGCCTTGTTGGCCTTGTCGATGGTGCCCACGGTGCTGGGCGCCTGGCTGGGCGTGGCCATGGGGGGCTTCAGCCTGGGCGGCCCGCTCATGACCTTCGTGGCTTTCATGGCGATCTCTTTCGGCTTTTTCTTTGGCATCCAGAAGTTCAAGGATTCCGGCGTGGGCGTGTTGCTCTTGCTGGGCTTCACCTTCTTCATGGGGCTGATGATGTCGCGGCTGCTGAGCTTTGCCCTGGGCCTGGGCAATGGCGCTCAACTCATCGGCACGGCCTTCGGTGGCACGGCGGTGATCTTCGCTGCCATGGCCACGCTGTCGAGCGTGATCAAGCGCGATCTCTCCAGCATGGGCAAGTGGCTGATGGTGGGCGCCCTGGTCATCATCGTGGCGGCCGTGGCCAACATCTGGCTGCAAATGCCCGCTTTGATGCTGGCCATCTCGGCCATGGCCGTGCTGGTCTTCTCGGCCTTCATCCTCTATGACCTCAAGCGCATCATCGACGGCGGCGAGACCAACTACGTGACCGCCACGCTGGCGCTGTACCTGGACGTCTACAACGTGTTCACGTCCCTGCTGCAGCTGCTGATGGCGTTGGGTGGCAGCGACGACTGATCGCCCCGGTTACCCGAGCATGAAAACGGCCCCGAGAGCGCAAGCTCCGGGGCCGTTGGTTTTGGATGGAAGCTGTTTGATCAGTACTCGTCGCCGCCGATGTAGGTGCCTGGCGCCAGGTTCTCGAAGCGCGTGTTCGACTTCAGGAAGGCCAGGTGCAGGCTGCCCACCGGGCCGTTACGCTGCTTGCCGATGATGATCTCGGCCGTGCCCGGGATCTTCGATTCCTTGTTGTAGTACTCGTCGCGGTAGATGAACATGATCACGTCCGCGTCCTGCTCGATGGCGCCCGACTCCCGCAGGTCGGACATCATCGGGCGCTTGTCGGGCCGCGTTTCGACCGAGCGGTTGAGCTGCGACAGCGCGATCACCGGGCACTGCAGCTCCTTGGCCAGGGCTTTGAGGCCCCGCGAGATTTCACCGATCACGGTGGCGCGGTTTTCCTCGTTGCCACCGGAGCCGCTCATCAGCTGCAGGTAGTCGATGATGATCAGGCCGAGGGTGCCGCCGAACTGGCGAGCCAGGCGGCGCGCTCGGGCGCGCAACTCGTTGGGTGAGAGGCCCGGCGTCTCGTCGATGAAGACGTGCGCGTGGCGCAGCTTCTCGACCGTCTCGCTCAGGCGACTCCATTCGTCGTCGGTCAGGCGCCCCGTGCGCAGGTTCTGCTGGTTGATGCGGCCGATCGAGCCGACCATCCGCAGCGCCAGTTGCGAGGCGCCCATTTCCATGGAGAACACCGCCACCGGCAGGCCCTCGTTGACGGCCACGTTCTCGCCGATGTTGAGCGCGAAGGCCGTCTTGCCCATCGAGGGGCGCGCTGCCAGGATGATGAGGTCGCCCTTTTGCAAGCCGGCCGTCATCTTGTCCATTTCGACGAAGCCGGTGCGCACGCCAGTGACGTCCTCGGCGCCGTTGTCGGCGAGTTCCTGCACGCGGTCCAGCAGGTCCACGACCAGGCCGTCCATGGCGAAGAAGCCCTGCTTGTTGCGGCTGCCTTCTTCGCCGATCTTCATGATGCGGGCTTCGGCCTCGTCGAGGATGTCGGAGACCGATTTGCCCTGCGGGTTGAAGGCGTTGGTGGCGATCTCGTCGGAGGCGCTCACCAGCTTGCGCAGCACGGCGCGCTCGCGCACGATCTCGGCGTAGCGGCGCATGTTGGCCGCGCTCGGCACCGATTGCGCGAGGTTGTTGAGGTAGCCCAACCCGCCCACGTCCGATGCCTTGCCCTGCATCTGCAGCTGCTCGAAGACGGTGATGACGTCGGCCGGCTTGGACGCGGACACGAGCTGCTGGATGGCCACGAAGATGAGCTGGTGCTCGTGGCGGTAGAAGTCGCCTTCGTGCAGCAAGTCGGCGGCGCGGTCCCAGGCGCTGTTGTCCAGCAGCAGGCCGCCCAGCACGCTTTGCTCGGCCTCGATGGAGTGGGGCGGCACACGCAGGCGAGCGATTTCGTCGTTGGCCCCGCCCGAGGTGCCAACGGACAGGCCTTGCGGCGAGGGAGACGATGCGTTGGGGAAGACTGCAGCCATGTTCTCGATCATACGGTCAGCAGGGGCCGACGGCTGTGGATAAAGCTGTGGGCAAGCCGGGGGGATCCTGGGGAAACAAGTGGACAACCCGATGCAGCCGCCAGATCCCAGAAACGACAAAGCCGGCTCGCGCCGGCTTTGCACTGTCGGGCCACCGAAGCGGCCCGCGACCTGAAACAGATCAGACGGTTTCGCCAACCACGGCGACGGTCACGTCCACCACCACATCGGTGTGCAGGGCGACGGACACGGCGTGTTCGCCGGTGGTCTTGAGCGGGCCGTTCGGCAGGCGAACCTGCTGCTTGGTCACTTCGAAGCCGGCAGCCTTGAGGCCTTCGGCGATGTCGAAGTTGGTGACCGAGCCGAACAGGCGGCCGTCCACGCCAGCCTTCTGGCTGACGGAAACGGTCTTGCCGCCCAGCTTTTCGCCCACGGCTTGTGCGGCGGCCAGCTTTTCAGCGGAAGCCTTTTCCAGTTCAGCGCGGCGGGCTTCGAACTCGGCGACGGCCTTGGTGGTGGCGCGGCGAGCTTGGCCGGTCGGGATCAGGAAGTTGCGGGCGTAGCCGTCCTTGACCTTGACCACGTCACCCAGGGTGCCCAGGTTGGCGACTTTTTCGAGGAGGATGATTTGCATGGCAGGGACTCCTTAGACGCGATGTTGGTCGCTGTAAGGCAGCAGGGCCAGGAAGCGTGCGCGCTTGATGGCGGTGGTCAGCTGACGTTGGTAGATCGCGCGGGTGCCGGTCAGGCGAGCGGGGATGATCTTGCCGTTTTCAGCGATGAAATCGCGCAGGGTGTCGACGTCCTTGTAGTCGATTTGTTCGACGCCAGCGACGGTGAAGCGGCAGAAGCGCTTGCGGCGGAACAGCAGGGATTGCGTGTTGCGCTTGCCCTTGCGGTCTTTGGAGAACTTGCCGTTCTTGGAGCGGGGAGCAGCCATGATGACCTCTCAATATCCGGTGGATGGTTTAAACGATGTCTTGTAGAGCGGTGATGTGCAGCAGCACGCCTCGTCCGTTGCGCGGTGACCCCAGAAAGCCGGTGAAGCCGTGGGCCTCTCCGATGGGCAGTCGACTCAGCGCTTGCGCGATGTCGCCAACGGCCACTGCCTTCATCTCCAGCTGAACCTTGCGGCTTCGCTGGTTTTCCTGCAGTTCGGATTCGTGTTCGAGCACGAGGTCCAGGGCAGGGAGTCCGGCGGGGGTGTAGCGCAGTGCCTTGCGTTCGATGATCCGGGCAGACAGCAGGACTTGGTTCATGTCTTGCAGCGTCTTGCGGGCATCGTCATGTCAAGGCTGGACGGGCAGCCGATTCACGCCTTGCGGCATGGATCAGGCAGCGGCTTGGTCCTGCTGGGCCTTGCGGGCCTCTTCACGCTCGACTTGCTTCATCATCACGGAAGGAGTGGTCTCGGCCTTGTCCTTCTGCACGGTCAGGTGACGCAGCACGGCGTCGTTGAACTTGAAGCCGGTTTCGATTTCAGCCAGGGTTTCCTTGCTGATTTCGACGTTCAGGCACAGGTAGTGCGCCTTGGCCAGCTTGTTGATCTGGTAAGCCAGCTGACGGCGGCCCCAGTCTTCAACGCGGTGCACCTGGCCACCGGTGGTGGTGATCAGGGTCTTGTAACGCTCCAGCATGGCCGGAACCTGCTCGCTTTGATCCGGGTGGATCAGCACGATGATTTCATAGTGACGCATGGTGACTCCTTGTGGATTCCCCACCTCTCAACTGGTGAGAAGGTGGGAGGGAAGCCGTCGCGAAGCGTCAAACCCGCTGACGGCAAGGGTTGGGCCCTTCGGTTGCAGGCAACCAGCTGGGCTTCAACATTCGGAAAACCCGCGAGTATAGCAACAAAAACGCCACCCGAGGGTGGCGCTGAGCGGGCTCAGGGTGTTTGGCACCCGCAAAACAGGTCGGAAGCCCGCCGAATGGCTGGACTCGACCTCACTTGGCAGCCAGGCGCTGCCAGGTGTCGACCACCGTGTCCGGGTTCAGCGAAATGGACACGATGCCCTCGGCGGCCAGCCACTCGGCGAAATCCGGGTGGTCGGAGGGGCCTTGACCGCAGATGCCGATGTACTTGCCGGTGGCACGGCAGGCGGCGATGGCACGTGAGATCAGCGCCTTCACAGCCGGGTCACGCTCGTCGAAGTCGTGAGCCAGGAGTTCGAGGCCGGAGTCGCGGTCCAGGCCCAAGGTGAGCTGGGTCAGGTCGTTCGAGCCGATGGACATGCCGTCGAAGAACTCCAGGAACTGCTCGGCCAGGATGGCGTTGGAAGGCACCTCGCACATCATGATGACCCGCAGGCCGTCCTTGCCGCCCTTGGATTCGCGCACCAGGCCGTGGTCGGCCAGCATCTTGGTGACGCGTTCGGCCTGCTTCAAGGTGCGCACGAAGGGCACCATGATCTCGACGTTGGTCAGGCCCATGTCGTTGCGCACGCGCTTGAGGGCTTCGCACTCCATGGCGAAGGCCTCGCCGAACTCGGCGCTGATGTAGCGCGAGGCGCCACGGAAGCCCAGCATCGGGTTTTCTTCTTCGGGCTCGTAGCGCGAACCGCCGATCAGCTTCTTGTACTCGTTGGACTTGAAGTCCGAGAGGCGCACGATGACGGGCTTGGGCCAGAAGGAGGCGGCGATGGTGGCGATGCCCTCGGCCAGCTTGTCGACGTAGAAGGCGCGCGGCGAGGCGTGGCCGCGGGCCACGGACTCGACGGCCTTCTTCAGGTCGTTGTCGACGTTCGGGTAGTCGAGGATGGCCTTGGGGTGCACGCCGATGTTGTTGTTGATGATGAACTCGAGGCGGGCCAGGCCCACGCCGGCGTTCGGCATCTGCGCGAAGTCGAAGGCCAGCTGCGGGTTGCCGACGTTCATCATGATCTTCAGGCCGATGTGTGGCATCTCGCCACGGGTCACCTCGGTGACCTCGGTTTCCAGCAGGCCTTCGTAGATGTGGCCGGTGTCGCCTTCGGAGCAGGCCACGGTCACCAGGGTGCCGTCGGTCAGGCGCTCGGTGGCGTTGCCACAGCCCACCACGGCCGGGATGCCCAGTTCGCGCGCGATGATGGCGGCGTGGCAGGTGCGCCCGCCACGGTTGGTGACGATGGCGCTGGCGCGCTTCATCACCGGCTCCCAGTTGGGGTCGGTCATGTCGGTGACGAGCACGTCGCCGGGCTGGACCTTGTCCATCTCGGAGATGTTGTGGACGATGCGGACCGGGCCGGTGCCGATCTTCTGACCGATGGCGCGGCCTTCGGCCAGGATGGTGCCGGTGCCCTTGAGCTTGTAGCGCTGCTCGCTCTTGCCTTGCTGCTGGCTCTTGACCGTCTCGGGGCGGGCTTGCAGGATGTAGATCTTGCCGTCGCCTCCGTCCTTGCCCCATTCGATGTCCATCGGGCGGCCGTAGTGCTGCTCGATGATCAGGGCGTAGCGGGCCAGCTCCATGACGTCGTCGTTCGTCAGGCTGTAGCGGTTGCGGGCCTCGACGGTGGTGTCCACGGTTTTGACGAGCTTGCCGGTGGCGGCCTTCTCTTCAGGCGTGGAGAACTCCATCTTGATCAGCTTGGAGCCCAGGTTGCGTCGGATGACGGCCTGCTTGCCCGACTTGAGCGCTTGCTTGTGCACGTAGAACTCGTCGGGGTTGACGGCGCCTTGCACCACGGTTTCGCCCAGGCCGTAGCTGGAGGTGATGAAGACCACGTCCGAAAAGCCCGACTCGGTGTCGATGGTGAACACCACGCCGGCGGCGCCGATGTCGGAGCGGACCATGCGCTGCACGCCGGCCGACAGGGCGACCACGTCGTGGGCGAAGCCTTTGTGCACGCGGTAGGAGATGGCCCGGTCGTTGTAGAGCGAGGCGAAGACTTCCTTCATCTTGTGCAGGATGTCTTCGATGCCGACGACGTTGAGGAAGGTTTCCTGCTGACCGGCGAACGAGGCGTCGGGCAGGTCTTCGGCGGTGGCCGAGGAGCGCACGGCGAACGAGGCCTGGGGGTTGTCGCCCGCGAGGGTGACGAACGCGTCGCGGATGGCCTTTTCGAGGTCGGCGGGGAAGGGCTGTGCCTCGACCCAGCCACGGATTTCAGCACCGGCCTGGGCCAGGGCCTTGACGTCTTCGGTGTCGAGCGTGGCCAGGCGCTGGCTGATGCGCAGGCTCAGGCCATCGTGCTTGAGGAATTCGCGGAAGGCGTGGGCCGTGGTGGCGAAGCCGGTGGGCACGCGCACGCCGTCGGGCAGCTGAGAGATCATCTCGCCCAGCGAGGCGTTCTTGCCGCCGACGACTTCGACGTCGGACATGCGCAATTGCTCGAAGGGCACGACCAGGGCGGTCGGCTCAAAGCGTTCGGTCATAGAAAAGCTCCAGGATGGTGAAAAAATCTGGGGGCTTCCGGAGAGAAGCTGGGGCGGCCGGTCTGTTGTTTTGATGGTGTGACCTGGCGGGCGTCAGCGGGCGGGCCGGAAACGGTTGAACCGATTGTAGGGTCCCGCCTATGATCCGGGGGGTCTTTCCAATGAATCCGGATCGCGCCGGGGGCCGGTGTTGTGAACACCTCACCCCCTCGTTCGAGGTCCCCTCATCCCCATGCCCGATCGCAGCGTTTTCTTCATCTCCGATGGCACCGGCATCACGGCCGAAACCATGGGCAACTCCATCCTGGCGCAGTTCGCCATCAAGCCCCGACACGTCCGCCGGCCCTTCATCGACACGGAGGACAAGGCTTTCCACGTGGTGCGCGAGATCAACACCGCGGCCGAGCGAGAGGGGCAGCGCCCCATCGTGTTCACCACCTTGGCCAACGACGACGTGCTGGCCATCTTGCAGACCTGCCAGGGCAAGGTCTTTGACGTCATCAAGACGTTTGTCGAGCCCCTGGAAGAAGAACTCAACATGAAGTCCAACCACCGCGTCGGGCGTTTCAGCGACGCGAGCGTGGACGGCGAATACAACAACCGCATCGACGCCATCAACTACGCGCTGGAGCACGACGACGGGCAGTCGTCTCGCAACCTGGAGGAGGCCGATGTGGTGCTGGTGGGGGTGAGCCGCTGCGGCAAGACGCCGACTTCGCTTTACCTGGCCATGCAGCACGGGGTCAAGGCGGCCAACGTGCCCCTGATCCCGGAAGACTTTGACCGGGGCTTCCTGCCGACCATGCTCAAGCCCTACAAGAAGAAGTGCTTCGGGCTGACCATCGACCCGCAGCGGCTGAGCCAGATCCGCAACGAGCGGCGGCCCAACAGCCGTTACGCGAGCCTGGAGAACTGTCGCTTCGAGGTGCAGCAGGCCGAGTCGATGATGCGCAGAGAAGGCATCGCGTGGCTGTCGTCAACACACAAGTCGATCGAAGAGATCGCCACGACGATCTTGCGGGACATCCGACCTGACCGGCTGATTTATTGACCCTGTGCGCCTGGGGTGGAGGTGGCCTGGCCGCTGGACGACGCCAGTTGCGCCAGGAAGCCCTGCAGGTGTGCCGACAGGCGTTGACCCAGCTCGCTCGATTGCGGTGTGGCCTGCCTGGCTTGGTCCTGTGTTTGTGTGGCGAGGTCGGTCAGGCCCGGGGTGCGCAGGTTCAGGGCGATGCCCTTGATTTCATGTGCCACCTTGGCCAGTCGCGTCAGGTCGTCTGCCTGCAAGGCCTGGCGCAGTTGATCGACCACGCCGGGCAGCGTCTGGCGGGCCACGCTCACCAGGGCAATGAGCACGCCTGGCTGGGGCGCGAAGTGTTGCTGCATGCTGACCCAGTCCGCCTCGGGGGTGGGGCGCTCGGGGG
>SCMV01000025.1 GCA_005502875.1 Comamonadaceae bacterium 2PF | reverse complement strand
GCCTGGGCCTGCAAGGCGATGTGCGCCGCATGGCCGAACTCGCGCAGCCAGATCGCCGACGCACCCTGTCCTGGCTCGCCGCACTCGGCGGAGGCAGCCTGCTCGGTGCCACGGGCCTGGCAGCCTGCGGAGGCGGAGGCGACGCCGCAACGTCCAGCACGGCCCAAAGCAGCAGCACCACCACGGCCACCAGCGCCAGCGGCGAGGTCTGCAGCGTCATCCCCACCGAAACCCAAGGCCCCTACCCCGCCGACGGCTCCAACAGCGTCAGCGGCAGCGTGGTCAACGCGCTGATGCTCTCGGGCATCGTGCGCAGCGACATCCGCACCAGCGTGGGTTCGGCCTCGGGCACCGCGGCTGGCGTGCCGCTGACGCTGCGCGTTCGCCTGGTCAACGTCAACGCCAGTTGCGCCACGCTGGACGGTTGGGCCATCTACCTGTGGCACTGCACGCGCGACGGCAAGTACTCGCTTTACTCCAGCGGCGTCACCAGCGAGAACTACCTGCGCGGCGTGCAGGCCACCGACAGCAGCGGCACGGCCACCTTCACCACCATCTTTCCCGGGTGTTACAGCGGCCGCATGCCGCACATCCACTTCGAGGTCTACCGCAGCCTCACCACCGCCACCAGCGCCGACAACAAGCTGCTGACCTCGCAAATGGCCTTCCCCACCGAGGTCTGCGAAGCGGTCTACGACAACGCCAACGGCTACAGCGCCAGCATCAGCAACTTCGCGCAGGTCAGCTTCGCCTCCGACAACGTCTTCTCGGACGGGCACGACACGCAGATGCTCAGCGTCACCGGCGACGTCGGCAACGGCTACGTGGCCACCATCACGGTGGGCATGTCGGTCTGAACCTGGACCTCAATCCGACATGCATTTGACTTAGACAAAAACCCTGCATCGCGGCGCTCAGCCACGCCGCGCAAAGGGGCATGCGTGAGGATTGCGCCCGCCGACATCGAAACTGAAAAAAGCGCTTCATTTCTCCAGGGGGGGTCCGAATACCCAAGCGTTTCAATCAGTTTCAGAGGCTGTCATGCGCACGAACCTTCCCGTCACGCAAAAGGAGCTGGACTTTCCCGCCGACGCCACGCTTTTGTCCACGACAGATTCGCACAGTCGGATCACCTACGCCAACGAGGCGTTTGTCCAGGTCAGCGGCTTTGAGAGAGACGAACTGATGGGGCAGCCCCACAACCTCGTGCGGCACCCGGACATGCCGCAGGAGGCCTTCGCCGACATGTGGGCCTCCCTCAAGGCAGGCGAGTCCTGGACCGCGCTGGTCAAGAACCGCTGCAAGAACGGCGACCACTACTGGGTTCGCGCCAACGCCACGCCCGTGATGCGCGGCGGGCAGGTCACCGGCTACATGTCGGTGCGCACCCGCCCGTCCCGCCAGGAAGTCCAGCAGGCCGAGGACCTCTACCGGCTGTTCAGGGAACACAAGGCGGGCTCGCTGGGCTTTCACAAGGGCCTGGTCGTGCACCGCGGCTGGTCGAGTTGGCGCTCGGTGCACCAGCTCATGAGCCTGCGCTGGCGCCTGGCGCTCGCCCCCCTGCTGATCACGCTGGTCAGCACCGGCCTGGGCGCGCTGCTGCAACTCGATGCCATGCAGATGGCCTGGCTGATCGGCTCTGACCTCCTTGCATCGGCCCTGGGCATCTGGTGGCTGAACACCCAGATCGCCCAACCCCTGGAGCAGGTTCACAAGCAAGCCTCGGCCGTGGCCACCGGTCAGCCCGGCAAGAACCTGAACCTCAACCGCGCCGACACCATCGGCATGTTGCTGCGCGCGGTCAACCAGTCGGGCCTGAACCTGCGTTCGCTGGTCGACGACGTGACCAACCAGGTCAATGGGGTGCAAGGCGCCACGCAAGACATCGAGCAAGGCAACCAGGACCTGCATGGCCGCACCGAAGCGACAGCCGCCCAGCTGCAGCAAACCGCCGCCTCGATGACGCAAATGACATCGACCGTGCGTGCCAACACCCAAACCGCATTCGATGCCAACACCTTTGCCACCCAAGCCAACGACGCCGCCAGCCATGGTGGACAGGTCGTCAGCCAGGTGATCGAAACCATGCGAGAAATCACCGACAGTTCGCGCCGAATCGCCGACATCATCGGTGTCATCGACGGCATTGCCTTTCAGACCAACATCCTGGCGCTCAACGCCGCTGTGGAGGCGGCTCGTGCTGGTGAGCAGGGCCGCGGCTTTGCGGTGGTGGCTGGGGAAGTGCGCAGCCTGGCTCAGCGATCGGCCGAATCTGCCCGTGAAATCAAGGGCCTGATCCAGACCAGCGTGGAGCGGGTGGAAGCGGGCAGCGCCCTGGTCAACTCTGCAGGCGCAGCCATGGAAGGCATCGTGAGCAAGGTGACCGAAGTCAACCACCTCATCGAGCAAATCAGCCAGGCCTCCAAGGAACAGGCCACGGGGATCGACCAGGTCACGAGCGCCGTGGGGCACCTCGACGAGGTCACGCAGCAGAACGCAGCCATGGTGCACCAGTCGACGCAAGCAGCCAGCCAGTTGGCCCTGCGCGCCAATCGGCTGGCAGAAGCCATCTCGGTGTTCAGGGTCAACTGATCGACATCAGGGCCCACCGGCTCGCGTGCCACCCTGCCACGCGGCCCAGGCCGCCAGCGTGACCCACGAGCCCCCGGTGGTCCACATGATGAGGCGCGCCACCCGCGAGGTGTCAGCGCCTTCGCGCTCGGCCAGCATCGTCACGTTGCTGGCCGAAGGCAAAGCTGCGGCCAGCACCAGCGTGGTCAGCCCAACGCCAGACAGAGGCCATCCCATTGCACGAACCAGTTCGCCCGCCCCCAGCACCAGCAAAGGGTGCAACAGCAGCTTGGCGGCGACCAGGGTGAGCATCAGCAAGCGTTCAACACCGATCGCGGCCCCGTGCGTCTCGCCTTGAGGTGCGCAGGATGGATCGTTTGCCAACATGCCGCCCGCCGTCCGCACCGACGCAGCCGCAGCCGCAGCCCCAGACGCCCTCATCTGCGCACGCGCCAGGATGGCCCCCAGCGTGAACAGCGCGGCCGGTGACGCAGCCAGGGCCAAAAGGCGCAGGGTGTCGTCGAGCGCGCGCACCACCTGCCAGCCGGCGGACCAACATGCCACACCCAGCGCCATCGACCACAGCAGCGGGTTGCGCAAGGCGCCTTTGAGGGGCGCCCACCACACCCCCCACCATGAGCCCGACGCACCCCGGTGCGCCCAGGCCAGGCACAGCGAACTCAGCAACAGCACGTCGATGATCAGCGTGGCGGCCACCGGCCCAGCCGCCTGCGCACCCAGCAAGCCGGTCAGCAAAGGCAAGCCCAGAAAGCCCGTGTTCGGGAAGGCCGTGGCCAATGCCACCAACCCCGTGTCACGGGGCAACCAGCCAGAGCGACACCCCAGCCAAAGCGCCAGCGCCGTGACGGCAGCGCCACCCAAGCCATAGGCCAGCAACAGGCCAGGCAACCCCGGCTGCATCAGCGCCCCGCTGGCCCCCAGCCGAAACAGCATGGCCGGCAGCCCGAAAAACAGCACGAAGCCGTTGAGCGCCCCGATGCCGATCGGATCGACCAGGCCGGCGCGCACCGCACCCCAGCCACACAGGACCAGCAGGAAAAAGGGGACGAACAGCCACAGCAAATCACTCATGGACGGAGATTTTCACCTCGCAGCGCCTGCGCATCGCGAGCACGGGTAAGCACGCGGCAGGTGCCGCCCGGTCACCACGTGGTTTTCCCGCGGGGTGCCACGCAAGGAAAACAAAGTGGTCACTCCGGCAAACCTTCACGCCAACCGGCCTGCCTACGATGCCCCGAGCAACCTTGCTCTCGTCCACACGAACAAACCGGAGGCCCTCGATGCCCACGCTCACCCCGTCCCAACACCACCGCCTGGCACCGTGCGCCCTGGCCATCGGCCTGGCCATGGCCTGCCTCGGCGGCGCCCACGCACAGACCACGACCCTGGGCACCCGCGGCCTGACCAGCCAGCCCAACCCCGCGATCACCAGCAACGCCGACGCCACCTGGCAGGCCTACACCCGCGCCGAGCGTTACGCCAGCGCCAAGACGCTGCCGCTGCAGTTCATCACCCTGAGCAACGGCAAGAAGCTCGGCGTGTACGTGTCCCTCCCGGCCAACGCGCTGGGCATGGCCGCCTCCGGCAAGTTCCCCGTCGTGCTCACGCAAACGGCCTACCGCATCGACATGTCGCAGCTCATGGGCCTGGTCTCGCCCGGCAACACCACCCTGCTCATCGGCGGTCTCGACAAGTTCATGGTCAGGCGCGGCTACATCACCGTGGCCGTTGATTCGTACGGCACCGGCATGTCCGAGGGCGTGACCGAGCTGCTCGGCGAGGAGGAGCAAAAAGCCTACGGTGAAACCGTCAACTGGATCACCAAGCAGCCCTGGTTCAACGGCAGCATCGGCGTGGCCGGCACCTCTTACCTGGGCATCACCTCGCTGCTGACGGCCGGCCAGGGCCACCCTGCCATCAAGGCAGCGTTCGCCGAAGTGCCGATGGGCGATGCCTTTCGCGGCACCGTGGGCACAGGCGGCCTGCTCAACGCTCAGTTCCTGGCCACCTGGCTACCTCTGACGCAGACGCTGTCGGTCACCAACCAGCCAGCACAACTGCTGCACCCACAGCACGCCACGCAAATCGGCAAGGCCACCAAGGACCACGTCGCCGCCATCAACGCCTGGTACTTCCCGACCATCGACGCCGGCCTGGCCGGCCAGGTCGGCATCGCCACCGACGACGGCACCTTCTGGTCGGTGCGCTCCCCCATCGAAAAAACACCTCAGATCAAGGTGCCCACCTTCGTGATCGGTGCCAGCGCCGACATCTTCCAGCGCGACGAGCCCCTGATCTACGAACAGCTCAAGCGCAACGTCAACACCAAGCTGGTCATCCACCCTGGCTACCACCTTCAGTCGGTGCTGACCGCCACCAAGGACCACAACAACGCCACCGAAAAGGGCTCGCCCGGCTCGGCAGCCCTGCTGCTGCAGTGGTTCGACCAGTACGTGATGGGCCTGCCCTCCGGCGCCGACAAGCTGCCCAATGTGACCCAGCACGTCGATGGCTACGGCGAGAACGGCAAGTCGCGCTACGCCATCTCGACCGACTGGCCCCACCCGCAGATGAACCCGCAGCGCTGGTACCTGCGCGGCGACCGCGTGCTGCGCCAGGATGCCCCGGCTGCAGCAGACCAGAACCAGCTCGTCCTCGAACCACCAGCGCCCACCGTCACCAAGTCCACCATCCTCGGCGGCACCGTGGCCCAGGCCAAGGTCACGCTGCGAGACGGGACCGACTGCTCCAACAGCCACGCGCAGTGGACGCTGGGCATGAGCGGCCTTTCGCCCAAGGACTGCCAGAAGGACAGCCGCCAGGTCGAAGAAACCCAGGGCTCGATCGTCTACGAGAGCGCACCGTTGGCCAGCGACCTGTACATCAATGGCCCCATCCAGGCCGATGTGTGGATGCGCGCATCCAAAACGCAAGCCGCGCTGTCGGTGCGCGTGGACGTGGTCGATCCTTCGGCAGGCACAGTCAAGCCGCTGACCAACGGCCTGCAATCGGCCGCCTTCCGCGCGGTGGACACCAGCCGCTCGCGCCACGTCAATGGCGTGATGATCCAACCCTGGCACCCGTTCACGCAGGCGTCGATCCAGCCGGTGGTGCCGGGCCAGCCCATCCTGGTGCCGGTGGAGGTGTTCCCCACTGCGGCGTTGATCCGCGCCGGCCAGAAACTGCGCGTGGCCATCAGCGCCAGCAACCAGGCGCAAGGCATCTGGTCAACCGATCGCCAGGCAGAAGCCGATGGCAACGTCAGCGTCATCCTGAGCAGCTCGACCTACCCCAGCAGCATCGTGCTGCCGGTGGTGCCGCGCAGCGCACTCAAGTGACGGGCCAGGGCAGCGGGAGGACAAAACCTCCCCTGCCCGGCAGACAAAGCGGCAAACAGACGCAACGCTCAGCGCACCCGCAGCATCGCCAGCACACCACCCTTGCGCATCACGCGCCAGCCCAGCAGGGCCGCCAGGATGGCCGCGTACACGCCCACTTCGGCCAGGTCGTTCTTGGCGGCCTTCTTCAGGTAGAAGTGCAGCAGACCGAGCAATGCCACGGCGTAGACCAGCTTGTGCAAGGCCTGCCAGCGGCGCCCGCCGATGGCGCGGATGGCCGCGTTGAAAGACGTCAGCGCCAGCGGCAGCATCACCACCAAAGCGACGAAGCCCACCAGGATGAAGTTGCGCTTGATCACGTCGGCCACGATGTCATCGATGACCCAGCCCTGGTCCAGCCAGGCATAGGTCAGGAAGTGCACCAGCGCATAGGTGAAGGCGGTGACGCCCAAAGCGCGCCGATGTTTGAGCAGGCCCGGTAAACCGACCAGGTCTCGCAAAGGCGTGATCGCCAACGTCAACCACAGGAAGCGCAGCGACCACTCGCCGGTTTCCTTGATGAAGTGATCCACCGGGTTGGCGCCCAGCCGGTCCGCCGCCGCAGCGGCCACCAACACCAGCAGTGGCACCGAGCACACCAACCAGGACAGGGGCTTGGCCCAGGGCTTCATCAGCCAGCTGTTGAGGGTGTTGGCGAGATCGGATGCGGTGCTCATGAGAGATGTGGTTCAGAAAAACTTGCGCAGGTCCATGCCTGCATAGAGTTGCCCCACCTGGGCTTCGTAGCCATTGAACATCAGGGTGGGCTTTTTGGGCGCGAAGAACCCGCCCTCGCCGATGCGGCGCTCGGTGGCCTGGCTCCAGCGAGGGTGGTCGACCTTCGGGTTCACGTTCGAAAAATAACCGTATTCCTGCGGCCCCGCCTTGACCCAGCTCGGGGTGTTGGGCTTTTCCAGCAGGCGAATGCGCACGATGGACTTGGCGCTCTTGAAGCCGTACTTCCAGGGCACCACCAGGCGCAGCGGTGCGCCGTTCTGGTTGGGCAGCACTTCGCCGTAAAGCCCAAAGGCCATCAGTGTGAGCGGGTGCATGGCCTCGTCGAGCCGCAGGCCCTCCACGTACGGCCAGTCGAGCACCGACGAGCGCACCCCCGGCATCTGCTTGGGGTCTGCCAGCGAGACGAACTCGACGTACTTGGCCTTGCCTGTGGGCTCTGCCCGCTTGATCAGGGCCGACAGCGAACAGCCCACCCACGGGATCACCATCGACCAGCCTTCGACGCAGCGCATGCGGTAGATGCGCTCTTCCATCGGTGCCAACTTGAGCAGGTCATCGAGGCCCAGCTTCTGAGGTTTTCCGACCTCGCCATCGATCACCAGCGTCCAGGGGCGTGGCTTGAGCGTGTGGGCGTTTTCGGCCGGGTCCGACTTGTCGGTGCCGAACTCGTAGAAGTTGTTGTACGTGGTCACGTCGCCGTAGGGTGTGAGCTTGTCCATCACCTGGGCACCCGGCACCGTGCTGCGCGTGGCAGGCAAGGCCGCGAGCTTGCCTGGGCGCTGCGCCAGGCCTGCCTGCTGGCTGGGCTGAGCCGAGGCTGGCCCATGGCCCAGACCCGCGGCGGCCAGGCCGGCGGCACCCACCGCCAGGCCCTTGAGCAGGTTGCGGCGGCCCTCGTACACGGCCCGGGGGGTGACCTCGTGCTCGGGCAAGATCAAACCGCTGTCGGGGTGAAGGATGTGGCGAGAAGTGCGGATGAAGGCCATGTCGGGCTCCGTGAGGCTGTGTGCCGCTTGTGTCGCATCAGGCTGCAGGAACCTGACAGGTAGCGAAGCGAAGATTTTGCGGGAGCCCGCCTGCCCCGTGGGCGGAGCAGGTCATTCGCGGCCCGGGCTCAGGGCTTGCCGGCAGGTGCCACGGGTGCACCTGAGGCCTCCGGGGCCTCGGTCACGAAGGCGATGCGCGTCAGCCCCGCCTTCTGCAAGATGCCGATCAACTGCGCCACCCGCTCATAAGGCACGACCCGGTCGGCACGCAATTGCACCTCGGTGTCCGGCTTGGACTTGGCCTGCGCTTGAACCTGCGCCTGCAGCGCGGCAGCGTCCACGGCCAGCTCATCCAGGTGCGTGCGCCCATCGGCCGTCAACGCGATGGTGATGACGGCCGGTGGCACCGGCGGTGGGGCCTGGGTCTCCGCGCGCGGCAGGTCGAGCTTGAGACGCGATGTCATCATCGGCGCCGTGATCATGAAGATGATCAGCAACACCAGCATGACGTCGATGAGCGGCGTCATGTTGATGTCGCTCATGGGCTCGCTGCCTTGCGGACGCTCCAGCCTGCCGAATGCCATGGTGCGGCCTCAGCCTTCCTGGCGGTCACGCTGGCCGCGCGCCTGCGCGCCCAGCAAGGCCTCGCGCAGGTCGTGCGCGAAACCTTCCAGGTCGGCTTCGCAGGCCGACACCAGCTTGCCAAACACGTTGTAGGCCAGCACGGCCGGTATGGCCACGGCCAGGCCCGCCGCCGTCATGATCAGCGCCTCGCCCACCGGGCCGGCCACCTTGTCGATGCTGACCGAGCCTTCGTTGGCGATGCCCATCATCGCGTGGTAGATGCCCCAGACCGTGCCGAACAGGCCCACGAAGGGCGAGACCGAGCCCACCGAGGCCAACAACACCTGCCCGGCCTTGAGCCGCTGCATGACTTCGTGCAGGCTGTCGCGCAGGCGTCGAGTGAGCTGGGCCTCGGGCAAGGCCCGCGCCTCCATCGTGCCGGCGGCCACGGGCTCGGCCGCGGCCTCGACCAGGGGCAGCAGCACCAGTTCGCGGTCCACGTCCTTGAGCGCCAGGCGCGCCGAAGGCAGGTCGGCCGCGCGCCAGAAGGCCTGCGCCCCCAGCAACAGGTCACGCCTGGCTCGCGTGAGCATCCAGCCCTTCCAGAAGATGACCACCCAAGCGCCGATCGACATGATCAACAACATGACGGCCACCGCGCGCCCGATGGCGTCGCCCTGTTCCCAGTACCGCAGCAGGCTGTCCATGGTGTTTCAGTGGCTCACTTCAGGCCCAGCACGTCGTCCATGCCGAACAGGCCGTGCGGCTGACGCGCCAGGAAGCGCGCGGCGCGCAGGCTGCCCTGGGCGTAGTGCACGCGGCTGGACGACTTGTGCGTGATCTCGATGCGCTCGCCAATGCCGGCGAACAGCACGGTGTGGTCGCCCACCACGTCGCCGCCGCGCACGGTGGCAAAGCCGATGGTGTTGGGGTCGCGCTCGCCGGTCACGCCTTCGCGGCCGTAGACGGCGCAGGTCTTGAGGTCGCGGCCCACAGCCTCGGCGACCACCTCGCCCATCTTCAAGGCCGTGCCACTGGGGGCATCGACCTTGTGACGGTGGTGGGCCTCGATGATCTCGATGTCGTAGCCGTCCTTGAGGGCCTTGGCGGCCTGGGCCAGCAGCTTGAAGACCACGTTGACGCCCACGGCCATGTTGGGCGACAGCACGATGGCGATGTCGCGCGCGGCGTCTTCGATCTCGGCCTTCTGTTCGGGCGTGAACCCGGTGGTGCCGATGATGGCCTTGACGCCCAGCTCACGGCAGACCTTCAGGTGCGCCAGCGTGCCTTCAGGACGGGTGAAGTCGATGAGGTATTTCGCGTCCTTCAGGCCCGCGTGCAGGTCATCGGTGATGACAACCCCGCTGCGCGTGCCCATGTAAGCGGTGGCGTCGATGCCCAAAGCAGGGCTGCCAGCGATGTCCAGGGCCCCAGCCAGGCGGGTGTCAGGCGATTGCAGCACGGCCTCGATCAGCATGCGACCCATGCGGCCGGACGCCCCGGCGATGGCGATGGCAAGGGGTTCGGAGGCGGAAGTCGGGGTGGCGCTCATGCAGGAATCCAGTGGCAGAAGTTCAGGGTCTGTGACAAAGCCGGCCCATCAGGCTGGCGCGGGGGCTCAGCGGCTGCCGGCCTCCAGAGGCGGGTACTCGCGGGCGGCACCCTGAGGCACCTTGCGCGCCACCTCGGTCTTGGGCGGCACGGGCAACGCGGCAACCTGCTCGGGCGTCATCTGCAGTTTGGGCTCGCTGCCCCCCAGCGGTCGATCGATGGCCGCCACGAACTCCCGCTCGGACGGCAAGGCATCGGTTTCAAAGCGCTCGACCACGTCGTTGCGGAAGAACACCGTCACGCGACGTTGCTGGTCGGGCACACCCTGGCGGCGGATCGTGAAGGCGTAGTCCCAGCGGTCGGCGTGGAAGGGGTCGGCCAGCAGCGGCGTGCCCAGGATTTCACGCACCTGCAGGCGGCCCAAGCCGGGCTGGATCTGGGCCATCACCTCCTGGGTGACGACGTTGCCCTGGACCACGTCGATGCGGTAGGGCGTCAGGAGGCCGAAAAGCGTTTCCGGGTTGCTCAGGCTGCCGCAGCCCGACAGCAAGGTGGCAGAGGCCAGGACCAGGGCAGCACGTCGAATCGGGGTCGGCATCATGGGCAGAAGGTGGACACCACGGGGGCGTCAGGTCGTTGGACAGAGCACAAGCTCGGGTTTGGCGTCAGGAATGGGCCGCCAGACAGCAGGGGTGAACCCCCAGTCGGGTGCGATCGAGGCGCCAACTCATTATCATTGGGCATTCTAGCGGCGGCCGCACGGGCCTGCCCGCACTGTGGAGCCCCCATGACCAATGTCGAAGAACTCAAAAGCAGCGGGCTCAAAGCCACCCTGCCACGCATCAAGATCCTGGAGCTGTTCCAGCAGTCCGTCCAGCGCCACCTGACGGCGGAAGACGTCTACAAGCTGCTCCTGACCGAAGGCTCCGACATCGGCCTGGCCACCGTTTACCGCGTGCTGATGCAGTTCGAGCAGGCCGGCATCCTGGCGCGCAACCATTTCGAGGCCGGCAAGGCCGTCTTCGAGCTCAACGAAGGCAAGCACCACGACCACCTGGTTTGCGTGAGCTGCGGTCGGGTGGAAGAGTTTTTCGACGCCGAGATCGAGAAGCGTCAGCAGCAGATCGCCGCTGAACGCGGCTACAAGCTGCACGATCACGCGCTGTCGCTGTACGTGGTGTGCAACCGCGAAGGCTGCTCAGGCAAGGCCGCAGGCCACAAAGGCTGACAAAGGGCCGAGCGCCGATCGGTGCTCGGCGCACGCCTCGCACGCCGGCTCCACGAAGCCGGCTTTTGTTTTTCAGTGACCGCCGCCGCGCTCCATCGCGCGCTGGTGGCGCTCGATGAACTCGCGGTAGGTGTCGATGCCGCGCAGCTGCAGCACGGTGTTGCGCACAGCGGCTTCGACCAGCACGGCCAGGTTTCGGCCGGCGTCCACCGCGATCACGGCCTTGCGAATCGGCACGCCCATGACCTCTTCGAACAGGGGCTCGTAAGGCAGGCGCTCGAACTCGCGCTCCATGGTTTCTTTGCGCACCAGGTGCACGATCAGCTTGAGCCGCATCTTGCGGCGCACGGCCGTCTCACCAAAGATGGCCTTGATGTCTAGCAGGCCGATGCCGCGCACTTCCAGCAGGTTCTGCAGCAGCTCGGGGCAACGGCCTTCGATGGCCGTGCGCGAAACGCGGTACAGGTCAACGGCGTCATCGGCCACCAGCCCATGGCCGCGTGAAATCAGCTCCAGGCCGAGTTCGCTCTTGCCCAGGCCGGATTCGCCCGTCAGCAGCACGCCCAGCCCCAGGATGTCCATGAACACGCCATGGCGGGTGATGCGCTCGGCGAAGTGTTGGGTCAGGTAGCTGCGCAGCACGTCGATGACGTGACCGGCTGACTCGGCCGTGACGAACAGCGGGATGCCGGCTCGGCCGCACATGGCCACCAGCTTGTCCGAAGGCGGCACGCCATCGGCCACCACCACCACCGGCGGCTCCAGCGTCACGATGCGCTGGATGCGGCGCTCCTGGTCCTCAGGTGTCGAGTTCGTGAAATAGGCCGACTCGCGGCGCCCCACGATCTGCACCCGGTAAGGGTGGATGTAGTTCAGGTAGCCCACCAGGTCAGCGGCCGACTGGGCCGACTTGACGGCCTCTTCGTCGAAATGGCGCTCCGGGTTGGCATGGCCGGCGATCCATTCCCAGCGCAGGGCAGCGCGGTTGGACTCGAACAGCGCTTCGGCGCTGATGATGGCGAGGTCTTTGAGGCTCACAGACGGTGCGGCAGCAGGTGCGGTGGCAGGCGGTTTCCGGACATCATGCCTGAAGCCTGGGACACCAAAAGCCTCAGGCCACCGACTTCAGTGGCTGCCAACGCTCGATGAGCTCATGCACCTCGGCGGCCGAGCCTTCGGTCTTGAGGCGCTCGCGCAATTCGCGGTCGGACAGCAACTCGGCGATCTCCGAGAGGATCTCGAGGTGGCGCTGGGTGGCGGCCTCGGGCACCAGCAGGAAGATCAGCAGGCCAACCGGCTCTTCGTCGGGGGCGTCAAAAGGGATCGGCTGGCTCAGGCGGATGACGGCGGCCAGCGGGTTCTTCAAACCCTTGATGCGGCCATGGGGAATGGCCACGCCGTGCCCCAGGCCGGTGGAGCCGAGCCGCTCACGCGCAAAGAGGTTGTCCGTCACCGTGGCACGCGCGATGGCGTGGTGGTTCTCGAACAGCAAACCCGCGTGCTCGAAGACGCGCTTCTTGCTGCTGGCGTCCACGTCCACCAGCACCTGGCTGGCGGGAAGGATGGCTGAGAGACGGTTCATGGTGTGACGCAAAGCGACTGTCGGGACGCCACCCACCGGGCGGGCAGAGGGCGGATTATAGGGACCTTCGGAGATTCTGCACCCTCTGCTGCACCGCAGCAAGACCCTGAATGACCGATGCCTCGCTGCCGCGCCACACAAAGGGGCATGGCGCCAACTTTCGCCGATCAGGCGGCATTTGTTCCCATGAAAAACGGCCCCGAAGGGCCGTCAACTCGGTTTTGCCTGCGCTGGCGACCCGCAATCAGGATCGACCGAGGGGCATCGGTGCCGAGTGCACCGAGGCGGTTTGCTGGCGGGGGACTTCAGGACGCCATGTCCCAGGCGCCTGAGGCGCGCTTGAGTGAGTCATGTTGGTGGTTCTGCACGCGGTCCTTGTGGCGGCAGACTTGTCGATCGAGCTTGTCCATCAGTTGATCGATGGCGGCGTAAAGGTCTTCGTGGGAGGTTTCAACGAAGATGTCCTTGCCCTTGACGTGGAGGTTGACTTCGGCCTTCTGGCGACGGTCCTTTTCCTTTTGCTTTTCAACGCTGAGCAAGACCGTGATGTCCACGACCTGATCAAAATGGCGGGTGATTCGCTCCAGCTTTGTGAGCACATACTCACGCAGCGAGGGGGTCACTTCCAGGTGATGGCCACTGATCGTCACATTCATACTGCCTCCTTTCGAGAGCAGAAACGTTGCACACACTTCAAGCACATCCGGTGGGCGCAAGGGGCACTCGCTGCGGGTTGTCTGAGACGGGGCTTTGAGGCCTCAAATTCGTCAACCGGAAGGCCAGTGTGCGCCCATCCGGGCGATGTGACAAGGGCGTGACACCAGCTTTTACATCGGGCTTCCTCGGGGTGTGAACAATGCTTTGAAACAGGTCAGAATTTCGTTGGACGGTCTGTTGTCGAACGCCGCTGTTGCGCCCTGGTTCGCCGCTGGGCGCCCAGGCAAATGCCGCGCTCCGATGGCACGACAATACGAGCCATGACAACGATTTCCCCTGCCCAGAACATGGGCACCTGGCCGGTGGGTGGTTGGGCCCTGGCCTTGCTGGCCCTGGCGGCCCCGACGCTCGTCGCACCGCACGACCCACCCTCCGTGACTTTCTACAACCAGGCCCTGGCGGTGCTGGGCTGGGGTTTGTGGCTGAGCTGGCTGGGCGGTCGCCCGAGCACCCAGCTGCATGGGCCAGGTCGCACCGCGTTGCAAGCGCTCTGCGGGGTGCTGCTCATCCAGGCAGGCATGGCTTTGTGGGCGGGGGTGTTCAGCCCTGTGCCACTGGGCCTGGGACTGATGGGTGGTGGCATGGCTTTGGCGGCTGCCCTGGCAGCGTGGTCTGGCTGGCGAGCTGGCGGCAGCCCCGAGCGCAACACGTTGGCCGCGCTCTTCTTTGGCGGCTTGGCCGTGGCCGGCGTCGCCGGCACCTTGCTGGCGCTGGTTCAGGTCTTTCACCCGAGCTGGGCGGACGGCCGCTGGGTCGCCATCCCGACCATGGCTGGCCGCGCGGTGGGCAACCTGAGGCAGCCCAATCACTTCAGCACCCTGATGGTGTTTGCCTGCGTGGGCATGGCCTGGCTGGGCGCGCGAGGGCGCCTGTCGTTGGGGCTGTCCAGCGCGGGCCTGGCCGCCTTCATCGGCGTGATCGTGCTGACGGCCTCGCGCACGGGCATGTTGGCGATGCTGCTGCTGACGGCCTGGGGCCTGTTCGACAAGAGGCTGCCCGCACGCCTGCGCCTGACCCTGGTGGCGGCCCCGCTGCTGTACGGCCTGGCCTGGGGGGGCATGTGGCTGTGGTCGCACGCCGACCAGTCGGTGGCGTTCGCGGCGGAAGCCCGCCTGCACGATGGCAGCGACATCTCCAGCTCGCGCTTCGGGATCTGGTCGAACGTGCTGAGCCTGGTCGCGCAGCAACCCTGGGGCGGCGTGGGCTACGGGCGCTTCAACTTCGCCTGGACGATGACCGCCTTCCCGGGCCGCCCGGTGGCCTTCTTCGACCACACGCACAACATCTTGCTGCAGTGGGCGGTGGAGTTCGGCCTGCCGCTGGCCATGTTGCTCCTGCTGATGAGCGCGGCGGCATTCGTGACGCTGGTGCGCCCCCGCCAAGCGGTGGCCGACAATCAGGTGGGGCTGGCTGGCGCCGCGGCGGTGATGGTGGCCGCAGCCGGCCTGCACAGCCTGCTGGAGTACCCGCTTTGGTACGCCTACTTCCTGCTGCCGACGGCCTTTGCCTTCGGGCTGGGGCTGTCGACACGGGCCGCGCCTGCCAGCTCGGGTGCCACGTCAACCGAGCCCGCTGCGGCCGCACCCAAACCCTCATCGGTTGGCGCGCTGGCAGGGCTGCTCATGGCCGCGCTGGGCACCTGGTGTGCGCTGGACTACCAGTCGGCGGCCAACATCTACGCGCCGCGGCCATGCGCCCAAGCCTCATCGAATCAACCCCAATGGCTGAGCCGCATCTGCCCGGCCGGCCTGCGCGAGCGCATCGATTTCGGTCGGCAGATGCCCTGGTGGGGCCACCAGGCCGATTACGCCTGGGTGAACCTGCCCGACGACGACGAGCCCAGCCTGCCGCCCGAGGCCTTCCGCCGCACCACGCACGTCTTGCTGGACGCCCGGCTGATGATGGCGTACGCGCGCTCGCTGGCCGAGCACGGCCGCGTGGACCACGCGCGCTACGTGGCGCAGCGCCTGAGCGAGTTCCGCAACGCCCGAGCCAAACCGTGGTTCCAGGTGTGCGAGGCGGGCGCGACCGAGGGCGAACCACGCCCCTTCCAGTGCGAGGCGCCACAAGGCCAATACACCTGGCGGGACATGGAGCCCTGAGCCGCTTGCGCGAGAAAGAAGGCCGATGTCAGCCGGCGTTGTCAGCCGGCGGCATCGGCGCGCCAGGGGCCGGACTTGCCGCCCAGCTTCTCAAGCAGGCGCACGTCGGTGATGCGCATGCCCTTCTCGGCGGCCTTGCACATGTCGTAGATGGTCAGCAGGCCAACCTGCACAGCGGTCAGGGCCTCCATTTCGACACCGGTCGGCCCCAGGGTCTGAACCGTCACCTGGCACCGCACGGCGGATGTCGCCTCCTCAAGTTCGAACTCGACGGCCACTTTCGACAGCGGCAGCGGGTGGCACAAGGGGATGAGGTCCGAGGTGCGCTTGGCACCCTGGATGGCCGCGATGCGGGCCACGCCCAGCACATCGCCTTTGCCAGCGCGCCCTTCTCGGATGAGGGCAAGGGTGTCGGGCTGCATCCGGATTCGGCCCTCGGCCACCGCCACACGCAAGGTGGGCACCTTGGCGGAGACATCGACCATGTGGGCCTGGCCGTGGGCATCGAAGTGGGTGAGTTCGCTCATGGGGTCTGGGCCTGGCTGGTGGCGAGGTGGTGACGAGGCGGTGACAGGGGTGTCAAGTTGGGTGAAGGCCATGGGCTGGCGCGCGCAGGGACGCATACTGTGCGCCTCGCTCACCGTGATCTTGAGAGACCGTGCGATTGTCCCCGAAGCCCCCGCGATCGAAGGCCCCCTCAAAGGCCTTTTCACCTTGGTCGGTCCTTGGCCGTCGGCTGATCCTTTCAGCGGTGTGCGCCAGCTTGCTCGCCCCACCCGCCGGGTGGGCCCACACCGAGCCCTACACGCCGGCTCCTGTCATCGCGCTGCCCTCGCTGGGTGACAGCAGCGCGCAGGCCCTGTCGCCCGCGGCCGAACGCAAGTTGGGCGATCGCATCATGCGCTCCATCCTGGGCGACCCGGCGGTGATCGACGACCCGCTGGTGCTCGAGTACATCGACCAGGTCTGGCAGCGACTGCTGCAGGCCGCCCGCCAGCGGGGCGAGATCACGTCCGAGCTCGATCAGGTGCTGGCCTGGGATGCGTTCCTGGTCAAGGACCGCAGCGTCAACGCCTTCGCGCTGCCGGGGGGCTACATCGGTGTGCACCTGGGCCTGCTGGCCGTCACGCGCACACCGGACGAGCTCGCATCGGTGCTGGCGCACGAGTTGTCGCACGTGACGCAGCGGCACATCGCGCGCATGATCGGGCAGCAAAGCCGCACCTCCTGGATCGGCATCGCCAGCTTGTTGCTCGGCGTGCTGGCGGCCAGCGCCAACCCGGCTGCGGCGCAAGCCCTGATCTACGGCGGGCAGGCGGCGGCCATCCAGGGGCAACTCAACTTCTCGCGCGACATGGAGCGCGAAGCCGACCGGGTGGGCTTTGGCCTGCTGGCGGAGGCGGGCTTTCGCGACAGCGGCATGGCCTTGATGTTCGAAACGCTGCAGCAAGCCTCGCGCCTCAATGACGACGGCAGCTTCCCTTACCTGCGAACCCACCCGCTGACCACCGAGCGCATCGGCGAGGCGCGCGCTCGGCTGGGGGCGAGCGCCTGGAACACGCGCGCCGCGCTGCGCCCCGACGCCAGCGAGCAATGGGCCTGGCACGTGTTGATGGCGGCGCGCGCGCGGGTGCTGATGGACACGCGCAGCGTGGCGCTGGAGTCGCTGGGCAACTTGCGCCCGCCCGCAGACGCCTCGCCGCTCGATGCCATCGCCACCCACTACACGCGCGCCGTGACCTGGCAGCGCAGCAACGGTCATGGGCGGGCAGCCCAGGCGCTGAGCGAAGCCCGGTCGTTGCTGCCGCAACTGCCCGCGGGGCAACAGGCTTTGGCGCAACGCGTGCTGCTGATCAGCGCCATCGAAGGTCAGTTGCTGGCCCAGCAGCACGACGCCGCAGCAGCCAGCCTGCGCGAGCTGATGGGCCCGGGTCGGCCATCGGTGGTCAAGCTGTCGGCGCGCCCCGAGCTGATCTACTCGTCGCGCTTGGCGCTGGCCTTGCCACCTTCGAGCGAGCGCAACGCGGCCTGGTCGGACGCCGCCGCGCGCCTGCAAACGCACCTGAGCGTGCACCCGCACGACAGCACGGCCTGGTCGCTGCTGGCCAGCCTGTGGCAACAGCTGGGTCAGCCGATTCGAGCGGTGCGTGCCGAAGCCGAGGCGGCTGCGGCGGAAGGCGACCTGCCCGGCGCCATCGACCGCGCAGAGGGTGGCCGCCGGCGCTTTCGTCAACCCGACGCCGCAGCCATCGTCGAGCTGAGCGTGCTCGACGCGCGGCTCAAGGATTGGCAACGCCAGTTGCGCGAGGACATGCGCGAGGACAGCGGGCGCTGAGCGCAGGTGCGCCTGCTGGCGCAGCCGGCCTGTGACAAGCCATCGGACGGCAAGCCCCCAAGTTGGGCGGGGGGATCTTTCATTTGCGAATAATTCTCATTAAGATATCAACCGTCGCAAACGAAAAGCCTCCATGTCCGATCGCAGCCTTTCCTCCTCGTCCGTTGCCCCCGTCAAGGCCCGCCTGCTCCAGTTGCTGGACGAGGTGATCGCCCACGATGGCTACGGCTCGATCAAGGTGGATGTGAGGCTGCTCAAGAAAGGCCAAAAGGAGGTGATCGTCGATTGCGGCAAGCAGTACCGCTTTGTGGTGGACCACCCGGGCCTGGGCTCGGGCGCGCACGAAGCTGCCTGAGGACAAGGCGTCCTGGGTGGGGCCCGTCCCCGACTGAATCATCGCCATCCTGACGTGTTGCCTTCGTGGGGAAGGAACGCTGTCGATTTCCTCTCTCCGAGGTTGACATGCACCTTTCTCCCTTCTCCAAGTCCATCCCTTCGTCCCTTCGTTCCCTGGCCCTCGTTGCCGCGGCCTTGATGGCCGCACAAGGCAGCGCCCACGCCACCGCTGGCGTCTGGGACTCCGCCGCCTTGGGCTTCGGTGGCAACGGCAGCAACAGCGCCAACGCCTGGATCGCCACGCCCGACGCAGGCAGCAGCTACGCCGAGTGGAACGTGATCCTGAGCTACCCGACCGACAACACGCCCGACATCGCTGGCGCCGGCACGCTGACTGAGCTGACTGGGGGCGCCTTCACCACCAGCGGCGGCAACGTCTATGGCCTGGGTGGCCCGACCAGCTTCCAGGTTGACCTGAGCGGCGCCACCACGGGCCTGTGGGAGGTCTACCTGCGCGTGGGCACGCAAGGCTCGATCGCGCTGGAGGAAGCCACGCTCAACGGCGTGAGCGCCACCCGTGTGCTGACCTACGACAACGCCATCACCGGCGGCTTCGGTGGCGCCGAGCAGGAAAGCCTGTGGAAGTGGACCCTGGCCGGCACCGGCGACTGGGTCTTCAACTTCGGTGCAACGGCCGCTCACATGAGCCTGGACCAGGTGGCGGTTTACGCCGTGCAGACCGCCGTGCCCGAGCCCCAGACCTGGGCCCTGCTGGGTGCCGGCCTGGGTGCCATGGCCATGGTGCGCCGCCGCCGTCAGCCCCGCTGACCACATGACACAGCCATGAAAGACACAGGTCGCGCCAAAGCGGCCTGTGATGGGCCATGCCTTGCAGTACCCCCCGTTCCTGGCGCCAGCGCCGGTCGGCGGTCGCCGCCACCGGTTGCTGGTTGCTCGCCTTGTGTGGCGCGGCCTTCGCAGACGAAAGCAGTGAAACCGACATGACCGTGTTGCCCGAAGTGCGCGTGCAAGCCACGCGTCAGCGGCCCGCCGTGCAGGCCGACACCACGCGATCGACGACGACGATCGGCGAGTCGGTGCTGCGCCAGCGTCAGCCCGATTCGGTGTTCGAGGTGCTCGACGAGGTGCCGGGCGTGTCCGTGCAAGGCGGTCCGCGCAGCAGCGGCATGGGCTTCAACATCCGCGGCTACACCGATGGTGAAGACGTGCGCATCGAGCTCGATGGCGTGGGCAAGGGCTTCGAGAAATACCGCTTCGGTGGCACCTTCATCGAGCCAGAGCTGCTCAAGTCCATCGAGGTGCGACGCGGCGCCCAGATCGAAACCCCTGCGGGGGCGCTGGGCGGCACCGTGAGCGCCCAGACGCGTGACGCCACCGACCTGCTTCGCCCCGGTCAGCAATGGGGCGCCCGCACGCGCATCGGCCACGCCAGCAACAACGACGAAACACAGGCCTTTGTGGCCCTCTACGGTCGCCCGAGTGATCGCACCGACATCGTGGCCGCGCGATCGCGCCGCGAGAGCAACGACATCCGCCGCCCCGATGGCACGCGACTGGAACTCTCGGACACCGATGCCGGCAGCAGCCTGCTCAAGGGCAGCTGGTGGCTCACCGACCAGTGGAAAGCCGCGCTGAGCTGGGTCCGCTACCAGGACCAGGGGCTGCAGCCCTACGACACGACCGGGGGCGACCCGGGCGCCTTCGGCAAGGTGCAGCGCCGCATCGACGACGACACCCTGTCGTTGCAGACGAAGTGGGAGGACGAGGCCAGCGGCGCGCGGTGGCAGGCCACCGTGGGCCGCAGCCAGACGCGGGTGCGCGACCACATGGAAAAAGGCTGGTCCGTCTTCAGCACCCTGGCGGCCGTTGACGACGACATCGACCACCAACACACGACCTACGACATGCGCGGGACGCTGCCCCTGATCGGCGCCGTCGCAAGCCACGACGACCAAGCTGAGGCCGCCCCGTCATCGCCCTGGCGCCTGAGCCTGCACATGGGGCTGCAAGGCGGCAACAGCGAACGCACCTCGCGCCGGGTCACGGGCAGCGCCTTGCTCAACCAGACCACCTACGTGGGCGGCTACAACCCGTCCCAGCCCTCCGGCTCGCAAGACCGCATCGGCGGCTACGCGCAACTCGACATCCAACACGGGGGCTGGCAGGCCCTGCCCGGCGTGCGCTGGGACCGTTTCACCACGCGGGTGATCGGCGCCAACGCCACAGCCCTGTTGGCGGCAGGCCAGCCCGACGAGATCACCGCGCAACGGGCCTCGCCCAGCTTCACCCTGTCGCACAGCTGGGCGCCACAAGGCTGGACGGTGTTCGGCACGGTGGCGCGGGCCTTCCGCCCGCCGCTGCTCGATGAAGCTTTTGCCAAATCGGCCTACGGGCGCTGCAACAACGCCAGCCTGCTGCGCACCCACGGCGACAACACCCGCGTGCCGGGCTACGCGCTCAACGCCAACGTGGCGCCCAGCAGCGGCATCTGCGCCGACTTCTACGAGCCCGAGCTGTCGCGCTCGGTGCAGGCCGGCGTGCAGACCAGCCAACGTGGCGTGCTCGGCCCACGCAGCCTGCTGGACGCCAAGCTCACGGCCTTCAACGACCGCACCGAACAGCTGCTCGAGACGCTGATGGTGTCCACCGATGGCAGCGGCGCCCTCGTGCAACCCGGCACCGAGCACCGCTGGGGCCTGGAGCTCGAAGGCGGCCTGCAATGGCGCGACTGGCAGGCCCGCTTCAGCGGCCACCGCATGCAGGGCCGCACTTTCAACGGCCTGCACGAGCGCGACCTGCTGACCGTGCCCGCCGACCGCCTGCAGCTCAGCCTGGGCTGGCGCCAACCCTGGGGCGAGCTGGGCCTGCGCTGGCAACAGGTCTGGGCACGCGAGTACTTCAAGACCACCGCCATGACCACCACCGGCCGCCAGCCCAGCCACCGCCTGCTGGGTGCATGGGCCCAGTGGCGCGTCAACGAAACCTTCACCCTCGACCTGGCAGCCGAGAACCTGGCCAACGCGTCCTACCGCCTCGACAACGGCTTGGCCAGCGAAGGCATCGAAGGCGCCGGCCGCAACCTGCGCGTGTCCATCTCGGCACGCTACTGAAACCACCCTCACCTGCAACCGACATGGAGCCCAAAGATGACAACGACCTCTCTCAACCACTTGCGCTCGTCCTTCGCCGAGCTTCGCGCTCAAGGCTTGCGGGCTCGCGACGCCGCAGCACGCCTGAAGATCTCGGAAGGCGAGGTGCTGGCTGCGCATGCTGTGAGCCAGGTGTCGCCACAGGCCGCCGCCGACAGCCTGCTCGCCACCGTGCCGCTGGGCGGTGACTGGGTCGCCATCCTGCAGGGCCTCGAAGCCGTGGGCCCGGTGATGGCCCTCACCCGCAACGAGCACATCGTGCACGAGAAGGTCGGCGTGTACCGCAACGTCAGCGCCAGGGGCCCGGTGGGCCTGGCCATCGGCCCCGAGATCGACCTGCGCCTGTTCCTGAACCATTGGCACGCGGGCTTTCACGTCGTCGAGCGCACCGACCAGGGCGAGCAGCACAGCCTGCAGTTTTTCGACCGCCACGGCCAGGCGGTGCACAAGGTTCACGCTCGCCCACAAACCTCGCTGCCCGCCCTAGAAGACCTGGTGCAGCGCCACGCCGACCCTGCGCGAGAGGTGAGCTTCACACCCGGCCGCATCACGCCCCCCACCGACCGCCCCGACAGCGAGATCGATTGCCTGGGCCTGGGCGAAGCCTGGTCGGCCATGCACGACACGCACGAGTTCTTCGAGCTGCTCAAGCGCTTCCAGGTGGGACGCCGCCAGGCCCTGCACCTGATGGAAGGCGTGCACACCCGCCGCACGCCGCTGCTGGCGGTGGACTGGCTGCTCAACGAAGCGGCCGCATCGGGCCTGCCGATCATGGTCTTCGTGGGCAACCCGGGCTGCATCCAGATCCACACCGGCGCGGTCCAGCGCATCGAGCCCATGGGCCCGTGGCTGAACGTGCTCGACGAAGGCTTCAACCTGCACCTGCGCGGCGACGCCGTGCACGAGAGCTGGCTGGTGAGCAAGCCCACCGACGATGGCCCGGTGACCTCGATCGAGCTGTTCGATGAAGCGGGCGAGCTCATCGCCATGTTCTTCGGTGAGCGCAAACCGGGCAAGCCGGAGCTGCCGGCCTGGCGCGAGCTGGCGCATTCGCTGGTGGGCGGCACACCACCGTCCAGCCAACGCCCTCACAAGGAAGCCGCATGAGTCGCCGCGCTCACTTCAACCACGAAAGCGACATGAACAGGCGCAGCGTGCTGCAAGCCATCGGTGGACTGGGCACACTCGCCGCGCTGCCGATGTCGCTGGGCCCGACGCACGCGTCCTTCGCCGCCACGCTGACTGCTGACGCAGCGCGCGAGCCACGCCTGGTCAGCATCCACGGCAGCGTGACCGAGGTGGTCTACCTGCTCGAAGCCCAGCACATGCTGGTCGGCACCGACACCACCAGCACGCACCCGGCCGCAGCCAACCGCACGCCCAAGGTGGGCTACCTGCGCCAACTCTCTGCCGAGGGCCTGCTGTCGCTCAAGCCGAACGCCGTGCTCGGCACCGACGAAGCCGGCCCGCCTGAGGTGCTGGCTCAACTGCGACAGGCCGGCGTCCCGCTGCGGCTGGTCAGCGTGAAGCACCGCTTCGAAGACCTGCTCGAGAAGGTCAAGTTGGCGGGCGAAGCCACGCAGCGCCCATCGGCCGCACAGGCCTTGTCGGCCGACCTGCAAAAACGCTGGCAAGCCACGCAGCAGAAGGTGGCGCGTCGCAATGCAGCCAGCCCTGGTAACGCCGGCCCGCGCGTGCTGTTCATCATGGCCCACGGGCCGGCGCCAATGCTGGCTGGCACCGACACCGGGGCCCACGCCATGCTGAGCTACGCGGGGGCGCGCAACGCCATGGCCGAGGTGAGCGGCTGGCGCGCACTCAACGCTGAAAGCGCCGTGCAGGCACGCCCTGACTGGATCGTCACCACGCAAGAGTCGGTGGCGGCGCTCGGTGGCTTGCCCAAGTTCTGGCAACTGCCCGGCCTGGGCATGACCCCGGCCGGTCGCCAGCAGCGCGTGCTCAGCTTCGACACGATGGCGCTGCTGGGCTTCGGGCCGCGCATGCCTGCAACACTGGAAGATCTGCAGCAGGGCCTGGCATGAGCGTGGTGATGTCTTCAACGGCCACGTCATCGACCTCGCAGCCCGCGCGCACGCGCCGCAGGCACTGGCGTGCCGACCCAGGCCGCCTGCTGTCTGCCCCAGCAACGCTGCTCGGCGCCGGCCTGCTGCTGCTCGTCAGCCTGCTGGTGGCGGCCAGCAACGGCCCCTTCGCCTTGGGCTGGCGCGACGTGCTCCAGCTCGGCTCGGGCGTGGCAAAGGGCGACGTCTCCGGGGCCGAGGTGTTCTGGCACATCCGCGCGCCGCGCCTGGCGATGGGCCTGCTGGCTGGTGCCGCGTTGGGCGTGTCGGGCGCCATGGTGCAGGGCCTGTTCCGCAACCCGCTGGCCGACCCGGGCCTCATCGGTGTGCAGGCCGGTGCCGCGCTCGGCGCCGCCGCCTTCATCGTGTTGCTGCCGCTGGCGGGCTGGACGGTGGCGGGCTTTCACACCGGTTGGTTGGGCATGAGCGGCAGCATGCTGGGCGCCTTCACCGTGGCGTTGTTGACCACGGCCATCGTCTGGCGGCTGGCGCGTCAGCATGGTCACGTGGCCGTCACGCGCTTGCTGCTGGTGGGCGTGGCCGTGAACGCGCTGGCGGGCTCGGCGCTGGGCCTCTTGACCCACTTCGCCACCGACACCCAATTGCGCGCCCTCACCTTCTGGATGCTGGGCAGCCTGGCGCCCAGCCACTGGCTGGCCGTGGCCTGCGTGCTGCCGGCGGTGCTGGTGGCGTGTGCGCTGGCCCCACGCCTGGCGGCAGCGCTCGATGCGCTGTCGCTGGGTGAAGCGCAGGCCACCCTGTCCGGCGTGAACGTGGCCTCGCTGCAGCGGCGCTGCGTGGCCCTGGCCGCGCTGGCCGTGGCAGCCGTCACCGCCGTCATCGGCATGGTGGGATTCATCGGCCTGCTGGCGCCCCACCTGGTGCGGCTGCTCTGCGGCCCTTCGCACCGCGCGGTGTTGCCAGGCTCGGCCTTGCTGGGCGCCAGCCTGGTGCTGCTGGCCGACACGGCGGCGCGCACAGCGCTGGCTCCTGCCGAGATGCCACTGGGCGTGCTCACCGGCCTGATCGGTGCGCCCACCTTCCTGTGGCTGCTGCGCAGCGGCAAACACCGTTCTTCGACGTTCTGAAATCGCCTGACACAAGGAGCTTGAGATGAGCCTGTCTGCCCACGACCTGATGGTGCGCCACGGCGATCGCCGGGTGCTCGACGTGCCTTTCGTGCAGTTGCAAGCTGGCCAGGTGCACGCGGTGCTCGGCCCCAACGGCGCGGGCAAATCCACGTTCATGCACGCACTGTGCGGGCTGCAAGGTGGCAGCGCTCGCCGCGTTCACCTGCACGGCAAGGCGCTGTCCGACTGGGACACGGTCGAGCTCGCGCGGCACCGCGCCCTGCTCTCGCAAGAGCTGCAAGTGCCGTTCGATTTCAGCGTGCGCGACATCGTGCGCATGGGACGCCACCCCCACGCAGACCGCCCGCACCCGCTGGAAGGCGAGCTGGTCGAGCAGTGCCTGGACACCGTCGGCGCCCTGCACCTGCTTGACCGCCTGCACGCTGGCCTGTCAGGGGGCGAAAAAGCCCGCGTGCAACTCGCGCGCGTGCTGGCCCAGGTCACGCCACACCCCGATGACGACGCGCCGCGCTGGCTGATGCTCGACGAGCCCACCGCCGCTCTCGACCTGGCTCACCAGCACAGCGTGATGCGCCTGATGAGGCAACTCGCCGCACAGGGCCACGGCATCGTGGTGGTGCTGCACGACCTCAACCTGGCCGAAGCCTACGCCGACCAGGCCCTGGTGCTGCGCGAGGGCCGGCTCGAGACCATGGGCCGCTGCGACGAGGTGTTGCAGCCCACGTTGATCCAGCGCATCTGGGGCGTGCTGTGCGAGCGCCTGCCCCGCCCAGGCCGGCAAGGCAGCTGGCTGGCCCTGTCTGGCATGGCTTCGGCCGTGACGGATTGAGCACGATCGCCAAGGCCGAGCCTCCAATGCCCACAAATTTCGCCAGGACTTGCTCGGCCTGTGTAAACTTCGCACGTCCGAAGGGGGAGTAGCTCTCCGCTCACCCGGTTGGTGTCGACCCGTCAGTACGGCGGGGGCCGCAATGGCCCCTGACCCGGGTGGCACGGCAGGCCGCCTGGCCTGCTTCGCAAGACCTTTCGGTGCACAGGCGCGCGGCCGTCGTCCACGGCTGCGTCATGTTTGTTCACCGGAGTCAACTGCATGTTCAGCACCGTTCCCACCTGGCTGTGGGTCATCTTCGTTGCCATCGTCCTCGTGGCGCTCTTCGTCGACTTCGTCGTCCTGAAAAAACAGGGCGCGCACGAGGTCACCGTCCCCGAAGCCATCAAGTGGTCCGCCATCTGGGTGGCCCTGTCCTTCGCCTTCAACGGCCTGCTGTGGTGGGCCTACCAGCAAGAGCTGGGCACGGCGGTGGCCAACACCAAGGCGCTCGAATTCCTCACCGGCTACCTCATCGAGAAGTCGCTGGCGGTGGACAACATCTTCGTCTTCCTGATGATCTTCACGTACTTCGCGGTGCCCCCGGCCTACCAGAAGCGCGTGTTGATGATCGGCATCATCGGCGCCATCGTGCTGCGCACGGTGATGATCCTGGTGGGCGGCTGGCTGATCAGCCAGTTCCACTGGATCCTCTACGTCTTCGGTGCCTTCCTGTTCTTCACGGGCGTCAAGATGTGGTGGGCGGCTGACAAGGAACCCGACCTCGAAGGCAACCCCGCCCTGAAGTTCCTGCGCAAGGTGATGCCCGTGAGCAAGAACTTCGACGGCGAGAACTTCTGGACCGTGCAGAACGGCGTGAAGGTCGCCACCCCGCTGCTGCTGGTGGTGGCCCTGGTGGGTTTCACCGACGTGATCTTCGCGGTCGACTCCATCCCCGCCATCTACGCCATCACGTCCGACCCCTTCATCGTGCTGACGTCGAACATCTTCGCCATCCTGGGCTTGCGGGCGATGTACTTCCTGCTCGCTGCCATGGCCGCCAAGTTCCACCTGCTGAGCTACGGCCTGGCGGTGATCCTGGTCTTCATCGGCACGAAGATGATGCTCATCGACATCTACAAGATCCCGGTGATGGTCTCGCTGGGTGTGGTGATCGGCATCCTGGCCATCACGATGATCTGGAGCGTCAAGACCGCGCCCAAGATCGGCGCCAGCAAGACGGCCGGCTGACACCCGCGCGTTGCGCCAGCGGCCTCGGTCGCGACCAGGGCTCCCTGCGGGGGGCCCTTTTTCATGGGCTCTGCACACCGTCTCACCCCGCACCGTCCACGCATTTGCCCTTCATTCCCCTGAGGTCCCCATGGACTCTTGCAAATGCGAATGATTATCGTTAATATAGCTACGCGTTTGTCGCACAGACCTTGTCTGACAAGCCGGTGGGACCTGAGGCCCGCCGGGCAGACCGTGGTGGGGATGTCGCCTGATTGGCTGTGGGGGCCGAGAAGGTGGCAGACAGGGTCTGGCGGCAAACGCTTTTTTGTTTGAACCAGAAAAGGGACAGGCGCGGCCTCGGGAGAGGTCGCGCTGCCGTCCTCAGAGTTCGGCCCACATGCGCAGCAGGTTGTGATAGTGCCCCGTGAGGGACACCACCTGTGGCGTGTCGCCCAGTTGCTGGCGCAGCGCCAGGATGTTCATGTCCAGCTCGAACAGCATCGCGCGCCGCGCGTCTTCGCGCACCAGGCTTTGGGTCCACAAGAAGGCCGCCAACCGTGCGCCGCGCGTGACCGGTTCAACCCGGTGCAAGCTCGTCGATGGGTAGACGATGGCATCACCCGCCTGCAGCTTGACCTCGTGAGCGCCGTAGCTGTCTTCGACGATCAGCTCACCGCCCTCGTATTCATCGGGATCGCAAAGGAACACGGTGGTGGACACATCGCTGCGGATGCGCCCTGCCCCACCTGCGCGCGCATCGCGCTGGAAGGCACCGTCGATGTGGTTGCCATACGTGCCGCCCCCCGTGTAGCGGTTGAACAGCGGCGTGATCATGCGGTTGGGCAATGCGGCGGAAGCGAACATCGGATGCGACTGCAAGGCATGCGCCACCTGCTCGCCCAGTTGCACCGCCAGGGGCGAGCCAGGCTCGAGTTGTTGATTGGCCTTGACCTGAACAGCCTGGGCGCCTGCGGTGGCCCGGCCATCCGCCCAAACGGCTTCGCCCGCTTCCTGCAAGGCCTGGCGGATGGCTTGCACCTGTGTGGCGCTCAGCACCTGGGGAACATGAAGCAACACGATCGAACTCCTTGAATGCAGAAACGTCGAAGGCCCTGCACCGCTCAAAAGCGACGCAGGGCCCTTGCAAGGGATGCCACCCCTGTGGCTCCCCCTGCCAGTCAGGTCAGAACTTCACGCTGGCGGTCAGCGACACGGTGCGGGGGGCGCCCGGCATGTAGCGGCCACCGTTGTTGTTCAACTTCTCGATGTAATCCTTGTCGAACAGGTTGTACACATTGAGCTGGAGGTTGAGGTTCTTGCTGACCTTGTACGCAGCCATCAGATCGACCAGGGTGTAGCTGGGGATCTTGGGCATGTTCTGCGTCGACAGGTCGGCACCCTTGGTGATCACGCGTTTTTGATCCGACACATGGCGCACACCACCACCCAGGGTGAAGGCACCAGCGGTGTAAGACGTCCAGACGCTGGCGGTCATGTCCGGCGACCAGCGCACGCCGTTGTTCTCCGAGGTGGCGCTGCTGAACTGCTTGATCTGCTTGGCATCCATGAACGCCAGACCGGCAGAGACTTGCCAGAAGTTGGTGATCTGACCGACCGCAGCGAACTCGATGCCATCCACGCGCGTCTTGCCGAACTGCAGCGTTTGGCCGCTGAAGGCATCCACCGACGTCTGCTTGTCGTTCTCGGCACGGTAGATGGCGGCCGAGACGTTCAGCTTCTCATCGAGCAGGTCCCATTTGGTGCCCACCTCGATCGTCGTGGTCTCTTGCGGGTCCAGCGAGGAGTTGGCCTGGTTGGTGGCCGATGCGCTGAGCACGAAGTTGTTGCCGCCGGGCGGGGTCAGCGAGTTGGCCACCGCTGCATAAACGCTGCCGTTGGTGGCCGGCTTGTAGACGACGCCCAGGTTCCAGCTGACCAGGTTGTCAGAGTCGGACAAGGAACTTGGGGCGATGCCACCCACCGCATAACCCGGGTTGGCGGCCAGGTTGGAGCTGGTGATCAAGGTGCCCGACGTGGTCTTGATGCTGTAGTGATCCAGGCGCAGGCCTGCGTTGACCTTGAGCTGGGGCGTCAGGTCGACGGTGTCCAGCGCGTACAGGCCGATGGTGGTGGTGCTGCCATCCGTGTCCACACCGGTCGCATACGGGATGCCCAGCGCATCGTTGGCATTCGGGTTGTAGAGGTTGGCAGCGGGGTTGGTGATGGCCGCGTAGCTCACCCCACGGATGGTTTGTGCGGCCGTGCCAAAGCCCTTGTTGGTCTGGCTCTCGTGCATGAGCTCCAGACCGCCCACCAGGCTGTGCTTGAAACCACCCCAGGTCTGCTCGGTGTTGACGCTGGTCTGGTTAACCAGGATTTCATTGACCTGGTCGATGCGCTGGCGGCTGCGGCTGACCGTCCATTGCGAAGCGTCGCCGACCGGGTCGCCCACGTTGCTGCCCACCAGGGCGCCCACGCTGGTCAGCACCCGATCGACGTGGCTCTTGCCGTAGCGGGTGATGTTGCGCACCGTCGTCTTGGGGCTCACGTCGTGTTCGATCTTGGCCGTGAACATGTCGGCGGTGACCTTTTCGTGGTCATCGCGGCTGCCGTAGAAATTGCTGGAATCGACCGCGCGGGCGGCGTTGATGGCAGCGGCCTGCGTGGCGTTGACAGCGCTGGTGCCGGTTGCCGTGCCCCGGTAAGCGCCTTTCAGGCCGATGGTGGGCACACCACCATCGGGCACGTTGTCCTGGCGCTGGTGCAAGGAGTAGAGGTGGATGCGGGTCGGGGTGCCCAGGCCAAAGGCCAGCGAAGGCGCCATGGCTTCGCCCTTTTGCTTGACGAAGTCCCGACCGGGCACGCCACTGTCCTGCACCATGGCGTTGATGCGGAACGCCGAGTTCTCGCCCAGCTGGCGGTTGACGTCGGCGGTGACGCGCTTTTTGTCAGCGGTTCCCACGGTCAGCGAGGCCTCGCTCGCGTCTTCCCGGTTGGCCAGCTTGGTGATGAGGTTGATGTAGCCCGAAGAGGCGCCACGGCCCACGTCAGCGCCAGCAGGGCCCTTGACGATTTCGACCTGTTCGAGGTTGAAGATGTCTCGGCTGACCGCGCCGAGGTCGCGCACGCCATCCACGAAGGTCGATTGCTGCGATGCAAAGCCGCGCATCTGGAAGGTGTCGCCGGCCGAGGTGTTGCCGCCTTCGCCCAACTGCATGGTGATGCCAGGGGTGTTGCGCAGGGCTTCCATGAGGCTGGCAGCGCCTTGCTCCTTGAGCACCTCCTTCTTGACCACCTGAACGGTCTTGGGCGTGTCCAGCAAAGGCTGGGTGAGCTTGTTCGAGGCCGATGCCTCCGCCTTGAAAGAACTCGCCCTGGAGGCCTTGACCGTGACCTCCTCCAGGGTCTTGGTGTCTTGGGGTGCGGTTTGCGCGACGGCGATCGAGGCGCTGCTCAGCGCACCGAGCGCGACCAAGGACGTGCCGATGAAAGGGTGCACGCCCGGGGCATGCTTGCGACTGCGGATGGAGGCTTGTTTGGCCATGGTGAACACTCGTGAGATGAAAAGACGCACAACAACGCCCTCTGGGCGCCTGAGAAACAACAAGGCAGCCCTGCAGCCGCCTTGTTGCCGAATCATTTCTACATGGTAATGATTCTCATTTGTTTTATCAATTCACATTTCACCGGCACCTGCATCCGAGGGACAGGTGTTGCGCTCAGTAGACGTCGCGGCGGTAGCGCCCTTCGCGCTGAAGGGTCAGCAGGGTGTCGCCACCCAGCACCTCGCGCAGGGCCTCGTCCACCGACGCGGCCATGCCGTTCAGGCTGCCACACACGTAGATGGCCGCGCCCTGCTTCACCCAATCGCGGATGTCGCTGGCGCGCTCCATCAAGCGTTGCTGAACATAGGCGGGCGCGGCCGGGTCGCGAGAGAAGGCAAGGTCCAGACCGGCCAGCAACCCGGATGCCTGCCAGGCGTGCAGTTCGTCGCGGTGATGCAGGTCGATCTGCGGATCGCGCTCGCCAAAGAACAGCCAGCAAGGCACGACCACCGGGCCCGCACCATGCGCAGGCCGCACGCTCGTTCGCGAGGGGTCTCTGGCGCGCAGGTGCGCCCTCAAACCCGCCATGCCCGTGCCATTGCCCACCAGCAGCAGGCGCCGCTCGGCGTTGTCACCGATGCGAAAGACCGGGTGCGCCCGCACGCCCAGCGTGAGGCGCTCTCCGACGGCAGCGTGCAAACACAGCCAACCCGACACACACCCCGCACGCCCATCGGCCAGGCGACGCAGGCGCACCAGCAGGTGCAGGCGGCCGTCTTCGGGCACGGATGCAATGGAGTAGGCGCGCGGCAGGCGATCGGGCGCGCCCGCTTCGTTGAGGGCCCCCTGCGGTGGCGCGATGTGCACCAGGTCGCCCGCTTCCCATGCTGGCAGTGGGCCGTCCACCGGCTCCAGCTCAAGGTGGAAGACGCCTTCGCCCGGGCTGCCCTCATTGAGCAGGCGCCGATCGGCCAGGCGCCAGCCTGCTTCGTCGAGAGGCTCGGCCTGCCAGCCGGCCATGGCCACAGCACCGGCATGCATCGACAGGCGCTCGAACCAGTTCCGGATGGCGACTTCGTCCAACTGGTTCACCTCGATGCGATCGAACAAGGGCGTGGCCCCTTGTCGCGCCAGCCAGGCGTCGACCCGGCGACCAAAACCACAGAAGTGCTCGTACTCGCGATCACCCAGTGCCAGAACGGCGTGCTTGAGGCCGCTCAGGCGGGGGGCATCCAAAGCGTCCAGGTGATCTGCGAACAGCACTGCGCTGTCGGGCGGGTCGCCCTCTCCGTAGGTGCTGGTGATGACGTAGAGCTCGCTGACCTCGGCCAGCACTGCGGCATCGACGTCGTTGAGGGGGCACACGCGCACGCCTCGGCCAGCGAGGTGCAGGCTCTCGGCGGTGCGCCAGGCCAGCTGCTCGGCCTGGCCGGTCTGGCTGCCGTGCGCCACGAGCACGCGAGCCTCGCCCGCCGTGGCCTCGCCCAGCTGGCTCTGCTGGAGAAGGCGTGCGCGCTCACGACGGCGGTGGGCCCACCAGATCGATGCGCACATCAGGCCGTAGGCGGTCAGCAGGGCCAGCGCCGTCCACCCGCGCATGGGGTCAACTGGAAAACTCATCCCAACATGGCCTCGAACTGCGCCGAGGCATAGGGCACCAGGTCATCGCCCTGGCGCGACACAAAGAAGGCAGGCAGGCGCAAGCGGTCAGCCAGGTCCAGGCCCTCGTCCAGGCCCAGCACCGACATGGCGGTGGACCAGGCGTCGGCCCACATGCATTGCGGGTGAAGCACGGTCACCGAAGCCAGGCCATGGCGCACGGGACGGCCATCTCGCGGGTCGATGGTGTGCGAGAGCCAGCGGCCATCCAGCGCTTGAAAGCCCTTGCGGTAGTCGCCCGAGGTGGCCACCGACAGGCCGTGCAGGGCCAGCACGGGGGCGTCGAAGCGGCCTTCGTCGGCGTCGCAAGCGAGGGCGCTGGGCAGCTCCAGCGCCACCCACCAGGGCTGGCCGTCGGGCTTCATGCCTTCGCCGCGCAGCTCACCGCCGATCTCGACGAGGTGGTGCGTGAAGCCGCTGGCGCTCAGCGCCTCGGACAGCAGGTCCACGGCGAAGCCTTTGGCGATCGCCCCGAGGTCAAGCTGCACGCCACCGGGTTGCAGCAACTGCGTGCCACCGCCGGCCCATCGCAGGCCCCGCCAACCATGGGGGTGGCGCTGGGCCAGGCGCAGCAGCTCGACTTCATCGGGCACGGTGAAGCCGGGCTGGTCGTGCCGCGCAACACCACCGAAGCCCCAGCGTTGCACCCAGTGGCCGGCCGCCGGGTCGCAAGCGCCACCGCTGAGCCGGGCGGCCTCCAGCGCACAACGCATCACGCGCTGGAAGTGCGGCGCCAGCGTGTGCCAGGAGCCGGCTTCGGCGCGGTTGAAACGCATCAGCGCGGAGTCGACATCCCAGTGGCTCATCTGCGCGCACACCTCATGCAGGCGGGCCTCCAGGGCCTGCTGCACGGTGCGGGCATCGAAGGCCGCTGACGGCGTGCTCACCTTCACCGACCAGGTCGTGCCCATGGTCTCGCCACCCAGCTCGATGCACTCGGCATCAGGCTGGGGGCGATCAGGCCGGATGGCCTGGGGCAGGAGCACGGGTCGGTTCATGGCAACACGCACCGACGCATCACTCAGGCAACACCTCGACGGTGCCCATGTAGGTGTAGCGCACGGCGGGTTGTGCAGGGGGGGCAGCCGGTGCAGCGCCAGCAGGCGGCTGTGCAGCACGCGGCGGGTAGCTGGCCGAGATGGCGTGCATGCCAGCGTCCAGCCACTTCACCGAGAACTCGCCCTGCGCATCGGTCTTGACCGCCTGCTCACGCAGCACGCCACGGTGGCGCACGCCGCCCGGCACGACACCGACGGTCAGATCGGGCAAGGGCTTGCCATCGAGCAGCACGCGAAAGCGCGCGGCGGCGCCAGGCGCCAAACCATCGAGCTTGGACAGCGGCAGCACTTCCAGGCCCTTGCCCGTGGGCTTGAGCGCGGTGTCGTTGGCCTGCACGGCGACCACGAAGGTCTCCAGGCGGGACTGGGTCACGGTGCTGCGCACGTCGGTGGCATCGGCCGGGATCTGCTTGGCCATGTCGGCCACGGGGCCGCGCCAGCGCTTGGCCTCACCGCCCAGCTTGTACGAGGCCATGGCGGACTCGTTGACGATGCTCACGCGGTAGGTGCCTTCCTGGTTGAGCTGCAGATCGAAGGTGCTGCGCAGCTTGCCGGTGAAGGGGTTGGCAGCAGCGATCTGACTGCCATCGGGGGCGGTGATGAGCAGGCCATCGAGCTTGACGGCGTTGGCGCCCAGCACGAACAGGTCCTCGGAGACGGCGGCGTCGAAGGTGACCCAGGCACCCTTGTCATCGGCCAGGCCGATGGAAGGCAGCAGCCAGGTGCGGTGGGCGTGGGCCGAGGACAGGCCAGACAGCAGGGCCAGGCCAGCGAGGGATGCAACGAACCAGTTCTTTTTCATGGTGGACTCCTTTGGGGTCGCGAATGGGTCACGGATGGATCACGGACGGACCTGGACCGAGACGGCGCCCAGTTCTTCACGGCCTTGGGCCGATTGGGTGGCGGCGGCCTTGGGCTGCCAGCGGAAGGGCACGCGCACGACTTCGCGGCCACCGCCCTCGCGCGAGGCTTCCAGGACGACCTGGTAGTCACCGGCGGGCAGCTTGTCCAGCGGCGACTTGGCGCTGGACAAGCTCAGGGTGTGCTCACCCGGTGCGCGGGTGGCGGCCGACACGCCATCGACCGGCATCGTCAGGTCGCGGCCGCTCTTGCGCCACCACTGGCGCATGTCCTTGAGCCACTTGGTGCCACCGTTGTCTCGCTTCTTGAGGTCGTAGAGCACGTTGAGGTTGGCCACGAAGGTCTGGTCGGGCTTCTCGACCCAGATGGCCACGTAAGGGCGGTGGTACTCGGCCACCGGCAGTTGCGGCAGCGTGAACTTCACGGCCAGGTCGGCCGCGAAGGCGGGTGCGGCCAACAAGGGCAAGGTCATGGCCAGGCCATGGTGTCGTTTCATGAGAGCTCCTTCAAAGGAAAGCTGGATTCAATGGATGAACAGGATGGCGATCAGCGCGGGCAGCACCAGGCCCAGGCCCACCAGGGGCCAGGTGCCGGGCCGCTTGGCCGAGTGGTACTTCAGGATCAGCAGACCCGTGGCGGAGAAGATCAGGCAAATGACGGCGAAGGCGTCGATGAACCAGGACCACAGCACGCCGGTGTGGCGCCCCTTGTGCAGGTCGTTGAGCCAGGAGACCCAGCCGCGGTCGGTGACCTCGTGTTCGGCTTCACCACTGGCGATGTCGATTCGCAGCCAGGCGTCGCCACCCGGGCGGGGCATGGCGATGTAGGCCTCGTCGGCCGACCATTCGACGGTGCGCTCGGCCACCGGCGTGCCCCAGGTGCTTTGCAGCCAGTCCGAGACGGTCGAGGGCAGCGAGGTGTTGGCCGAAGGCGGCTCACCTTCGACGACCAGCGACTGCAATTGCGCCAGCAACTCGGCCGGCAGCTGCGCCTTCTGGGTCGTGACCACGGGTTTGGACTCGATCTGCGAGGCGTGGTTGAGGGTGATGCCCGTGATGGCGAACAGCATCATGCCCACCAGCGCGAAGGCCGAGCTGATCCAGTGCCATTGGTGCAGGGTGCGCAACCAGGCGGCGCTGGGCGCGGTGGACTTGGCGGGTGTCGAAGGTGCGCTCATGTGTCGGATCCGGTCTTGGGCAACGGGGCAGCCTGGCCCGCGCGGTCAACGCTGTTGACCTGTTTGGCTGTGTTGCTGGACGCCCGGTCAGGCGCCTGCCAGCCACCGCCCAGTGCCTTGATCAAATCAACGCTGGCACTCAGGCGCGACAGGCGGATCTGGGCCAGCTGGTCCTGCGCACCGAAGTAAGTGCGCTGTGCATCGAGCACATCGGACAGACCGGCGGCACCGGCCTTGTAGCGTTGCTCGGACAGCTGCAGCGAGCGCTGCGCCTCGTCGCGCACGGCCGATTGGTTGAGCTCCTGCGCGCCCTGGCGCTCGACGTTGACCAGCGCGTCCTCGACCTCCTTGACCGCCGTCAGCAAGGCCTTGCGGTAGGCCTGCCAACTCTGCTGAACCCCCACCTCGCCGATGTCGACCTGGCGGCGCAGCTTGCCGCCATCGAACAGGTTCTGTGCCAGCGAGCCCGTCAGCGAAAGCACGCGCGTCGGGTCGCTCAGCGACAGCAAGGTGCTGGTGGCCAGCGAGCCACCTGCCGACAGCTGCAACGTGGGCAGCAAGGCCGCGCGCGCCGCATCGACCTGCGCATCGGCTGCGCGCAAATCGGCTTCGGCACGGGCCAGGTCAGGCCGGCGGCTGAGCACGGCGCCGGGCACGTCCACACCGATGGCCGGCGGGCTCAGGCGATCGATGCGGTCGCCCTGCAGCACCAACTCGCCCGGCAACTTGCCGACCAGCAAGGCCAGGGCGTGGCGCGTCTGGCGCAACTGCGTTTGCAGAGGCAGCAGGGCCGCGCGCTGCGACAGCACCGTCGTGCGCTGGCGGCTGACGTCGAGCGCCGACGCCGAACCGTAGCGAGCACGCGTTTCGACGACGGCCATCAGGCGTTCGGCCAGTTGCAGGTTCTGCTGCGCGATCTCCAGCCGATCAACCAGGCTCAGTTGCTGGAAATAGGCGTTCGCGACCCCGGTGGTCAGGGTCAGGCGAACCGACGCCTGATCAAAGCGCACGCCATCGAGCGAGGCTTCGGCGCCGCGAACCCCGGCGCTCAGCCGGCCCCACAGGTCGACCTCGTAGCCGATGTTCAAGGCGGCACTCGAGGACTCCGAGCGCACAGCGCCCGACGAGCCCGGCGCTTCGCTGCGACGCGACCCGGTCGATGCACCCAAACCCAGGCTGGGAAACAAGGAAGCGCCCGCTTGTTGCACCGCCAACTCGGCGGCACGCACGCGCTGCTCGGCGATGCGCACGTCCGGGCTGCCGGCCAGCGCCAGCTCGATCAGGCGGTCCAGCTCGGCGGCCTGAAAGCCCGTCCACCAGTGGGGATCGGGCCAGTTGCCTTGTGGCGTGGCGGCGTGCCATGTGGAAGGCAGCTCAACCGGCGTGGCGTGCTGACGAGGCGACTGCGCACATCCGGCCAGCAAGGCCAGCAGCGCGGTCAGGCCGGCGATCCGGGCGGGTTGCAAAAGGGGCTTGAAAACCTGGATGCCCATCGTTCACTCCGAAGACAAGGCCACGACCGGGTCCAGCTGTGCCGCCTTGCGGGCAGGCAGGTAGCCGAACACCAGACCGGTCGAGACGGCACAACCAAAGGCCAGCAGGATGGGCAGCAGCGCGTATTGCACGGGTGTGCCGAAGGCCCCCACGATGGCCGCAACGCCCAAGCCACCCACCACACCGATGGCCCCGCCCAGCACCGACACCACCACCGCCTCGATGAGGAACTGCTGCATGATGTTGGCCTCCCGGGCGCCCGTGGCCATGCGGATGCCGATCTCGCGCGTGCGCTCGGTCACCGACACCAGCATGATGTTCATCACGCCGATGCCCCCCACCAGCAGCGAGATGGCAGCGATGGAGCCCAGCAGGACCGTCATGGTGTTCTGCGTCTCCTCGGTGGTCTCGATGATCGAGGCCATGTTGCGGATCTGAAAGTCCACCGTGCCATGGCGCTCGAGCAGCAAGGTCTCGACCGCAGCCTGTGTTTCATCGATCAGCGCCACGTCTTTCACCGCCACCGTCACGTTGCGCAAAAAACGCTGACCCGACAGGCGCAGGCTACTGGTGTCGTACGGCACGAAGATCACGTCGTCCTGGTCCTGACCGTTGGGCGATGCCCCCTTGGGCGCCATCACGCCCACCACCTGGAAGACCAGGTTGTTGACCAGCACGTACTTGCCCAGCGGGTCGGCACCACCTGGGAACAGGGCCTTGGCCACGGTCTGCCCCAGCACCGCCACGGTGGCGTAGTTCTCTTCATCTTCTGCGCTGAAGAAGGTGCCCTGGGCCAGTGGCCAGTTGCGCGCCTGCGGGAACTTGGCCGAGGTGCCATTGACGCTGGTGCTGTAGTCCGATCCCTCGTGGCGCACCGTCACCGAGCTGTTCTGCTCGGGGATGGCGGCCAGCACATTGGGCACCTCGCGGTCGATGGCGCGCACGTCGGCCACCACCAGGGTTGCCACGCCGCTGAAGCCACGCTGGTTGGGCGCACCGGGCCGCACCAGCAGCAGGTTCGAGCCCATCGAGCTGATGCGCTGCATGACCTCTTGCTTGGCGCCATCGCCAATGGCCATCATCGCGATCACCGAGCCCACGCCGATGACGATGCCCAGCAAGGTCAGCACCGCACGGAACACGTTGGCGCGCAAGGCACGCCAGGCCATGCGCGCGGCCTCGGCCACGTCGGCCAGGCGCGTTCGCTCTTGAGAAGGCGGGCGACGCGGCGCCCAGGCCGGGCGCTCGCCGGTGTCGGCCGTGCCCGGGTCGGACAGGATGTTGCCGTCGCGGATCTCGATGACGCGATCGGCGTGCTCGGCCACCTCCATGGCGTGGGTGATCAGGATCACCGTGTGCCCCTGGCGCGAGAGGTCGGCCAGCAGCTTCATGACCTCGGCGCCGCTCTTGCTGTCGAGCGCCCCGGTGGGCTCGTCGGCCAGGATGATGCGACCGCCATTCATCAGCGCCCGCGAGATCGACACGCGCTGCTGCTGCCCGCCCGACAACTGATTGGGACGGTGGTGCAGTCGCTCGCCCAGGCCCAGCTGGCTCAGCAACTCGGTGGCGCGGGCGTGGCGCTCTTCGATTTCGACGCCGGCATACAAGGCCGGCACCTCGACGTTCTCGGCGGCGGTCGCCGTGGCGATCAGGTGGTAGCTCTGGAAGACGAAGCCGAACTCCTCGCGGCGCAGGCGCGCCAGCTCGTCACGCGAAAAGCCCGAAACGTCCTGCCCCATGAAGAGGTAGGAGCCGCTCGTGGGCCGGTCCAGGCAACCCAGGATGTTCATCAAGGTGGACTTGCCCGAGCCCGAGGCGCCCATGATGGCGACGAACTCGCCCTCGTGGATGCTCAGGTCGATGCCATGCAGCACCTCGACTTCCAGGTCACCGTTGCGGTAGGCCTTGCGAACGCCCTGCAACGCGATCAAAGGAACGCGCTCGTTCATCGGCTGCGCCCGCCTGCACCAGCGCCTGCTCCCATCCCGCCAGGCGCACCCATGCCTCCCGGGCCTCCCGGCAGGTTGCCACCCTGACCTTGCAGGGCGTTGCGGTTGCCGCCTTCGGCGCGTGACTGGCCTGGCGGTGGTTTCACACCCGCCACGACCTGCTCGCCTTCCTGGAGCCCTTCGAGCACCTCGACCTGCACGCGGTTGCTGATGCCGATGCGCACCTTGCGTTCCTCGATCTCGCCGGACTCGTTGACCACCTTGACGGTCGCGTCCTTCGGCCTGTTGGTGCGCCCCGCACCCACACCCGCCCACACGGAACTCGGCGTGCGAGGAACTGCCGCAGCGGCGGGCCGATCGGCCGATGGTTCGGTGGGACGCTTCGCTGAACGCTCGCCATCCGATTGAGGCGCCCGCGCTCCGCCAGGCGCACCATCGCGCGCCCCTTCCCCGCGTGCCGCGCGCATGCGTTCGCGCATGGCTTCGCGCTCTTCGGGCGGCAGGCTCTCAAAGTGAGCTCGGCGCTCTTCGCGGCTCATCTGCGACAGATCAGGACCTGAAGCGGGCGGCGCACCCGCGTTGGCACGTTGCGCAGCGGCCGGACGGCGCGCAGCGGCATCGCCACCGGCACCACCTTCGGTCTCGCGACGAGGCTGCTTGCCCTCGCCCGACACCTCGCCCGATGCAGCCCTGGCTCGGTCGGAGCCACGCGCCCCAGGACGTCCACCAGTCGAAGCATCCGAGGCACCGGAGGCCCCACGGACAGCACCGCTGGCGGCACCGGCACCCGATGCCGCTTGCTTGCCATCCTCACGCGCACCAGCGCGCTGCACCGTCACCGCCGAAGCCGGCACCACCAGCGCGTTCTCGGCCTTCGCCGCCACAAAGAAGACCTGCGCCGTCATCTGCGGCAGCAGGTTGCGCTGGTCGTTGACCACGTCGAACAGCGCGTTGTAGAGCACCACGTTGTTGGTCACCGTGGGGGTGGGCTCGACCTTGCGCAACTTGCCCCACCAACGCCGCCCCCGGTTGCCCAGCGTTGTGAAGTACGCGTCCATGTTCGGGCGCAACTGACCGATGTCGGCCTCGGAGACTTGCGTCTGCACCGTCATCGACGACAGGTTGGCCACCCTCAGGATGATGGGCGCCTGCTGCGTCGCGTTGATGGTCTGCCCCTGTCGCGCCGTGATCGACACCACCACACCCGACATCGGCGAGTAGATGTTGGCGTAGTTCAGGTTGGCCTCGTCGGCACGCAGGGTCGACTCGCTCTGCTCGATCTGCGCCTGCAGCGCATCGATCTGGGCGCGAGCCGAACGCAAGGCGGCGTCGGCCTGCTGCACCGCCTCCTGTGTGGTGGCGTCACCCGACATCAGGCCCTTCTGACGGGCCTGCTGCTGCTGCGCCAACAGCAACTGCGACTCGCGCTCGACCAGCGTGGCGCGCAGGTTCTTCAACTGCGCACGCCGCGCATCGACGTTGGCGCGGTAGACGGTCGGGTCGATCTCGGCCAGCAGGTCACCGGCCTGCACCACCGAGCCGATCTCGACGTGGATCTTGCGCAACTGCCCCGACACCTGGGCACCGACGTCCACGTACTCAAGCGGCTGCAGGCTGCCCGTGGCCGTGACCAGGTCCTCGATGTCGGCGCGCTGCACCTTGACCAACTGGTACTGAGACAGGTCGGTCTTCTGCCCTTGCCAGTGACGCCAGGCGGCATGCACACCAGCCGCCGTCACAACCAACGCCAGCACGGCCAAGGCCACGCGGCTCTTCAAAACTTGGGGAAACGTCATGGAAGGTTTCACAGATTGCGTGCCACGCGAAGACCACCCATTGCGCGGGCAACAGCCACCCGCCGCCGACCCCGGCGGCCAGCAGGGACACGATACAAATACGAATCATTACTATTCTAATGCACAGATGCGAATGGCCATGTGCGATGCCCAAGCGCATTGGCAGGCCTCTACACAATCCCTTTACACGCAAGGGCATTGGCGCCTCACGGGGCCGCCAACGGCTCGAAAGGCAAGTGGCTCGACAACAACATCCCCATTTCGCCAGGCGGTTGCGCCACGCCCATCTGTTTTGGTGGTGATTTTGAGAAGGATTCGCATTTATCATGCGAACCATTCTCTCTCCACCCACCCCACACCATGTCCTCCCTCAAGCGCCCCACCAGCCTGCGCTCGCCGCGCCAGGCCGCCCCGCTCACCCAGACCACCGTTTCGCTGGGCCTGACCACCGCCCTGATGCTGCCCATCGCCGTGCAGGCACAGGCCGATGAGACGAAGGAAACCACCCTCAAGCCCGTGGTCGTGACCGAGCGTGCGCCCGACCACAACCCGTACTCCGAAGCTGGCGCGCCTTACAAGGCCAAACAATCGGGTGACGAACGCCGCGCCAAGCCCCTGGCCGAAACGCCCGCCACCATCTCGGTGCTGACCCGCCAGCAGCTGCAAGACACCGGCCGCACCGACCTGCGCGACATCTTGCGCGCCCAGCCCGGCATCACCCTGGGCACCGGCGAAAACGGCAACGCCTTCGGCGACCGCTACATCATCCGCGGCCAGGAGGCCCGCTCCGACGTCTTCGTCGACGGCCTGCGCGACCCCGGCATGACCGTGCGCGAGAGCTTCGCCACCGAACAGATCGAAATCACCAAGGGCCCCAGCGCCACCTTCGCAGGCCGTGGCGCCACTGGCGGCGCCGTGAACTCGGTGACCAAACAAGCCACCACCGTGGCCGACTTCACCAAGCTGTCGGTCGGCGTGGGCAGCGACGACCACCGCCGCCTGACCCTGGACGCCAACCACGCCTTCAGCGACGACACCGCCCTGCGCGTGAACCTGCTGGAGTCGTACGAAGACGTGCCCGACCGCTCTCCCGCCTTCCGCTCGCGCAACGGCGTGGCCCTGTCGCTGACCCATCACTTCACCCCGAAGCTGACGGTCACCACCGACTACTACCACCTGAAAACCAAGGACCGCCCCGACCTGGGCACCTGGTACGAAAACGGCAAACCGGTCAAGGACATCCCGGTCTACGCCCAGGCCGAAGACTTCCTCGAGTCGACCATCGACACCTTCACGGTGCGCGCGGCCTACCGCTTTGACGACACCACCAAGCTGAGCAACCTGACCCGCTACGGCGAAACCCAGAACGGCTACGTGGTGACCAGCGCATCGGGTGGCAGCAACCTGGTCACGCCAGTGTCGATTGCCGCCTTCGCGCGCCACAACGGCTGGCAGGAAGTCGAGTACTTCGCCAACCAGACCAACCTGGAACTCGAGCGCGTGCTCGGCGGCATGAAGCACACCATGCTGTTCAGCCTGGAGTTGACGAACCACAAGGTCACGAATGGTGGCTTCAACGTCACCACCGCAACGCCGACCAACTGCCAGACCATTCGTGGCAGCACCATCAGCAACGCCCACTGTTTCGTCAGCGCTGCCGGCGTGCCCGTCGCTGACCTGAACAGCTTCCTGAAGTACTCCATCACCCGCGGCGCCGTCAAGAGCGACTGGAGCACCAAGACCGTCTCTGCTTCGGTCATGGACACCGTCGATGTCACCGACCGCCTCGCGCTGTCTGGCGGCCTGCGCGTCGATCGCTTCGACTACAGCAACACCAACGGCGGCCGGCAATACAAGCTGATGGACAACCTGTTCAACGCACAGGTCGGCGCGGTCTACAAGTTCCTGCCCCACGCCAACGTCTACGCCAACATCAGCACCGCCAGCGACTTCAACGGCGGCGAGTCGGACGTGACCAACTGCGGCTACGGCGGCCTGTGCCTGGTGGGCAGCGGCGACACAGCCCTCTCGACCTTTACCCAGAGCAAGCCCGAAAAATCGACCAACATCGAACTGGGCAGCAAGTGGGAGCTGATGGACGGCAAGCTGCTCGCCACGGGTGCCCTGTTCCAGGTGCGCAAGCGCGACATCATGGAGAACAACTCCACCGTCACGAACTACTCGCTCAACGGCACCCTCAACACCGGCTCCTACAAGGTTGAGGGCATCGAGCTGGGTCTGGCAGGCAACATCACCAGCCAGCTCAGCGCCCACGCTGGCCTGGCCATCATGGACTCGGAGATCACCAAGTCGGTGCTCGCCAGCAACAAGGGCAAGGAACTGGCCAACCTGCCCAAGAAGACCGCCTCCATCCTGCTGAGCTACAAGTTCACCCCGAAGTTCACCTTCGGTGGCACGGTGACGCACCAGAGCTCCAAGTTCTCGGGCAGCCCGGAATCTGCAGCCGGCAACTTCAAGGTGCCCGCCTACAGCACCCTGGACCTGTTCGCCAGCTACAAGTTCACCCGCCAGCTCAGCGCCCGCGTCAACGTGAACAACGTGTTCAACAAGGAGTACTACCTGGCGACTTACACTGCCGGCAAGTTCACCTACATGGGTGATGCCCGCAACGTCCGCGCCACGTTGAACTACGACTTCTGATCGTCCCAGGACGTTCACAAGAGAAGGGGCGCCTGATCTGAGTCAGGCCGCCCCTTCGCCGTTTGCATCAGGATGCCCGCACCATGCCTGACCAACCGACCCCAACGCTTCCCCCTGACCTGCACGCCGCCAGCGATCACGAGCGCCTGGCGCAAGACCGCATCCCGGCCGATGTGCTGGCCTACATCGAAGGCGGCAGCGGCCAGGAGCTGACGCTCAGGCGCAACCGCGCGGCGTTCTCGCGCCACGCCATCTTGCCCAGGCTGTTGCAAGCAATGGGGCATGGCCACACCCGCCTGCACCTGCTCGGGCAGGCCTTGCCTCACCCCATCCTGCTGGCCCCGGTGGCCTGGCAAAAGCTGGTTCACCCGCAAGGCGAACTCGACACGGCCCGCGGCGCCAGCGCCATGGACACCTGCATGGTGCTGAGCACCTTGTCGTCGTGCTCGCTGGAAGACGTGGCCCAGCATGCCGAGCGGCGCTGGTTCCAGCTTTACTGGCAAGCCTCGCGCGAGCACACCTTGGCGCTGGTGCGACGCGCCGAAGCAGCCGGCTACAGCGCCCTGGTGCTCACGCTCGACGCCAGCGTGCAGACCCCATCGCTGCGCGCCCAGCGCGCGGGCTTTCGCTTCCCGGCCAACGTGCAAGCCGTCAACCTGCAAGGCCTGCCCCCCATCCCGCTGCCCGCCATCGGCCCCGATGACAGCGCCATCTTCCAGGGCGTGATGTCCACCGCGCCAGGCTGGGACGACCTGCGCTGGCTGCGTCAGCAAACGACCTTGCCCCTGCTGGTCAAAGGCGTGCTGCGCGAAGACGACGCCCTGCGCCTGCGCGATCTCGGGGTCGACGCCCAGATCGTCTCCAACCACGGTGGTCGCGCGCTCGACGGTGCACCCGCCAGCCTCGATCGCCTGCCCGCGCTGCGCCGAGCCCTCGGCCCCGACCACCCCCTGCTGCTCGACAGCGGCATCCGCAGCGGCCGCGATGTGTTCCAGGCCATCGCCCTGGGCGCCAACGCCGTGTTGATCGGCCGCCTGCAACTGCACGCCCTGGCCGTCGGTGGTGCGCTCGGCGTGGCGCACCTGCTGCGCACCTTGCGCGAAGAGCTCGAGCTGTGCATGGCCCAGGCCGGCTGCGCCACGCTCGCCGACATCACCCCCGACCTCCTGCTCTCACTCCCACCGGAGGCTTCATGCTGATCGCCATCGACCAGGTCCTCTCGCTCGACGAGGTCCGCCAGTTCCGCCAGGTGCTTGATGCGGCCGAATGGGAAGACGGCCTGAACACCGCGGGCACCCTGGCCCGCGCCGTCAAGCGCAACCAGCAACTGCCCGATGGCTGCGACACCGCGGTGCAACTGGGCCAGCACATCCTGCGGCGGCTGGCCGCGCACCCGCTGTTCATCTCGGCCGCCCTGCCCTCGAAAATCTACCCGCCCAAGTTCAACCGCTACACCGGTGGCGGCACCTACGGCGCGCACGTCGACAGCGCCGTGATGCAGATCCCCGGCACCCAACTCACGCTTCGCAGCGACCTGTCTGCCACGCTGTTCCTGGCCGAGCCCGACGAGTACGACGGCGGCGAGCTGGAGATCGAAGGCCCGTTTGGCGTGCAGACCGTCAAGCTCGCCGCGGGCGACATGGTGCTCTACCCCTCATCGAGCCTGCACCGCGTCACCCCCGTCACACGCGGCGCGCGCATTGCCTCGTTCTTTTGGATCGAGAGCCTCGTGACGGACGATGGCGAGCGCACCTTGCTGTTCGACCTCGACCAGGCCATCCAGGAGCTCACGCCCTCCACCGACGCAGACGACCCGCGCCTGCTCAAGCTCAGCGGCATCTATCACAACCTGCTGCGCCGCTGGGCGCGCACCTGACCCCACTTGCCCACCCCACCATGAACACCCTGACCCGCCGCTTCGCGCTCGCCGCCCTCACCGCCACCCTGGCGATCGCCGCACTGCCCACGGCCCATGCCAAGGAGCGCGTGCTCAACATCTACTCGGCACGCCATTACCAGACGGACGAAGCCCTCTACAGCAACTTCACCAAGCAGACCGGCATCAAGGTCAACCGGCTCGACGGCCGAGCCGAAGAGCTGCTCGAGCGCATCCGCAACGAAGGCGCCAACAGCCCCGCCGACGTGCTGATCACGGTGGACGCGGCCAACCTCTCGGTGGCAGACGCCTGGGGCATCTTCCAGCCCGTGCAGTCCAAGGTGCTGGAAAGCCGCATCCCCGCCAACCTGCGCACCCCAACGTGGTTCGCGTTCTCCACGCGGGCACGGGTGATCATCCACAACCGCAAGTTGGTCAAAGCGGCCGACGTGGCCACTTACGAGTCCCTCTCCAACCCCAAGCTCAAAGGCATGATTTGCGTGCGCTCGGGCATGCACCCCTACAACCTCTCGCTGGTCGCATCGCTCGTGGCACACAACGGCGAAGCCGCCACCGAACAATGGGCGCGCGGCGTGGTGGCCAACCTGGCCATGCCCCCGCGAGGTGGTGACACCGACCACATCAAGTCCGTGGCATCGGGTGAATGCGGTGTGGCGATTGCCAACACCTACTACCTGGCCCGCATGCTCAACTCCGAGAAGGTCGAGGAGCGCAACCTGATGAAGCGCCTGGGCATCGTGCTGCCCAACCAGTCCAGCCAGGGCGTGCACATCAACGTGTCAGGCGCGGGCGTGGTCAAGACCTCGAAGAACCGCGAAGCCGCCGTGCAGTTCCTGGAGTACCTGGCCAGCGATCAGGCCCAGCGCTACTTCGCCGAAGGCAACAACGAATGGCCAGCTGTCAGCAGCGTCAAGGTCGAGAACGAAGGCCTGGAAGACATCGGTGACTTCAAGGCCGACAGCCTGCCGCTGGAAAAGCTCTCGCAGCACCTGGTGGCTGCGCAGAAACTGCTGGACCGCGCCGGCTGGCGCTGACTCGGCAAGCAGGCCAGTTGCCGGACCAACCGATCAACTGGCCCGCAACTTCGCCGGCCCCTTCTTGCGCCCCAGCCCAACCTGCTTGGCGATGTACTTGATGAACACCCACAGCGGCATCTCGCCCGGCTTGGGCGGCTCACCACGGCCGATGCGCTTGAGCTGGCCCGTGTACCAGACCACTTCCATCATGCCCATCTTGTCGATGTAGCCGATGCCGGTCTTGAGCGGGCGCACCTGGTGGCGCGTCTGCTGACCGGACAACAGGCGGTTGGGGGCATCGGGCTCGATGGCCAGCACGCGCGCCACACCCACGAAGTCGACCGAGCCCGAGGTGATGGCGTCGGCCATGCCCTGCAGCGAACGGAAGCCACCGGTGACCACCAGCGGGGTCTTGACGGCCTTGCGGGCTTTCTCGGCGAACTCCAGGAAGTAAGCCTCGCGTTGCTTGGTGCTGGCCTTGGCGGGCTCGGCCTTGTTCTTCACGCCGGTCATGGCCGGGGCCTCATACGTGCCGCCCGAGATTTCGATCAGGTCGATGCCGGCGTCAGACAAGGCGCGGATGGTGTCGAGCGACTCCTCTTCGGTGAAGCCGCCGCGCTGGAAGTCTGCCGAGTTCAGCTTGATGCCGATGGGAAAGCCCGGGCCCACCTTCTCGCGCATGGCTTCGAGCACGCACAACACGAAGCGGCGGCGCTTCTCGGGCGTGCCGCCCCAGTCGTCGGTGCGGCGGTTGTGGTGGGGCGACAGGAACTGGCTGACCAGGTAACCGTGCGCACCGTGGATCTGCACGCCGGTGAAGCCCGCGCGCTTGACCAGCTCGGCCGCGCGCGCAAAGCGCTGGATGACCTCGTTGATCTCGGCCTCGGTCATCTCACGCGGGGTCGGAAAGAACGCCTGCATCTCGGCTCGGAAAGGCACGGCCGACGGCGCGATGTTCTCTTTGTTCAGGCCCTTGGGCGCCTGCTTGCCGGGGTGGTTGAGCTGCACCCAGCACTGCGTGCCGTTGCGCGTGGCGGCTTGCGCCCAGGCCGTGAGCTCGCTGAGGAACCGGTCGCTTTCGATGACGACGTTGCCCGGCTCGCCAAGCGCACGACGGTCCACCATCACGTTGCCGGTGATGCACAGCCCGATGCCGCCGTCGGCCCATGCACCATACAGGCGCACGAGCTCAGGCGTGGCCGCACCTTCGCGGGTGCCAAGCGCTTCGCTCATCGCGGATTTGAAGAGGCGGTTCTTGACCACGGCCCCGGCGGGCAGGGTGAAGGGCTGGGCCAGCACGGCTTGAGGCGACATCCGAAAGCTCCATCAAAGCAGACACAAGCGCGCATTGGACACCAAAGCACCCGCACCTTGCACGGCACTTGGTGTCAGCCCTCATGCAGATGGCGCCAACACCGGCTCCTTCTCGATGCGATAGGACGACATCCCCTCACAAAAGGTCTTGCAAGGCCATGGTTTTGCGCTAGAGAAAGCAGTACCATGCGTGCTGTCGGTTGACGCGAGACGTTCGGGACACATCGAACGCCCACAACCACATCAGATCTGACTGACTTCTGGAGTGAATTCACATGGCAACTGCGAAGAAAGCCCCGGCCACCAAGGTCGCGGCCACCAAGGCCCCTGCAGCCAAGAAGCCCGCTGCCAAGCGCGCCCCCAACGCGGCTTTCGCCAAGCCGCTGACCCCCAGCCCCGTGCTGGCCGCCGTGATCGGCGCCGCACCGGCACCTCGCACCGAGGTGACCAAGAAAATCTGGGAGTACATCAAGAAGCACAACCTGCAGGACGCCGCCAACAAGCGCAACATCAACGCCGACGACAAATTGAAGCCCATCTTCAAGAAGCCGCAGGTCACGATGTTCGAGCTGACCAAGCTGGTGAGCGAGCACCTGAGCTGATGCTCACATCCCAAGCCTGCTGTTGACGAACAGCAAGCGACAGGATCTCGACAGCCCGGCCTTTGTGCCGGGCTTTTTCATGGCCGCTCGCGACAGCAGCGTGTAAAGCCCCTTGGGCTCAACCGTCGGGCGCTCCCCAGTTGCCATGATCGACGAGAGGTGATGACAATGGCTGCGTGATGCCGGATCAGCCAGGCCTGCGGCTCTGACCTGCATCGCAACACCCAACACTCATCACACAGGGATACCCATGAAACCATCCACGCTCGCGGGGCTGCTCGCCGCGCTGCCCCTCGTCATTTCCTCCATCGCCCAGGCCGCCCCGCTCACCTGGCGTGTTGAAGGCACCATCCACAACCCCACGCCCCTTCGATGGACCGGCGAAGAAACGCCACCGCAAGCAAGCATCGACGTCGCGAACCACTTCGCAGATGGCCAGCACTACGTGATGGACTATGTCTTCGATGACGCCGTCGAGGCCGGTTGGGGGTACGGCCCACAAGATGTCGCGTTCCAAAATGCCCTGCAATCACTGAGCATCCGGGTGGTGGAATCGGGCCTGAGTTACAGCTTGCCTGCATACCAGCAAGGCAATGTGGGCGTGACCTTCACCAGGAACGCTGCGGGCACGCAAGTGGTGGACATTTACTTCACGGGTGCCACCGGTGGTGAACTCTGGCTGCCGTCCACAACGGGGCACCCGACCATGCTGGTTTTTTACAGCACCGGCCCCATGCTGCCGATGCCCGAGGCACCGCCCTCATCGGCATTGACCTTGCCGGAGTTCAGCCGCCTGATGGCGCAGGCACCGGCCAGCTCATTCCGCTCCGCACCCTTGATCCTGGGCGCGAGCGAAGCCTGCGGCGGCATGTGTGCCTACGCCACCTTCTCGGTGGACCGGTTCACCACCAGCGCTGTGCCCGAAGCTGACACCATCCTGATGAGCCTGGCTGGCCTGGTTGGCGTCTCGGCAGCGGCTGGCTTGCGCCGCCGCCGGGCCGCTCATTCCCACCAGGGGTAAAACAGCGGCATCTGCGAAGCCTTGCCCTGGAACTGGGCGGGCCGCTTGTCCAGGAAGGCCTGAACGCCTTCCTTGCCATCGCCGATGCTGGTGTAGAACATGGCCAGCGAATCGACCTCGTGCGCGGCCAGTGGGTGCGGCTGCGCCGAGTTGCGGTACATCATCTGACGCGTCAGCGCGATGCCCACGGCCGAGCGCTCGGTTGCGATGCGACGTGCGATCTTCATCGCCTCTTCCAGCAACTGCTCGGGCGGCACCACGCACTTGACCAGGCCGCCTCGCTGGGCCTCGTGGCCGTCGAAGATGTCGGCCATGTAGGTCCACTCCAGCGCCTGCGAGATGCCCACGATGCGCGGCAGGAACCAGCTCGAACACGCCTCGGGCACGATGCCGATGCGCCCGAACACGAAGCCGATGCGCGCCTTCTCGGACGCGATGCGGATGTCCATCGGCAGCGTCATGGTGGCGCCGATGCCCACGGCCGCGCCGTTGATGGCGCCGATCACCGGCTTCTTGCAGTTGAAGATGGACAGCACCACGCGGCCACCGGTGTCGCGCACGCCTTCGTGGATGGCTTTGTCGGTCAGGCGCTCGCGCATGTCGGCCAGTGTGGGTTGCTGCGACTCGTCGAGGCCGAAGACGTTGCCGCCCACGCTCAGGTCCATGCCGGCGCAAAAAGCCTTGCCAGCCCCGGTGACCACGATGGCGCGCACGGCGTCGTCGTCGCTGGCACGGGTGAAGGCGTCGACCAGCTCGTTGGCCATCTCGACCGTGAAGGCGTTGAGCTGGTCGGGGCGGTTGAGGGTCAGCAGCAGCACGCCATCGTCACCGACGGCGTAACTCAGGGTCTGGTAGCTCATGGTTGTCTCGCTCTGTGTGGTTCGGGGGTGTCGGAACGCGAATCAGCATAACGCAGCGTGTCCGTCAGATCCGACACGGGCGAGCCCTGCTTTGCATCAACCTCGGGTCAGTCCGGAGGGGGCAGCATGCCCATTCGCGCCTACGATGCCTGCGCCGCGCCACCCGTGCCGGCTCGATGGCGTCCAACAGGCGCCTTGTTTGTTCACATCCCGACTGGAGATCCCCATGTGGAAGATTGTTGTGGCCTTCGTGGCTTTCGCGGCCCTCGCGATGTTCGTGCTGATGAAAAGCGGCGGTGACATCGACATGAGCGGAGAAAAGCACGGCATCGATGCCGGCCACACCGAGGAAGCACACGGCAGCGCGCCCGCACCCGCCGCCAGCCTGCCGGCCAGCGAGCCGGCACCGGCCGCTGCATCCGAAGCCGCCAGCGGCGCTTCGCAGTGATGAAACGGGCCTGAGCGCCCAAAGCGCACCAGGCCTGGCATCAACCCAGGTGAGTGGGGCCCGAGTGGCCTCGCTCCGCCGCCAGCCACTGCAGCACCGGGATGGTGCCAGGCAGCACAGGCTGCGCCTGCACCGGCAGCGACTGCCACGCCATCTGCTGGCCCTCGCGCATCTCGAACTCACCCGTCCACGCGAACACCTTGCAGAAATGCAGGCGCACGCGTGCATGCGGGTAGTCCATCAGCTCGACCTTCCAGGGCTCGGCCGCACCGATGGTGATGCCGATTTCTTCGAGCAGCTCGCGGCGCAGCGCCTGCTCCACGGTTTCGCCCTGCTCCAGCTTGCCGCCCGGGAATTCCCAGTACCCGGCGTAGACCTTGCCTTCGGGGCGAGAGGTCAGCAGGAATCGGCCTTCGCGGCCTTGCTCGTCGCGTTCGATGAGCACGCCCACCGCCACATCGACCGGCACCCGGTCGGTCGCGTCCATGACGTGGTAGGACTTGCGCTCAGACATGGCCTGCCTCGCCTTGCCCGGCCACGCGGCCCGCGTGGTCGCGCGCGAACTGCTGCGCGACGCGCCCCGAGCGCGAGCCGCGCTCGATGGCCCACACCAACGCCTCGGGGCGCGCGGCCTCGATGGCCTCGTCGCCCAGCCCCAGGTGACGCAGCCATTGCGCCACGATGGCGAGGTACTCGTCCTGGCTGAACGGATAGAAGCTGACCCACAGCCCGAAGCGCTCTGACAGCGAGATCTTCTCTTCCACCACCTCACCGGGGTGCAGCTCGCCGTCGTCGCCACGTGTGTAGCTCTTGTTGTCCGAGTGGTACTCGGGCAGCAGGTGGCGGCGGTTGGAGGTGGCCACCACCAGCACGTTGTCGCCATGCGCGGCCACGGTGCCATCGAGCACCGATTTGAGCGCCTTGTAGCCCGGCTCACCTTCGTCGAAGCTCAGGTCATCGCAGAAGATGACGAAGCGCTCGGAGCGCTCGCTCACCAGCTCGATCAGGTCCGGCAGGTCGACGAGGTCGGCCTTGTCGACCTCGATGAGGCGCAGGCCCTGTGCGGCGTGGGCGTGCAGACCCGCCTTGACCAGCGAAGACTTGCCCGTGCCGCGCGCACCCGACAGCAGCACGTTGTTGGCGGTGCGACCCGCCACGAACTGTGCGAGGTTGCGCTCGAAGCGAGCTTTCTGCGTGTCGACCTCGCGGAGGTCTTCATAGCGGATGACGCCGACGTGACGCACCGGCTCCAGCCAGCCATTGGCCCAGGCCGAAGCGCTGCGCTTGCGATAGCGAAAGGCCACGGACGCCGACCAGTCGGGGGCCTGCAAGGCCTGGGGCAGCACGCTTTCGAGTCTTGAGAGGACCTGCTCGGCACGGCTGAGCAGGCGCAACAGGTGATCTATCTGTTCCATGCGCCCGAGTGTAGGACAGGCACCCGAGCCGAACAGACCACAGGCGCTTCACGACCACCTCAAACAAGGTCCGTAAGGTCCGACTTGTCATTGAACCTTGCCCAGGAGTTCCCATGTTCCAGTTGCGTTCCGTCGCCGTGGCCCTGCTGATGTCCTTTGGCAGCCTCGCGGCTGCCCAGGCCTGCACCGTGGGCTCTTCCGCAGGCACCCTCACCTTTGACACCTACGCCACCGGCGTGGACAACCGCGTGCTCGGCACCGACTGCAAGACCCTGGACGACGCCTTTGACGACGAGGCTGCCTGGGGCAGCCAGGCCGCCTTCCTCAGCCACGTCTCGAACGTGTCGTTCGAGCTGCTCAAGAACCGCAAGATTTCATCGGCTGAGCGCGTGCGCCTTCTCAGCGCCGCCAAGGCTTCGGGCGTGGGCACCACCCTCAAGGTCAAGCTGATCGCCTTCAACGACTTCCACGGCTACATCAAGGCCGGCGAGGGCTCGTCGAGCAACCCTGGCGTGGCCCGCTTCTCGACCCGCATCAAGGCCTTGAAGGCCGCCAACCCGCTGCACGCCGTGATTTCAGCTGGCGACATGATCGGCGCCAGCCCCCTGACCTCGGCCCTGTTCAAGGACGAGCCGACCATCGAGGCCATGAACCGCATCGGCATCGACTTCAACGCCGTGGGCAACCACGAGTTCGATGAAGGCAAGGACGAGTTGCTGCGCATGCAGCACGGAGGCAACCACCCGACGGACATCTACTCGGGCCTCGGCCTGCCGGTGGACCAGCGCGACGGCGAGTTCGCAGGCGCGCGCTTCAAGTTCCTGGCCGCCAACGTGACCGACACCGCCTCGAACCAGACCGTCCTGCCCGCTTACGGCGTCAAGGACTTCCTGGGCAACAAGGTCGCTTTCATCGGCATGACGCTGGAAGGCACGCCCACCATCGTGTCGCCCTCCGGTGTGGCCGGACTGCAGTTTGGCGACGAGGCCAACACGGTGAACGCCCTGGTGCCAAGCCTGAAGGCACAAGGCATTGCGTCGATCGTTGTGCTGATCCACGAAGGTGGTGCGGCAACCGGCGGCATCAACGGCTGCACCGGCATCTCGGGCGCCATCGTCGACATCGTCAACCGACTCGACCCAGCCGTTGACCTCGTGGTCTCCGGCCACACGCACGCCGCCTACAACTGCCTGATCCCCAACAGCGCCGGCAAGAACGTGCGTGTGACCTCGGGTGGCCAGTACGCCCGCAACCTCACGGACATCGACGTTGTCATCGACACGCGAACCAAGGACGTGCTGAGCGTGACCGCCAACAACCTGGTCACCGGCACCGGCACCGCCACGGCAGAAGACCCGGCCCTGACCGACCTCGTTGCCCACTACGACAGCCTGGCCGCCACGCCCAAGTCCCGCGTGATCGGCAAGATCACCGCAGCCCTCAGCCGCACGACCAACGCTGCGGGCGAATCGGCCCTGGGTGACGTGATCGCCGACGCCCAGCTCGACGCGACCAACGACGTCGGCATGGGTGAAGCGGTGGTGACCTTCATGAACCCGGGTGGCATCCGCGCCGACTTGCCGTTCAACGCACCCAACGGCGACGTGACCTATGGTGACGCCTTCACCGTGCAGCCCTTCGGCAACTCGCTGGTCACCCTGACGCTCAGCGGCGCCCAGATCAAGACGCTGCTGGAAACCCAGTTCGCCAATTGCCTGGGCCAGACCACGTTCGACCGCATCCTGCAGGTCTCCAAGGGCTTCAGCTACAACTGGAGCGCTGGTGCCGCCTGCGGCAACAAGGTCAGCAACATGGCCCTCAACGGCGTGGCCATTGACCCAGCCGCGAGCTACCGCGTGACGGTCAACAGCTTCCTGGCCGACGGTGGCGACGCCTTCGCGGTGCTCAAGGACGGCACCAGCCGACTGGGTGGCGCCGTCGACACCGACGCGTTCGAAGCCTACCTGCAAGCGAACCCGAGCGGCGTGGCACCCGGTGCCCAGAACCGCATCACCCGCCTGCCCTGATCGCCCCCAGCTGATGGCATGACAAGGAGTTCATCATGACCCGCCTTCGACAACACGGTGTGGCGCTGGCTGCGCTGCTCACCCTGGCCTCGTTCACGAGTGCCCACGCCGCCCGCCTGCAAATCGTCTCGACCGGCACCGCGGTCGATGTGATCACCCAGTCGGCCACCATCGATGGCATCGGCGCCTCGCGCAGCGTGACGGGCAACCTGGAGGACGCCTCCGGCACCGACACCTTGCTGCTCAGCGACTTCCAGGTCTTTGACGCGAGCACACAAGGCGGCGCCAACGTCAGCGATGGCTACACCCACATGGTGTCCGTGGATGCGACCGGCGCCAGCACGTCGCTGACGCTGGACGCCTCGCACTTCTGGCAGGCCAGTGGCACCGGCAGCATCGAGGGCTTCGAGCTGACGCAAAGCCTCTCGCTGGACGGCTTGGTCCTGCGGGTGGTCGCCGATGCTGGCGAAACCGTTGGCCAATCGGTGACGGTCAACTTCAGTGGCCTGGCCGACTTCCTGGTGGGCGGATCGGCGGGCATCAACGACCTGGGCCTGTCCCTGGACGTGCTCAAGGGCGGCAACAGCGTCGCCAGCTACCTGGGCCTGCAAACCGGCACCGGCAGCGAAGCACTGAACCTGAGCTTCGCCGGCGTGGTGGGTGATGAGTTCAGGGTCCTGCTGAGCGCTTACCAAGCGGCTTCGCTGACCCAGCCTTCGGCCTTGGCCGGCGAGGCGACCTTCGCCGGCAACGTGCTGCTGCAAGGTCAGCTCACCGTGACCGCCGTGCCCGAGCCCGGCACTTGGGGCATGGGCGTGGCTGGCCTGTTGATCACCGGCACGTTGGCGCGTCGACGCCGTGCGCGCCACGGTGGCCTGCAAGCCTGATCCGATCAGCCTGCAACGGATCGGCATCGCCACTGGCACGCCTGTCACGTCGCGCACCTAGATTGCAGGCTCAGCCTCCAGACGCAGGAACCTCACATGCCCCGCTCCTCCGCATCGCTCATCGCCCTGGCCTCCTGGGCCGCCCTGTCTGCCACCGCCCAGGCATCGGTCGTCATCAACCAACCCGGTGATGTGACGATCATTGGCGCGCAACCTGTCTCGCCGGCCTTCGATGGCTGGAGCGTCTCAGGCGACGTCGCCGCCCCCAGCGACAACACCCTGCTGCTGACCACCGCCTTCGATGCATCGGACGACACAGGCGGCTCGGCCTTGGTGGGCAGCGGTGCGATCGCGGCACAACAGCCCCGTGGCGTGGAAGAGCTGGCTGGACTGCCCATTGGCGCGCTCGACACGACCGTTGACGGCGTGCTGCAACAGGCGCTTGAGGGCTCGGTCATCTCGCGCACCGTGTGGGCTCGTGCCGGCGACACGCTGAGCTTTCGCTGGCAGTTGTTGAGCAACGAAGACCCGATCGCGGGTTTGCCGGACCTGGCTTTCGCCACCATCGGCGGTCGCCTGTTCGAGCTGGGCACACCCCGGATTGCAGACCTGCAAGGTTATGGTGGCTTCCAGCGTGGCAGCGGTTGGTTCACCTTCTCGCACACCTTCAGCGACGACGCAGGCCCACTGGCACTCAACAACATCGAGCTGGCCCTGGGCGTGGTTGATCGCGGTGACACGTCGACCACGACAGGCCTGGCCATCCAGAGCGTGACAATGACCCCGGTGCCGGAGCCCGCGACGTGGGCCTTGGGGTTGACGGGGCTGCTGGGCTGTGGCGCCCTGGGATGGCTTCGCCGTCGCGTCAGCCTCCGCTGAGCAAGGTGCGCAAGGTCGCGTCCAGGTGCTCGGTGGGCAGGCGCTGGAAGCCTGTGCGCGCGTGGCGGTGCAGCCGCCCCAGCACCAGGCTGATGGCCACCGAGGCCGTGGCCTGCGCATCGACGGTGGGCGTTTGCGAACCGCGCGACTCGGCCAGCTTGCGGGCCGGCTGACGCAAGGCGGACTCCAGCCGCTCGAAGAGCTGGTTCATGCGCGCATGCAAGCGCTCGTGTTCATGCACCAGCGCGTCGCCCACCATGACCCGGCCCATGCCCGGGTTCTTCTCTGCGAACTGCAGCACCGCCGCGACGATGCGAGCGATCTGCGCAGCAGGGTCGGCCTCGCGCTCGGTGATCTGGTTGGCCAGTGTGAACAGGCTGTCTTCGATGAAACCGATGAGGCCCTCGAACATTTGCGCCTTGCTGGCGAAGTGCCGGTACAGCGCTGCCTCGCTGACGTCGAGTTTGGCAGCCAAGGCCGCGGTGGTGACGCGTTCGGTGGCGGGGGACTCGAGCATGGCCGCCAGGGCCTGCAGGATCTGGATGCGGCGCTCGCCCGGCTTGGGTCGCGTGCGCTTGGGGGCCGCAACGGGCGCGGGGTCGGCAACGGGTTCCGGGGCGTGTTCTGTCGTCATGTCCAGGTGTGCAGCGACCGCAGTGACCTGATTCTGGCACACACCCAACTGGGCTTGCCATGCAGCGCCAGGCCCGCTTCCGGGCCGTGCGGGTTGTCTTTGAGGTAGTGCTGCATCCACACCGTGCGCATGCGCAGGCGGCGCGCGCTGCGCAGGTTGGCCACCGTGTCTTCGACCAGCACGCAGCGGTGCGCTGGCAGCTTCAGGCGCGCCAGCACCACGCTCAGACTGCGCGCATCGGGCTTGGGGCGCAACTCGCCGAACACGCGCATGCCCTCGATGGACACCACCGCTTCAAAGCAGTCGCTCAAATCAAGCGCCGTGAGCACGCGCTTGGCGTATTCGGCTGGCGCGTTGGTCAACAGGATCTTGCGGCCGCGCAGGCGCTTGAGCGCCGCGCGGTGCGAAGGCGGCATGTGCAGGTCGCGCTCCAGGCCGGGCAAGGTGTGCGTCTGGGCAAGGAAGTGCGCCGCGCGGATGCCGTGGTGCCGCTCCAGGCCCAGCAGCGTGGCGCCGTAGCGGCGCCAGTAGTGCAGGCGCAGGGCGTCGGCCTCTGCGCGGCTGAGTTGCAGCTCGGCCTCGATGTAGTCCGTCATCGCGCCATTGAGGCGCCAGAAGACGGCTTTGCTGGCGTCGTGCAGCGTGTTGTCGAGGTCGAACAGCCAGATGGGCGGGGCCTGCCGCTGGGCCGCCGACAACCCAACAGCGCCGGCCGCCTCCCCCTCGAGGGGCTGCGAAGGGACGCGGCGGCGAGCTGGGGGGCGCACGTTGCGATCAGTGGCTGCGGATCATGGTGCCGTAGGCCTGATCGGTCAGGATCTCCAGCAGCATGGCGTGCGGCACGCGTCCGTCGACGATGTGCACCGCGTGCACGCCGCTCTTGGCCGCGTCGATGGCGCCTTCGATCTTCGGGATCATGCCGCCGCTGATGGTGCCGTCTTCGATCAGCTCGTCGATCTCTCGGGCCGTCAGGTCGGTGATCAGCGCGCCTTGCTTGTCAAGCACGCCCTTGATGTTGGTCAGCAGCACCAGCTTCTCGGCCTTGAGCACCTGGGCCAGCTTGGAGGCCACCAGGTCGGCGTTGATGTTGTAGCTCTCGTTGCGCGAGCCAAAGCCGATGGGGCTGATGACGGGGATGAACTGGTCGTCCTGCAGGGCCTTGACGACGCTGGGGTCGATGGACTCGATCTCGCCGACCTGGCCCACGTCGTGTTCCTTGCTGGGGTCGGCCAGGTCGAGCAGCTTGAGCTTGCGCGCGCGGATGAGGCCGCCGTCGCGACCGGTCAGGCCCACGGCCTTGCCTCCGGCGGCGTTGATGAGGCCGACGATGTCTTGCTGCACCTCGCCAGCGAGCACCCACTCGACCACTTCCATGGTCTCTTCGTCGGTCACGCGCATGCCCTGGATGAACTGGCCCTTCTTGCCGATTTTGCCCAGCGCAGCGTCGATCTGGGGGCCGCCACCGTGCACCACGACCGGGTTCAGGCCCACCAGCTTGAGCAGCACCACGTCTTCGGCGAAGTCGGCTTGCAGCTCGGGGTCGGTCATGGCGTTGCCACCGTACTTGATGACGATGGTCTTGCCGTGGAAGCGCCGGATGTAGGGCAGCGCCTGAGCCAGGATTTCTGCCTTGTCACGCGGTGCGATGTGGGCAACGGGATCGGCGTCGGCCGGAGCGGGAGAGTGAGGCATGGCAGGCGGGGGATGGGTGTAGGGGAGCGCGAAGGGGTGCGCCAGGCGTCTGGCAGGCTGCATTCTAAAAGAGCAGCCGCTACACTTCGGCGCATGACCCGATTCTGGCGTGTCGCGTTGCTGACCCTGCTCATCGCCTTGCTGCCCCTGCGCGGCTGGGCCTGGGCGGTGATGCCCGTGCCGGTGCCGGGTCACGATGCCCGCGGTGCGCCCCACCAGGCCGCCCCAAACGCCCTGCACGGCGCTCACGCGCCTGCCGTCAGCTCGCTCGACCGCGCAGCCGAACGCTCGGCGCCCTGCCATGGACCCCAGGCGTCTGTCGAACAAGACCTGAGCAGCGCCAACGCACACGCCCCATCGGTCGCCCCCGACACCTCTGGCGCCGGCCACCCCCACACCTGCTCCCTGTGCGACCTGTGCCACGCTGGTGTCATCTCGCCGCCAAGCTGGGCGTGGTTTCACGATGCGCCACCGGTGTCGCCGCCCAGCTGGGCCGTGAGCACACCCCACGGCCGCGACGACATCGACGGCCTGTTCCGGCCACCAAGGGCCTGATCTCTCCCTGACACCCCTTGCCTGCGCGCCAACCGCCGGCACAGGGTCCGGCCAACGAGATCCGTCGCCATGAACTGGCCGACGCACCACACCATGAGCAACCCACGCCCAGACCAAGGCCAGGGGCGGCCGCGTGCCGTCCTGACTTGGCGACTGCCCACTTGGCTCGCGCTGATCCCCGCGATCGCGCTGGCCGGCTGCGCTGGCACCACCACCGCGCAAGACCCGCACCCAGCCAACACCTGGCTGAAAGAGCGCCTGCCCGGCGCCCCGAGCCTGCCCTGGCCAGGCACCCAGGCCGAGCCAACACGGCCAGGCGCCTCGGATGCCAGCGGCGCCAGCAAGACCCCGCCCCCCGTCCACGCCCTGCC
>SCMV01000024.1 GCA_005502875.1 Comamonadaceae bacterium 2PF | reverse complement strand
GATTCTATGCACCCTTGCTCAACCGCCCTGTTGAGACAACCACGTCAGCAAAGCGCCTTCTTCCATCGGGTGCGCGAACAGCCAGCCCTGGCCCTCGTCACAGCCCATGGCTTGCAGCATGGCTCGCTGGGCCTCGGTTTCCACGCCCTCGGCGATCACCTGCATGCCCAGCAGCTGGCCCAGTTGCACCACCATGCGCGCGATGCGGCTGTCGTGCTCGATCTCGGCGATGAAGCTGCGGTCGATCTTCAGTCGCTGGGCCTGCAGGTGGCGCAGCACGCTCAGCGACGAAAACCCCGTGCCGAAGTCGTCGATGGCCACGCTCAGGCCCAGGGCCCGGATGTCCTGGAGGCGCTGCTGGATGAGGGCGAGGTCGTCGGCTGCCATCGACTCGGTGATCTCGAGTTCGATGGCTCCTGGGGCCACGCCGGTCTCTTGCAGCGTGTGCGCCAGCAAGGGCACGAAATCGGGCTCGCGCAACTGCGAGTGGGACACGTTGATGGCCATGGTCAGCGAGGTGTGGCCAGCCTCGTGCAGGCGGCGCAAGGTGGCGCAGGCGGTGTGGGTCACGAAGCTGCCCAGCACCATCATCAGGCCGGCCTGCTCGGCCAGCGGGATGAAGCGGTCGGGCGGCACCATTTCGCCGTCGGGGCGACGCCAGCGCAGCAAGGCTTCCAGGCCCAGCACGCGAGAGCCCTTGAGGCACACCTTGGGTTGGTAGACGGCAAAGAGCTGGCTGGAGCCGGTGGCGGTGCGCAGGCTGTCGAGCAACTGCATGCGGGCTCGGGCGGCCTGCCCCATCTCGGGTGAGAAGTAGCAGGCCGTGCCGCGCCTTTGGCCTTTGGCGCGCTTGAGCGCGAGGTGCGCGTCCTTGAGCAGGTCGGCGCCTCGATCGGCATGCTCGTCAAGCCGCACCAGGCCCATCGTGGCCGACAGGCGAACCGACTGCTGCTGGATCATGAAGGGCGCGGCGAAGAGGTGTTGCAGGCGCTCGGCCGTCACCTCGTCGGCGGGGCCCAGCACGCCGAACACGTCGGCGCCCAGCCGGGCCAGGCTGCAGGCGGTGCTCGTCTGTTCTCTGAGGCGGTTGGACACCGCGCGCAAGACCGCGTCACCAAAACCATGGCCCAGCATGTCGTTGATGTCGGCAAAGCCATCGAGGTCCAGCACGGCCAGCGTCGCAGGGGCGTGCCGCGCAGGTGCGCTGCTCAGCGTCTGCAGCATCTGGTTGAGGTTGGGGATGTGCAGGAGCGGGTCCACGTAGGCCTGGTCCACCAACTGACCGTAGAGCAGCACGTTCTCGAAGCCCGCGGACATGCTCGAGCAAAAGACCTCGACGAGGTGGCGGTCCAGCGCCAGCAGCGGCGCCGGGTGGTCCACGAACGCCGCCAGACCGCGTCCGTCCGACGTGGCGAAGTACAGGGCCAGGCCATCGTCGAAGTGGCTGTGTCGCTCATCCAGGCAGCGCTGCAAGGCGGCTTGCACGCGTGGCAAGCCCAGCTCATCAAGCGGGCGTTGGATGAGGTCGCCGTAACGCCCTGCTGCCGCGATCACGCGCGCTGGCTCGCCTTGCCCTTGCAACCCGGCTTGTGCGCAGATCAGGCCCTCGGGCTCGATGCCCAGCAAGGCACACAGCTGACTGACCACGCCCTGTGCGAACAGGTGCATGCCATGAAGCTTGCTCAGGTCGGTGCTGGCACGCACCACCATCTCCAGCCCTCGACGCGTCTGCTCGTGAGCGCGCATCTGGCGGTAGACGCGCACGGCCACGGTCAGGCTGGTGAACAGGCGCACCCGCGTCAGCTCCGACTTGGTGCGGTAGTCGTTGATGTCGTAGTGGCGGATGGTGTCGAGCTCGGGCGCGTAGCCCGGCTGGCCGGTGCGCAGGATGATGCGCAGCGACTCACGTTTGAGCGTGTTGCGCACGTCGTGCACGAGTTTCAAACCCGCGTCGTCGGACTCCATCACCACGTCGAGCAGGATGACCGCCAGGTCATCGTGCTGCGCCACCACGGTCATGGCCTCCTGGCGCGAGTAGGCGTGCAACAGCTGCAGGGTCCTGCCTTCGATGCTCAGGTCGCGCAAGGCCATCTCGGTGGTGCGGTGCACATCGGCGTCGTCGTCGACGATGAGCACCTGCCAGGGTGGCATCGCTGATTTGGCCGCCGGGTCATCGGCATCGTCGTCGACGAAGGGCACGAAGTCGTCGTCGCGAGTGGTGGGCGAAGAGGCAGGAGGCTGGTCACGCATGGTCAGCGCTTTCGGGTGCGTCGGGTTGCGGGGCTTGCAGCGGGATGCGCAGCGTCACGGTGGTGCCCCGACCCACCGTGCTGTCGATGTGGACCGAGCCGCCCAGCAACTCCGTCACCAGCGAATAGACGATGTGCATGCCCAGCCCCGAGCCACCCTTGCCGAGTCGGGTGGTGAAGAAGGGGTCGAACACGCGTGGCAGGTGCTCCGGCGGGATGCCGCAGCCGTTGTCTGTCAGGGTCAGGGTGAGCAGGCCATCGCTGACCCGACCGGTTGCCTCGATGCAAGGCTGGGCTTGCTGCGCGAAGGCATGCACCACGGCGTTGTTCACCACGTTCATGATCACCTGCCCGAGCGGGCCGGGGTAGCTGTCCAGCGTCACATCTGCGGGCACGTCTTGCGTGAACGCGACGCCTGCACGGCGCAGGGTCGGGCTGAGGGTGAGCGTGAGCTCGTGCACGATCTCCTTGAGGTCGAACCGCCGCCGCTGGTGGCTGGACTGATCGACCGCCACCTGCTTGAACCCACTGATGAGCTCGGCCGCGCGGCGCAGGTTGCGCTCCATCACGTCGACACCCTCTTGCACCTCGGTGACGAAGCGCGTCAGCGAGGATCGCCTCAGGCCCGCCTCGACCTCGTCGGCGAAGCGGCGTTGCTGATCTGCCAGCGTGCTGGCGACGATGACGGCGTTGCCGATCGGGGTGTTGAGCTCGTGCGCCACACCGGCGACGAGGGATCCCAGCCCTGCGAGCTTTTCCGAGCGCACGAGCTCGTCCTGGGTGCGATGCAGGTGATCGATGGCGGATTCGAGTTCCTGGGTGCGGTCGCTGACCCGCTGCTCCAACTCGGCGTTCAGCGTCTGCAGCGCTTGCTGGGCCTGTCGCAGTTCGGTGACATCGACGTAGCTGGTCAGGATGGCATCTGCCACCAAGGCACCGCCCACGCGCATCGTGCGCACCTGGCCGCCTTTGCAGGTGACCTGCACCTCTGTTTGCTGCAATTCCCGTCCTTCGTTGACGACGCGACCGATGGCCTTGTCCCAGATGGCCTGCACGGCCTGGCGGTAAGCGGGGTCCGGGTAGGCCTTTTGCCACCACTCGGCCATCGTCGGCACGTCGGTTCGGTCGTAGCCCAGCACCCGGATCCACTGGCGATTGAAGTCGATCAACTGCCCTTGCGGGGTGGTCAAAGCCAGGGGCACGGGAGCGAGCTCGAACAGGCGGCGAAACTGCTGCTCGCTGACCTGCAGCGCCTCGGCGGCGCGCCGGGCTTGTGTGACGTCGCGCAGCACCGCCACGAAGCGCGGCACCTGGCCTTCGTCGCGTTGAAAAGCCGGTGCCAGGGCCACCTCTGCGGTGAAGGCCTCCCCACCGTGTCGCAGGTGCTCCCACAAGAAGCGCTGGGGCTCTCCGGCCAGTGCCCGTTCGATGTTGGCGTTGGCCAGGTCCTGCGACCTGCCGCCACCGGGTTGCAGCGCGGGGGACAGCGCCGCAGGGTGGGTGCCGAGCAACTCGGTGTGCCGCATGCCGAACAGCCGCTCTGCCGCCGGGTTGCACTCGACGATCCGCCCCGCTTCCATCAGCAGCACCGCGTCGTTGGTGTTTTCGACCATGGCGCGGTATTCGCGCATCTGTTGGCTGACGTGTTGCGCCACGCCGCGCAGCTGCCGGGCGCTGCGCAGGTGCCAAAGTGATGCCAGGCCCGCGCCCAGCAACGCCGAAGCGACGAAGGGCGCCCAGCTCATCGAAGCCCTTCCTGCGGCACAGGAGGGCTGTTCCGTGAAACAGGCTGGACGGGCGGTTTCATGCTTGGGTGGACGGGTGGTCGACCCAATATAGCCGCGACGGCCTTGCCTGTGCGCTGGGGTGTCCCCGGCATGCACACCCCCCGGCATGCACACCCTTTGACGCCGCGGCACTCGCCAACGAAAAAGGCCCAGCATCGCTGCTGGGCCTTGGGTATTTTTTGGTGGCGCTTCAGGGATTCGAACCCCTGACCTGCGGATTATGATTCCGCGTATCTGTCTGTTTGGGTGTGTTGATCTGTGTTGGCTATTGCCCTTGTAAATCAACAACATAGAGTCATTTCTGGTCTTTTTTGAGGCATGATGCGTTGATCGCCATTCGCCAAAAACGGGTGTTTTTGGCTACATGGTGGCTACATGGTGGCTACATGGTGGCTACATGGCGGCTACACGGAGAACCAGCATGGCCCGACCCAAGAAGACAGAAGCGATAGACCTCACCCTCGCGCACGACCTGCCGAAGAGATGGAGGACGACGACGAAGCCTTTGCCGAGAAGATGCAGAAGCTCACCGAGAAGCTGGGTGAGCAAATGGCCAAGGGCGCGGAGCTGGATGCGCTGATTCGGCAGAAGTTGGGGAGGCTTGGATATGAGTTCTGAGGCCAGCTCCATTCGGCTTCGGGAGCTATGTTTACGCATCACCAAAGGAACCACACCTACAAAAGGGGAAGGTTTTGTTGAGCGTGGCATCAACTACATTAAGTCCGAGTCCATCTTGGCGGATGGTTCGATTGATGTCTCAAAATTCGCGTTTATTGACGCTGAAACGCACGCCAAGTTGGCGCGCTCGCAGCTTCGTTCAGGCAATGTTCTGTTTTCGATGGCTGGGGTCTATCTAGGCAAGACCGCAGTCGTCTTGCCGCAGCATTTGCCCGCAAACACCAATCAGGCTGTTGGAATCATCACGCTTGATGAGACGAGTGCTGATCCTTATTTCATTCACTATGCGTTGCAGGCTCCTGCTTGTCGTTCCTGGGTGTTGCGCTCAGCAGCGCAATCAGCTCAGCCGAACTTCAATCTTCAAGAAATTGGAGGTTTGAAGGTTCCCTCGTTTCCGCTGGTGCGCCAGCAGGAAATCGCGCGTGTGTTGCGACTGTTCGACGACCGCATCACTCTCCTGCGCGAAACAAACGCCACCCTCGAAGCCATCGCCCAGGCGCTGTTCAAGTCGTGGTTCGTCGATTTCGACCCCGTGCGCGCCAAGATGGCAGGCCGCGCCCCCGAAGGCATGGACGAAACCACCGCCGCGCTCTTCCCTGATGCGTTGGAAGAGACGGAGTTGGGGCTGGTGCCGAAGGGGTGGCGCGTCATGCCAGTCGGCGATGCAGTTGATACCGTGGGTGGCGCGACGCCAGATACCAAGAACGAGGCTTTCTGGGACCCGCCTCTGCATTGCTGGACCTCACCCAAAGATTTGTCTGGCGCCACCGCGCCGGTTTTGCTTGACACCGAAAGGCGCATCAGCGATTTAGGACTGAATCGCATCAGCTCGGGGTTGCTGCCCGCAGGGTCGCTGCTGATGTCTTCCAGGGCGCCTATTGGCTACTTGGCGATCGCACAAATGCCAGTCGCCATCAACCAGGGGTACATCGGCCTGCTGCCAGGTGGGACGTTGTCACCTCTGTTCATGTTGTTCTGGTGCCGCCAGAACATGGACGCGATCAAGGGGCGAGCCAATGGATCAACCTTCATGGAGATCAGCAAGAAGGCGTTTCGACCCATCCCTGCATTGGTACCACCACCCGAGCTGCTGGCGCGCTTTGATGAGGTGGTCGGTGCACTGTTTGATCGGCTAGTTGAGAGCGAGCGTCAGGCACTTGGTTTGACTGAGGTCCGAGACACGCTCCTCCCCCGCCTCATCTCTGGCCAACTCCGCCTGCCCGAAGCCCAAGCCCAACCGGAGCCGCACCTGTCATGAGCCTGTCCATCGCCGAACGAGAAAAGCTGTGGGACGACTTCCTTGCAGCCTGGCCAGCCGAGCGGCTCGCAACCATGACTTTGGATGACTACACGAAGGCCCAGAGCAAGGACTGCTTTACCTACTGGCTGGAAGAACGCACCGAAGCCCTGGGCTCCATCTGGGGAGGCTCAGCGTTCAAGTTCGGCATCTACGCCCGAAAGAACCTGGCCGACAAGGCTGGCGATGCCTACACCCACTATGGCTCGGCACATGCCTGGTCATCGAAGTACGGCGCCACCGAGGCAGAGGCCTTTGAGAATGTTCGCAAGGCCGTCATGCATGTCGCCCGCGCGGCCAGCCTGGGCGACCTTCAAGGGGTAGAAGACGCAGACCTCGGGCCGGTCTTCAAGTGGAAGATCGCCTTCCTGTACCAGAACCGAAAAACGCAACCGATTCTGGGTGTACTGAACGCTCGCGACCTTTGTGCGTCGCTGGGGCGATTTGTCAGCAACCAGGAAACCATGCCTGCGCTGCAGGCCGAGGTGCGCCAGCGCTTCAACCATTCAAATGTGCTGGAGGCAACCGAAGCGTGCTGGGCGTCCAGAACCGATTGGTTGAAGCTGCACACGCTGGCCGAGCAAATGCTCACCGAGATCACCGCTGATGCGGATCGCTTCGAGTTTCGGCACAAGACCCAGAAGATGGTCGGAGCATGGCTGAAAGAGGGCGGCCTACCCTTCGCGTTCAACCGCGACGACAAGACGGTTGGCTTGTTCGCCCCGACGGGGGCATGGGTGTCCGGTTGTCCGCAGTTGGTCAAACGTGAATACAAGGCGCACGAGACCCGCAGCTCCAACCTCCGTTCATGCTGCCCGGAAGCAGACCATGGCCATGAGGCCGTGTATTTGCGGCTGAACAGCATGCAGGACTTCGAGCGCTTCATCGCTGCATACAGCGGCCAGGTTGAGGATGAGTCTGATGCCGGTGGCGCCACAGATTCAAAAGAGAAGGACGTGCAGGTGAGCAAGCTACCCCGCAACCAAATTCTGTTTGGCCCCCCCGGAACGGGCAAAACGCATGCGCTGATTGAAGAAGCCCTGCGCGTCCTCGATACACAGATTTTCGAGAGCGTGGCATCGCTGCCCACCAAGGAGCGACGAGACAGACTCAAAAAGCAGTTCGATCTCCTGCGGGCTGAGGGGCGCATTGCCTTCGTCACCTTCCATCAAAGCTTCAGCTATGAAGATTTAGTGGAAGGCATCCGCGCTGTGCCGCCAGAGGCGGGAAAGTCAACACAGCCAGGCATCCAGTACAAGGTCGAAGACGGCGTGTTCCTGACCTTGTGTGAGAACGCCAGGCGCAACCGCTCGCTTGATGAGCAGGCGCAGATCCGGCAAGACGCCGTGGTGTGGAAGATGTCCATCGGCGAGTCCAACGGTGAGATGGATACCCGGCAGCACTGTTTTGATCACGACGAGGCCCGAATTGGCTGGCCGCAGACAGGTGACCTGTCGGCTCCAGGCTTGAACCTGGCCGATGCGGTTCACAACCTGGGTGCCAAAGAGCAGGCGTCGCTGGAGAACTTCAGCCGCAACATGGAGCCCGGCGATGTGGTGGTGTGCTTGGCCACCAAGCGCACCATCTCCGCAGTGGGTGTGGTGACAGGCCCTTATGAGTTCACACCCGCGGTGCCCAGCAAGGTGCGCTCTGACTATGTGCATCGCCTGCCGGTGAAGTGGTTGTGGCAAGGTCTGAACTTCGACATCGTGAACCTGAACGGTGGCAAACAGTTGACCCTGCAGACGGTCTATGAACTCAGCCGAATCCGTTGGCCCGACTTGTACGACGCATTGACCAAGGCTGGCCTGAAGCCCAAGGTCGAAGTTGCCAAAGCTGCACAGGCGCCACTGCCGCACGTGCTCATCATCGACGAGATCAACCGAGGGAACGTGTCGCGCATCTTTGGTGAGCTCATCACGCTCATCGAGGATTCCAAGCGCGACGGCCAACCGGAATCCCTGTCGACCACCTTGCCGTATTCGCGCCGGTCTTTCAGCGTGCCGGACAACGTTTACCTGCTTGGCACGATGAACACGGCTGATCGTTCATTGGCCAGCATGGACGTGGCCCTGAGGCGCCGTTTCAGCTTCAAGCCGATGCCCCCCCAGCCCGAACTGCTTGCCGATGTGCGGGTGGAAGGGCAGATCCCCGTTCAGGATTTGCTGTCCAAGATCAACCTGCGCATCGAAGCCTTGTTGGGGGCAGATTTCCTGCTGGGGCATGCGTGGTTCATGCCGCTGAGGGAAGACAAGAGCCTGGAGCGCTTGTCCGACATCTTCCGTTGGCAGGTGCTGCCGCAGTTGCAGGAGTACTTCTTTGACGACTGGGAGCGCATCCGCTGGGTGCTCAATGACCATCGCAAGAGGGGGCGAGAGGAGTATTGCTTCATCCGTGCACGCGAGGTGGATCCAGGCGATCTCTTCGGCTCGGATGTGCAGGTGTCAACGCGCCCCTTGTGGACGGTCAACGACGAAGCGTTCATGCATGTTGGCAGCTACCTTGCCACCATCGGCATGGGCGAACTTGAGTCTGACGCATGAGCTTCGTGACCGTCTGCGAGTACGCCTCGCTGACGACAGATCCCGTGAAGGAGCCTTCGCTGGCTTTGGCTCAGGTGACTCCCTCTGCATTCGACCACTTGTGTGCGTTGAGCGAGCAGTTCAGTCGTGGCGGCGCCAGCCTGGTTCGGGTGGACGGCCGAACGCGCCTTCGCCTGGACAGCTATGTGGGCGTCATTCAGACCCCATGCGGCACCACGGTTGAGATCCTGCCCAAACACACCGAGGGCACGGGTGAAAGCGACAAGTTGGCCAGCAGAGCTCTGCTGCGCCGGCTCATCCAGTCCATGTTCGACTTGAAGGCTCGCGAAGTCGGTGTGGCCTCGCTGGAAACCTTCGATGCACCGCTGACCGAATGGGTGATGGCGCGCTTCCTCTCGGAACTGGACCACATCGTGCAGCGAGGGCTTCGCTTCAACTATCAGCGGGTGGAGGAAGAGCAGCCATTCATGCGCGGTCAACTCAACGTCATGGCTCAACTGCGACAGCCACCGGGCCGTGAGCACCGCTTCCAGATTCGCCACGATGTATTCACGCCCGACCGAGCAGAAAACCGGCTGCTTCGATCGACTCTGAACCGGGTGTGCAAGCAAACCACCTCTGCGGACAACTGGCGCTTGGCGCATGAACTGAGCGTCCGCTTGGCCGAACTGCCAGCCAGCCGAAACACCCAGGCCGACTTCAAGGCATGGGGAACAGACAGGCTGATGGCCCACTACCAGGCGATACGTCCGTGGTGCGAGATCATCCTGCTGCAAACGATGCCGCTAGCACTTCATGGTCAGACCAAGGGGCTGAGCCTTCTGTTCCCCATGGAGAAGCTGTTTGAGCAGCACGTTGCCGTCCATCTGCGTGAAGCCCTGAGCGCCGATTGCAAGATCCGAACCCCAGCAGCCAGCAAGTACCTGTGCGAGTTCGACGGGCAACCGATTTTTCGACTTGAGCCAGACATCCTGGTGGAATCCGCCGGCGAAGCCTGGGTGCTGGACACCAAGTGGAAGCTGCTGAATGAGGGCGACCGATCAGGCAAGTTCGGCTTGTCTCAAGCGGACTTCTATCAGTTGCTGGCTTACGGGCAGCGATACCTTGGCGCCAAGGGTGAGATGGCTTTGCTGCACCCCAAGACCCGCGCCTTCACGCGCCCGCTCCCCGTCTTCAGCTATTTGGCCGATATGAAGCTGTGGGTGCTGCCCTTTGACCTCGAAACCGATCGATGCATCGGCCTTGAGGCGCTGAGCCTGCCGTTGCGAAAACGCACTGCGCCCCCAGCATTCGCCCCCTGAATGGGCAGTGGCGTTTTGCCCCACCTTCGGTAACCATTTGTGAAACAAAAAGTTCAACAAGTGGAGGCGTGCCACCGTGGAAGTCGCGGAGCCGAAGAAGATCATTGTCATGTGCCCCCTGATTCACGGGGGGCGGAGCAAAGGCTCAGCATTTGAGCTTTTGCCTGTTCAGCATGAACTCCGCATCAACAACGGAGCATGACATGCTGATTGAACGTGATTCCCCCCTCGAGCACCTGAAGGCGTTTGCGATCTGCTTCGCCGCCGGTTACCTTGCCAGCGAGGCGGCCTCGTTGTACCGGAAGTGGGTCATTCGCCGCCGCCAGTCCCCCGGCTCTGATCAGGTTTGACAGAGACCATGGCTACGCAAACTGCCCGCGTCACGCGGATCGCCGCCATGTTGCGCCAGCGAGGCCAGGTCAGCTTTCAGACCCTGTCTCAGGTTCTTGAGGTGTCGCCCGCAACGATCAAGCGAGACCTTGCGTTTCTGCGAGATCAGCTGGGATACGCCATCAAGTACGACCGCGCCGAGGACGCTTACCGCATCGACGACTCGAACAGGGTTGGCGATCGGCTCGAAGTGCCCGGCTTGGTGCTGACGCAAAAGGAGCTGTTGGCTGTTCTGATCTGCAGCCAGCTCTTGTCGGAGCTGGACCCCCACGGAGCCTTGGCTAGGAATGTGGAGCCCTTGCTTGACCGCATCAAGGAGCTGTTGGGAGACGCGGATGGCTCCGAAGGCGGCGTCTCCCAGCGTCTGCATGTGATGCCCACTGCTGGGCGTCTCGCGGATGCTGAGTGCTTCGAGGCCGTTTGCGTGGCCCTGCTCAAACGGTGGAGGCTCACCATCAATTACTTCACGCGCTCACGTGAAGAAGCCACTTTGCGGATGGTCTCCCCGCAGCGCATGGTGCACCACCGCAACACCTGGTACCTCGACGCTTGGTGCCATGAGCGCCAAGCCTTGCGCCGGTTTTCGCTGGACGCGATCACCGGGGCCACCGTCATGGCCGAGGCAGCGCATGAGTGCAGCATGGAGTCGGTTCGATACTTCTTCGATGAAGGCTATGGCGTGTACGCGGGGCCCGAACTGCGCCACGCCCACCTGATCTTCAGCCCTTGGGCAGCTCGTTGGGTGACCAAGGAGAAGTGGCACAAGAACCAAACACAAAGAGTCCTTGAGGACCAAAGGCTGGAGTTGGTGGTGCCCTACACCGACGCCACCGAACTGCGCATGGACATCATGAGGTACGGAGCTGAGGTCGAGGTTATCGGGCCTCCTGAGCTCCGCGAAGACGTTGCGTCATGCCTGCGATCGGCTGCCAGTCGCTATCTCGCGGAACCCGCACAAACGATCAATTGAACGGCACCTACGGGGCCAAACACTCAACAACCATTTCACACGAAGGACATCAACATGCCCATTCCACTCATCATCGGCGCGGCCGGTATCGCTGCTGCTGCAGCCGCAATCAAAAAGAGCATTGACGGCTACACATCTCACGCCGAAGCCAGCGACATCCTTGATTCTGCGAAGAAGCAGTACAACGAAGAGTTCACCAAGTTTCAGGGCGCGGAGAAGTCTGCGATGACTGCGCTGGATCAGCTCGGGGCCTTGGAGCTGAAAATCGGTTCCAGCTTTCACGAGTTTGGGAGCTTGGCTGATGAGCTCATGGGCCGCTTGCAGAAGCAAGGCAAGTTCCAGGATTTGAAGCTCAACATTCCCAAGCACAAGTTGCAGCAGATCGAAAGCTACTCAGCGACCGCTGTCGGCGTCCTTGGCAGCATCGCCGGTGCGGGTGTGGCTGGCGCTTCTGCCGGCTTTGCTGTCTATGGTGGCGTCATGAGCTTGGCTGCTGCCTCCACGGGCACCGCCATCTCGACCCTTTCGGGCGCTGCGGCGACGAATGCAACGCTGGCAGCGATCGGTGGCGGCTCGCTTGCTTCGGGCGGGCTGGGCATTGCAGGGGGCACTGCGCTGCTGGGCGGGGCGGTGGTCGCTCCGATCCTGGCTGTTGCCGCGTGGGCGTATGCCAAACACGGGGAGGAGGCTGTGAGCGCTGCGAAGGTGACTCGCAAGGAAATGATGGATGCCACCATCAAGACCATTCAGGCCCGAGGCTCCATGGAGAAGGTTGAGCACTGGGCCAAGAAGCTGGACATCAAGATCTCTTCAATCAACCAGGTCTTCCTTCAGCACCTGGATGCACTCAAGAAGATCAACGCCTATGTGCAAAGCGTCGTTGATCTGGGTCTTGATCCGGATGTCGAGTTGCAAAAGGTTGGTGAGAAAGTCCTTCTCTCGGTTCAGAACGGCTATGCGATCGCCGCGATCTTGGTTGACGTGTTGACCACGCCTTTGTTCAAGGTTCAGAAGAATGGGGAGGCAGTTCTCCGCGACACAAGCGGCAATCCCCTTCTGGAGAAGGATGCTGATGGCTCGATGATCTTGAATGACGTGGAGCTGGATCAAGCCATGACCCGTTCTGATGCAGCCTTGGCTGCGGCACAGGCCACCTGAGTTGTTTTCGTTTCAGTAAACCCTGGACCGATCAAGGAACCTGCATGAACAACTCAGCAACTTTTGACTGGACCGTCCAACTTGAGCGCACTGTCACCAACAGTCTGGTGACAACGTTCGGGCTTGACTTCTTGTTCTTCGAGGACAAGAAGGGCGGTGATGTCGACACGATTCACAACGTGCGACAAGGTGTGTTTGCCACAGATCGTGAACAGCAGCGCTACGAGCAGCGCGGAGAGTACGACTCAGACCCTTACCATCAGAGCGCTGGTTACATCGAGAAGGGCAGGGCGGACAAAGCCGATCGAAAGGCCGGTGTACTCAAGGACGCGTACAGCGGCGAAGCGGTCGCGCCGGGAGAAAAACTGGATCGCGATCACACAAAGTCGGCTGTGGAGATCCACAACGACCCTGGTCGTACCCTTGCAGAGTTGGATGGTGTCGATTTGGCCAATCGCGAGTCAAATCTGAACTCAACGTCGGCCACCGTCAATCGGTCCAAAGGTGCCAAACCAGTTCAGCAATGGCTGGGTGAGTTGGACGCCAACATCGAACGTCAGGAGCTGGCGCTTAACAAGGAGCGAGCCAAGCTTGCTGCCATGCCTCAGAACACGCCAGACGAAAGGCACAAGTATCGTCAGCAGGAAGAGGAGATCAAGGCTGGTGAGGCACGCGTTGCAAAGTTGAAGGGCGTTGACCGAGAGAAGATGGCACAGAAGGATGCCGAAGCGCGCGAAGCCTACGAGAAGGAAGTCAACTGGGCTTACTACACGAGCAGCAAGTTCTTCGGAAGCTCCGCTGTGGCCGCCGCCCAGTCAGGCATGAAGATGGGGGCGAGGCAGGTTCTGGGTCTGGTGCTTGCCGAGATCTGGTTCGAGCTGAGGGAGCAGGTTCCGGTGATGGTCGCCAAAGCCCGGAGCAAGTTTCAACTCGAAGCCCTCATGCGGGACATCAGAGAGACACTCGGGGCGATTCGAGAGCGACTCCACGCACGCATGGCCGATTTCTGGGCAGAGTTCCAGAACTCTGCCATCGCCGGCGTGCTCTCCAGCGTCACCACGACAGTGGTCAACATCTTCCTGACAAGCGAGAAGATGGTGGTCAAGCTGATTCGGGAAATGTGGAGTCATTTGGTGAAGGCAATCAAGCTGATTGCTTTCAATCCCGATCAGCTGACGGCGGTTGATTTGTCCAAGGCTGTGGCAGAGGTGCTTTCGTTCGGCATTGCGTCGGTTCTCGGTGCAGTGGTGTACGCAGAGGCGCTTGCTGTCCTGCAGTTTCCGTTGGGCGCTGAGCTGGCCGCGTTCGTGGGCGCGCTCTCCACCGGGCTCATCACGCTTGCGCTGCAGTACTTCCTGTTCCACAGCGAGGTCATGCAAAAGGTTTGGGGGTACTTGGCCTCACTGGGTAAGCCTACTCTCGCCGACCAGGCGAAGGCTGCCAACGCAGAGCTGGACAGGTACTTGCGGGAACTTGCTAAGGTGGAGTTGGCCATGGACTTGGACGAGTTGGAGGCTTTTGACGCAGATTTGCGTGCGTGCAATGACGCCTTGTCACTCAACGTCGTGCTCGCTGCGGAGATTGATCGCAGAGGCATCGACCTGCCATATGTGATGGGCGACACCCAATCAACCATCAAATGGCTGGCCAGCAAGGCGAAGCGCTGACAGCCTTCCCCTGTACCAAGTGCGGCGCTTGTTGTCGGCGAGTTGGTCTGGCGCAGGAGACGAAGTTCCTGGACAGGGGAGACGGTGTTTGCATGCATTACGATGCGAGTACCAGAGGCTGTTCGATCTATGACGAACGGCCTGAGATATGTCGAATCGAGGGGTACTTCCGGCGTCATTACCAGCAGGTGATGACCTGGGATCTTTTCGTCGAGGCCAACCTAAGCGTCTGTCGACAACTCGAGGTGTTAGATGCGCGTGAAGCCGATTAGTACGTCGAGAACGCTGGCAATCGCGCCTTAACCGTGGAGCCTGGGGGAGAGTGAGTGACCGAAGATCAACTCGAACAGGAAGCACTGAGTTGGCTCATCGAAGTCGGCTACACCCACCTGAGCGGTTACGACATCGCCCCTGATGGCCCAGCCCCTGAGCGCGAGAACTTCCGCCAGGTGCTGTTGCCCCAACGCCTGCGCGACGCCATCGCCCGGCTGAACCCACACATCCCGCTGGCAGCCCGCGAAGACGCATTCAAGCAGGTCCAAGACCTGGGCATCCCCGTGCTGCTTTCGGCCAACCGACACTTTCACCGCTTGCTGGTGGGCGGCGTACCGGTGGAGTACCAGAAGGACGGCGAAACCCGTGGCGACTTCGTGCGCTTGGTGGACTGGGGCAACGCCAAAGCGAACGAGTGGCTGGCAGTCAACCAGTTCTCGCTCAAGGGCCCGCACCACACCCGTCGCCCCGACATCATCCTGTTCCTCAACGGCCTGCCCGTGGTGCTGTTGGAGCTGAAAAACCCAGCTGACGAGAACGCCAACATCTGGAAGGCCTACGACCAGATCCAGACCTACAAGGCTCAGATCCCCGATGTGTTCCAGTACAACGAGGTGCTGGTGGTGTCGGACGGCTCCGAGGCCCTGATGGGCTCACTGTCGAGCAACGCCGAGCGCTTCATGGCCTGGCGCACCATTGACGGTGTCGCGCTCGACCCACTGGGCCAGTTCAACGAGCTGGAAACCCTGGTGCGCGGTGCATTGGCTCCCGCCTACCTGCTGGACTACCTGCGCTACTTCGTGCTGTTCGAGGACGACGGCGGCCTGATCAAGAAGATTGCTGGCTACCACCAGTTCCATGCGGTGCGTTCGGCCATTGAGCATGTGGTGAACGCCTCTGCGCCGGGGGGCTCGCACAAGGGCGGCGTGGTGTGGCACACCCAGGGCAGCGGCAAGAGCATCACGATGACCTGCTTTGCCGCGCGGGTGATGCAAGAGCCGGCCATGCAGAACCCCACCATCGTGGTCATCACCGACCGCAATGACCTGGACGGCCAGCTCTTCGGCGTGTTCAGCCTGGCGCAAGACCTGTTGCGCGAGCAGCCTGTGCAGGTGGAGACGCGGCAAGACCTGCGCGCCAAGCTGGCCAACCGGCCATCGGGCGGCATCGTGTTCGCCACCATCCAGAAGTTCATGCCGGGTGAAGACGAAGACACCTTCCCGGTGCTCTCAGACCGCAGCAACATCGTCGTGATCGCCGATGAAGCGCACCGCACGCAGTACGGCTTCGAGGCCAAGCTGAAGACGATCAAGCGCAAGGCTGGCCAGGCCGATGCGGCAGGCCGATGCGTCGGTGTACCTCATTGCTGTTCGAGTCTACAAGCCCGCGCTCAATGGAAAGCAGCAAGACTGGTTCGAGGATTGGGCATCAAGAGTGCGCGATAGTTTGAAGCAGGGTGAGTCGACATACGCCAGAGACCCCACTTACGACCGACTGCTGTCGATGCTGTTCCCAGAGATGGCTGATGGCTTGGCGAAGCCAGTCGGGAAGCGTCGAGCAGAAGACGCTCCGGCTCATGGCGACTGGAGAGCAGCCAAGAGGCTTGGTGTGCCAACCAGGCAGCGGGCCACTTTTCTGACGTCGAGTCCATCGCGGAATGATCCCGACCTCAGGGCCGGAGGTCACTGGTTGACCGGCGAAGCTCTTAAGGAGTGGAAGTTGGCTCACCCGGACGCGGCCAGGAACTGGTTTGGCGAGGGCGGTGATGGCGAGTCAGCGCTTCCTGATTCCCGCGACCAGTGAGCTTTGGGTCGTTCATGGGGTACGAGTAATGGCTTGCGACTTCTCTGGCCTGCTCGCAAACGCTGCGTGAAGCTTTGGACGAAGCCGTTCAAAGGCATCGCGCGAGGACTGGCATGCCGGAGGGATCGTTGACGCAAGCGCCCTTGGCATGCAGAATTGATTCACCGAGGCAGGCGCTGTCCTGAGCGGTCGAGGCCGGATCGGTCGGGCTTTCTCCCGACTTAACGATCCGGCTTTGTTTTTTGATCGTCTGGGTGACGCAGTTCGTTCCTTCTCCTACTTAGTGTGAGCGCGGACGCCATAGAACTTTGACTACGCATCGCCTGATGCGATACAGAGTCGCTTTGGGTCAGGCCTGCCGACGTAGCAGGCTCTGGATGCATGCTTGGCGGCGCTATCCGAGATGGTTCCTTGGGCAACGACGGTTTGTACGCGCGTCGCCCGGATGACAACGTCCATCCGCGTATTCATTAGCAGACCGTCTTGGTCCCATGCTGACGGTTTGGCCGGGAGAAGGCGGCCAGGTTAGAGCAGATCACGTCGGTTCTGCGCACAGCCCCGACTCCCACCCGCTGAGGCTGAAGGGCTCACCCAGTTGGGCCCTTCTCCATTTCTGACTTTGGTTGGGGCGTCGGCTTTGCAGCGATTGCGGCCGGTCAGAGGTGCCGGTCGACCGACTGCTATCGGCCAGGAGCCGCCCATCATCGTCGACCTATTCAGGGGGCAGACGCCATGGGATGATTCGCTTGTCGTTACAGTTGATGCGCTTCCCGCACCTACGGTTACGATGTAAATCCGTCCACTGCGGGTCTGCGGGCCAAGTGGCCGGACTTCTGCGCACAATGTTTCCGTCCGCAGCAGTTTCCAAGTGGTGAGTGCCAAATCAGATTTTTGGCATGTGTAATTTTTGATTTTATTGAGGTTTTGATTTGTCTTGCGGGCTTTCAGGCCAGCAGAGAGGTTTCAAAAACTTATGGAACACAGTTCAGTGAAATCCATTGATCCTCCGATAAAGAAGACAGTCGAGTACGACCCTGCGGAACATCGGGTCAAACACTGTTGGTCTGAGCCGAGGGCCGACTTTGTCAAGACTGGAACGGCAGTTATCGGCAAGTGTCCATCGACTCTGTCGAAGGATCACGCTCGTGTCTTACTGAACGATGCAGAGTTTGAGGGCAAAGAGTCTGATCAGACCGTTGCGGATGTGATGCCTGAGCGTGCATGGGCCGTACATGAGGGCGTGGTTTATGAAGCCGTTCCGTCAGGCCCAGGCGCCTACCACGGGTACCCTTGGCGCGGTCGTCCGAGTCGCAATCGTCTGTCGCGAAGCGTAAAGCGTGCTCTTGAGCAGAAAGCTGAGCAGCAAGGATACGGGCGAGAGTTCCGAGACTGGCTGAATAAATATGAATCCTAAAGCTCCTCTGTCGTTTGAGTTTTCCCCATCAGGAGATGCTGTCGCCCGAAGAGACGGTTGGGGTGGCGGGATTTTGTATGTCCAGGGCAATCCCTATTGGTACTCCAATAGCGATGTTGAGCCTAAGCCAGTCGAATGGACTTGGATTGAGTTTCTTGATCATGTTGCTTCGAATTGGTGGGCACTGGTCTATGAGCAACCATATCCGCACCGCTGGCTGAAAGAAGCAGCCCACCCTGGGGACATATGGAGCGTTGCGGAACGAAGGTGGGCCAAGCTCGGTGAGGACGTTGCCGAGGCTGAGGAAGCTGCGCTTCTTAGTTATGAGCGACAGCACAACCTTGCTTTCGCATGGAAGGGGCTATCTCTCCCATCACTGACGTTTGTACGCAATGGCGGTGTATGCTGGATTTGCGCAGAAGGCCTAGTGCCTATTCGGGCTCCATTCGAAGAATGCCGCACCGCCTTGTTATCAATTTGCGATGCCCTAGCGCAGTCGTTTGAGGGCTCTGAAAATCCACGGGTCGCAAACGCAGTTAATCGATGGCGAAATCGCGGCGCCGGTTCCATAGATGGTTTTCTTCAGCTGATCACGGGGATGCCTCATAAAATGCTCGCCGCCGTTCAAGGCGGTGCGGAGCCCTTTGGTTTCTGGGGCTTGGCAGCTAATGAATCTTTGACCGACGGAATTATCGAAGAAGGACCTCTTCTCGCGGCAGCTCGGATGACGGCTGGGATATTGGATAGCGCGAGAATTCGACGCGTACTTGACGCTATTCGCGCAGTTCCCAAAGGAACCCCCGATGCATTGAACAGAATTACTGCGGCAGTACGCCAACATCGTCGAGGCCCCCCAACTCAGTTTGCGTTCGCTGGTGGGTATGTTGCCGCCGAGATTGTGCGCCAAACGCTGCAAAGCGACAGGGCCGTCCAGTTTGATCTGGACGCCGTCTTCCGACAGTTGGGCATCAGCGTCCAACCGCTGTGTCTAGATACCGACAAGATCGATGCAGTCGCCGTCTGGGGCATTCGGGGGCCTTGTGTGATCTTGAATGAAGACAGACAGCACAAATCGCCAGAGCGAACTCGTATGACACTTGCGCACGAGCTGGGGCATCTAATTCTAGATCGCGACGGAGGGCTTCCCTTCTGCGAAGTCCTTGGGGGGGCGGTAGACAGCTTCGTGGAGCAACGAGCGAACGCCTTTGCTGCGGAGCTGCTGCTCCCAAGAGGCATCGTGGAACAAAGGCGTGTTACATGGAAGGGGTCAATTGGTGACTTTGTTTCATCCTTAAAGCAAGACTTTTCTGTAAGCAAGTCTGTGGTCTGCGCTCAGATCTTCAATTCGCGCGTCTTCGCTAGCCTGAATGACCAGGAACAAAAATTTATTGAGACTCGGCTTCGATTAGAGGATGAAATTGGCTCACGGCACGCCATTCGTGTTCAGTCAGGCGGAGATGCAGTGTAGGTGGGCTCTGCCGCCACTGTCAGGTTCCCACGAGTAAATAGGCATGACCGAGCTGAAGGCATGGGGCAGTGTCTGCTTGGCAGACCGCAATCGAAGGCGGCGAATGTCGCCTTAAGGTCGATAGTTGCCGCTCATTGAGTCTGGGCTGCAAGACAGCTCCCAGCCTGACGCAGCCTTTCAACCAACAAATCCGACTACGCAGCGGGTGCCCCCCCGCTAGATCTAGCGACCCGCCCCAGTGGCGGGTTTGAAACGGATTCACTGGCCCTTTGTGGACCGGAACGAATGGTCGCTTTGAATCGGAATGGCTGGCGGTTGTGGCCCGCAATACGTGGCAGGGGCGGTCCAGAATACGCAGCAAACCCAGCACGGCCAGACACGCCATCACAAAGCTGAATGAAGAATCAACCCTCAGGGAGAGATTGATGACACAAGCTGTACCACGCCCTCTGGACAACCCCGAGGCCTGCGTCAACCTGTGGGCCTATGCGGACGACGATGGCTACATCGCACGCATCGCGGCCAGAGCCTACGCGTTGTGTGGCAGTGACGACGCCAAATTGGCCACGCCGCATCAACTGGCAGCCTCTGATTTTCTTCACGCTGAATGGCAAGGCGTGTCCAAGCAATTCGTCATCGAGGGTGGCGAGGGCCAACGCATGGAGGGCATTGCCCATGCATCCATGTTGAACGACGAGGTGACTCCCGGCGTCTTGTTCGCCCGACTTTTTGACCAGCTCGCCACTCAAGTCCCCGAGCAAGCGCGGACTGTGAATGGTCAGTACGAGGCTTCTCGCCTTGAACTTCCCGACGACCCCTTGACCGTGACCACCGTGGTGATGGAGCTCGACAATGGGCAACTGGTGCCCGTGGCCGCACCGTGAACCTTGAGAACAACGAACGCTGGATTCTGGGAGCTGCTTTGAGTATTGACGACACAACGCCCAACACGAGCACTGGCACCACCCGCAAGGCGGGTAAAAAGCTCTTCTTTGCCGACAGCCGATATGTCACCATGGGCCTGCCTCGCAGCGGGGGACTGGCGTCTGTCTACCAAGCCCTTGACACCGACACGGGTGCAACCGTCGCGCTCAAGGTGTTCCGCTCCGGTGAAGGCAGTGACGAGGTCATCGAAGAGTCTTTTCGCCGCGAGGTTCAAGCGCTTTCTGACCTGAAGCACCCCAACATCGTTCGTATTCTTGGGTCTGGCCGAGACGAAGACAACGCAGCCCACTACATCGTGATGGAATGGGTTGAGCAAGACCTGAAGGCCTACGCCGAGTCGCGCAAGTTTGCAGACTGGGCCGACTACATGCAGTCCGTTGGGCGCGGGATCTTGGAGGCATTGGTCTACGCGCACTCCCATTCCACCGTCCATCGCGACATCAAGCCCACCAACGTCTTGGTGACGCCCGAGGGGCAAGTCAAGCTGTGCGATTTCGGTATCTCCAAAATCCGCAACTTCTTGGCCCCGGGTGTCACCCTGGCTCAGTTTGCGTCTGCGCCATACGCACCACCTGAGCTTGACGACGGTAGCTACAGCTACAGCCGCGACGTGTTCGGCTTTGCTGCTTTGAGTGCGTCACTGCTCAGCGGGGAAGCCGTGTCCACGCATGACGATGTGCTGGCTGCACTTGAACGCTCGCCGATTGAAGAGCCCGTTCGACGTGTTTTGCGTGGCTGCCTGTCGCTGAACACACCAGGAAGCCGTCCACAGAACGCAGTCATGCTGCAAGCTGAGTTGGAGCGCGCTGCGCCTGTGGCCGCTGAACAACCACAAGCCACGGCCCTCATCGTCGTCACCAACAGGGTGAGGAGCATCATCGAAGCCGACATGGGCCTTCGCGGCAGCTTGGCTGAAAGCTTTCTTGAGCGAGACCTTGCCGAATCAAAAGGCGAGGAGATCTCGCCCACGGCAGAGCGCGCCGGCAGAAGCTTGCGGGTGTTCGGCGCCAAATATGGCTACACCCTGGTCCTGGACGAGACTCAAAGCAAGCTGCGCATCGTCGATGCGCTGGAGTTTTCTGCCTCGGAGCTGGAGCGCAAGCGGGGCAATGCTTGTGATCTGGGCGTCAAGCTGGCGCTGACGGGCACCAGCAAGGAGAGCTCCCAGCAGAGCATTGAGGCCATGCACGAGAGGCTGTTGGTCTTTTCAGGCGATCAGAAGCAGAAGCGCCTTGAGGATAAGGAGCAGGCGCTTTACAAGACCTGGCTGGACTTGCTCAGCGCCAAGACCACCCTGGAGAAGCAGCGGAAAGTCCGGGTTCAGTACATCCGCAGCGAGGCCTCTGGGGAGTTCCTGAAACTCACACCCAAACCTGAATCGGGCGCCTCTGCACTGCATAACCAAGACGTCATGATTGACCTGGGTACGCTGGGCACCTTCACCGGCACGGTGGCATCACACCCATCTTGGCAGGGCTCAACACGAACGAGCTCATCAACTACTCACGCGCCTCGTCAGACCAACCGGCCAGAGTCACATTGACGTCCAAGGGTCGCTTGGCCCTGGCGGAGTCGAGCTCGATCAGGCCCCAAGAGAGGCACGTGCGTGTCTGCCTGGATGCCATCACCAAGAAGCTCCTGCTCATCGCACCCGAGCAAATGAACAAGCCGCGCGAGATGAAGGAGTACGGCTACTTGGAGCTGCCGCATGGCAATGCCAAGCGCCCAGAGGTCGAAGACATCCCGATGGAAGACATCGACCGTGTGCTGCAAAGGCTCCCGCGCGGCAGGGAAGAGAAGGGAGAGCTCCTTTCCATCCGAAGAATTGAAAAGCGTGAGTTGCGCTTCCTGAAGTGCGTCACCCTTTTCTACAGGAGCCTGTCAAAGCGAGACGAGATCGACGTCGCGTTCTGGCGAGATGACGGCCCCAGCCGCGAACACGAGATCTGTTTCAGGGAAATCGGGGGGCCAGCGCTGCTTGGCGCCAAGCTTTTGGCAGAGTCTTGCCCCAGCGTTCCAGATCTTCAGGAAACACCCGCGCTGGCAGGTCTGCCAGAGGCCTCGACACAAGTAACTCCACAAGATGGAGCAGCCACCGGTCAGTTCACCGGTGAGACGATGCAATCGGTGCTGTGCCACCAACACCCCGGTTTGCTGAAGGAGGCGCTGAGCGAGTCCACGCAGCGGCTGCTCATCATCTCCCCATGGATCCGACATCAGGTTGTCAACTGGGAATTTCTTACCGCGCTGGATGCAGCACTGAGGCGTGGGGTGAAGGTCTACATCGGCTACGGCATTGACGATGGCGAGGGGCACAAGGGAAATGCGGCCCAGGGCAAGCTGCCCATCACGCAGCAGGCTGAGAAGGAGCTCAACAAGCTGGCGCAAAAGTACAAGAACTTCAAGTTCGTGTACGTCGGGAACACGCATCGCAAGTCACTCGTTTGCGATGACCGGTTTGCTGTGACCACGAGCTTCAACTGGCTTTCGTTCCGTGGTGACACAGGCAAGCCCCGAGACGAGAGGGGGTGGGTCGTTCGCAAGAAGCAGTATGTGGACTTGCAGTTCAATGACGACCTTCGTTTGCTTGAACAGGGATACCGAGGCGCCAGCAAGCTGCAAGGAGCTGCACAAGCATGAGCTACACACTCTTCAAGGAAGCTTGGTACACGTTGGATGGGCTCGTCAGCAACATTCACCTCGGGACTATCGGGCTCCCAGACATCCAGCGTGGGCGCTGATCCACTGAGGGTGAAAACTTCGAGCCGTTGGCTACATGGTGGCTACATGAGTCCATGTAGCCAGAAAGCAAAAAGCCACCGCAAGGGTGGCTTTCAGAGCTAAGTGCTTGATGCACAAGGCTAAATTCTGGTGGCGCTTCAGGGATTCGAACCCCGGACCTGCGGATTATGATTCCGTCGCTCTAACCGGCTGAGCTAAAGCGCCATCAAGCCTTGAACTATACACCGAATTTCAATCCGATTGCAAGCCCTCCCGCACAATCGGGTTGGCGAGCGTGTGGCGAACGCATCATGCCTTCCTCGCCCCCTTGAAAGCTTCTGTCCCGTCCCCACCTGCGCGCCGCTGGCGCAACGGCGGCCTTCCAACATGAGCGCCCTGCGTGCGCCCCGTCCAACCACCCGCCTGTCGCACCAAGGGTCGACAAGCCTTCAGTCCTGACATCCCATGAGCAAGCAAACCCTTTCCTTCCAGGCCGAAGTCAAGCAACTGCTGCACCTCGTCACGCACGCGCTGTATTCCAACAAGGAGATCTTCCTGCGCGAGCTGATCTCCAACGCGTCCGATGCCTGCGACAAGCTGCGCTTCGAGTCGCTCGACAACGCCGCCCTGTACGAAGACGCACCCAACCTGGACGTGCGCATCCTCGTCGACCAGGACGCCCGCACGCTCACCATCCGCGACAACGGCATCGGCATGAGCGCGCAAGAGGCGATCGACCACCTCGGCACCATCGCCAAGTCCGGCACGAAAGACTTCATGGGCCGCCTCTCGGGCGACCAGCAAAAAGACGCCCAGCTCATCGGCCAGTTCGGCGTGGGCTTCTACAGCGGCTACATCGTGGCCGACCGCATCACCGTCGAGTCCCGCCGCGCCGGCCTCGCCGCCGAAGAAGGCGTGCGCTGGAGCAGCGAAGGCACCGGTGATTTCGAGGTCGACACCATCACCAAGCCCACCCGCGGCACCGACATCATCTTGCACCTGCGCGAAGGCGAAGATGAGTTCCTCTCGGCCTGGAAGCTGCGCGGCATCGTGGGCAAGTACTCCGACCACATCTCGCTGCCCATCCTGATGCGCAAGCAAGAGTGGGACGCCGAGAAGGGCGAACAGGTCACCCTGGACGAATGGGAAACCATCAACCAGGCCGCCGCCCTGTGGACGCGCAGCAAGTCCGACATCACCCCTGAGCAGTACGCCGAGTTCTACAAGCAACTCAGCCACGACAGCGAAGACCCGCTGGCCCACACCCACAACCGCGTCGAAGGCCGCAGCGAGTACACCCAGCTGCTCTACATCCCGGCCAAGGCCCCGTACGACCTCTGGAACCGCGACAAGAAGGGCGGCCTCAAGCTCTACGTCAAGCGCGTCTTCATCATGGACGACGCCGAGGCCCTGCTGCCCAGCTACCTGCGCTTCGTCAAGGGCGTGGTCGACTCGGCCGACCTGCCGCTCAACGTCAGCCGCGAGATCCTGCAGGAAAGTCGCGACGTCAAGGTCATCCGCGAAGGCTGCACCAAGCGCGTGCTGTCCATGCTCGAAGACCTGGCGGGCAACGAAGACCAGGCCAAGCGCGACCAGTACGCCACGTTCTGGACGGAGTTCGGTCAGGTGCTCAAGGAAGGCATTGGCGAGGACTTCGCCAACCGCGACCGCATCGCCAAGCTGATGCGCTTCGCCTCCACCGCGGTGGACGACGGCGCCACCCAGTCGGTGAGCCTGGCCGATTACATCGGGCGCATGAAGGAAGGCCAGGAAGGCATCTACGTCATCACCGCCGACACCCTGGTCGCCGCCAAGAACAGCCCGCAGCTCGAGCTGTTCAAGAAGAAGGGCATCGAGGTGCTGCTGCTGACCGACCGCGTCGATGAGTGGCTGCTCTCGCACCTGCACGAGTTCGAAGGCAAGCCGCTGCACAACGTCACCAAGGGTGCGGTGGACCTGGGCTCACTGCAGGACGAGGCCGAGAAGAAGCAGGCCGAAGAGGCCGCCGAGGCCTTCAAGCCTTTGCTCGAGCGCCTCAAGACCGCGCTGGCCGACCGCGCCAAGGACGTGCGCATCACCACCCGCCTGGTCGACTCGCCCGCTTGCCTGGTCACCGAGGACGGCGAGATCAGCGGCCACCTGGCTCGCCTGCTCAAGCAAGCCGGCCAGGCCGCACCCGAGGTCAAGCCCGTGCTCGAGCTCAACCCCGAGCACGCGCTGGTCAAGAAGCTCGAAGCCAGCGAGCACCTCGACGACCTCGCCCACATCCTGTTCGATCAGGCCCTGCTCGCCGAGGGCGGTCAGCTTGAGGACCCGGCTGCCTACGTGCGCCGCATCAACTCCCTGCTCGTGACGGCCGCCGTCTGACCAGGGCAGGCTGCCCGGGCGGCCTGCGCCGCAGCCACGTGCAACTGGCGAACAGCCCGGAAACAAACCGGCCCCGACGCGTCACCGCGTGCGGGGCCTTTTTTCGGGGATGCGTGCGCTCAGCTCAGATCGGGTTCACCAGCATCTTCAGCCAGTCGCTGGCGTGCATCGCGTTGTAGCGGATGCGGTAAAGCGCCTCTGCTGCGATCGATTGCAGCGAGCTGTCGATGTGCGTGCCCACCGTGTCGGGCGGCAGCTTCAGCCAGGCCTCGGCGTCGGGGCCATCTCGCTCGATCACGGCGCCGGCCTTGGCGGCAATCCGCAGCATCGGGCCGTTCTCGCTGAGCGCGTGGATCATCATGTGGCTGGCGTGCTGGTTGCGCGCATGCATGATCGCGTGCACGAACAGGCGCAGGCCCAAGCCTTTGCCGCGACCCGCCTCGAGCACCGACACGCCGAACTCCATCGCCCGGCCACGCGACGAGCCATCGCCCGCCGGGCCCTTGCCGGGCATCGCGGCCAGGTGCGCCACGGCCACCAAGTGCAGTTTGCTGTTGAAGATGCCGAACACCTCGTCGCGCTTGAAATCGATCGACGCGACGTACTGCTGGATCTGCTCGGTGGTGGCCTTGTAGCCAAAGCGCAGGTAGCGGTCGCGCTCATCCAGGTCCATCAAGTGGGCCAGGATGCGGCGGCGGTGGCGGGCGTGCAGGTCGCGGATGGGCACCCAGCCCTCCACGGGGCGGACGTTCGACGAACCAGGGGTCGCCGGGGCTTCTTGAGATGGCGTGCGCATGCCGAAACGGTCGATGGGCGGACGAGAGCGGATCTTGGTCATGGCTGACCCCTTTTGCGTGACCGGTTGGGGGCCTTGGGGCCCCTCTTTGGACTGTCGTCACCGGATTGCTTGGCAATGTAGGTGAAAACCCTTGGTGTCGCAAGGTGTGCCCTGCGTCCACCTTGCGACGTGTCAACTACTTCACGTCATTCGGAGCTGGCCGCCTCAAAGTGGGCCCTTGGCGCCAGTGCGTTGCCGCGCCTTGTGGAAACCCCGGATCCTGGGCTAGAATGTCGGATTCCCGATGCGGTTGCCGGGGATGGTGCGCCTGCCCTAGCTGTTTGGGGTGGCAAGCCAGGGTTGTTGCCCCGCCAGGTTGAACTGCTTTGAATTTTGAAGCGGCGCCTGGGGCGACACGACAGTCAGTTGCGAGGCCACCCCGTACAAAGAAGTGGCGCCAAGGCTGACAGACAACTGTTTTACTTCCTCATTAAGGAAACACCCATGAAGACCTTCAGCGCCAAGCCGGCCGAAGTGACGCACGAGTGGTTTGTGATCGACGCCACCGACAAGGTGCTCGGACGAGTGGCCAGCGAAGTCGCTCTCCGTCTGCGCGGCAAGCACAAGGCCATTTACACGCCTCACGTGGACACCGGCGACTTCATCGTCATCGTCAACGCCGACAAGATCCGCGTCACTGGCACCAAGGCCACCGACAAGGTTTACTACCGTCACTCGGGCTTCCCCGGCGGCATCTACGCCACGAAGTTCAAGGACATGCAAGCCAAGCACCCTGGCCGCGCCATCGAAAAGGCCGTCAAGGGCATGCTGCCCAAGGGTCCCCTGGGCTACGCCATGATCAAGAAGCTGAAGGTCTACGCAGGCAGCGAGCATCCGCACGCAGCCCAGCAGCCCAAAGCCCTGGAAATCTGAGGAGCGGCCACATGATTGGTAACTGGAACTACGGCACCGGCCGTCGCAAGTCTTCCGTCGCCCGCGTCTTCATCAAGAAGGGCACCGGCCAGATCATCATCAACGGCAAGCCCGTTGAGCAGTACTTCGGCCGTCAGACCTCCATCATGGTGGTCAAGCAGCCCCTGGTGCTGACCAACAACGCTGAAGCGTTCGACATCAAGGTCAACGTCCACGGTGGTGGCGAATCCGGTCAAGCCGGTGCCGTCCGTCACGGTGTGACCCGCGCCCTGATCGATTTCGACGCCGCCCTGAAGCCCGAACTGAGCCGCGCTGGTTTCGTCACCCGCGACGCCCGCGAAGTCGAGCGTAAGAAGGTCGGCCTGCACGGCGCCCGTCGCAGGAAGCAGTTCAGCAAGCGCTGATCGCTTCCACATGGCATGCCGCTGCGAAGCGGTTTGCCAACCCAACCCGCCCCTGGCCTCGGCCCCGGGCGGGTTTGTCATTCAAGGCGCGCTCATTGTTCCTACAATGGCGCCTCTTTCTTGAAAGGATCGAAGATGATCAAGGTCGGCATCGTCGGTGGCACCGGCTACACCGGGGTCGAGTTGCTGCGCCTGCTGTCGCAGCACCCGCAAGTCGAGATCAAGGCCATCACCTCTCGCAAGGAGGCTGGTTTGCCTGTGGCCGACATGTACCCGAGCCTGCGCGGCCACGTGGACCTGGCCTTTGTCACGCCCGATGAGGCCAAGCTGACCGAGTGCGACGTCGTCTTTTTCGCCACCCCGCACGGCGTGGCCATGGCCCAGGCCCGCGAACTGCTGGACGCTGGCGTCAAGGTCATCGACCTGGCCGCTGACTTCCGCCTGAAAGACACCGCCGAGTTCGAGAAGTGGTATGGCATGGCCCACACCTGCCCGGACATCCTGGGCGAAGCCGTCTACGGCCTGCCCGAGATCAACCGCGAAGCCATTCAGCGCGCGCGCGTCATCGGCAACCCGGGCTGCTACCCCACGTCGGTGCAGCTGGGCTACGCGCCCCTGCTGCGCAACAAGCTGATCGAAACCACCGGTCTCATCGCCAACTGCGCCTCGGGCATCTCCGGCGCCGGCCGCAAGGCCGAGGTGCACACCCTGCACGCCGAGGCCTCGGACAACTTCAAGGCCTATGGCGTCAAGGGCCACCGCCATGGCCCCGAAATCAACCAGCAGCTGCGCGCCATCGCCGGTGACACGAGCGTGAACTGCCTGTTCGTGCCGCACCTGCTGCCCATCATCCGCGGCATCCATTCCACGCTGTACGCGCGCCTGAACAGCGCCGGCCAGGCCGCCGACCTGCAAAAGGTGTTTGAAGACGCCTACCGAGGCGAGCGCTTCGTCGACGTGCTGCCCGCAGGCAGCGCGCCCGAAACCCGCAGCGTGCGCGCCTCCAACACCGTGCGCATCGCGGTGCACCGTCCGCTGCCCGACACCGTCATGGTCCTGGTGGTGGAAGACAACCTCACCAAGGGCGCGTCGGGCCAGGCTGTGCAGTGCATGAACCTGATGTGCGGCCTCGATGAGCACCTGGGCCTGACCGGCGTGCCGGTGCTGCCCTGATGCGTTGGCGCCTGCTGCGCCGGCGGCTGTCGATCAGCTCGCCGCGCATGGCCGTTCGCAGCCACCTGCCCTGGCCTTTGCGCTGGGCGGTGGTGGCCATCGCGCTCGGCTTTTCGGGTGCGCTGGCGCTGTGGGCTTTCGAGTTCGGGCGCGGGCTGGCCGGGCTGGGGCAGGGCAGCCGCTCCGCCCAGGCGCAAGTCACCGAGTTGCGCGCGCAGCTGGACGGCTTGCGCGCCGACCGCGACCAGGCTCGCTCCATCGCCAACTCGGCCGACAGCTTGCTCAAGGCCGAGCGCGTCACCCAGCAAAAGCTGGCCGATCAGGTCCGAGCGCTCGAAACCGAAAACCAGGCGCTGAAGGCCGATTTGGGTTTCTTTGAGCGCCTGCTGCCCACCTCGGGCGAGCCCATCGCCATCCGAGGCCTGCAGGTCGAGGCCTCGGCCACCGGACCGGTTCGCTATCAGCTGCTCGTGATGCAACAGGGCGTGCGGGGCCAGGCCGATTTCCGGGGCACGATCGAGGTCTTTGCCACCGGCACCCGCGATGCCGCACCGTGGTCAACCAGCGGCCCCATGGTGCGCCAGTCTGTGCAGTTCAAGCAGTACCGGCGCCTGGAGGGGCTGCTGCAGCCGCCTGCCGGGGTGGTTGTGCGTCAGATCCAGATCCGCGTGCTCGACGAGTCGGGCGCGGTCAAGGCCACGCAGGTGCACCGGCTGTGACGCACCCCACGCCAGCCCTCGGTCGGGGCCTTGATCTCGGTGGCCTTCGGTGTACCCTTGGGGGTTTGGGCGCGTGCCTGCCCCTGTCCTTTGTCCCCGCCCTTGACCTCTGAGGAAACCTGCGATGTTCGGTTGGAAAAAAACGCCCCCCATTCGCACCTTGATCGGTGAGGGCACCGTCATCACGGGCGAGATCCGCTTCGCCGACGGCCTGCGCATCGACGGCGAGCTCCGTGGTGACGTCCAGGCCATCGGCGACGGCCGCACCCTGCTGGTCATCAGCGACAAAGCCCGTGTGCATGGCAAGGTCAGGGCCGGCCATGTCATCATCAACGGCAGCGTCGAAGGCCCTGTCATCGCCGACGACTTGCTCGAGCTGCAGCCCAAGGCCCGCATCGTGGGCGATGTCAAGTACGAAGCCCTTGAAATGCACCAGGGCGCCACCATCGATGGTGAATTGCGCGCCCTGAAGTCCGAAGCCAAGCCGGGGCTGAAGCTTGCCGCCAGCGCGCCCGGTGCCGGTGGCGGCGAGCGTGCCGCATCCTGATTTTTCTGTTCCTGGAGTCCCCCACCATGACCGCCGTCGCCCAAGACATCGTTGACACCCAAGCCCCCGATGCGCCGCCTGCGCCCATCGTCTTCACCGACGCTGCTGCCTCCAAGGTGGCCGAACTCGTGGCAGAGGAAGGCAACCCCGAGCTCAAGCTGCGCGTGTTCGTGCAAGGTGGCGGCTGCTCTGGTTTCCAGTACGGCTTCACCTTCGACGAGATCACCAACGAAGACGACACCCAGATGAACAAGAACGGCGTCACCCTGTTGATCGACGCCATGAGCCTTCAGTACCTGGTGGGTGCCGAGATCGACTACAAGGATGACCTCGAAGGCAGCCAGTTCGTCATCCGCAACCCGAACGCCACGACCACCTGCGGCTGCGGCTCGAGCTTCTCGGTCTGACCCTTTCTGGCCGCAACAGGCCAGGCGCAAACAGCAAAACGGCCCTTGTGGGGCCGTTTGTCGTTTTGCCGATCGTTTGAGGCCTGGTCAGGCCGGGTAGAGCGCACCCAGCACGCGCGGGCCGCGTGCACCGGTCACGGCCGGCAGGTTGCCAGGCACACGGTGAACGTGTCCCCAGGCCAGCCAGGCAAAGGCTGCGGCCTCCACCTGCATCACCTCCAGGCCGCGCTCATCGGAGCGACACACGTGCACGCCCGGCAATTGCCTTGCCAGGCGCTGCATCAGGTCGCCATTGAGGGCGCCGCCGCCGCACACGATCAGCTCGGCCGCGTCGGCGGCGTGGGCTCGCACGGCCTGCGCGGCAGAGCGGGCCGTCAGTTCACACAGCGTTGCCTGCACATCTTCAGCGGTGGCGACGCCGTGCGGCGCCAACCAGCGCTCCAGCCACTCGGCATTGAACAGGTCGCGCCCTGTGCTCTTGGGCGGGGGCAGGGCAAAGAACGGGTCCGCCAGGGCGGAGGTCAGCCAGCTTTCATGGACTTGGCCGCCCGCACCCCATGTGCCGTTGGCGTCGAAGGCCCGACCGGTGTGCCTGTGGCACCACATGTCGAGCAAGGCGTTGCCCGGCCCGCAGTCGAAACCAAGTGGCCCTTGCCCTGGTCGCAAGATGCTCAGGTTGGCCATGCCGCCGATGTTGAGCACGACCACGGTGTGGCCGGGTTGCGCGAACATGGCTTGGTGAAAGGCCGGCACCAGCGGTGCGCCTTGGCCGCCTGCGGCCACGTCGCGCGAGCGCAAATCCGCCACCACGTCGATGCCGGTGAGCTCCGCCAACAATGCGGGCTGGTTGAGTTGCAGCGTGTAGCCAAGCTCCGGGCGGTGACGCACCGTCTGGCCATGGGCGCCAATGGCGCGCACTTCGGCTGGCAGCACCTGTGCCTTTTCGCAAACGGCCTGCACCACTTCCGCGTACACCACGGCCAGCGCCTGGGAGGCGAGGGCTGCCCGGTGCAGTTCGTCGGGGCCTGGTGTGTTCAGGTCCAGCAGGGCCTGACGCAAAGAGGGCGGGAAGGGGTGGTGTGCGTGGGACACCGTTTGCCAGCGCCGACCCTCCACCCTGCTGAGCACGCCATCGACACCATCCAGCGAGGTGCCGGACATCAGCCCGATGTACGCCTCATGCCCCATGTGAGGCGGGGGTGTCGGCGAGTCGATGGGCTGACCTTCAGCGCCAGCCTTGTTCATTCGAAGCGGGGGCCGGACTGAGCGCCTGCTGCCTGCCACTCGCCTGCCATTTTCAGGCGCTCGGCGATGTCCACGGCCTTGCTGCGGAACTGGGCCAGCGACTGCGCCGACAACTGCAGGCTCTCGGAGGCCCTGGCGATGGTCATCGGGTCAACGTGCTGACCGCCCACCTTGAATTCGAAGTGAAGGTGCGGACCGGTGGCCCAGCCCGTGGCACCCACGGCACCGATGCGAGCGCCTTGCTCGACGCGCTCGCCACGTCGCACGTCGATGCGGCTCAAGTGAGCGTAGACGGTGCTGCGGTTGCCGCTGTGCTGAACCTGCACCACGTTGCCGTAGCCGTTCTGCCAGCCCGAGAAGGTCACCACGCCTTCGCCCACGGTGCGAACGGGTGTGCCGGTGGGGGCGCCGAAGTCCACGCCCAGGTGCGCGCGCCAGGTCTTGTGGATGGGGTGAAAGCGCATCGCGAACCCGGAGGTCACGCGCGAGAAGGCCAGCGGCGACGACAGGAAGGCGCGCACCTTGCTGCGCCCGGTCATGTCGAAGTAGGCGCCCTTGCGGCCAGGCTCCTGGTGCCAGACGGCGTCGTGCACCTCGCCCTTGTTGATGAAGCGGGCAGCCAGCACGCGACCGGCCGGGTTGCCCCAGGTCACGGGCTCGCCTTCGGCCAGGTGGGCCTCATAAAGCACGCTGAAGGCGTCGCCCTTGCGCAGCTCGCGGCGGAAGTCGATGTCGTTGCCGAAGATTTCGGCGATCTGGTTGGTCACGGCGTCCGGGATGCGGGCGTCGTCGGCTGCGGCAAACAAGGAGGACTGGATCGTGGCCGAAGCCATTTGCGGCGTGCGCTCGAGCGGCAGCACGGCACGTTGCACCGAGAAGCCACCCTGGGGTTGGCGGCTGATCAGCACCTTGGTGAAATGGATGTCGATGTCGGCGCTGGTGTCGGCCGGGCCGCGAACCACGAGCTCGATCAGCTTGCCGTCCTCGACCATGGCCTTGACCGACTTGCCCAGGCGCCCCTGCAGGATCGTGGCTGCCACCGGGTCGTTGCGCACGAACTGGGCCGCCTCCATGTCGTCGACGCCCAGGCGCTTGAGCAGGCTGTCTGCCGTGTCGGCCGAGCGCGTGACCTCGCTGCGATACAGGCGCATGCTTTGCAGGTCCAGCCGCTGCAGCTGCACGGACAGTTCAGCCGGCTCAACGGCCTGCGTGATCTGGGTGATGACCGGGGTGGGGCCCTCGGGCAGGCTGCTCAGCGGGGCCACGCCGAAAGCGGTGACAGCGGAGCCGGCCAGCAAGGTCAGCACGGCGGCGCTGACGCGACGGGGGTGGCGGTGGGCTGCGTTCTGAAAAGCCTGGGCAGCGGCGGCAATGGGTGCCAGTCGCAGGGACTGCAGCACGTCGATCACGCGATCGAACAGTCGGGAAGAAGCCAAAACGGGATTCCTGTCAGCGTGCGAAGGGGTGTTCATGCCACCCCCCTTAAAATGAGCTCCCTGGCTACGCAAGCTGTGTGCCTGCGCGCGCGTTGCGCGGAGTATAGCGGGCACATGCTGCCCTCCCGCCTGCTGATTTTCACCTGTTGGTTCACCATGTCTCACCCCGAAAAAGCGTCCGAAGCCCTGCCAGACCACCCCATCACCGATCGAGTGAGGGAGGCGCTGGCGATCACCCGCCGAGGCGTGGACGAACTGCTGCCCGAGGCCGAATGGCTGAAAAAGCTGGCGCGCTCGGAAGCCACCGGGGTGCCCCTGCGCATCAAGCTCGGCCTGGATCCGACCGCGCCCGACATCCACCTGGGCCACACCGTGGTGCTGAACAAACTGCGCCAATTGCAGGATATCGGCCACCAGGTGATCTTCTTGATCGGCGATTTCACATCGCTGATCGGTGACCCCTCTGGGCGAAACACCACCCGCCCGCCGCTGACGCCCGAGCAGGTCAAGTCCAACGCCGAGACCTATTACAAACAGGCCAGCCTGGTGCTCGACCCCGCCCGCACCGAGATCCGCTACAACAGCGAATGGTGCGACGCCCTGGGCGCGCGCGGCATGATCCAGCTCGCCAGCCGCTACACCGTGGCGCGCATGATGGAGCGCAACGACTTCCACGACCGCTTTCACGCCGGCACCTCGATCAGCGTGCACGAGTTCCTCTACCCGCTGATGCAGGGCTATGACTCGGTGGCCCTGAAGTCCGACCTGGAACTCGGCGGCACCGACCAGAAATTCAACCTGCTCATGGGCCGCCACCTGCAGGCCGAATACGGCCAGGAGGCCCAGTGCATCCTGACCATGCCCTTGCTGGTGGGCCTGGACGGCGTCGAGAAGATGTCCAAGTCCAAGAACAACTACATCGGCATCAGCGAAGCGCCCAACGACATGTTCGGCAAGCTCATGAGCGTCAGCGACGACCTGATGTGGACGTATTTCACCTTGCTGAGCTTCCGTTCGCTGGCTGAAATCGAGCAGTTGAAGGCCGAGTGCGCCGCAGGCCGCAACCCGCGCGACGCCAAGGTCATGCTGGGCCAGGAGATCGTCACGCGCTTCCATGGCGCTGGAGCCGCCGAATCGGCGCTGCAGGACTTCGTCAACCGATCCAAGGGTGGTGTGCCCGACGACATCCCCGAGGTGTCGCTGACCGTCCCCGCTGACGGCCTGGGCATTGGTGTCCTGCTCAAGCAGGCTGGCCTGGTGCCATCCACCAGCGAGGCCAGCCGCATGGTCGAGCAGGGGGGGGTGAGGATCGACGGCCAGCCGGTGTCAGACAGGGCCTTGAAGCTCGGCGCCGGGGTGTACGTCGTGCAGGTGGGCAAGCGCAAGTTCGCTCGCGTGAGCCTGGCTTGACTGCGATCCGTGGCGCCTATTGATCCCAATGAGGTGTCAAAAAGCGTGAATTTCCACGAGTGAGCGTTTCCCCTACCCTTGGCTGAGGGGGCGGGTGCCTTGCCAGGGATGGCAGGTTGACGGATTGTTGCAATCTTCGGGAAAGCTAACTTGAACCGCCATGGTGCGCGGGCCAAGATGTGAACGAAGCAGGCGATCCAAGCCTGCCGGCAGCCGGGGAGCTTGCGGACGCCCCGGCCAAGCCAGAAGTTCTCTCAACAAGCACGTCCGCATTAGAGAGTGGAGATCACAATGAAATTCAATCTGAAGAGCCTGGTCGTGGCCGCAGCCTTCGTGGCCGCTGGTGGCGCCAACGCCGCCTCCTTCACCGTCAACGAAGGCGGCGACCTGACGGTCGGCGGCTACCTGATCAGTGGCCTGACCGGTTCCGGTTCCCTGACCTTCTCGCAAGACCTGCTCGACACCCTGAACCTGGGCGTCGTTGAAGTGACCAACTTCGGTCGCGCCAACTCGACCATCGACGGCGTTCCCGGCGGCTACACCGCTGTCAGCGCCGCTGCCCCGGTGACCTCGCTGACCGGCACCCTCACCAGCGCCAGCACCGTGGCCATCACGGGCGTCGGCACCTCCGGTGGCGCCACCCAAACCCTGACCGAAGCTGGCGTTGAAGCTGGCGTGGCCGACGGCACGGGCTTCATCACCATCACCGACCTGCGCGTTGACCTGGTGAACAAGGACGTCTACGGCACCCTGATCGGTGGCAACGGCGTTGGCACTGTCACCAACCAGAAGATTTGGTCTTTCGCCGAGATCTCCGGCCCGACCTCGTTCGACCTGGACGCGATCATCGCCGCTGGTGGCTCCATCACCGTCAGCAACACCCTGACCAACCTGCAGATCTATGACGACGCGCTGGCACTGCTGGTGCAAGCCACCAACCTGAACGCTGACCTGGGCGCCCCCGCCCTGGCTGGCGTGAACAACGGTGCCACCGGCTTCGGCTCGATCACCTCCAACATCACCATCTCGGTGTCGGCTGTGCCTGAGCCCTCTGCTTACGCCCTGATGGGTGTTGGCCTGGTTGGCCTGGGTCTGTTCGCTCGCCGTCGCGCTGCACGCTGAGCCCTGGGCAAGGGATGCCCCGCCCCCTCATTCGAGGGGAAAGTCGGCAAGCATCCCCCCTGTCCGTGGTGCTTTGCACAGATCGACAGGGAGTTCCCCGATGCCTCAAGGTGAGCTCCCTCTTAAAGTGAATGCATGTCAGCAAGACCTTGGAAAACAAACCAAGCTTGCTTTGATCGACACCCTTCTGTGGAGAAATCGATGAAATTCAACAAAAGCCTGATCGCCGCCACCGCCGTCATGATGTTCGCTGGCGCAGCCCAAGCTGCCCTCGAAACCGGCACTCTGACCAACGCACCAGGCGCCTCCTACGCCAGCAACGGCTACACCTTCAGCGACCTGTCCGGCAGCGGCACCCTGAGCTTCTCCAAGCTGCTCATCACCGCCCTGAACCTGGCTTCGGTCGGCTTGCAAGCCGTGCCTGACGCAACGCTGCAAATCTCGACTTCCACGAACGCCTCCGGCGCCGTGAAGTACGTGAGCGTTGCCGCTGCCGCCCCCGTCACCGGCCTGACCAGCACCTTTGACGGCGCCGCCGTCACCGTGACCTCTGTGCAAACCCAAGGCGGCTCGCTGCAAACCACCGTCAAGAACAGCGCCACCAACGGCGCTGGCTCTCTGAGCATCAGCGACCTGAAGGTTGACCTGACCACCAAGACCATTTACGCCGACATCGTTGGCGCCAATGGCGTGGGCACCCTGAACGACTACGCCCTGTGGACGTACGACACCATCAGCGGTCCCACCACGTTCGACCTGACCCCTGGCGCTCCCGCCAGCGCTGGTTCTTCGACCCTGTCGTCGACCAACGTCCTGTCGGGCCTGTTCCTGGTCAAGGCCACTGACATCGACGCCATCTTCGTCAAGTCGCTGAACCTGAACAACACCGGCCGCTCGGGCATCAACGCCGTGAACAACCGCACCGCCACCAACACGGCTGGTTTCGGTTCGATCACGTCCAACATCTCCGTGATCGCCACCCCGATCCCTGAGCCCAGCACCTACGCCCTGATGGCCGCTGGCCTGGTTGGCCTGGGTCTGTTCGGCCGCCGCCGCGCTGCTCGCTGAGCACATTGAGGTCACACGGGGCTTCGGCCCTGTGTGCGACCAGCCGCTCGCTGTCGTGAGCGGCTTTTTTATTGCACCGAGAAATCATCCCTGAGGCGGCCCCCTGAGCTGCCAGGAGACAGACAGCATGCCTTCCATCCGATTCGGTTTCCCGCAGCTCGCGGTGATCGCCCTGGCCGCCTGTGCGGCCATGCCTGTTTCTGCGCAACAGCAGACGAACTCGATTTTCCCGACCGGCTGGGACAGCAGCGTCCGCAGCCGCTTGTTCATGCGCATCGGCTACACGTCGGCGTTCACGCGGACGAAGTCTGGGGAGGTCAAGGACGTCTCTGGGTTCGCGGTTTCGCGCGAGGATCTGGACAACGCATTTGATTTGGGTGGTCGAATTTCTGATGGGTGCGCTGGTGGAACCAATCCTGGCGCGAGCAGTGCTGAAGATTGCGCCAGGTATGATGACCAACAAGGCGGTTTGGTATACAACCCCTTGGCCAAAGAAGTTTTTAGTGGCCCTCTCGGCGCATTCACCGAAACCGGTATCAACGGAATTGGCACGCCGGCGGGCATCAAGGCGCGGGTTCAAAAGAACATCGGTACGCCAACGGTTTCTGTTGGTTACTGGCTGGATGACAACCAGAGGTGGTTGTTGGAAGGTTTCGTCCTTGCCATGCCCATGAGCGTGAAGATCTATGGTGAGGGCTACCGTGCCGATGGGGTGACCCCCAATGGCATCAATGGCAAGCACATCGCGACCACGAAGTTGCTTCCTCCCTTGGTTATCGGTAGCTACAACTTCGGTGACGCCAAGACTTGGCCGGTTCGACCGTATGTTGGCGTTGGTGTGATGTACGCCATCTTTTTTGGTGCGAAGACCACGCCATTTCTCGATTCATACGTTGGCGGAAAGACCACGATTTCGACAAAGAACGTGTTTGGTGCAGGGCCCTTTGTCGGCTTGCAAGCTCCGTTGAATGACTCACTGCATCTGAATGTGTCGGTCGGCCAAGTTGGTTTGCGAGCCACGTCAAGGCTCGTGACCTCGAACACCGAAATCAAGTCAGGGGCGGCAGTGTTGAATGACCTTCACCCTCGTATTGCGCAAGCTGTTGCTGAGGGTGATGCACTTCTGGTGGACAACTCTGTGGGCGCCGCTGGCACCGTTGGCGGCACGACCCTGATCACCGAACTGGTCGCCCGCAGCAAGGGCCAGTCCAACCTCGGCACCTTCGTGCGCGAGCAAAAGATGAAGATCACCAACACGATCGTCACGGTCAGCGTGGGCTACAACTTTTGAGTGAATCGGGCTAACCCGTACTTCATTTGAAGTTCGGGTGCTTCAATTTGTGCGGTATCGCACGTGCCCACAGGCCCGCTCACTCAAATCGGGGGGGCACTGTTTTGAGCCCAGCCCCGATGATTTGAGCCATGGTCACCCGGATGGGTTGGGTGACCGCCACTCAGGAGCCACCATGCAACAATTTTCTCTCCGTCTGAGCGCCGTCGCCGCCATCGTCAGCCTGTCCGCCGTGTCGGCCCAGGCCCTGACCCTGCCCACCAACTTCCTGGTGGCCGACTCGGTTCAAGAATTCACGTCCGACAACCTGGACGCCCTTGACCTCGTCGGCATCACGATCTCCGCTCGCGGCACGGCTTCGGCTGTCAAGGCTGGCCCCTACGCCACGCCCGCTGCCTTCAGCTTCCCGATCACCAAGATCGTCATCGGCTCTGGCCTGAAGATCGCCTCCGGTACCGCTTCTGGCGCTGCCCTGTACTTCGATCGCATGAACGAAGACACCGGTGCGATCCTGGGCCTGACCTTGGCCAACTTCACCATCGACTACACCAAGAAGCAGGTGCTGGCCGACACCACTCCCAAGGGTGGCTCCACCCAGAAGATGATGCCGCTGTACAACTTCACGGTGAACACGCCCCTGGGCCTGAAGTACAGCTTCCCGCTGAACATCACGCTGCACGAGCAATTGGGTGACCTGCGCCTGACCCCTCAGGCTCAGAACGTGATCCTGACGACCCTGGAACTCAACGCCGACATCGTCGCCGAGTCCCTGGCGGCCTCGTTCGGCACCCTGACCCAGGACGTGACCACGAAGCTGCGTTCCAAGGCTGTCAACACCACGCCTTACTCGGCCAAGTGATGACCTGCCTCATTTGGGCGACTTGATCGCCCGATGGCAGACAACAAAAGCGACCTTCGGGTCGCTTTTTTCATTTGAAGGCGACCGATGAAGGGCCGTTGAGTCAAATTGGTTCAATTTGCGTCGAATGGTGATTACCCTGCGTCGTGGCGTCATTTAACGCTCAGGGATAGCCCTTGAAGATGGCTGATTTCTGCGGGGATTCCCCTGGCCTCCTCCCGCATTCACGGGGCCACGGCAAAGCGGCTTGTTGCCATCATGAACTCACCGATCAACGCAATTGATCGCAGCCCCTGAACCCAAGATCACCTACTGGAGAACACATGAAACTCGCCGCTGTTTCCCTCCGCGCCACCGCTGCCGCCGTCGCCCTGTTCGCTGTCTCGGCCGCTCACGCCGACCTGACCATCCCCTTCGCCTGGACCGAATCGAACTCGGTGCAAACCTTCACCCAGGACAACCTGGACAGCTTTGACCTGGTTCACCTGTCGGTGGTTGCCAAGGGCAACGCCACCGCTCAAGGTGCACCCGTCAACGGCGGTTCCGGCTCGGTGAACTACCAGTCGTACAGCTTCCCGATCACCAAAATCGTCATCGGCAGCAACCTGTCGATCAAGTCCGGTCAAGCCGCTGGCTCGGCCCTGTACTTCGACCGCACCGACGACGACACCGGTCTGGTGTATGGCCTGACCCTGGCCAATTTCACCATCGACTACGCCGCCCAGAAGGTGCTGGCCGACATCACCCCCAAGGGCGGCACCACGGCCACCCAGCAGCACCTGTACACCTTCGAAGTCGACACCAAGCTGGCCCTGAAGTACAAGTTCCCCCTGACCGTCACCGGCCACGAAGTGCTGAAAAACCTGCGCCTGTCCCAAGGTGCTCAGGACGCCCTGAACAGCGCCCTGCTGCTGCCCGAAATCGCTCAGGACGCCCTGAAGTTCGACTACGGCACCCTGACCCAGGACGTGAGCACCAACCTGCGCAAGAAGTCGATCTCTTCGGCTCTGTACGTCGCCAAGTGATTGAACGGGGCGGCTGCGGCTGCCCCGCGCAAAAGCAAAGGGCCCTCGAGAGAGGGCCTTTTTGCATTCGGAGGCGGGGTTTGCCGCTTGAGGCTCGGGGTCAACCGCGCAGCGGGTCTCGGGTGGTCGTGGCGGGGGGGATGGGTCCCACTTGCGGGAACAGGTGCTCCCAGGCCTGCATGAGCACCGTCGGGTCGTCGAGCTCCAGGGGCTGCGCGGGGTATCGGTTCATCAGCCGAAGCAGTTCCCGGTCCGAGTTCAACCGGATGAGCTCGGAGAACAGCTCCTGTCCAAAACCCATGGGCATGCCAACCCGCCCACCGTGGCTGGGATAGACCAGCAGGTGTTGGCGCAATGCCTGGCGCAGTTGCGTCAGGGTGTGCGGCCGAGGTGGGGTCAGGCCGCTGGGCAAAAGCACCCAGCCCGATGCTTGAGCGCTGACCTGAACGCCAGCCCGGAGGGCGGAAGACAGCCATTGGGCAGGGTGTGCTTCCTGGATCGGCGCCAGTTGCAAAGGGGCTTTCAGTTCCCAGCGAGAGGCCTTCGCCAGCAGCGAAGTCGAGCCCAGCAGGACCACGTGCATGCCGCACCCCTGGCAGCTTTGAACCAGGTGCTGCGTGCCGTCCAGGAACGAGGGCAAGCCTGCGACAGCGCCACCACCATCTGGGCGATCGGACGGGGCGGGTGTGATGATGGCGGTGACGGCAGTTTCCATTTGTTCTTCCCTTTCCCAAGTGTGAAACTGGTGCGCCGCAGCAACCAGGGAAGCTTCACTTAGGGGCATACCCGTGTGCTGAATTGATTTGAGTCATTTCAGGCATCAATCCAAAGCACCGATACTCGGACCATGGACAAAACACCTCATGATTTGGCGCAGATGCGCAAGAGCTACGAACAAGCGGAGCTGGACGAGGGCCAGGTCTTGGCTGACCCGGTTGCGCAGTTCCACCATTGGTTCGATGAGGCGGTGAAGGCCAAGGCCCTGGAGCCCAATGCCATGACCTTGGCCACAGTGGGTCAGGACGGGCGTCCGTCAACCCGTGTCATCTTGCTCAAGGGGGCCGATGAGCGAGGGTTGGTCTGGTTCACCAACTACCAGAGCCGCAAGGGTCTGGAATTGGCCCGGCAACCTGTGGCTGCGGTGCAGTTCTTCTGGCCGGAATTGGAGCGCGTGGTTCGGGTGGAAGGCCGGGTGGAGCTGGTCAGCGAGCAGGAGTCTGACGCGTACTTCATGGCGCGCCCCCTGGGCTCCCGGATCGGTGCCTGGGCGTCTCCGCAGAGCAGCGTGCTGCCCTCCAGGGCGGCGCTGCAGCAGGCCTGGGCGGAGCAACAGGCCCGCTGGGGTGAGCACCCGCCGCGCCCTGCTCATTGGGGTGGGCATCGCTTGTTGCCCGACCGCTGGGAGTTCTGGCAAGGGCGCCCGTCTCGCCTGCATGACCGCATCGAGTACCTGCTTCAGGCCGATGGCTCCTGGTTGCGCCAACGCCTGGCGCCTTGAAACAGGGTGGTCCTCAGGGCCTCGGCTTTGCTGCATCGCTGCAGCGTTGTCGCCACATCCCTCGCAGGGCCTCCTGAAAGTGTCGCGCGAACCGGGGGGCATCGAACAGCGGTGACCGGCTGGCTTGTCCGCGCAGCCCGGCGCGAAGCCGGCTCAGGGCAGGCAGGTCGCTCGCGAAGGCGATCGCTTTGTCGCGGTATGCCTGCGCATCATTGGCAACCCATTCCGCAAGCCCCACGTTCATCATCATGCTGACGCCCTGGCGGGCCACCAGGCAGTCGCCTTGCAAGGTCAGAACGGGCACGCCCATCCACAAGCTTTCGGCGGTGGTGGTGCCGCCGGTGAAGGGGAAGGGGTCGAGCCCGATGTCCACGCGGTGATAGGCGCGCAGGTATTCGTCGCGCGGTGAGTTGCCTTCCAGGATCAGGCGGTCGCGATCAATGCCCAGGGCGAGCAGTCTCCGCAAGGTGAGGTCGTGCACCTGTGCGTCGTCGAGTTGGGGGGCCTTGAGAAACAGCCGGCTGCCCGCCACACCCTGGATGACGGCTGCCCACAGTTGCAGCACTTCGTCGTTGAGTTTGGTGAGGTTGTTGAAGCAACCGAAAGTGACGTGCCCCTGTTGTGTTGCTGGCAGGTCGGACACCGGCGGTGCCGACTCCGGCGGGCTGAAGCACAGGCGTGTTTCGGGCAGCAGCCACAGCCGCTCGGTGAAGTCCTGTTGCAGCTCGGCCGGTGTGCTCCAGGGGTCGGACAGGAAGTGGTCCATGTCCGGAAGGCCTGTGGTGGCGAAATAGCCGAGCCAGCTGACCTGAACAGGCGCAGGTCGCCAGGCGAAGACAGACAGCCGCGTGTGAGCGGTGTGGCCCGAGAGGTCGATCAGGATGTCGATGTCGTCGTCGCAGATGTGCCGTGCGGCGGTGGCGTCGTCCAGCCCGACCAAGGGGTGCCAGGCGGTGCAGCAGGCCTTGAGGCGATGGGTCAAAGCGTCGCTCAGGCCTTGTGTGGGGTAACCGATCAGCGCGAGGCTGTTGCCCGATTGCGCCTGGATGGCATGGAGCACGGTGTCCAGGAAGTAGCCCACGGGGTGGCGCCGGAGGTCACCGGACACCAGGCCAACCCTCAGCGGCTTTTCCGGGTCCCAGCGATGCGGGCGAACAGGCGCGTCGATGACCTGGGCACGCACGCGATCGCCGTATTGGCGTGCGCGCTCGATGCGTCGTTGACGAGGCACGCTGCTGGCGTAGTTGCTGAGCATCAGCCAGTTGCTCAGCACGTCCAGCCGATCTGGCGCGAACTGGTCCGCGTGTTCGAAGCAGGCCAGGGCGTCATCGAGGTCCCCGACCTCCTTGTGCACATTGCCCAGGTCGATCCAGGCATCGACGTGCTTGGGATCGATTTCGATGGCGCGCTTCAAGGCGACGATCGCAGCCTGGTACTGGCGCAGCTTGCCCAGCACTTGCCCCATCCCCTGTTGCGCATCCACATGGCTTGGCTGCAGCCGGATGGCTTCTCCAAAGGCTTGGAGTGCCTGCGTCATGCGCAGGGCATCCTTGTGGACGTTGCCCAGGTTGTGGTGGGCGTCGGCCATGTCGGGGGCGAGCCTGATCGCCTGTTTGAGCGCCGCGTGTGCTTCGTCCAGCCTGCCCCGTCTGGCGTGCAGGGCGCCCAGGTTGCACCAGGCCTGAGCGTGGGCGGGTTGTGCCTGGACAGCAGCCTTGAAGCTGGCCTCCGCGGCGTCAAGTTGCTGCAGCTTCTGTTGCAAGATGCCCAGGTTGAAATGGGCATCGGCGAAAGCGGGGTTCGCGGCGATGGCCTGGCGATAGGCCTCGGCCGCTTCGGGCAGCTTGTGTTGGTCAGTGAGCGCGATCGCCAGGTTGTAGGCGTGGCTGGCTTGTGTGGGGGCCAGCGCGATCGCATGGCGGTGGCTTTCTTCAGCCTGGCTCAGCAGGCCCTGGGCACGCTGGGCGTTGCCCAGGTTGCTCCAGGTCTCGGCGTCCTGTGGCATCAGCTCCGCAGCCTTGCTCAGGGCCGCCACACCGTCCTTGTTTTGGGCCATCAGCGCGACCCCCAGGACCTTCCAGATGAAGCCCACCTCGGGGTGCAGGCGGGTGAACTCCCTGGCCCGTGACTCGAGTTCCGCATGGCGCCCCGCGCTGAACAAGGCAATGAGCTGGTTGGCTTCCTGGGCAGTGAAGGGCGGCGGGCTGTGTGTCATGGGCCCACATTGTGGGGCAGCGACCAAGGGCTCATCAGCCCTCTGATTTGAGCAGTTCGCTGAAGGTGCGCTGGAATTTCTCCAGCTTGGGTGCCACCACCACCGCGCAGTAGCCCTGGTAGGGGTTCTGTGCCACGTAGCCTTGGTGATAGACCTCTGCCGGGTGGTAGTTCCGCACCGGCATGACCTCGGTCACGATGGGCGAGGCGTGCACCCCGCTGGCGGTGAGTTGCTCGATCAGCGCGCGCGCTTGCTCGGCCTGCTCGGTCGAGTGCGTGTAGATGCCCGATCTGTATTGCGTGCCGACGTCGTTGCCCTGGCGGTTCAGCGTGGTCGGGTCGTGCAGGAAGAAGAACACCTCCAGCAGCTGTTGGTAACTCACGCGCGCCGGGTCGAAGCGCACCCGCACGACTTCGGCATGGCCCGTTCGTCCGGTGCACACGGACTCGTAGTCCGGCTTCGGGTGCTCGCCATTGCTGTAGCCGGACTCGGCCTGCAAAACGCCTTGCAATCGGTTGAAGGCGGCTTCGAGGCACCAGAAACAGCCGCCAGCGAAAGTGGCTTCCTGGGCGGAGGAGGGGGTGTCGGTCGCAGCGTCGCTCATGTCGAGAACCCATCAAGGTCAAGCCCGCGAGGGCGATGGCTGAGAGTCTCGCAGAAACGAAAACCCCCGGCCTGAGCCGGGGGCGACGCGACTCAAGGGTCGCGCAGGAAAGCGTCAGAGATCAAGGTCTGCCACTTCCCGAGACGCAGGGACTGCGTCTGCTTGAGGTACCTGCTCTCGGCAGGCAACTGCAGGTTAATCCAGGACCGGTTTGGCGGCAAGTGGCCGATCGCGCCGAGATGTGAGCAGGGTCAAAAAAGTCTCACAAAGCCTCCACTTCGACGCGTGGGATTCAGGCGCCCAGGATGCGCACCACCAGGCCTTCGACCCGGTCGGTCACGTCCTTGGGCATGGTGATGACGCGGCCCCATTCGCGGTCGGTCTCGCCCGGCCACTTGTTGGTGGCGTCCAGGCCCATCTTGCCGCCCAGGCCGCTGACCGGCGAGGCGAAGTCCAGGTAGTCGATCGGGGTGTGATCGACCAGGGTGGTGTCGCGCACCGGGTCCATGCGGGTGGTGATGGCCCAGATGACTTCCTGCCAGTTGCGGATGTCCACGTCGTCGTCGACGATGACGATGAACTTGGTGTACATGAACTGGCGCAGGAAGCTCCACAGGCCGAACATCAGGCGCTTGCTGTGGCCCGCGTAGGCCTTCTTCATGCTGATGATGGCCATCCGGTAGCTGCAGCCCTCGGGTGGCAGGTAGAAGTCGACGATCTCGGGGAACTGCTTTTGCAGGATGGGCACGAAGACCTCGTTGAGCGCCACGCCCAGCACGGCAGGCTCGTCCGGCGGCTTGCCGGTGTAGGTGGAGTGGTAGACCGGGTCTTCGCGGTTCGTCAGGCGCTTGACTTCGAAGACGGGGAACCAGTCCTGCTCGTTGTAATAGCCGGTGTGGTCGCCGTAGGGGCCTTCCAGCGCGTGCAGGTAGCCGTTCTTCTCTTTGAGTGGCACGCCGTGCTCGCTCACGCCCTGGTAGCCGGCCGGCGCCGTGGGGATGTGCCCCTCCAGCACGAACTCGGCCGAGGCCGGCACCTGCAGGCGGTGCTCGCCTTCGCCCACGGAGGTGTCAGCGACCTCGGTGCGGCTGCCGCGCAGCAGGCCGGCGAACTGGTACTCGCCCAAGGTGTCGGGCACGGGGGTGACGGCACCCAGGATGGTGGCCGGGTCGGCCCCGCAGGCCACGGCGATGGGGAAGGGCTGGCCCGGGTTGGCCAGCGCGAACTCGCGGAAGTCGAGCGCGCCGCCTCGGTGGGTCAGCCAGCGCATGATGAGCTGGCGCTTGCCGATGAGCTGCTGGCGGTAGATGCCCAGGTTCTGGCGTCGGCGAGGGTTGGGCACGCTTTGAGGGCCACGGGTGACGACCAGGCCCCAGGTCAGCAGCGGTGCGGCGTCGTCGGGCCAGCAATGCTGGATGGGCAGCTCGGTCAGGTCGACGTCGCTGCCTTCTCGCACGACGGCCTGGCAGTCGGCGCGGCGCACGTTCGTGGGCTTCATGTCCCACAGGGCCTTGGCCATGTGCAGCAGCTTGCCGGCGTCTTTCAACCCTTTGGGCGGCTCGGGTTCTTTCAGGCTGGCGAGCAGCCGGCCGATGTCGCGCAGCTCGCTGACGTCAGATGCCCCCATCCCCAGGGCCACTCGCTTGGGGGTGCCAAAGAGGTTGGCGAGCACCGGCGTGGTGTGCGTGCGCGCAGGGCGCCCTTGCAGATCCAGCTTGCCGACGGGCTTTTCAAACCAGAGGGCGGGGCCGCCAGCCCTCAGGACGCGGTCGCACAAGGCGGTCATGTCCAGGTGGACCGACACCGGGTCGCCGATGCGCTTGAGTTCCCCCTCACGGGTGAGGCCTGCCACAAAGTCCCGCAAATCTCGGTATTTCATGCTCTGAGAGTAATAAGGAAGTGGTTCTTTATGCTTGACTGGTTATTTCAAGGCTGCCTAGAATCCGCCCCGTCGATCCCGGAACCGATTTTTTCCGGGTTAACCCTGGGTGCCTCTGGGCATCCTCGTCAGCTCCGGTCCTTGAGATTGCCGGGTGTTGCCCAAGTGGCTTGGCACCCTTTTCGAGGTCAGGCCCATGGTCGCCATGCGACCGCCTGCAGCCTCGAAGCCGGGGCGATTATCACCGCCGACCTGGTTGCGCAGGCTGCTTCATGGCAGCCAGCCCATGCGGCCAACGGGGTGAGGAAAGGATAGTCATGTCTACGTTTGAACGTGCTGCCGAGGCGCCCCTGGTTGCCCCGACCGCGTCGAACCCCGCCGCCCGCATCGGCGAGGTCCTGGGCGTTGTCGCCTCGGACGTCCTGGGGGGGCTGCGTCACGCGAGCCACCATGTGCTGGCTGCCGTCGGCCTGGTGGCTGTCGTGGTGGTCGGTTTCCTGGCGGGGCGCCCGGACCTGCGGCATGGCCTGGAAGACCAGGCCCTCTCGTGGTTGTCTGCCCGCGCCATCCAGCGTGCCGAGGGCGGCGCAGACAATGCGCCCGACATCCTGCTGGCCATGGCCGAGCCCGAGGCCATCCAGCGCGCCACTGCCACCAACCCCGCTGAACTCAGTCGGCAGCAAGCTGCGGTGGCCCACTGGATCGCTCGTCGCTACAGCGTTGCGCCCGAACCGGTCAGCCGCCTGGTGCAGGAGGCTTGGGCCTTGGGGCAACGTGCTGGCCTGGATCCGACGCTGCTGCTGGCCGTGATGGCCGTTGAGTCCAGCTTCAACCCATTTGCGCAAAGCCATGTGGGTGCGCAAGGCCTGATGCAGGTCATGACGCGTGTGCACCACGACAAGTACGCCATCTTTGGCGGCCAGAACGCGGCCTTTGACCCCGTGACCAACCTGCGCGTGGGCGTGCAGGTGCTGCAGGACTGCATCCGCCGCGCTGGCAGCGTGGCCGGCGGCCTGAAGCACTACGTGGGGGCGGCCAACCTGGCCGATGACGGTGGTTATGGCGCCAAGGTGCTGGCCGAAGCCGCCTACCTGCGCCAGGTGGCCTCGGGCCAGAAGGTGGCTTTCAACGTCAGCTTGCCCCAGGCCAGTGTGCCGAGCACCGTTCAGGTCGCTGCACCTCAGGCTGCATCGGGTGCCGCCGCGGGTGGTCACACCCTGGAAGCCGCCGAGCCTGCCCAGACCGTGCCTTCGGCTGGCGAGGCCGCACCTCACCATGCCCCCGCCCGATCGACCGAACAGGTGGCACTGCTGACCCAGCCGCTGTCTGGCCGTTGATCGCTGGAGGGCCGTGAGCGCTCATGGCGTCGGCCCCCGGTGTGTGGGGCTGATCGGCGCAGGGGCTGTCATGCAGGCCTTTGCGGCCTCCGCTACAATCCAATGTCTGCGCGACTGGCGATAGATGGCCGCATTCAGCGGCCTGAGGTGGTGAACCACCGGGAAGCGCAGCCGATGCCGTCGTGACCGAAGGTCAAGGACGATGTCGTTCCAGCCGTTCGCCTGGGCAGCCTTCATCACCCACCGTCCCTGGTGGGTGGCAGGTCATCAACCGTCTTGAAGAGACTGCCCATGTTCGTTCGCGCTCAATCCACCATCGCCAACGTCGACCCCGAGCTGTTCGCCGCCATCCAGGCCGAAAACCAGCGTCAGGAAGACCACATCGAGCTGATCGCCTCCGAGAACTACACCTCGCCGGCCGTCATGGAAGCCCAAGGCTCCCAGCTGACCAACAAGTACGCCGAGGGCTACCCCGGCAAGCGCTACTACGGTGGTTGCGAGAACGTCGACGTCGTCGAGCAACTGGCCATCGACCGCCTCAAGCAACTGTTCGGCGCCAACTTCGCCAACGTGCAGGCCAACTCCGGCTCGCAAGCCAACCAGTCGGTGTTCTTCGCGCTGCTGCAGCCCGGCGACACCATCATGGGCATGAGCCTGGCCGAAGGCGGTCACCTGACCCACGGCATGCAGCTCAACATGTCGGGCAAGTGGTTCAAGGTCGTGTCCTACGGCCTGGACGCCCAGGAAAACATCGACTACGACAAGATGGAAGCCCTGGCTCGTGAGCACAAGCCCAAGCTGATCATCGCTGGCGCTTCGGCCTTTGCGCTGCGCATCGACTTCGAGCGCTTCGCCAAGATCGCCAAGGAAGTCGGCGCCTACTTCATGGTCGACATGGCCCACTACGCCGGCCTGATCGCTGCGGGCGTCTACCCCAACCCCGTGCCCTTCGCTGACGTGGTCACCTCGACCACCCACAAGAGCCTGCGCGGCCCGCGTGGCGGCATCGTGCTGAGCAACAACGAAGACATCGCCAAGAAGATCAACTCGGCCATCTTCCCTGGCATCCAGGGCGGCCCGCTGATGCACGTCATCGCCGGCAAGGCCGTGGCCTTCAAGGAAGCCCTGTCGCCCGAGTTCAAGGCCTACCAGCAGCAAGTGGTCAAGAACGCCGCGGCCCTGGCCGAGACGCTGACCAAGCGTGGTCTGCGCATCGTCAGCGGTCGCACCGAGAGCCACGTGATGCTGGTGGACCTGCGCCCCAAGAACCTGACGGGCAAGGAAGCCGAAGCCATCCTGGGCGCCGCGCACATCACCTGCAACAAGAACGGCATCCCCAACGACCCGCAAAAGCCGATGGTCACCAGCGGCATCCGCCTGGGCTCGCCCGCCATGACCACGCGTGGTTTCAAGGAAGAGCAGGCCGTCATCGTCGGCAACCTGATCGCCGACGTGCTGGACAACCCGCACGACGAAGCCAACCTCGCCCGCGTGCGCGAGCAGGTTTCGGCCCTGACCCGCCAGTTCCCGGTCTACCGCTGAGCCGTCGATGCGCTGTCCCTTCTGCGGGCACCTCGAAACCCAGGTCGTCGAGACCCGGGACTCCGACGAAGGCGACAGCATCCGTCGTCGGCGCAAGTGCGGCAGTTGCGACAAGCGCTTCACCACCTACGAGCGCGCTGAAATCGAGTTGCCGGCCATCGTCAAGCGCGATGGCCGGCGCACCGACTACGAGCGCGCCAAGCTCAAGGGCTCGATGATGCTGGCGCTGCGCAAGCGCCCGGTCAGCGCCGAGGCGCTGGAGACAGCGCTAGAAGCCATCGAGGCTCGCTTGCGGCAGTCGGGCGAGAAGGAAGTGGACTCGACCTGGCTGGGCGAGGCCGTGATGCGCGAGCTGCGCAAGCTCGACAAGGTGGCCTACGTGCGCTTCGCGTCGGTCTACCGCAGCTTTGACGACGTCAACGAGTTCGTGGCTGCGATCAAGGAAACGGGCAAGGCCCGCAAGGGATCGGTCGACGAGGGCTGACCAGTCACGCTCCTGTCGTTTTCCATGATCCCTCGCTTGCGGGGGAGGTGAGCGGAAAACACGGCTGATTCGCGGGGGAACCCGCAGGGCTGGGGACGAGCGGTCGGCATGCGCCGCTCAGCGGTGTTGCACTGCCGGGTGGGCGCGCTACATTCGCCGCATGCAAAAAGCGGGAATCCTCCACATTCAGCGTGGCTTCACCTTGGTCGAGATGATGGTCACGGTTGCCGTGCTCGTCATCTTGGCCTCCCTCGCGGTGCCCGGCCTGCAGGCTTTCACCACGCGCTCGGGCATGAACGCCATCCGGGATGACTTCTCCATCGCCTTGCAGCGCGCAAGGCTGGACGCAATCAGCCGCAACACCTGCGTGTCGATTTGCCAGCTTGAGGCAGGTGCGTCCAACACCTGCCAGGCCAATGCGACGGCATCGTGGGCCGGCGGTTGGATCGTGTTCATCAACCAGGCCTGCTCTGCGGACTTGCCCGACGAGGCCTTGCCTCGGGAAAACATTGTGGCGGTGCGGCAGGCGTCTGACCCGCGATTTCAGCTGATCGAAAAGAGCCCGAAGGGTATCGTGACCTTCGATCCTCGGGGCACCCAGATTGGTCAATGGTTCTCTGGCTACACCAAAGATGTTCAGTACACCCAGGATGATGTAAATCCGCTGGCTCGATCGATCGTCGTGAGTCCTCAAGGGCGCGTCTCGGTGGCCACGTACGAGTCCGACAAAGCTGGTGGGAGCGCACAATGAAGCATCAATCTGGCGTGACTCTGGTTGAGGTGTTGGTGTCCATGGTCATCATGGCCTTGGGGCTGGTGAGCCTGGCTGCACTGCAGAATTTCACCCTGCGCTACCAGTTGGGTTCGGTGCACCGTGCTCAGTTGTCTGGGCTGTTGTCTGATTACGCAGAGCGCGTGAGGTCTAACTTGGGTCAGGCGCCCGGCATTGCTTTGAGCACGTCCGATCCCGATGCCAGCTACTTGTTCAGCAAAGACTGGGGCGCGCAGAAAGCGGAGCCGGTTTTGACGACGACCTGCGCAGGCGGCGTTACGTGTTCGGATATTCAACTCGTCAAGGCAGACATGCAGGAGTGGCGCAGCCGGGTTCGGCGCGAACTTCCGCGTGGCTCGGTTTATGTCACTGGTGATGCCATACAAGGGCTGACCGTGACCTTCATGTGGTCCGACAAAGAGTTCGTCGCCAGCGCAGGAGGTTCGGCCAGGAAAGCACCCCAGTGTGCGACGTCCGACACCGGCCTGGCAGAGCAAACGTGCTGCCCGGAAGATGCCGACGCGCCTGAGGGCGTGCGTTGCGCCACATTCTCGATCATCCCCTGACGGCCCGCCATGACCAATCATTTCATGGGTGTGCAGCCCGGGCGAAGCATGCAAGCCGGCGTCACCCTGGTGGAGTTGATGGTCACCATCGCCATCAACCTGGTGCTGGTGCTCGCCGCGACCCTGCTTTACCTGAACACACGCAGCACCCAGCGCGACGTGAACGAGCGCAGCGCTGTCTACGAAACCGGGCAATTCGCGATGGCTTTGCTTGCGCGCGACATCACCTCGGCGGGGTTTTACCCTGCGGCCGCCATCGAGCGACCTCCGACTTCCGGGGTCACGGTCAGCAACGTGCGCACCACTTACGACGCTGCATCGGAAAGCATGGGGTTGGCCGCCCCTTATGCCCATGGCGTGTTCGGATGTGACGCCACTGGCTTCGATGGTGCATCTGACACATGCAAGAGTGACAGTGATTTCAAGCCGGGGTCTGATGCGCTCGTGCTTTCCTACTTCACCGAGGACGCGTTTTCTCTCAGCTCGGGTCAACGAGCGGATTGCACCCGTGTCGATGTGATCAATGACAAAGACATCGGCAAGAACGACGCGAGGGCGACCTACCTCACCGGGGAGTCCGGCTCTGATGGGAGTTCGAGTGAGGGCGCCAAGGAGTCGAAAGCCAGCGACCTCAAGCCGAGCGTCGGGCCCCTGCCCGACGCTCCCCTCCTGGTGGTCAATGCGTACCACTTGGAGAAAGACAAACTGACCTTGGACGACGGCCGGCAAGTGGACTCTGCTACGTTGACGTGTTGGGGCAACGGGGGGCGAGCCAGGCAGAAGTTGGTTCAAGGGGTGGAGCAGTTTGTTGTCAAGTACGGGCTCATCGGCGATGCAACACGTCGTCCCACCCGTTATGTGTCAGCGGCCGATGTCGCGGGCGCGACAAAGGTCGCGATCGACGGCGAAGTCTTGTCCGGTTGGCAGTTGGTGACGACTGTTCGGGTCTGCATGGTCGTGCGTTCGCCGCAGTCGAGCGTTTTGCGCGATGCGCCGGCGGTGATTGGGTGTGACGACAAACCGATTGCGCGCACGGATGGCGCACAGATCCGCCGTTTCGATCAGGTGTTCAGCGTCAAGAACCGGCAGGGCAACACCGTTGGGCTGAAGCTGGCCGCAGCGCCAGGGGGCACGCCATGAACCGATTTCACGTCAAGCAGCACCAGGGCGGGGTCGCCATGCTCGTGGTGCTCGTTTTCACGCTAGCCCTGACCGGCATTGCCATCGTCAGCGCGCGGTTGGCACTCCTGGGCGAAAGCGTGGCTCGCAACCAGCTTGACCTGCAGGTGGCTCGGCAGGCCGCCGAGGCAGCGCTCCGCGATGCAGAGAAGGACCTGATGATCGCCAATGGCAGCATCACGTTCCCGGGTGCCGCGTGCTCCAGGGGCATCATGGAGCGGCCGGTCATGGCGCAAACGGTTCAGTTCACCAAGACCTGTGCCCGCGGGCAATGCATCTTCGACCAGAACCAGCGCGCTCAAGTCGATTTCACCAAGGCAACGGACAGCAAGCAGGACTTTGCGGAGGCTTGGTGGCCCGTCGACAAGGGTGGTCGTTGGGGGGACGCGGGCAAGGACAGCAGCGGTTGTGCCTTTTCTGGGGGGGTCCCACTCGGCACTTTCACAGGGGCCTCGCCGATCCAGGGTGCTGTTTATCAGCCCGAGTACCTGATTGAAGCCATCCTCCGGGGTGAAGAGACTTACTTCCGAATCACGGCCCGGGGGTTTGGCTACCGAAAAGCCACCGAGGTGGTGCTTCAGTCCTATTTCCAAGTTCCTCAGATCTGAGGCCTCCACATGCTCAATCCGTTGCGTCGCCTCATCCTTGCTCCGCTGGCGTTGCTGTTCATGGCGCTGACAGCGTGGTCCCAGTCTGTCGTCAGCCCCACGTTCGCTTCCAGCAGCTTGCCCGCCTACCCGCCTTACCTGGGTGCCGGGGTTGGCGGGCCCATGATGATGTTGACGGCGTCGCGTGACCACACGCTGTTCGCGCCCATCTACACCGACTACGAAGACATCGACGGCGACGGAGTGGTCGACTACACATTCAAGCCGACGTTCCGCTACTACGGTTACTTCGACGCAGAGAAGTGCTACGGGTACGATGACAGCGTCGGCCAGAAGCGTTTCAAACCCGTGGCGATGGCGGTGGTGTCGGGCGGCAGGTTCACCTGTGCCTCGGGTGCGTCGCAGTGGGCGGGCAACTTCCTGAACTGGGCGACGATGACCCGCCTCGACGTGGTCCGCAAGATCCTCTACGGTGGTCGACGCGTGCTGGACAGCGCCGATGACACCACGTTGGAAATGGCCGCGTTGGCGCACGATGCACATGCGTTTGTGAAGCACTACAGCGGATCTGACATCGGTGACTACACGCCATTCACGTCTGAATCTCTTGGCGGAGCGGGCTTGACCCTTTGCAGCCGCGGGGACAGCGAGAAAGACCAATTTGGCACTGTGAAAGGGGCGTTGGGGCTGGGTTACCCCGTGATTCGCATCGCCAAGGGCAATTACAGCTTGTGGGCGACGACGCCCGGCACCGTTTGCAACTGGTCCGAAGATCAGAATTTTTCCTTCGGCGAAAAACCCCAAGCGTTTTATCAAAAGTATGGTCCCAAAGGTGCTTCGGGCTCAGCAGACCCCACGGCACACCGTGCCGAGCTGCCTTCGAGCACCAGCAACGGCGGCAAGTACGGGGCAATCGGCCCTGAACTGGCTGTCCGAGTGCAGGTCTGTGTGAAGGAAACCGACGCCATCAAGCGTGGCGGGGAGCGGTGTCAGTCTTACAAAGGCGTCAGTAAACCGATCGGGTTGTTGCAAATGTTTGGCACCAGCGAGGGCACCAAGCAACCCACGAAGGCCGAATTCGGGCTGATCACTGGCAGCTACGACGGCAATTTGCGCGGCGGCAAACTGCGCAAAAACGTCGGCTCGTTCAACGACGAGATCGATCTGAATTCAGGGCGTTTCTGCCACACGCTGCCATCGGGCACAAAAGACACCACTTGCCCCTCGCCTGGCAGCACCATTTCGACTTCGGGCAGCATTGTTCAGAGCTTTGACAAGATTCGCCTCTACGATGCCGGCAACTACGATCGCAATGGCGCTGCGTTTGCTTTCGCTTTCCCGAGAGAAGTCTCGAACGGACTTTTTCCCTCGTGGGGCAACCCCATGTCGGAGATGGTGACCCAGGCCTTGGCCTACTTTGCTGGCTTGCCAATCGAGCCCGCATCCAGCCCAAACAACAAAGGCACTGCCCGGGATGCGGAAGTCGGCCTGCCATCCGGCATCTCTCGCAAGGACCCTCTCGACGACACCGCGCTGGACCCTGTGGCGGGCGTTGCGCGCCGCGACCTGTACGGTCGGGCCATCTGCCGGCCCATGCACATGCTGGCGATCTCCAGCGGCGCGGTCACGCACGACACCTTCGAGGGCGACACCGAGGACGTGTACGGAACCTCCACGGCGTTCATGACCAAGAACGTCCCGGAGAAAGGGATTTCGACCATCCAGGCGGCTACGCACACGGTGGGTGACCAGGAGGGGATCAACAATTCGTCGCGTTCGGTTGGTTCGGTCACCGCTGGCTTCGGCTCCGATTGCACGGCCAAGGACATCGGAACGGTTGTCAGCAATGGCCTGGCGCAGGTGGCCGGTGTGTGCCCGGAAGCCCCTGCGGTCAAAGGCTCGTACCTGGGCGCGGGCGCGGCCTTCATCGCGAACACCCGTGCGATCCGCAGCCTCAGCGAGCTGACAGAGGCCACCGGTCGCTCGGTGGACACGGCCCGCATGCCGGCGGAGTCCCTGCGTGTGCGCTCCTACGCCGCCACCTTGTCGGGAGGCGTGGCGCGCGTGGACGTGCCCATCCCGGGCAAGCCGGGCAAGTTCGTTTACATCACGCCCGAGAGCTCCTGGGACTTCTCTGATTACCGCGAGACCAATGGCGAACTCATGCCAGGCGCGATGCTGACGTTCCGCGCCATCCATTCTGAGAAAGACGATGCCAAGCAGACCGCCTCGGCGTCTTACGTGGTCACCTGGAACGACACGCAGTTTGGCGGCGACTACGACATGGACATCGTGGGCTTCCTGCGCTGGGAGATCGAGCCGTCGAGCGTGCTGACAGGCGGCTTCAAGCTCACTGTGCTGACCGACATCCTCAACCAGGAAGCAGGTGCCAAGGGCTCTCACGGCTTCAGCGTGATGGGAACAGTGAAAAAGGAAGACCTGCCCTCCAAAGACTATGTGTCGGATGGCCGTTACTTGACTCACGGGGGGATGGGGTACAAGTCTCCCGGCTCCGACTGTATTGCGCTGAGCGGCGCTGACTTTCGTTTGCTGTGCAACTTCAGCGAAGATGGCATGGATCGCAATGACAGGTTCTCCTGGCCGACCAAGATCGACGGCCTGGATGTCAATTTCTATGGCAGCAGCGCCCCGAAGACCACCACGGTTGCCAAGACCTTCCTGGTCAAGGACGGTGCTTCGGATGTGACCTTGCGCGATCCCCTTTGGTACATCGCGAAGTACGGCAGCTTCGACACGGGCGAGAAATCCTTTGCCGTGAGCACCTCTGCCGTGCCTGCCAAAGCCAATGGCGCGAACCCGGTCAACTGGGACAGCGAGAGCAACAACGGCACCGCCTGTGGCTCGCAAGGTTGCGCCGACGGCGAGCCGGATGGCTACTTCCTGGCCCGCCGCCCCGAGTTACTCGAAAAGCGACTGGTGACCCTGCTCGGCAAAATCTCGGAGGGCAGCAACTCCGCGCCAGCGACCTCTTCGGTGCAGGTCGTGACCAACACCCTCAAGTACACGGCTGAGTTCTATACCGTTGGCTACGGTGGCACTGTCAAGGCTTTTCGGTTCTTGGACACTGGCGAGTTCGCGACCGAACCCAAGTGGAATGCAACGATGCTGATGAAAGATGCCGGCAGCAACCGGACCATCATCACCGACGATGGCCGAGCTGGCGTCTACTTCGATGAAACGAGCCTGGGTGTTGACGAACAGCTCGCGTACAGGGCGGCTCTCCTGGGTATGACACTCAGTGCATCCCCTAGTGACGAAGAGAAGGCCAGCGTGGCCTTGGGCACGACTCGCGTCAAAGAACTGATCGACTACATGCGGGGCGGCAGCAACCTCGCGTACCGTGAACGCAAAGATGGTGCGATGGGCCCCATCGTCAACTCCACGCCTTGGTTGCAGAGCAGCGAGCTGGCAGCCCGTTTCACCGATGCCACGTTCCCTGGCGCTCCTTCCTATCGGGCGCATGTGAATCGATTCCAGGGCACGGATGCGTCCCCCAACATCCCGGTGCTTTGGGTGGGTTCGAACGATGGCATGTTGCATGGGCTGAACGCGACAAGCGGCGAACCGATCCTGTCTTACGTGCCCAGCCCCTTGGTCGGTCGACTCGACGCAGCGCTGTCATCGAACAACTCCGGCCCCGTGGCCTTGGTGGATGGCAGTCCCTACACCGCGGACGTCTTGGTGGCCAAGGCGACCACCGGCTTCGGCAGCGTGGCGCCCGCCGATCACGCTTGGCGCACCTACCTGTTCGGCTCGCTGGGGCGTGGTGGGCGCGCGGTGTTCGCGATCGACGTGAGCACTCCCGCAGACTTGGCGGACAAGGCGAAAGCGCCATCCGCCTTCAAATGGGTGTTCTCTTCTCAGGACGACGCCGATATGGGGTACCAGTTGCTCGACCCCGTGCGTCATCCAGGCTCGGGCCAGCCATCTCAGGTCATCGCCCTCAACAGCGGTGGTTTTGGCTTGCTGGTGCCCAATGGCTATGGATCGCCGAATGGTCGGGCTGCGCTGTTCATCCTGTCCATGAACGGCCCCGCTGCAGGTGCATGGCAAGAAACCACCGCCTCGAGCCGTGGCTCGTTCCGCAAGGTCCTCCTGCCCGATCAAACGGGTGGCAACAACGGCTTGATGGGTGCGACCTGGGTGGACCTGGACAACAACGGCACGGCGGATGTGGTTTATGCCACCGATCTGCGCGGCAACCTCTGGAAGTTCGACATCCGATCGAGCGATCCGACCGATTGGGGTTCGGCCTTGGTCAATACGAGCACCACGGAGGGCACCTTGGGCGATGCCGTCTCGTTGTTCTCCACCGCATCCCGATCGACCACCGGAACCCAGTTCTTGCCCATCACCACCGCGCCAGTGACCTACTTCCCGAATTTCGGTGGTGTGATGGTCGCGTTTGGCACAGGCAGGGCGATCGAGTCTGCGGACTTCCCGGACTTGTCCCGCACGCAGCGATTCATTTCCGTTTGGGACAAGGGTCGTTACCCCGGAGACCTGATCAACCCGCCCGTGGGGACGGGCGTTGGCGAAGTCAACGACCGGCCCAGGCTTGGCGCCCAGCGCGACGTCAAGGACGCCGGCGGGCAAGCCGTCAAGGTCAATACCTTCGTCGAACGCATCCTGCGCCGAGACGACAAGGGAGACGTCTACCAGGTGCAAACGAACGAGTTGGGCAACGTGGTGACGGACAGCTCGGGCAAGGAAGCCCCCATGACCGACCTGGTCTCGGCGCAGCAGTTCAAGCCTGCTGTGAACGATGGTTGGTACTTCGATTTCCCCAGCGACGGTGAGGCGGTGATCAACTCCCCGGTGCGGCGCTTGAACTTCCTGATCTTCACGACCGTCAGGCCCAAGTCCGACCAGGAAAAGGAGGCGGCCTGCACCGTGGCCCCCCAGGGCGCCCTGTTCGCGTTCAGTCCGGTCAGCGGGCTGCCGATCCTGAACTTGTTCGACGCAGGTGGCCTGGTGATGGGGGTGAACGTCGACGACCTGAAGGTGACGCTCGCCGGTGACGCATCTGGGGCCTCTTACACCACGGGTGGAAAAACCAAGACGATCGCATTGGGCAACAAGGACGACCGCGGGCTCACCAGTTCAGCTTCCAACTTGCGCATCCAATGGCGTGAGGTCACGGGCATGCGCACGCGGTCGAGCAAGGCCAAATGACATGGCGCTTCCCCCAAGGAAAGATCGAATGAGTCCCTTTTTTCTCCTGTGCCCGAAGGGCCGCGTCAGGTCGCGGTCCCAGGCGGGCTTCACCCTGATCGAGGTGATGATCACCGTGGTGATCGTGGCCATCCTGGCCGCCGTGGCATACCCGTCTTACATTGAGTATGTCGCGCGCGGGCATCGCACCCAGCTCAAGGCGCAAATGCAGGCGGCGCAGCAGTGGATGGAGCGTCGATACAGCGAACGCTACTTTTATGGCGACGTGGCCGGGTCCGAAACCGCACCTGCGGCCTTCGCGAATCAAGCATTCGCTAAAAGCCCGTCCGCGGCGGAGGGGGCGGCGCGCTACAGCCTGAGCGTGGCCCTCGACGACGACGGCCAAAGCTATGTGATCACAGCCCAACGCGTGGACACGGGTTCCATGTCCAGTGACCGCTGTGGCGACCCGACGGTTGACAACCATGGTGTCAAGAGCGTGGTGGAAGACAGCCTGAACGACGGCAAGTACAAGGGCGATGTGGCCAAGGCCGTCGAGGAGTGCTGGCGCTGAGAACGCCGGTTGGTGCCATGTCTATCGCGAGCGCTCGCCCGGTTTTGCCCAAAGGTCTGATGCTGGCCGGGGTCGCTGCTGTAGCGCTGCACGTTCTATGCACCTGGGCCCTGGGGCGCGCCGGCTGGACGGGATCTGGAGCCTCCTCGCGCTTGGCGACCGCCGTCCATGGCGTTTCCCAGGCGGTTGCACCGCCCTTGGGTGCTTCGGGCCTGCGCGTCCGCCTGACGAGCGTCGCCCCGCCGATGGCTTTGACCTCCTACCTGTCGGAGGCGATGGATGCCAGACCCCGGTCGGACGCAGCCCAGGGCGCGGTTGTCGACGCCGCCGAGGAAACCGTGAACGCGACGGAGACTGCGACCGCAGGCCCCGCGTCGCTGGCGTCGGCTTACCTGCCGGCCGAAGAGGTCGACAGAGGGCCCACGCCAGAGCCGGGCTGGGTCCTCGACGAGGCGGCGCTTGAGCGTGTTGGGGCGGCCCACGTGCGGCTGCGCTTGTGGGTGTCCGAGCGCGGTCGCATAGACCGCGTGGTGCTGATCCACGCCGAGCCCCCCGGCGCCTGGGTGGAAAGGGCCATCCGGCCCCTGGCTGACACGCGCATGCTCCCCGCCGAGCGGCAGGGTCGACCTGTGGCTTCCACCATCGTGGTAGAACTCACGGCTGACCTCGAAACGATGCACTGATCTCGCGTCGCCATCGCGGTCCGTACACCCCGCCGCCAATGCCCGATTTTTCCGCTCGCGACTTAGTCTGGCTCCAGGCCGCCCTGTCCCAGGC
>SCMV01000023.1 GCA_005502875.1 Comamonadaceae bacterium 2PF | reverse complement strand
GAAATGGGCGCGAAACGCGCGCAAAACGCCTGCCGGAAGAGCGCTCAACCGCCAATCCGGTCATGTCAGTGCCCTCAACCATGGTCAGCGCTCATTTGTGCAGACCTTCCTTAACCGATTCCCGGGAGCGCCGAAGCGCTTTCTGAACCATGACCACCGGCTATTTCTCTCACCCGGACTGCCTTGCTCACGACATGGGCAAAGGGCACCCGGAGTGCCCGGCCAGGCTTCACGCCATCGACGATCACTTGCGTGCCGTGGGCCTGGACGTGCTCATGCTGCCCCAGGATGTGCCCATGGCGTCCAACCAGGACTTGGCGCTGGCGCACGACCTGAACTACGTGCTCACGCTCGATGACTTCCTGCAGCAGCTCGAGGCCACGGGGGACACCCGCGCGCTCGACCCGGACACCTGGGGGTGCCCAGGCACCCGTTCGGCGGCCTGGCGTGCCGCCGGGGCGGCGGTGGCCGCAACCGATGCGGTCATCGACGGCAAGCTGGCCAACGCGTTTTGCGCCGTGCGCCCGCCCGGGCACCACGCGATGCACGACCAGACCATGGGCTTTTGCTTCTTCAACAACGTGGCCGTGGCGGCCCGCCATGCCCTGGACGTGCGGGGCCTGCAGCGCGTGGCCGTGGTCGACTTTGACGTGCACCATGGCAATGGCACCGAAGACATCCTGGCCAACGACGACCGCGTGCTGATGGTCGGGCTGTTCCAGCACCCGTTCTACCCTTTCAGTGGCGCCGAGAGCCGCGCGGGCAACATGGTCAACGTGCCGGTGCCTGCCCGCAGCGACGGCAAGGTTGTTCGCGACGTCATCGAGAGCTACTGGCTCTACCGACTGGAAGACTTCAAGCCCGAGATGATCTTCATCTCGGCCGGCTTTGATGCGCACCGCGAGGATGACATGGGCGGCCTGGGCCTGGTCGAGGCCGACTACGCCTGGATCACGCAGCGCGTCATGGACATCGCCCGCGTGCACGCCAAGGGCCGCATCGTCTCCTGCCTGGAAGGCGGCTACAACCTCAGCGCCTTGGCGCGCAGCGTCGCGGCACACGTGCGAACGCTGATCGAATACTGACCCCTTTTTCTGCCCGTGACCTCTCTTGTCTCTTTTGCCGCATCGTCGGCTCCGTCGGCGGCTGATTTCGCCGGCGCCCACACCCGCCCCCTGACCGCTGCCGAGCTGGAGCAGCTGCTGTCCATGCTTCAGCAACCGACAGCGCTGATCGAGTTGGGCGTGGTGATGGGGTGCCTGGGCCTTGCCTGGCTGCTCATCCGTTTTCTGCGAGGCAAACAGCCCGACCCGAGTTCCATCTGGTTCGGCCACCACGTCATCGACGGCATCTTGTTTCCGGTGCTGGCGCTGTTGCTTGCCCTGATCGCCCGCCGCGTGCTGCAGGAGGCGATCCCGCTGGCGGTGTTTCGCGTCGCCATCCCCGTGCTCTCGTCCCTGGCGGTCATTCGCCTGACGGTCAAGGTGTTGGGGGCTGCCTTTCCCGCATCCAGCGCGCTGCGCGTGGTCGAGCGCACGGTGTCCTGGGGCGCCTGGCTGGCCACGGTGCTCTGGATCACCGGTTTGTTGCCGATCATCCTGGTCGAGCTCGACGAGATCACCTGGAAGATCGGATCGAGTCGCGTCAGCTTGCGCAACCTGATCGAGGGCTCCCTGAGCGCGGTGCTGGTGATGATCCTGTCGCTGTCGCTGTCTTCTGCCCTCGAAGCGAGGCTGCTGAAAGGGGCCACCGACAACCTCTCGCTGCGCAAGATGGCGGCCAACATCCTGCGTGCGCTGCTGCTGGTGGCGGGGCTGATGCTGGCGCTGTCGGCCGTGGGCATCGACCTGACGGCGTTGTCGGTGTTCGGCGGCGCCCTGGGCGTGGGGGTGGGCATGGGCCTGCAGAAGCTGGCGGCGAACTACGTCAGTGGTTTCGTCATCCTGGCCGAGCGCAGCCTGCGCATCGGGGACCTGGTGCGCGTGGACAACTTCGAGGGCGTCATCACCGACATCAACACCCGATTCACGGTCATCCGGGCCACGAATGGCCGCGAATCGATCGTGCCCAATGAGGTCCTCATCACGCAGCGTGTCGAGAACGCTTCGCTGGCCGACCGGCGCGTGTCGGTCACGACGGTGGTTCAGGTGGCCTACGGCACCGACTTGCAGGCCGTGATGCCCTGCCTGCAGGCCGCTGTGTCGCAGGTGCCCCGCGTGGTCCAGGACCCCGCGCCTGCTGTTTTGTTGACCCAGTTCGCCGCCGATGGCCTGGAGTTGACCGTGTCCTTCTGGATCATGGACCCGGAAATTGGGCAGATGGGCGTGCGCTCGGCCGTCAACCTGGCGCTTTTGGCTGAGCTTGACCGGCTTGGCGTTGAAATCCCGTTCCCGCAGCGCGTGCTGCGCCGAGCGGCCCTGTCCCCTGCGCCCGCGACGGCTGGGGTGGTATCCTCGCCCGCACCATGATGTCCATCCTGCAGTTGTTCTCCCGGACCCATCGCCCACTCACTTTGGGCCTGCTGCTGGCGACCGTGCTCCTGGCCTTCCTGGTCGGCGACGCATGGGGCCTGCTGGCACTTGCCTTGTCTGCCTTTTGGGTGCTGCTCAGCCAGCGCGACGCCCCACGTCCCGTGCCGAGCCAGGCGGGTGCCGTGCTGTGCCCCGCTGACGGACGCGTCGTGCGCATCGAAAAGGCCCGGGACCCCTACGCCGACCGCGAGGCCCTGCGCATCAGCGTGTTCATGAACGTGTTCGACACCCACGCCAACCGCGCCAGCGTCGATGGCGTGATCCGTGACGTCAAGTACTTCCCTGGCGCGGCCATCAACACCGACCTGGACACCGCTTCGCCACGCAATGAGCGCAATGCCGTGGTGATCGAGTCCAATGGCCAGTTGGTTACCCTGGTTCAGGTGGCCGGCCTGATCGCTCGCCGCATCCTCTGCCACGTCAAGCCCGGCGACACGCTCACCCGTGGTCAGCGCTACGGCCTCATCCGCTTTGGCTCGCGCGTTGACATCTACCTGCCGCCTCACGCCGTGCCCAAGGTCGCCCCCGGCGAGCGCGTGTCTGCCACCACCACCGTCCTGGCGACCCTGGTGACCGCATGAACCTTCCTGATCCGCAATCGGGCGCCGACGAGACCGTTGACGTCGCAGAGACCTCCTCCGAGGCGCCCCGCCCGCGTCGCAAGGGCATCTACATCCTGCCCAACTTGTTCACCCTGGCCGCCTTGTTCGGCGGGTTCTACGCCATCGTCATGGCCATGAACGACCGATTCGACCAGGCGGCCGTCGGCATTTTTTGCGCCATGGTGCTCGACAGCCTGGACGGCCGCGTCGCGCGCATGACCAACACGCAGAGTGCCTTTGGCGAGCAGATGGACAGCCTCTCTGACATGGTGTCTTTCGGCGCCGCGCCGGCCTTGATCGTTTACGAGTGGGCGCTCAAGGGCATGGGCAAGTGGGGCTGGATCGCCGCCTTCGTGTATTGCTCGTGCGCCGCGTTGCGCCTGGCGCGCTTCAACACCAACATCGCGGTGGTGGACAAGCGCTTCTTCCAGGGCCTGCCCAGCCCGGCTGCTGCGGCCCTCGTTGTCGGCCTGATCTGGGTCGTGACCGATGCCGGCTACGTGCCGCAGGACGCCATCTGGCTGACCTGGCTGGCATTTGCCTTCACGCTGTACGCCGGGCTGACCATGGTCACCAACATCCCGTTCTACAGCTTCAAGGACGTCAACTTCCGCAAGACCGTGCCCTTCATCGTGATCGTCGCGATCGCGCTGGGCATCGCCGTCATCACCATCCACCCGCCGATCGTGCTGTTCGGCGTGTTCGTGGTGTATGGCCTGTCCGGCTACGGTGTGTACGCGTGGAAGCTCAGCCAGGGCAAGCGCGTGAGCGTGATTTCCACCTCCACGGACGAGCCCGAGGAAGCTGGCTTGCACCGCTGAGGCGCTAAGCTGACAGACGCTGATTGACTCGGGGTGCGGACCCGCGCCCCTGCTTGCCCGCCACCGGGCGAGGAGACCCCCATGACCGACAAGCTCATCATTTTCGACACCACCTTGCGCGATGGCGAACAGTCGCCCGGCGCCTCCATGACCCGCGACGAGAAGTTGCGCATCGCACGCCAGCTCGAGCGCATGAAGGTGGACGTGATGGAGGCGGGCTTCGCCGCTTCCTCCAACGGTGACTTCGAAGCCATCAAGGCGATTGCCGATGTCATCAAGGACTCCGTCGTCTGCTCGCTGGCCCGCGCCAACGACCGCGACATCGCCCGTGCGGCCGAAGCCCTCAAGGGCGCCAACGCCTGGCGCATCCACACCTTCATCGCCACCAGCCCGCTGCACATGGAAAAGAAGCTGCGGATGTCGCCGGAGCAGGTGCTGGAACAAGCGCGCAACTCGGTGCGCTTTGCCCGCAACCTGACGTCCGACGTCGAGTTCTCCGCCGAAGACGGCTACCGCTCCGAGATCGACTTCCTGGCCCGCGTTTGCGAGGCCGTGATCGCCGAAGGCGCGACCACCATCAACATCCCCGACACGGTGGGCTACGCCATCCCCGAGCTGTACGGCAACTTCATGCGCGAGCTGCGCGAGAAGGTGCCCAACTCCGACAAGGCCATCTGGTCGGTGCACTGCCACAACGACCTGGGCATGGCCGTGGCCAACTCGCTGGCCGGTGTGAAGATTGGCGGAGCCCGCCAGGTCGAATGCACCATCAACGGCCTGGGTGAGCGCGCCGGCAACTGCGCCATGGAAGAAATCGTCATGGCGATCAAGACCCGCCGCGATTACTTTGGCCTGGACGTGGGCGTCGACACCCGCCAGATCATGCCGGCCTCGCGCCTGGTGTCCCAGACCACCGGTTTTGTCGTGCAGCCCAACAAGGCCGTGGTGGGCGCCAACGCCTTCGCACACGCCTCAGGCATCCACCAGGACGGCGTGCTCAAGGCCCGCGACACCTACGAGATCATGCGCGCCGAGGACGTCGGCCTGTCGGCCAACAAGATCGTGCTGGGCAAGCTCTCGGGCCGCAACGCCTTCAAGCAGCGCCTGCAGGAGCTGGGCATCGAGCTGGATTCCGAGGCCGAGATCAACGCCGCCTTCGCCAAGTTCAAGGAGCTGGCCGACCGCAAGAGCGAGATCTTCGACGAGGACATCATCGCCCTGGTTGGCGACGAAAGCGTCACCAGCGAGCAGGAGCACTACCGCCTGGTCGCTCTGTCGCAGCAGTCCGAGATGGGCGAGCGCCCGCACGCCAAGGTGGTGTTCGCCGCCGGTGGCGAGGAGCACCGCAGCGAGTCCGATGGCAATGGCCCGGTCGACGCCAGCGTCAAGGCCATCGAAGCTGTCGTGAAAAGTGGCGCGGAAATCCTCCTGTACTCCGTCAATGCCATCACGTCTGGGAGCACAGAATCCCAAGGTGAGGTGACAGTCCGTCTGCAGCATGGCGGTCGCGTCGTCAACGGGGTCGGAGCCGACCCGGACATCGTCGTGGCGTCCGCCAAAGCCTACCTGGCAGCCCTCAACAAGCTGCACAGCAAGGCCGATCGGGTGGCCGCTCAGGGGTGAAAACCCTGGCGCCGATGGCCTGATGCTCCAGGCCGCTTGATGAGTGACGCGTAAGTCCTTGATTTACGCGTCATTTTCATTACACTCCCGGTGTGGACGAAAGGGCTGTAACGTGGTGGACAGGAAATTGAAGGCAACCCGCTGGTTGTTGATGGCACTGATGGCCTTTGTGGCAGGCTTTTCTCAGCCCCAGGTGGCCGAGGCCAAGTCGACCCCGCGCGAAGCCAAGGCCCAGGCCAGCAAGAAGGTCAAGCCCGCCAAGGTCGCCAAGGTCGCCAAGGCGGCCAAGGTTTCCAAAAGCACCAAGGTGGCCTCTCGCAAGCAGGCCAGCGGCCGCTCCGCTGCTGCGCAGACCCGCCAACGCAAGGCGTCTCGAGGCGCTGAGTCCCGTACAGCAGCCGCGCGCGCATCCGGCAAGCGCACGGCCTCCGCAGCACGCCTTCAAGCCGCTGCCCCCTCTCGCACCCAAGACGTTCCCGCTTTCTCTCGAATCGCCGTGAGCTCGCCCAACGCCTTGTCGCGTCCCACGGCCAGCCTGGTGGCGGCCTCCGGGGCCAAGGGCGCTTCCTTCGGTCAGCTGTACGGCTTGCACCAGACGCAAGACCCGCTGGAGCTCAAGTCCAGCGTGGCCCTGGTCATGGACCAGGACACCAACGAGGTCATGCTGTCGAAGAACCCCGAAGCGGTGCTGCCCATCGCGTCCCTGACCAAGCTCATGACCGCCATGGTCGTTGTCGAGGCCCACTTGCCCCTGGACGACTCGATCACCATCACCAACGACGACGTTGACACCGAGAAGAACAGCAGCTCCCGTTTGGCGGTGGGCTCCAGCCTCAGCCGGGGCGAGCTCCTGCACCTGGCGCTGATGTCGTCCGAGAACCGTGCCGCCCACGCGCTGGGCAGAACCTACCCTGGCGGGATGCCGGCGTTCGTCAGCGCGATGAACGCCAAGGCCCGCCTGCTGGGCATGCACGACACCCGCTATGTCGACCCGACGGGTTTGAACAGTGGCAACCAGGCCACCGCGCGAGACCTGGCCATGCTGGTCAAGGCCGCTTATCAGCAGCCCCTGATCCGAGAGCTGTCGGTTTCGCCGGAGCACGCCGTGCGCCTGGGCAATCGCCAACTCCAGTTCCGCAACACCAACAGCCTGGTGCGCAGCCCCTCCTGGGACATCGGTCTGCAAAAGACCGGCTACATCGTCGAGGCCGGGCGCTGCCTGGTCATGCAAGCGAGCATGGCCGGCCGCAAGTTCATCATGGTGTTCCTGGATTCGGCAGGCAAGTACTCTCGTCAGGCCGATGCCGAGCGCGTGCGCCGCTGGATCGAGAACGCAGCGCAAAAGGGTGCTTTGAGCACCCATGCTTCGGCCAAGGTCACTTCCTGACGGAGGCCTTGACCGGGCGAAGCCCGGCCGTCCCACCTGTGAAACGGGCCCCGAGGGGCCCGTTTACTTTTGGTGCGCGGGTCACCCGCCGGTTCATGCCGCCGACGGGTCCTGCCAGCCCAGGGCCAGCGAAATGCGGTGGGCGCAGCCCTTGAGCGCCTCCTGCCACTCCGCAGGCAGCCCGCGAGAATGACCGATGTTCAGCGCCAGGCTGGCGGCGACACCGCCCAGGTCATCGTGGATGGGCGCGACCACCGTTTGAGAGCCCGGCTCCCCAGGCTCCACATCGCTGGCCATGCCTGCTTGCCTGATCTGCGTGAGCTCTGCCTGCAGGCTTTCGGCGCGCACGCCAGTGGCCTGACTCAGCGCGCCCAGCACCAGGCCCGATTCATTGATCAGCAGGACCTTGCCGGCGGCGCACCCCGTGATCGGCAAGCGCAAGCCCATGACCCGCGTCACCTGCACGCCGCTGCGCTCTGACACCGTGCGCTCCACGCACAGCGCTTCGTCATCGTGGCGCACGAACAGCGACACCGATTGACCGGTGAAGCGATGGAGTTCCTGCATCGGGCGAACCGCGAGGTCACGCACGTCCAGCCTGGCTTTGACCAGGTTGCCCAAGGCCAGCAGGCGGATGCCCAGCCGGTAGGCGCCGGGGCCTGAGCGCTCGACCAGGCCGCCTGAGGCCAGGTCGTTGAGGATGCGGTGGGCGGTCGAGGGGTGCAGGCCGGTCTGTTCGCTGATGGACTTCAACGACATGGCCTCGTTGCCGTGGGCCAGGGTGTCGAGCAGGGAGAACATCCTGCCCAGCACCTGGATGGACGTGCCGTCTGGTCTGGAATCGCTCATCGGGTTTTCCTTCGGCGCAATGGCCTTTTGGGACGTGGGATGAAGCATCAATCGGCGAAACTGGCGGTTCCTTGAGTGCAGTTCCACTTTTCCCTTGTGCCTTTTTTGGCATCTGATACGGCCATGCACAGGTTTGGTTCTCCATTGCCCCGCGCCGCCATGTTGGCGTCCGTTTTCCTGGCCCTGTTGTGCTCGGTCGCGTCAACGTCTGCGCGGGCTCAATCTGCCACGTCGCAAGCGGCATCTCGCGCGGTCGAGTCAGCCGACGAGGGCGCCGGGGTCAACGCCGTCGGCCGCCAATGGATCAGGGTGCCGCGTGTGTGGGGGCGGATCACTGCGGAAGACCTCGGTGTGGTCATCAACGTGGACGACCCGTACTCTGTCGAGGTGGGCGAGCACTACATTCGCGCGCGCAAGATCTCTCCCAACCAGGTGCTGAGGTTGCGCTTGCCTGTCAGGCCCACCCTCGATCGCCAGGAGTTCCAGGCGTTGCGGCGGCAGGTCGACGGTTTTTTTGGCGTGCGAACCCAGGGCTTGGCCCTGGCTTGGCGTCAGCCGCACGCGGTCGAGTGCCACAGCATCACCGGAGCGCTGGCCCTGGGGTTCGATCCGGCGCTTTGTGAAAAAACCTGTGCGCCCAGCAAGCCATCGCGGTACTTCGGTTCGTCCAGCACCCACCCGATGCGTGACTTTGGCGTTCGCCTGAGCATGTTGCTGGCAGCGCCCGACGCGGCCCAGGCCAAGGCCCTCATCAACCGCGGGGTGGCTTCGGACGGCACGCTCGGCGAGCGGGGAGGGCCGCTTGCGAGCGTGCACTTCGTGAGCACGTCCGACGCCTTGCGAAGCGTGCGCCGTCAACTGTTTCCGCCGGCCGGTCCCGTGCCTGCTTTTGGCATCGACGTCCACCTGGACCAGACCGACACCCTGCGTCATGCCGATCGGGTGTTGATGTACCTGACCGGACGCACGCACGTGGACGGCCTCGAGAGCGTCAACTTCCTGCCTGGTGCTTTGGCCGATCACCTGACCTCGTTCGGCGGCGTCCTCGACAAGCCCAACAGCCAGATGACGTTGATGTCCTGGATACAGGCGGGGGCCACGGCCAGCCACGGCACGGTGAGCGAGCCTTGCGCGCACCTGCAGAAGTTCCCTCACCCACAACTGTTGCTGTTGTTCTATGCCCAGGGAGCCTCGGCCATGGAGGCTTACTGGAAAAGCGTGGCATGGCCCCGTCAGAGCCTGTTCGTGGGTGAGCCGCTGGCAGCACCCTTCGGCCGCTGAGGTTCAGCGCATCCAGCCCCAGGCCACGCGCTGAGCGATCCAGGCCTTGCGCCAGGGCGTCAGCAGCAGGCGCTGATGCAGCACGGCGTCGCCCGCGTTGGCCACCACCTCGACTTGGGCGAGCGCCAGGTGCGCCAGCAGCACCAGCGGTCGCAGGGCCTTGGACTGATCTTTTGGCAGGCTTCTGATCTGACCCAGGGATTCATGCAGCGGCGTGCGAGCACGCTGCGCGAGGTCCGCCAGCAGCCGGGGCCAGCCTGGCGGGGCCTGCTCAGGAACCGGCTTGACCAGTTGGTGTGCCTTGACGTCGTGGGCCTGCAACAAGTCGATGCCCACCATGACCCAGCCTGCGCGTGCGTCCTGGCCCAGGCGCCCCAGTCGGTGGCTCAGGCGCAGGCCGGTGCCGAGCAGCAGGGCGGCCGCGCGCGCCTCATCGCTCGTTGCCCCCAGCAGGCGGGCAGCGCTTTCGCAGGCCAGCCCGGTGGTCTGCTGTGCGTGGCGCACGAAGTGGGCCTCGTCCATCCAGCGGTTTTGGTGCACCAGCTGTGTCAGGCCTTCGATCTGGGTGAGGCAAACGGCGGTTTCAGGCCAACTGGCGCCCTCAGGCAGGCGCAGGCTGTGTCTCTGGCGCGTCAGGGGGTGGTTGGGTTCCCCTCGTTCGGTCGCCTGCAACTCGTTGGCCCACCAGCGCAGCTTGGTTTCGGCAACGCCCGGGTCCTGGACGTCCAGCGGGATGCGGGCCGTTTCGTGCCACCAATTCAGCCAGCAGCGCAGGGCGGGTGCGTGCGCCGCAGGGCTCAGGCGCATCGCGTGAGCCAGGCTGCTGCCAGGGCGAGGAAAATCTGGCGACAAGGAATGAGGGGTCTCGGACATGGCGGTGTGGCGGTTCGGGTTTGCCCGCAACAAACAACAAGGGCGGGCAACGAGAGCGCCATTGTCTCAACAGCTGAATTGACATGGGCACGCGCGCGTGCTTACATTACTGACCCGCGGGTCAGTTGCTGCGCCACCAGGTTGGCATGGGTGATCCGACCCGACCGCGACGGCGGTTGTCCTCCTTGCATCCGAATCCCTGCACACCATGCGCTGGCCCCTGGCAACTCCTGCTCTCTCCGTGTCTCACTTTGCACCTTCTGCGGCGCCACTGGTCGCGATCCTTGTCGCTTCGGCTGCTCTCTTGTCTGCCTGTGGCAAGCAGGTTGAGCCTGTTGCCCCGGTTCGGGCCGTGCGCACCATGGTGCTGACCGATGGCGGTGCTTCGTTGCAGCGTGAGTTTTCTGCGGACATCCGAGCCCGCACCGAATCTCGCCTGTCCTTGCGCGTGGGGGGCAAGGTGACGCAGCGTGCCGTGGAGTTGGGGCAGCGGGTCAAGGCTGGCCAGCTGTTGGTCCAGGTCGATCCGCAGGACTTCCGGCTGGGTGCCGACGCTGCCAAAGCCGCCTTGTCTGCAGCCGAGGCTCAGGCAGGGCAGGCCAGCGCTGACCTGGCGCGCTTCAAAGAGCTGCGGTCGCAAGGTTTCATCAGCGAAGCCGAGCTCGAGCGCCACAGCACCGCCGAGCGCGCGGCGCAGGCCAGCCTTCGCCAAGCTCGCGCTCAGGCCGGAGTCCAGCTCAATCAGGCGGGCTACGCGTCGCTGACGGCGGGTGCTGCGGGCGTGATCACCGCGGTGGATGTCGAGCCCGGGCAGGTGGTGGCTGCAGGTCAGCCCGTGTTGACGCTGGCCCAGGACGGCCCCCGCGACGTTGTGTTTGCCGTGCCCGAAGACATGGGCCCGGCTTTGCGCGCCCTGATTGGCAAACCCGCAGGCATCCAGGTGCGCCGTTGGGGCGCGACGGAATGGGCTGCGGCCAAGGTGCGTGAGGTGGCAGGCGCCACCGACAGCCTCACCCGCACCCTGCAGGTCAAGGCGGACATCGGCGAACTCCAGGCCGAACTGGGCCAGACCGCTGCCGTGCTCGTGCGCACCCCCACGCGCATCAAGGGCGGCATCCAGCTGCCCTTGCATGCCCTGGCACAGCGCGAAGGGCGCTCGGTGGTCTGGGTGCTTGACGGCCAGTCCATGACGGTCAAGCCGCAGCCTGTGGTCACCGGCGACATCGTTGGCAACGTGGTCCTGGTGGCCGATGGACTCAAGCCTGGTCAGGAGGTGGTGACCGCTGGCGTGCACGTCCTCAACCCTGGGCAGAAGGTCAAGCGCTACGTCGAGCCCGGCTTGGGCGAGCGCCCGGCCGTGCCGCCTGCCGCAGCGTCTTCGGCGTCGGCCGCGATGCCATCTCGTTCCTGATCCCCGCGCGGATCATCGAGCAACCGACCCGATCAGGAGCAGGTGGTGAGTCACACCGAACACGACACGGCTGAGCCCCAGGCTCAGCGCTTCAACATTTCCCGCTGGGCGCTGGAGCATCGCGCCCTCACGCGCTACCTCATGGTGGTGCTGATGCTTTTGGGCTTTGCGGCCTATTTTCAGCTGGGGCAGGACGAGGACCCTCCGTTTGCCTTTCGTGTGATGGTGGTGCGCGCCTACTGGCCTGGCACCACGGCGCAGCAGATGGCCGAGCAGGTCACCGACAAGATCGAGCGCACCTTGCAAGAGGTGCCTTATGCCGATCGCATCCAGTCCTACACCAAGCCGGGCGAGTCGTTCACGCTGATGGTGGTCAAGGACTCGTCGCCGCCCAAGGAGATCCCCAACCTCTGGTACCAGGTGCGCAAGAAGGTTGGCGACATGCGCGCCACCTTGCCTCAGGGCGTCATCGGCCCGTTCTTCAACGACGAGTTCGGCGATGTCTACGGCAGCATCTACGCCTTGTCGGCCGATGGTTTCACCGAAGAAGAGCTGCGCCAGTTCGCCGAGCGCGCCCGCTCGGACATGCTGCGCGTGCCCGGGGTGGCCAAGGTCGAGCTCTTCGGCGTCCAGCCTGAAAAGGTCTTTGTCGAGATCCCTCAGCAGAAGCTGGCCCAGTTGGGCATCGACATGAACCACGTGGTGTCGGAGCTCAATGCGCAAAACGCCATCGAGAGCGGTGGCGTCTACACCGGAGAGCGCCTGACGGTGCAAATGCGCGTCAACGGCGCGTTCCAGAACATCGATCAATTGCGCCAGGTGCCCATCCGCGTCACGAACCAGGCCACCGGGCAGTCGCGCAACCTGAAGCTCGGTGACATCGCCCAGATCCGCCGGGGTTACCAGGACCCGGCCACCGTCAAGGTGCGACACCAGGGCAAGCAGGTCATCGCCCTGGGCATCTCGATGGCCAAAGGGGGGGACATCATCGCCCTGGGCAAGGACTTGAGGACGGCCTCGGAGCGCATCCGCACCAGCCTGCCCGTGGGCATCGAGCTGGACCAGCTCCAGGATCAGCCGCAATCGGTGTCCTCGTCGGTGGGCGAGTTCGTCAAGGTCCTCATCGAGGCCGTGGTCGTGGTGCTGGCCGTGAGCTTCATCAGCCTGGGGCTGCACACCAAACCGCTGCGCCTGGACGTCTGGCCTGGTCTGGTGGTGGCCATCACGATCCCGCTGGTGCTGGCCATGACCTTCCTGGTCATGTACTACGCCAACGTGGGCCTGCACAAGATTTCGCTGGGCGCGCTGATCATCGCGCTGGGCCTGCTGGTCGACGACGCCATCATCGCCGTCGAGATGATGGTCCACAAGCTGGAAGAGGGCTACGACAAGGTGCGCGCCGCCACGGCCGCCTACGACATCACGGCCATCCCCATGCTGACCGGCACGCTGATCACCGCGGCCGGCTTCCTGCCCATCGGCATGGCCAAGTCGGCCGTGGGTGAGTACACCTTTGCCATCTTCGCGGTCACCGCTGCGGCGCTGCTGCTGTCGTGGTTGGTGTCGGTGTACTTTGTGCCTTACCTGGGCCTGCTGCTGCTCAAGACACGCCCCAAGGTGGCTGAGGGCAACGGCCTCGATCTCTACGACACGCCTTTCTACAGCCGCTTCAAACGCGTGGTGAACTGGTGCGTCGAGCACCGCTGGGCCACCATCGGCCTGACCATCGCCGCCTTGGTGCTGGGCGTGATGGGCATGGGCAAGGTGCAGCAGCAGTTCTTCCCCGACTCCAGCCGCCCCGAGCTCATCGTCGACCTGTGGCTGGAGGAGGGCGCGAGCGTGCGCGCCTCCGAGGACGTTGCGCGGCGCTTCGAGGCCCGCATGCTCAAGGAGCCGGGCGTCAAGACCGTCAGCACCTGGATCGGCAGTGGCCTGCCGCGCTTTTACCTGCCCATGGACCAGATCTTCCCGCAGAGCAACATCAGCGAGGTCGTGCTCATTCCGGAGACCCCGAAAGAGCGCGAACGCCTTCGCAAAGCGCTGCCGGACATCCTGGCCACCGAGTTCCCGGAGGTGCGTGGTCGCGTGCGCCTGCTGCCCAACGGCCCGCCCGTGCCTTACCCGGTGCAGTTCCGCATCGTGGGTGAAGACGTCACGGTGCTGCGCGGCATCGCCGACAAGGCCAAGGAAGTGCTTCGCACCAGCCCCGATCTGCACGGCGTCAACGACAACTGGAACGAGTCGGTCAAGGCCATCCGCCTGTCGGTGGACCAGGACAAGGCCCGCGCCCTGGGTGTGAGTTCGCAGTCCATTGCCCAGGCCAGCCGCATCCTGACATCGGGCGCCACGCTGGCGCAGTACCGCGAGGGTGATCGCCTCATCGACATCGAATTTCGCGTGCCGCAATCCGAGCGGCTGACCCTCGAGGCCCTGGACAACGCCTACGTGCCCAGCGCCAAGGGTCGCATGATCCCGGTGCTGCAGGTGGCCAAGCCCAAGCTGGTCTGGGAGCCGGGCGTGCTGTGGCGCGAAGGCCGACACTTCGCCATCACCGTGCAAGCCGATGTGCGCGACGGCGTGCAGGGCCCGACGGTGAGCATGGCCCTGTGGCCCAAGCTGCAGGCCATGCAGGCCGAGCTGCCACCGGGCTACCGCATCGAGCTGGCCGGCACCGCCGAAGAAAGCTCGAAGGGGCAGGGCTCCATCTTCGCCAACATGCCCGTGATGCTGTTCATCATCTTCACCTTGTTGATGCTGCAGCTGCAGAGCTTCTCGCGCGCCATGCTGGTCTTCCTGACGGGCCCGATGGGCATTGCCGGGGTGGCCATGGCCCTGCTGGCCCTGAACCGACCGTTCGGTTTCGTCGCGCTGTTGGGCGTCATCGCCCTGATGGGCATGATCATGCGCAACTCCGTGATCCTTATCGACCAGATCGAGCAGGACCGCGCCCGGGGCGTGCCCGCCTGGGACGCCGTCGTGGGGGCGGCCGTGCGGCGCTTCCGTCCCATCGTTCTGACGGCGGCGGCCGCGGTGCTGGCCATGATCCCGCTCAGCCGCAGCGTCTTCTGGGGCCCCATGGCCGTGGCCATCATGGGCGGGCTGATCGTGGCCACCTTGCTGACCCTGCTGGCCCTGCCTGCCATGTACGCGGCCTGGTTCAGGGTGCGCCGCCCCGAGGAGACGGCCTCCTGAACTCAGCGGCCCCGCGTTTTCCTTTGGCTCGCCACGGGCAAAACGGGGCCCGCACCGCAGTAGAATCTCAGGTTCCGACCGAATCACCTGGTTCGCCGGCTGGCGTCCCTGGGGTTTCCAGGGGCCTGCCGACGGACCTTCCGCTGTCTGTGCGCGGGTGGCGAAATTGGTAGACGCACCAGGTTTAGGTCCTGACGCCAGCAATGGTGTGGGGGTTCGAGTCCCCCCCCGCGCACCACAGACAACCCTTTTCTTTTTTACCTTTTGCAGAGAGTTCAAATCATGGCGATCACCGTGGAGACCCTCGACAAGCTGGAGCGCCGCATCACGCTGTCGCTGGCAGCCGATGCCCTCAAGAACGAAGTCGATGCCCGCCTCAAGAAGCTGGCTCGCACCACCAAGGCCGACGGTTTCCGTCCTGGCAAGGTGCCGATGAACGTCGTGGCCCAGCGCTACGGCTACTCCGTCCAGTACGAAGTCATCAACGACCAACTGGGCGAAGCCTTTGCCAAGGCTGCCCAGGAAGCCCAACTGCGCGTGGCCGGTCAGCCCCGCATCGCCGAAAAGGAAGGCGGCCCCGTTGAAGGCCAACTCCAGTTCGACGCCACCTTCGAGGTCTACCCCGAAGTCACCATCGGTGACCTGAGCGCTGCCGAAGTCGAGCGCGTGAGCTCCGAAGTCAACGACGCCGCCATCGACCGCACCGTCGAGATCCTGCGCAAGCAGCGCCGCACCTTCGCCCAGCGCCCCGCTGCCGAAGGCGCTGCCGACGGTGACCGCGTCACCATCGACTTCGAAGGCAAGATCGACGGCGTGCCCTTTGACGGCGGCAAGGCCGAAGGCTTCCAGTTCCTGGTCGGTGAAGGCCAGATGCTCGAAGCCTTCGAAAAGGCTGTCCGCGGCATGAAGACCGGCGACTCCAAGACCTTCCCCCTGGCCTTCCCCGAGGACTACCACGGCAAGGACGTGGCCGGCAAGGAAGCCGACTTCCTGGTCACCCTCAAGAAGGTTGAGCAGCAGAACCTGCCCGAGCTGACCGAGGACTTCATCAAGTCCCTGGGCCTGGCCGAAGGCACCGTCGAAGCCCTGCGCGCCGACGTCAAGCGCAACCTCGAGCGCGAAGTCAAGTTCCGCGTCCTGGCGCGCAACAAGGCCTCCGTCATGGAAGCCCTGCTCAAGGTCGTCGATTTCGACCTGCCCCAGTCCCTGGTGGCCGCCGAAACCGACCGCATGGTCGAAGCAGCCCGTGCCGACCTGAAGTCGCGCGGCATCCCTGACGCCGACAAGGCCCCGATCCCCGCCGAAATGTTCACGCCCCAGGCTGAGCGCCGCGTGCGCCTGGGCCTGACCGTGGCCGAGCTGGTCAAGGCCAACAACCTGCAGGCCAAGCCCGAGCAACTGCAAGCCCACATCCAGGAACTGGCCCAAAGCTACGAGCAGCCCGCCCAAGTGGTGGCCTGGTACATGAGCGACCGCCAGCGCATGGCCGAAGTTGAAGCCGTCGTCATCGAAGGCAACGTGGCTGAATTCGTGCTGTCCAAGGCCAAGGTGACCGACAAGGCCCTGGGCTTCGAAGAGCTGATGGGTCAGCAAGGCGCCTGATCGCCCCGGCCGAACGCCCGCTTGGCGGGTTTCGGCTGCGGTTTTCAAAAAGGCACCGGCAATCCTGAGTGATTGCCGGTGCCTTTTGTTTTGTGCAACCTTTCCAGCCGGGATCCGAGGATTTCGTCACGGGAAATTCCCTGAGGCGGGTAAGCCACGGCGGTGTTTTTTCGCGCTGTTTGCGCGCAACGGAAAAACGACGTCAAGGTAGCGACGCCTTTTCCGGCCTTCGACGCACCCGGATCGCACGTCATAATGATTTCAACCGAGGCCTTCGCCCACGGCAGGGCCTCAGCACCGACGCGTACAAGGAAGCACATGAGCGCACTGGACATTCAAAACCTGGGCATGGTGCCCATGGTCATCGAACAATCGGGTCGCGGTGAGCGCGCCTACGACATCTACAGCCGCCTGTTGCGCGAGCGCGTGATCTTCCTGGTCGGCCCCGTCAACGACGCCACGGCCAACCTGGTGGTCGCCCAGATGCTGTTCCTCGAGAGCGAGAACCCGGACAAGGACATCTCGTTCTACATCAACTCGCCCGGTGGCTCTGTCAGCGCAGGCATGTCGATTTTCGACACCATGAATTTCATCAAGCCCGACGTGTCGACGCTTTGCATGGGCATGGCCGCCTCGATGGGCGCCTTCCTGCTGGCCGCTGGCGCCAAGGGCAAGCGTTTCGCCCTGCCCAACAGCAAGATCATGATCCACCAGCCGCTGGGCGGCACGCAGGGTCAGGCCACCGACATCGAGATCCACGCCCGCGAGATCCTCAAGACCCGCGAGCAACTCAACAAAATCCTGGCCGAGCGTTCCGGCCAGCCTCTGGAGAAAATCCAGAATGACACCGAACGCGACTACTACATGACGGCCGAAGAGGCCGCCACCTACGGACTCATCGACAAGGTGCTGGAAAAGCGCGGCTGAGCACCACCTCACCGCATTCATCTTTTCCGGCCCTTGCCGACACCTGACAGGCCTGCACCATGGCAGACAAAAAAGGCTCTTCCAGCGAAAAAATCCTCTACTGCTCCTTCTGCGGAAAGAGTCAGCACGAGGTCAAGAAGCTCATCGCCGGCCCGTCGGTCTTCATTTGCGACGAGTGCATTGACCTGTGCAACGACATCATCCGCGACGAGGTGGCGGCCGAGTCCGAGCAGACCAAGCCCTCGCGCGGTGATTTGCCCACGCCCGGCGAAATCAAGGCCAGCCTCGACCAGTACGTGATCGGCCAGGACACGGCCAAGCGCACGCTGTCGGTGGCGGTCTACAACCACTACAAGCGGCTCAAGCACATGGGCTCGGGCGACGGCAAGAAGCCCGACATCGAGCTCAACAAGAGCAACATCCTGCTGATCGGCCCCACCGGCTCCGGCAAGACGCTGCTGGCCCAGACGCTGGCGCGCCTGCTCAACGTGCCCTTCGTGATCGCCGACGCCACCACGCTGACCGAAGCCGGTTACGTGGGCGAAGACGTCGAGAACATCATCCAGAAGCTGCTGCAGAACTGCAATTACGAGGTGGACAAGGCCCAGCGTGGCATCGTCTACATCGACGAGATCGACAAGATCTCGCGCAAGTCCGACAACCCGTCCATCACGCGCGACGTGTCGGGCGAGGGCGTTCAGCAGGCCCTGCTCAAGCTCATCGAAGGCACGATGGCTTCGGTGCCCCCGCAAGGCGGCCGCAAGCACCCCAACCAGGACTTCCTGCAGATCGACACGACGAACATCCTGTTCATCTGCGGCGGTGCCTTCGATGGCCTCGAGAAGGTCATCCAGAACCGCTCGGTCAAGTCCGGCATCGGCTTTGGCGCTGCGGTGCAGAGCAAGGACGACCGCAAGGCCGGTGAGGTCTTCCGCGAGGTCGAGCCCGAGGACATCATCAAGTTCGGCCTGATCCCCGAATTGGTGGGCCGCCTCCCGGTGGTGGCGACCCTGGGTGAATTGACCGAAGATGCCCTGGTCAGGATCCTGACCGAGCCCAAGAACGCGCTGGTCAAGCAATACCAGCAGCTGCTGAACATGGACGGCGTCGAGCTGGAAATCCGGCCCGCCGCCCTGGCCGCCATCGCCCGCAAGGCCTTGGCGCGCAAAACCGGTGCCCGCGGCCTGCGTTCCATCCTGGAACAATCGTTGCTGGACACCATGTTCGAACTTCCCACACAGGAGGGCGTGCAAAAAGTTGTGCTGGATGAATCCACCATTGAAGAAAACGCCAAGCCATTGCTGGTGTATCGGGAACAGGCCAAGGCCAGTGCCTGAGCGCGTTTGAAAGCGCTCCGTGGGGCACCGCTGAGAACCTCTTTCGACTGGTCGACTGGTTTTCACGGTGCCCTTGTGTTTAGCCACTGAGGCCCCACGTGGGCATCAGAGAAAGTGAGCCCCTCATGTCTGGACACCCCATTCTTCCTTCCGATCCCATCTCGCTGCCGCTGCTGCCGCTGCGGGACGTCGTGGTCTTCCCGCACATGGTGATCCCGCTCTTCGTGGGTCGCCCCAAATCCATCAAGGCCCTCGAGTCCGCGATGGAATCCGGCCGCCAGATCATGCTGGTGGCCCAAAAGGCTGCCGGCAAGGACGAGCCCAAGGCCGACGACATGTTCGATGTCGGCTGCGTCTCCAGCATCCTGCAGATGCTCAAGCTGCCCGACGGCACCGTGAAGGTGCTGGTCGAAGGTGTGCAGCGCGCCAACACGCAATCCATCGACGACAGCGGTGAGTTCTTCACCTCGGTGGTGGTGCCCGTGCCGCCCGAGCCCCAGGTCACCCCTGAGGTCGAGGCCCTGCGCCGCGCCGTCACGCAGCAGTTCGACCAGTACGTCAAGCTCAACAAGAAGATCCCGCCCGAGATCCTCACCTCGATCTCCGGCATCGATGACGCTGGCCGCCTGGCCGATACCATCGCCGCCCACCTGCCGCTCAAGCTCGAAGCCAAGCAGTCGGTGCTGGACCTGGTCACCGTGTCCGCCCGCCTGGAAAAGCTGCTCGAGCTGCTCGAGCACGAAGTCGACATCCTGCAAGTCGAAAAGCGCATCCGTGGCCGCGTCAAGCGCCAGATGGAGAAGTCGCAGCGCGAGTACTACCTCAACGAGCAGGTCAAGGCCATCCAGAAGGAGCTCGGTGAAGGCGAAGAGGGCGCCGACCTCGAAGAGATCGCCAAGAAGATCGAGTCCGCCCGCATGCCCAAGGAGGCACGCAAGAAGGTCGATGCCGAGTTCAAGAAGCTCAAGCTGATGTCGCCCATGTCGGCCGAGGCCACGGTGGTGCGCAACTACATCGAGACCCTGGTCAACCTGCCCTGGAGCAAGAAGTCCAAGGTCAAGCACGACCTGGCCCTGGCCGAGACCGTGCTCAACGAAGAGCACTACGGCCTCGACAAGGTCAAGGAACGCATCCTCGAGTACCTCGCGGTGCAACAGCGCGTCGACAAGGTCAAGGCACCCATCCTCTGCCTGGTTGGCCCCCCTGGCGTGGGCAAGACCTCGCTGGGTCAGTCCATCGCCCGCGCCACCGGACGCAAGTTCGTGCGCATGGCCCTGGGCGGCGTGCGCGACGAGGCTGAGATCCGTGGCCACCGCCGCACCTACATCGGCTCCATGCCGGGCAAGGTGCTGCAGAGCCTGTCCAAGGTCGGTGTGCGCAACCCGCTGTTCCTGCTCGACGAGATCGACAAGCTGGGCATGGACTTCCGTGGCGACCCCTCATCGGCGCTGCTGGAAGTGCTCGACCCCGAGCAGAACCACACCTTCGGTGACCACTACATCGAGGTCGACTTCGACCTGTCCGATGTGATGTTCGTGGCCACGTCGAACTCGCTGAACATCCCGCCGGCGCTGCTGGACCGGATGGAAGTGATCCGCCTGGCAGGCTACACCGAAGACGAGAAGGTCCACATCGTTCAAACCTACCTGCTGCCCAAGCAGATCAAGAACAACGGTGTGAAGGACGGGGAGCTGGAGGTCGCTGAAAGCGCCATCCGCGGCATCATCCGCTACTACACCCGCGAAGCCGGCGTGCGCTCGCTGGAACGCGAGGTCTCCAAGATCTGCCGCAAGGTGATCAAGGGCTTTGCGCTCAAGCAGCACACCGAGAAGGTCGTCGTCACCGACGAGAACCTCAATGACTTCCTGGGCGTGCGCAAGTACAGCTACGGCGAAGCCACGAAGGAAAACCAGGTCGGCCAGGTGGTCGGTCTGGCCTGGACGGAAGTCGGTGGCGACCTGCTCACCATCGAAGCAGCGATCATGCCGGGCAAGGGCAACATCATCCGCACCGGTCAGCTGGGCGACGTGATGAAGGAGTCGGTCGAGGCCGCTCGTTCGGTGGTGCGTTCACGCGCCCGCCGCCTGGGCATCACGGACGACCTCTTCGAGAAGCGCGACATCCACATCCACGTGCCCGATGGCGCCACGCCCAAGGACGGCCCGTCCGCCGGTGCGGCGATGACCACGGCCTTCGTGTCGGCTTTGACGGGCATCCCGGTGCGCGCCGATGTCGCCATGACGGGTGAGATCACGCTGCGTGGCGAGGTCACGGCCATCGGTGGTCTGAAGGAAAAGTTGTTGGCGGCTCACCGTGGCGGCATCAAGACGGTGCTGATCCCGGAAGAGAACGTCAAGGACTTGGCCGAGATCCCCGAGAACGTGAAGAGCCAGATCGAGATCGTGCCGGTCAAGTGGATCGACAAGGTGCTCGAAGTGGCCCTGGAGCGTCAGCCCACGGCTTTGCCAGAAGAAGAGGCCAAGGTGGTGGATGCCAAGCCGGAAGCTGCAGCGTCGCCCGTCAGCAACGAGTTGCTCAAACACTGAAAATTTTGAGAGCACGTTGACGAAGGCGCTAAAAACGCGCTATAGTTCAGGTCTTCGCTGATCACGCGCCAAACGCGATCAACGCAAGCGAAGACAGCAGGCAAAAAGAGCAATCTGAAGCCTGTGAAATGCGGGATTAGCTCAGTTGGTAGAGCGATACCTTGCCAAGGTATAGGTCGAGAGTTCGAGTCTCTTATCCCGCTCCACATTCCGAAGGGAAGCCTCAAAAAGGCTTCCCTTTTTCTCTGGTGAAGTCGGTCGGCGCACATGCGCAGCCGGTTTTGCTGGATACTGGCAACACCCTGGCGCGGTAGCAAAGCGGTTATGCACCGGATTGCAAATCCGTCCAGCCCGGTTCGACTCCGGGCCGCGCCTCCAGAAAAACGAAGCCCCACTCGCTCGCGCTGGTGGGGCTTTTTGTTTTTGGGCTTTGGCGGGCGGCCCTCACGCACGAACTTGGGCAGGACGGCTTGGGCGGGGCCGTGTGGCTTGGCGGCGCCACGGGGCCACGCGAACGCCTGGTGCCCCGAGCCGGGGTCGAACCGGCACGCTGCCTTTCAGCAAGCGGCGGATTTTAAGTCCGCTGTGTCTACCGATTTCACCATCGGGGCCTGGGCGGCAAGTGTAAGCCGGCGAGTCGCAACCCCCGCTCGCGCGAGTGGGTGGCCCATCATCGGCGTGGTGTCGCGTCACCGCAGCGACGAAAACTTGCAACACCTTGCCAAACGCGAGAATTTCGATGTATAGTTGCGTTCTTCGCTGATCGCGACACCAGACGCGGTACAAGCAAGACTGAAAAGTCAAGCCAGCGATCGTTGCCGGCGAAAGCTGTTGCAACACATGCGGGATTAGCTCAGTTGGTAGAGCGATACCTTGCCAAGGTATAGGTCGAGAGTTCGAGTCTCTTATCCCGCTCCACATTCGAAGGGAAGCCCGGTTTGACTTGGCTTCCCTTTTTTCAAGCTCTGGCGCGGTAGCAAAGCGGTTATGCACCGGATTGCAAATCCGTCCAGCCCGGTTCGACTCCGGGCCGCGCCTCCAGAACAAACAAAGCCCCACTCGCTCGCGCTGGTGGGGCTTTTTTGTTGCGCGGCGACCCTGAGCCCATCTTCCGCTCGCCCAGCGCCAGGCTGCCAACAAGGCCCTGACGCCAGAATTGGCCGCTTCCAGGCGCTGTAATCCGGCTCAAGCCGTTTGGGCCTTTGCCTAGCATCGACACATCCCCCATGGCGCCCGCCACCGGGGTTCGAGAGGACGTGTGTCGATGGACCGAAGCCGAGACGATCAGTTGTTGCGCCAGGGGGCAGGGCAGCCGACCGCAGCCACCACTGCCTTCGAGCAGGTGCTGGCCCAGGCCGGCTCGGGCCAGATGCCGCTGATGACCTTGCTGGAGGTGGCTCAGCGCCCGGACGTGGTGGTGCAGCCGTCGTTGGTGCGCAGCCTATATGAGGCGTGGCTGGCCCACACGCAGTCGCCACAGCGGCACATCGCGCTGTTCAACCACGGCACGGTGCTGGGGGGCATGGGCGAGCACGTGGCCGCCGAGGCCGCTTACCGCGAAGCCTTGCAACTGGCGCCTGGCTTCATGCAGGCGCACCTGAACCTGGGCCACCAACTGGAGCACCAGGGCCGCCACGACGAGGCCCTGGCGGCCTGGGACATGGTGCTGCAGCTCTCGGCGCAGCAAGGCCAGGCGGGTCAGCAGGTGGACCTGGAGCTGCCGCTGCACGCCCTGAACAATTCCGCGCGCATGCTCGAGCAGCAGCGCCGCTACGACGAATCCGAAGCCGCGATGAAGCGCAGCCTGCTGCTGCAGCCCGACCAGTCGCGCGTCATCCAGCACCTGGTGCACATCCGCCAGAAACAGTGCGAGTGGCCCGTGTACGCGCCCGTGCCGGGCGTGACGCCTTGTGCGTTGCAGCTGGGCACGTCGCCGCTGGCCATGCTGGGCGCCAGCGACGACCCGGCCATGCAGCTGCTGGCCGCGCGCACCTTCGTGCACGAGCGCGTCAAGCCGGTGACCACGAAGCTGGCAGCGCCGGTACGCCAACGCCCGGGCAAGCTGCGCCTGGCCTTCCTCTCGGGTGACCTGTGCCTGCACGCCGTTGGGCTGTTGACTGTCGAGCTCATCGAGCTGATCGACCGCGGCCGCTTCGAGACCTTTGCCTACTGCTGGAGCCGCGAGGACGGCAGCGCGCTGCAGGCCCGCATCCGTGGCTCGCTCGACCACCACGTGCCGGTGGCGAGCCTGAGCGACGAGGCCGTGGCGCGCCGCATCGCCGCAGACGACATCGACGTGCTGATCGACCTGCAGGGCCTGACCTCGGGGGCGCGTGCCGACATCCTGAGCTGGCGTCCTGCGCGGCATCAACTGACCTACCTGGGCTTTCCGGGCACCACGGGCCTGCCGTCCATCGACCGCGTGATCGCCGACCGCTTCGTGATGCCGCCTGAGCTGCTGCCTTACATGACCGAGCGGCCGCTCTACCTGAGCAAGTGCTTCCAGTCGAGCGACCGCCAGCGCGTGGCCTCTGCACCGCCCACGCGCGCGCAGTGCGGCCTGCCTGAAGAGGGCTTCGTTTACTGCTCGTTCAACAACAACTTCAAGATGGGCCAGGCGCTGTTCCAGCTGTGGATGCGCGTGCTGGCGCAGGTGCCGGGCAGCGTGCTGTGGCTGCTGGCCGACAACCGCTGGGCCGAAGCCAACATGCGCGCCGAGGCGAGCGCCCATGGCGTGGACCCGGCGCGCCTGGTCTTTGCGCCGCGCGTGGCGCCGGCCGACTACCTGGCTCGCTTCACGGCGGCGGACCTGATCCTCGACACCTTTCCGTACAACGCGGGCACCACGGCCAACGACGTGTTGTTCATGGGCGTGCCCATCCTGACCTGTTCGGGGCGCACCTTCGTGTCGCGCATGGCGGGCAGCCTGCTGCACGCGGTGGGCTTGCCCGACCTGGTGACCAACAGCCCCGAGGCCTACGAGCGCATGGCGATCACGCTGGGCCGTGAGCCGGCGCGCGTGGCCAGCCACCGCCGCTACCTGGCCGAGCACCGATTCCAGACCCCGCTGTTCGACACGCCAGGCCTGGTGCGAGACCTTGAAAACCAGCTTGAGGCCCTTGTGGCCGGCACCCTGGGCGAGGCCTGAGGGCCCCTCAGCGAAGAAGTGAAGCGACGGAGCCTTCCTTGACGCAGCCCGACAGCGCCCCCCCCACCGAGCTGCCGGCCGACACCACGGTGCCGCCTGGCAACACCGAGCCCGCGCCGGGCACGGCGGCGGACGCGCGTGCGGAAGACCCGCTGCTGGACGCGTTGCTGTGGCTGTGCCGTCACCACGGGCGCGAGCGCACGGCGGCATCGCTGCTGGGTGAAACCGGTTTCACCTCGCCGCTGATGCCGACCAACGCCGTGCGCGTGATGCGCGACGCGGGGTTCCAGGCCGCCATCGTCAAGCGCGAGCCGCACCAGATCCTGGGGCTGCTGTTCCCGGTGGTGCTGCTGCTGCGTGGTGGCGAGGTCTGCATCCTGGTGCGCCGCATCGAGTCGGATGCCGCCTCACCCGGGCAGGAGCGCTACGAGGTGGTGATGCCCGTGGAAGGCATCACCATGGAAGCGGCCGCGGCCGACCTGTTGGTCGAGTACACGGGCTTTGCGCTGATGGCCTCGCCCACGGCGAGCGAGACGGTGCACCGCGATGGCGAGTTCACCGAGCCCGATGGCCACTGGCTGTGGCACACGCTCAAGCGCTTCATGCCGTACTACCGCTCGGCGATGATCGCGGCGCTGCTGACCAACGTGCTGATGTTGGTGACCGGGCTGTTCTCGTCGGTGGTGTTCGACCGCGTGATCCCGCACCAGGCGCTGGTGACGCTGTGGTCGCTGGCGGCCGGTGTGTTCGTGGCCCTGGTCTTCGACCTGCTGGCGCGCCAGTTGCGCAGCCACCTGCTCGACCTGGCCGGCAAGAAGGCCGACCTGATGCTGGGCAACATCCTGTTCAAGAAGGCGCTGAGCCTGCGGCTGGAGAACCGCCCCGATTCCTCGGGCAGCTTCACGCACCAGCTCACGCAGATCGAGACGGTGCGCGACTTCAGCGCCTCGGCCACGCTGTCGACGCTGACCGACCTGCCGTTCGTGTTCCTGTTCATCGCGATGACCTTCATCACCGCTGGCCCGCTGGGCTGGGTGCTGGTGATCGCGGTGCCGGTGCTGCTGGGGCTGTCGTGGCTGATCCAGGGCGTGCTGGCCAAGCTGCTCAATGCCAACGTCAAACAGCACGCCGACATGCAGGGCGTGATGGTCGAGGCCGTGGAAGGCATCGAGGACATCCGCGCCGCGGGTGCCGCCGGGCACTTCCTGCGCCGCTACGAAGAGGCCAACGCCGCGGCGTCGCAGTCGAGCGTGCGGGCCAGGGCGCTCTCCAGCTGGGTCAACAACGCGTCGACGGTGTCGCAGCAGCTCATCACGGTGGTGATGCTGGTGTGGGGCGTCCACCTGGTGCACGACGGTGTCATCACCGGTGGTGCGCTGATCGGCTCGGTGATGTTCGCGGGGCGTGCGGTGGCGCCGCTGGGCAGCGTCATCAGCCTGGCGACGCGTTACCAGGGCGCGCGCGCGGCCCTGCGCATGCTCGACCGCATCATGGGCCTGCCTTCGGAGCGCGTGCCCGATCGGCCCTACCTGCCCATGCCCAAGCTGCGCGGGCAGCTGGCTTTGCGCGAGGTGTCGTTTGCCTACCCCAAGGGCACGCACGACCACGCGCAGTCGGTGCTCAAGGATTTGAACGTCAACATCCTGCCGGGCCAGCGCGTGGCCATCCTCGGCAAGATGGGCAGCGGCAAGTCGACGGTGCTGCGTTTGCTCGCCGGCTTGTACCAGCCGACCGACGGCATGGTCGAGGTCGATGGCCTGGACCTGCGCCAGGTGGACCCGACCGATTACCGCGCCCACGTGGGCTTTGTGGCACAGGAGCCGAGGCTGTTCACGGGCACGCTGCGCGACAACATCTTGCTGGGGCGCGCGCACGCCGACCCACGCCTGCTGGCCTCGGTGCTGCAGATGACGGGCCTGGACAAGGTGGTGGCCAACCACCCCATGGGCCTGGACATGCAGGTGGGCGAGGGCGGTTGCATGCTCTCGGGCGGCCAGCGCCAGCTGGTGGCCCTGGCGCGCTGCCTGATCACCAAGCCCTCGGTGCTGCTGATGGACGAGCCCACCAGCGCGATGGACGCGCAGGCCGAGGTGGACTTCGTGCGGCGCCTGTCGGGGATCTTGCCCAAGCGCACGCTGGTGGTGGTCACGCACCGGCCGGCGTTGCTGGAATTGGTGGACCACGTCATCGTGGTGGACTCGGGCCGCGTGGTGGCCAGCGGGCCGAAGGCCCAGGTGATGGCGGCGCTCTCGGGGCGCCAGCCGGTTTCGCCGGTGGCCAGCCCGCAGGGTGGGGCGCCTACGGCTGCGGCGGCTGGTGCTGCGCCTACTGCGGTGGCCGGGGGCGCCACCCAGGCCGCCCCCACCGCGCCGCGACCGCAAGCCGTGGCCGCAGCGGCGCAAGCGCAGCCCACGCCGCCACCAGATCCGCCCGATGAGTCCTTCGTGGACTTGTCTGACCCACCGTACCGGGTGCCCTCATGAAATTGAGGCTGCCCGGATTCGGTCGCAAAGGCCGCTCGCCGTCCTCGGGGCGCTTCTTCCCCGGGGACGAGCAGTTTCTGTCGGGCGTGAGCCAGGCCCGCATGGCCGAGGGCACGCCGCGCGCCAACTGGGTGCTGTGGCTGATGGCCGGCTTCGTGGCGCTGACGGTGTTCTGGGCCGCGACCGCGCGCGTGGACATGATCACGCGCGCCGAGGCCAAGGTCGTGCCCGATGGGCGCGAGCAGGTCATCTCCAGCCTGGAAGGCGGCATCTTGCGTGAGCTCAAGGTGCGCGAGGGCATGGTCGTCGACAAGGGCCAGGAGCTGGCTCAGCTCGACCCGACGCGCGTGGAGGCGGCCCAGCAGGAAGGGCAGGCCAAGCGCCTGGCGCTCAAGGCCATGATCGCGCGGCTGAGCGCCGAGGCCACGGGGCGGCCTTTGAAGTTCCCGCCCGATGTGGCCAAGGACGAAACCCTGGTCGAAGGCGAGCGCGATGCCTTCGATGCGCGGCGCTTCTCGCTGGACGAGGCCGTGGCCGTGAACCGGCGCAACCTGGGCCTGCTGCAACGCGAGCTGCGCATGTCCGAGACCCTGGCGAGCCGGGGCTTGTTGTCGGACGTCGAGGTGATGCGCCTGCGCCGCCAGGTCAACGACCTGATGCTGCAGATCCAGGACCGCACCAACCGCTTCAGGCAGGACGCCAGCAGCGACCTGGTCAAGGCCCGCACCGAGCTGGCCCAGATCGAAGAGCAGATGGTGGTCAAGCAGGACGTGCTGCAGCGCACCTCGCTCAAGTCGCCCATCCGTGGCGTGATCAAGCACATCAAGGTGGCGACGATTGGCGGGGTGGTGCAGGCGGGCGCGCCGATCATGGAGATCGCGCCGGTGGGCGCGCAGCTGCTGGTCGAAGCCCGGGTCAAGCCGGCGGACATCGGTTTCGTGCGCCTGGGCCTGTCGACCCTGGTCAAGCTCAGCGCCTACGACTACTACACCTATGGCGGCCTGCAGGGGCGCATCGACTACATCAGCCCGGACGCGCTGACCGAAGAAGGCAAGGCCGCGTCGGGCGACAACAGCTACTACCGGGCCCTGATTCGCACCGAGCTGTCGACCCTCCAACAGCACGGCAAGCCCCTGCCGATCATCCCCGGCATGACGGCGAGCGTTGAAATACGCACCGGAGAACAGTCTGTTCTCCGCTATTTGCTCAAACCGATGCTGCGATACAACGAAGCCTTCACAGAGAGGTGAAGGCCATGCGCGCTCATCGACGTTCTCCGCAGCTCCTGACCCTGCTGACAGCCGGCTTGTGCCTGCTGTCCGGCATGGCGCTGGCCCAGACAGGTGGCCGCTGCAACGACCTGTCCAACCCGGAGCCCCGAGGCATCCGCGAGCCCGTGCCCCTGAACCAGGGCGAGGCCGCACCGCTGGACCCGCAAAGCAGCCTGCAACTGCTGGTGCGCGAGGCCGTGCGCCGCAGCCAGGAGGTGGGGGCGTCTCGCTTGTTGGCCGAAGCCGCCGGGTTCGACCTGGATGAAATCCGCGCTGGCCGGCTGCCTCAGGTGAGCCTCAATGGCTTCCTGGGCGCCGGTGGCACCTACGGTGATGGCGTGAGCAAGTCGGCCAACGGCGCTCGCGCCACGGTGGGCGTGAACGTGTCGGCGCCGCTGTACGACTTCGGCCGCCTGCAGTCGCTCATCGACTGGCGCACGCGCCTGGCCGACGCCGCCAAGCTGGGCGAGAACGTCAGCCAGGAACGCGTGGCGCTGGAGGTGGTCAACACCGCGCTGGAGCGCCAGCGCTACCGCCTGCAATCCCAGGTCTACCAACAACAGGTGCGCAAGATGGGCTGCCTGGTGGACGCGCTGGAACAAATCGTGGCCGCCGACAAGGGCCGCAGCAGCGAGCTGGTGCAGGCGCGCAAGTCGCTGCAGCAGGCCGAGCTCTCGCGCGACCAGTCGGTGGCGCTGGTGCGCCAGGTCGAGTTCACGCTGCGCAAGTTCGTCGGTGACCAGATCTCGCTCAACGACAGCTTCGTGGGCGCCTTGATGGCCACGCCCGACCTCGGCGAGGTCAACCGCCTGATCGAGCGCCACCCCGAGGTGCTGCGCGCGCGCCAGGAAGCCGAGGCGCTGGACAGCTACGCCGAGGCCGTCAAGGCCGGCCAGAAGCCCCAGCTGAACTGGCAGTTCTCCGGCAACGGCGGGCGCAGTGGCGAGCAGACCGTGCGCGGCTGGAGCGCCGGCGTGTCGGTCAACGTGTCGCTGTTCAACGGTGGCGCGCAGGAAGCGGCCTCGATGGCGGCCTACAAGCGCGCCCAGTCGGCGCGCGCCGGGCTGGGTCAGACCCTGCTGGACCGCCAGACCCGAGCCGCCCAGCTGCACGACGCCGCGCAGACCTCGATGGAGCGCGCGCGCCGCTACGTGGCCCTGCTGCGCGACACCGAGAAGGTGCGCCTGGCCACCTTCCAGCAATGGTCGCAACTGGGCCGCCGCTCGCTGTTCGACGTCATGTCGGCCGAGACGGACCACTTCTCGCAGCGCGTGGCCTACGTCAACGCGCTGATGGACAGCGCCCAGTCCAACGCGAGCCTGCGCTCGGTGGGCGAAGGCCTGATGAGCTGGGCCCGCCCATGACGAAAAAACACCTCCTGGTCGAAGGCTGGCGTGGCGTCAACCACTCCATCGCCCTGGTCAACCAGCACCAGCTGCTGGAGCTGGTCAGGCGCCCTTCGCTGCGCCTGTCGCACCGCGACCGCCCCTTTGCCATCGCCAGCTGGAACCGCCAGGCCAACGCCAGCGGCTTCACGCCCGAAGACATGGCCCGCATCGACGCCATCCCCGAGCCGGGCGACGAGCGGCCCGACGTGGTGCTCAGCCTGTCGTCGCCCATTGCGCCGGTGCGCCAGGACGGCGTGCGGCAGCTGACCTTCATGGTCACCGAGCTGGGCCTGGGCGAGAAAAGCTTCGAGGGCGGCGCGCCCGACCGCGCGGCTTACACCGCTGGCGGCAACCGCATCGTCACGCCCACCAACTGGTCGCGCGACCGGCTGGTGGACTTCGGCTTTGACGCCGCCGGCATCGAGGTGATCAGCCACGGCGTGCGCATGGCCACGTTTCACCCGCTCAGCCGCGAAGAGCGCGCCACCAACCGCGCCAACCTGGGCCTGCAGGGCGACGAGTTCGTCTTTTTGAACCTGGGCGTGGCCACCTGGAACAAGGGCCTGGACCTGCTGCTGATCGGCTTTGCGCGTGCGCGCCAACGCCACGGTCACCTGCGCCTGATCCTCAAAGACCAGCGCGACCTCTACGGCCTGTCCATCGAGCCGGTGATCAAGGACGTGGTGCAGCGGCACCCGGCGCTGTTCACCGAGGGCGTGCTCAACGCCATCATGGTGGTGCCGGGCAACCTCAACCCCGCCGAGCTGCGCCTGCTCTACGGCGTGGCCGACTGCTATGCCTCGCCCTACCGCGGCGAAGGCTTCAACCTGCCGGTGCTCGAAGCCATTGCCTGCGGCACGCCCGTGGTGGTGACCGATGGCGGCGCCACCGACGACTTCGTCAGCGACGAGGTGGCCACTCGCGTGGCCAGCCGCCCCGGTGACCAGCTCGATGCGCAAGGCCGCGTGGCCGGCCGCTACCGCGAAGTGGTTGACGAGGCCTTTGTGCAGGCCTTGCTGGACCACGTTGACGGCTGGCGCAGCGCCCGCCCGCGCCTGCAGGATCACTGCATGGACCTGGCGCAACGGTTTTCCTGGGCCCGCGCCGTGGACCGGCTCGAAACCCTCATTGGCCGCGACGACTGAGCGCGGCTTTCACCACCCCACCGCAGTTTTCTCCCACCGGAGCCCATGATGAACATGAACGAGATCCGACCGCTGACCCAGCAGGACGTGCTGGAGGCCCTGGACCTGCTGCGGCCCTGGGCCACGCGGCGCACGCCCAAGGTCCGCGTGGGCAATGACTACGACGGCGGCTACGTGCTGCCGGCCGTGGCGCTGCAGTGCGACGTGGTGCTGTCCATCGGGGTGGGGCACGACGTGAGCTTTGACCACGTGATGGCCGAGCGCGGCGCGCGCATCCTGCAGTTCGACCACACGGTGGAAGGCCCGCCGACGCCGCATGCCAACTTCATCTTCGACAAGAAGGGCTGGGCGTCGGAGACGATTGGCGACTTCGTGAGCTTTGCGGAGATGGTGCGGCGCATGGATGCGCTGCAGCCCAAGCGCGCTTTGCTGAAGTTCGACGTGGAGGGCGCGGAGTACGAGGCCTTGCCGACGGTGGCCGATGCCGACCTCAAGCGCTTTGACGTGATCGCTTGTGAGCTGCACGACCTGGGCAAGTTGGCGGAGCCGGCTTTCCATGCGCGCTTTCGGCAGACGATGGAGAAGATGCTGGTGAGCCATGTGCCGGTGCACCTGCACGCCAACAACTACGCGGGGGTGGTGTTGGTGGAAGGGGTGCCGATGCCGTCGGTGATCGAGCTGAGCTTTTTGCGGCGTGACCTGGACAGCTTCCCTTGCCGCTCGAACGAGCCGATTCCGGGGCCGCTGGACCGGCCGAATCACCCGGGGCGGGCGGACATTGTGATGAACCCGTTCTGATTGGTTTGGATGCTGGCGAGGGCTGTTGAGGCCTTCGCTTGATGAGGGGCCCTGCCTGGTTGGTGGGGCCTTTTTGTTTTTGTGGGTTTTTTCCTGGCGTGCGTGGGGTGGGGCGCTTTGTCGGCGCAGCGCGGGGCGCGCTGCGCCGGCATCGGCTCGGGCGCCAAGCGGGTGGTCATGCCTGCGGCATGACTGCCCTGCGGTGCTCGCGGCAAGGTGGGGCCTTCGAACTCGCTGCGCGCCCTGCGGGCGCTCCGCTCAAACAACTCAGGCCAGTCAGATGACGAAGCGCGCTGCGCGCGCCCACCTTGCCGCTGCGCTCCTCGGCACCCGCGAGGCGCCCGAGCCGATGCCGGCTTCGCGCTTTGTGCCCCGCTTTGAGCTTGTGGGGGGGACTAGGGGCGCAACATTTTTGGCCAGTTGTTCAGGGCGGACTACGCACCCAAATCGATGGGGGATCAATCACACTGCGACACTACCTGAACCTTGTCGAAACGATGCTGCGCAAGTTCTTCGGGGTCGATGATGAAGTACAAGAGGCCTCCCAATTTGGAGAAAAGCGTGTGGTCATCCTCTACCTGGAGTAGCAGCACCTTGTTGCGAAACACGCCCTCGTCCTGGATCGGCATTGGCGGGCCAAGTGCCCAGTGGTGGCGTCCGGACTGCTCTGAGAGCCTCAGCGCAACATCAAGCACCTCATTGGGTACGCGACGGGCAACGGAGTGGTTGCTGGCGATTTGCGCGGTCGCATTGTGCAAGCCTGTGGCGAAAGCGTCGGCGAGGCTAAATCTATAAAAATTGCCGAACGACTGCTGGGGGTTGTGCGTGTCGTTCGGCGGCAGCGCCTCGGCGAGTTCATGCACGGGGCCTTCGGCTTCAAATGGGCGGGGGTAATTTCGGCTGTTACGAGAGTCGCCCATGTTTATCCAAGCGGCCAGCCAGTCGACGAAACGCCGCTTTTCGGCCTCACTGGGCTCGTCCATCGGTCGGTCAATGAATTGATCGAAGAAGCCGCGCGCCTCTCGGGCCAGGCGTTCCAGTTCGAGCCAGTACTGCATTTGCCGCGCCAGTTGAGGGGTGTGCTCTGCAGCCCAGGCGGAAGCCCTTTCCAAAGCGTGTGGGGGCGACGGCAATTCTGGGGCTCGGTATCGGGTATGGAAGCCCAATGCGTTGAAATCGAGCGCGCTGAGCCCATTGTGAACGCATCGACTGATTTCTGTGTTGACCCCGCGAAGCACTTCTTGTGCAAGGGTGGCAATGTAAACGCCGGCCCAAGGAAAACCGCTCAGGTCGCAGGCGCTGCGGTCGGGACGCGCCCTCGTTCCAGGACAAACAAAGTCCCGCGTGCGAGGTCTTTCCCCTCGCTGGCCGTCAATTGCCGCACGGCGGTATTCGCGGGCGATGTGTTGAAACTCCATGCTGAACTCGCGGGCATCCTGTGCAGCAGCGTGGGGCGGCTCCACGAAACCGGGCATCATGAGAATCCGCATGGCTTCAAAATCCATTTGTGCCCACAATCGAGGCTGCAATTCGCGGGAATCATGTTCTAACTCAACAAGATGCATCCCCACCGGGGGAAGCACGTTTGGTGGTTGGTGGTAGTCCGCTGGTATGGTCGGCGCGTCGGATGGGTTGGTGACGTGAAGCACATAGCAGGGTTTAGCACCTTGGTCGTCCCAGCCCTTCTCCATGTCCCAATCGATGAAGAAGCACAGCACCCCATCTGCGGGAAGATACCCCGGCATCAGTGTGTTGATCTCGGCACAGTCTAGTTGGCCAACAAAAAAAGCGAGATGACCATCGCGGTCACGAGGCCAGTCGTCACTAGACGACAGAGAAGGCTGTCCTCCTAGGCGACCCAGCGTGGGTCTCGCATCTTGGTGCGGATGCACTCGGCGCAGCCACAGAACGGGCTCGCTGCTTTTCAGCGCGTCAATCGCCAGGGGACGGAAGTCAGGGTTTGAGATGTAGATATCGACAATCTCGGAAAAACGCTGCTCGTTGATGGCCGCCACGAGGTCAAAATTTTGTTTCGCAGATTTTTGACGTTCACGCTCTCTCCAGTCAGCCAGCGCTTGTTTGATGAGTTGAAAGTCTTGGGCCGGAAGCTCGTCGCCTTTTGCTAGCCGCATGAAATCGTCAATCTGATCAAGCGAGCCGGGTGCCAACTGGAGCAGTGATTGCAGGGTCTGCAGGAGATTTTGAATGCTGATTTTTGGAGTGTATAGCCGGACGTACGACATGGCGTCACGCAATCCCTCGCGCATCTCCTCAAACTGTTGTGTATTCATTGTCGACTCGCCCCTGCTTTTGTTGTGGAGGGGAAAATTTTAAAAGCTGATTGCGTCAATTTGATGAACCCATTCAAGCGTGCGGTTGCTACCCTGTTTTCTTGCCTTCATTGGCTCGATACTTTTTATGCCATACTCCGAATTGACGCGCGGATTGACATGTGAAATGCACGCACCCTCACCATGAGGCCTGTTCGTTGAGTTGTTTCGCGACACTCCCCGAACTCAGAGCTCGGCACACCAGTCTTTTCCGGACACGATCCGAGTAATTTCAGACAAATGCCGAGTTCCAACACTCGCTCACGCCCCATCTAGGTGCATTCACCGAGCTCCGAGCTCGGCGCACCGAGCAAAAAGCTCGGCCAGCCACCCAAAAAGCTCGGCTCACCGAGTAAAGAGCTCCGCTCACCGAGCAAAACACTCGGCGCGCCACCCAAAAAGCCCCGCGCGCCGCCCAAACTCGTCGCACGCCACCAGCGAGGCGGAAGAGGGCGAAGGCGCTGTGCGGGCGGGCGCCTGGGTGGTGCCGAGGAGCGCAGTGGCGAGGTGGGCACGCGCAGCGTGCTTGCGTCTCTGACTGGCCTGAGTTGTTTGAGCGGAGCGCCCACAGGGCGCGCAGCGAGTTCGAAGGCCCCACCTCGCTGTGAGCACCGCAGGGCAGTCCCGCTGAAGGCGGGACCACCACCCTGGTGCCCGACCGCACAGCGCCGCAGCCCCCGCCTCGCGCTGCCCCGACAAAGCGCCCAAAAAAAAGCGACCCCAAAAGGGGCCGCCCTCGCTGCCATCCAGCAGCCCGATCAGATCAAGACTTGCCGCTGCTGCTCTTCCAGCATCGCATCGGCCAGCCCCTGCACCGCGGCAATCGCCGCCGTGTCCACCATCACCTGGTCGGCCGCACCACCGCCATCGGCCACCGCAGCACCGCCCGACGAAGCCTCGGCCCCACCCGCGCTGCTGCCCGCAACCGCCAGCACCGAGTCCGTCGGCGCCGCCAACAAATCGGCAGCCTGCAGGTCGGTCACACCGTTGGCATCGCCCGTGTCCTGACGGAACCAGACGTCCGCCATGTCGTGCGTCTGACCATCGCTGGTCGTGTAGCTCGACGACATCGCCAACAGGTTGCCGTTGTCCACCGTGTCGGTGTGCGTGTAGGCCAGGTCCATCGACGTGATGCCGAAGTCGCTGAGCGTGTGCAACTCGCCCGCATCGGTGATGCCGTCGCTGTTGGCGTCCACCCACAGGCGCAGGTCGGCAAAGGCCGCGTCCGCCTGGTCGAGCACGCCGTCGCGGTTGCCGTCCTCCATCGCCAATGCCTCGTAGCCGTTGCCAGCGCGAGAGCCATCGGCCAGGCGGGTGCCGTTGCCGTACAGCTCGGAGCCATCGTTGATCAGGCCGTCGCCGTTGCGGTCACGCACCAGCAGGCCGTCCGTGGCGCTGGCCCAACCCACTTGGTGGGCGTTGCCCGTGGCGTTGAGGTCGAAGTTCACGCCGGCGCTGGCGGCCAGGGTGCTGACCCCGTTGCCGTCCAGGTCCAGCACGATCGGCGAGGTCGCCAGCAGCGCGTCGATCTGCTCGGCGCTCATCGCCGAGATCTGCGCACCAGAGAAGGACGTCGACTGGGTCATGGTCAGGGCGCGCAGGTCTGCGGTTTCCATCGCCACGATCTGGTCGGTGGTCAGGGCCTGCAGCGCGGCGGTGCCGAAGGCGGCCATCTGCGCCGTGCTCAGGGCCTCGATCGCTTCGGTCGACAGGGCGGCCACCTGGGTGGTCGTCAGGCCCGTCAACTGGGCGTTGGTCATGGCGCCGATCTGCTCGGTGTTCAGGCTGCTCACCGCTTCGGTCGTCAGGCCCACCAGTTGCGCAGCCGTCAGGGCGCGCAGGTCAGCGGTCTCCAGCGCACCGAGCTGCTCGGAGCTGAGCTGGCCCAGCTGCGTGCTGGTGAAGGCCGACATCTGCAGCGTGGTCAGCGCCTCGACCTGTTCGGTGGTCAGCGCGGCCACGTCTTCGTTGGCCAGCATGCGCAGCTGTGCGGTTTGCAGCGCGGCGAACTGGGCGGTGCTCAGCGAGGCGATCTGTTCGGTGCCCAGCGCCTGGATCTGGGTGCTGGTCAGCGTCTGGATGTTGGCCGTGCTGATGGCGCCCAGTTGCTCGGTGGTCAGCGCCGCGACGTGGGCGTTGTCCAGGCCGCGCATCGAGGCCGAGGTCAGGTTGGCGATCTGGGCGGTGCTCAGGCCTTCGAAGTTGGCCGTGCCGATGGCGTTGAGCTGGGCGGTGCTCAGGGCGCGCAGGTCAGCGGCCTCCATCGCGTTGAGCTGCTCGCTGGTCATCGCGGTGACCTGGGCGTTGGTCAGGCGGCTGACTTGGGTCGTGCTCAGGGCGGCGACTTGGTCGGTGCTCAGGGCCACGATGCCGGCGGTGCCCAGCGCGTTGATCTGAGCGGTGCCCAGGGCGGCCAGGTCGGCGGTTTCCAGGGCGGCCACTTGCGTGGTGTCGAGCGCGGCGACCTGGGCCGTGGTCAGGCCCAGGGCCTGCGCGGTGGTCAGGGCGCGCAGCTGCTCGGTGCTCATCGCACCCACGTCGGCGGCGTCCAGGAAGCGGATGTTGGCCGAGCTGATCGATTGGACCTGATCGGTGGTCAGGCCGGCGATCTGAGCGGTCTGCAGCGCAGCCAGTTGGGTGCTGCTGAGCAGGCGGAAGTCGGCGGTTTCGATGGCGGCGATCTGCTCGGTCGTCATCGCAGCGATTTGCGCGGCGCTCAGGCGTGGCACCTGAACCGTGGTCAGCGCAGCGATCTGGTCAGCGGTCAGCGCCGAGAACTTGCCGGCGCTGATCGCGGCGAGCTGGGCGGTGCCCAGAGCGGCGATGTCCTGCGTCTCGATGCTGGCGAGCTGCTCGGTCGACAGCGCGGCGATCTGTTGCGAGGTCAGCGAGGCGATCTGCGCGGTGCCCAGGGCTTCGATCTGGTCGGTCGACAGGGCGGCCACCGCAGCCGTGGTCAGGCTGCGCAGCGCGGCGGTGTTGAGCGCGGCGATCTGGCCGGAGGTCAGGGCCTCGACCTGCGCGGTGCTGAGCACGGCCGCTTGCGCGGCGCTCAGGGCGCGGATGTCGGCGGTCTCGATCGATGCGACCTGCTCGGTGCTCAGGGCAGCGACCTGGGCGTTGTTCAGGGCCACGACCTGGGCAGAGGTCAGGGCGGCCACCTGGTCGCTGGTCAGCCCGCTGATGGCCAGGGTGGACATCAGGCGCAGGTCGGCGGTCTCCAGCGCGGCGATCTGGTTGGCCGTCAGCGCGGCAGCCTGGTCGCTGCTCAGGACCATGGCCTGGGCGGTGGTCAGGGCGCGGATGTCGGCGGTCTCCATGGCCGCGACCTGGTCGGTGGCCAGGGCCTGGACCTGCGTGGTCGTCAGCGAAGCGACTTGCAGGGTGCTCAGCGCCGCCATCTGCGTGGCGCTCAGGCCACCGATGGCGTCGGTGGTCAGGGCGCGCACGTCGGCGGTGCTCAGGGCACCGATCTGCGCGGTGCTGAAGGCGTTGACCTGTTCGGAGTCCAGCGCGGCCGCTTGGGCCACGGTCAGCACGCGGATGTTGTTGACCGACAGGGCGGCGATCTGGTCGGTGCTCAGCGTGGCGACCTGGGCGGTCGTCAGCGAAGCGGCCTGGGCCGAGGTCAGGGCGGCGATCTGGGCCGAGGTCAGCACGTCGGCGCCGGCTTCACCCAGGGACTGGACCTGCGCGGTGCTCAGGAAGGCGATGTTGCGGGTCTGCAGGGCCTGGATCTGCTCCGAGGTCAGGGCGCCGACTTGCGCGTTCGACAGGGCCGAGGTCTGCGCGGTGCTCAGCACCGTGACCTGGCCGGTGGTCAGCGCGGACACGGCGTCGTTGGTGAGGTTGCGCATGCTGGCGGTGCTCAGCGCCACCACTTGCGCCGTCTCCAGGGCGGCGACCTGTTCGGTCGACAGCGTGGCGGCTTGCGCGGTGGTCAGGGCGCGGATGGCGTTGGTGCTCAGCACGGCCACTTGGGCGGTGTCGAGGGCGCCGACCTGGGCGGTGCTCAGGCCCGCGACCTGGTCGGTCTTGAGCACGGACACCTGGCCAGTGGTCAAGGCGGCGATGCCATCGGCGCCCAAGGCGTTGACCTGCACCGCAGACAGCGCCAGGAGGTCGGTGGTTTCGATGACCTCGATCTGTTCGGTCGCCAGGGCCGCCAGTTGCGCGGTTTGCAGCGCGGCGAACTGCGCCGTGCTCAGCGCGACGATGTCGTCGGTGCCCAAGCCGCCGAGTTCACCTGCGTTCAGGGCACGCAGGTCAGCGGTTTCGATGGCGGCCACCTGTGCGGTGCTCAAGGCGTCCAGCTGGGCCGAGTCCAGCACCGCGAAGTGCTGGGTGCCCAGGGCGCGCACGCCGGCGGTGGTCAGGCCTTCAAGTTGTTCCGTTTGCAGGGCCTGCGCTTGCGCGGTGGTCAGCGTGGCGACCTGTGCCGTGGTCAGCGCGGCGATGTGCTGCGAGCCCAGGCTGGAGAAGTTCGCGGCCGAGATCGCCTGCATCTGCGCGGACGACAGGGCGGCGACGTCGGCGGTCTCCAGGTTGCTGAGCTGCTCGGTGGTCAGGTTGGCGACCTGGGCGGTGCTCAGGGCTTGGACCTGCGCGGTGCTCAGGGCATTGAGCTGCTCGGACGTCAGGGACGCCAGGGCGTCGTTGCTCAGGGCGCGCACGTTGGCCGTGCCCATGGCCGCGATCTGCGCGGTGGTCAGGCCTTCAGCCTGTGCGGTGCTCAGCACGGCGGTCTGGGCGGCGGTCATGGCGCGCACGTCGGCGGTTTCCATGGCCTCGATCTGCTCGGACGACAGCCCGGCCACCTGGGCCGTGGTCAGCCCGGCCACCTGGGCGGTGGTCAGGGCGACGACCTGTGCCGTGGTCAGTGCCGCCGCGTTGGCGGCGCCCAGGGCCACCACCTGAGCCGAGCTCAGTGCGGCCAGGTCGGCGGTCTCGATGGCTTCGGTCTGCTCGGTGCTGAAGGCGGCGAGCTGCTGCGTGGTCAGGGCGGTGGCCTGGGCGGTGGTCAAGGCCACCACCTGCGCGGTGTCGAGCGCCTCGATGTGCCCGGCGCTCAGGAAGCGGATGTTGGCGGTGTTGATCGCGGCCACCTGGCTGGTGGTCATGGCATCGACCTGGGCCGTCGTCAGGGCCAGGGTCTGGGCGCTGGTCATGGCTTGCACGCCAGCGGTGGTGATGGCCGCCAGTTGCTCGGTGCTCAGGGCGTGGATCTGGGCGGTGCTCAGGGCGCGGATCTGGGCGCTGCTGAGCGCGGCGATCTGGTCGCTCGAGAGCGATTCCACACCGGTCAGGCCCATGGACAGCAGTTGCGCGGCGTTGAGCGCCTGCAGGTCAGCGGTGTCGATGGCCAGGAACTGCTCGCTGCTGAGCGCGCCCAGTTGCGCCGTGGTCAGGGCGCCGATCTGGGCCGAGCTCATGGCGGCCAGGTCTTCGGTTTCCAGCAGGGCGACGTTGGCCGTGGTCAGGGCCGCGATGGCGGCGGTGCCCAGGGCCTGGATTTGATCGGTGCTCAAGGCCACCACCTGGGCGCCTTGCAGGCCGGCGATCTGCGCGGTGTTGAGCGCGCGCACGTCGGCGGTTTCCAGGTTGGTGATTTGTTCGGTGGTCAGCGCGGCGACTTGCTGCACCGTCAGGCCGTTGACCTGTGCGGTGCCCAGGGCTTCGATCTGGTCGCTGGTCAGGGCGGCGATGGCGGCGGTGCCCAGCACGCGCAGCTGAACCGTGTTGAGGACGGCCAGGTCGGCCGTTTCGATGGCGACGATCTGTTCGGTGCCGAATGCGCCCAGCTGGGTCGAGGTCAGCGCGCGGTACTGCGCGTCGCTCATCGACTCGATGACGTCGGTCGACAGGGCGGCCACGGCGGCGGTGCCCAGCGCAGAGATGTTGGCGGTGCTGATCGCGGCCACCTGTGCGGTGTCAAGGCCGACGGCCTGCGCGCCCGAGATGCTGGCGACCTGCAGGCGGGTCAGGGCGGCGACCTCGGCCGTGGTCATGGCGGCGATCTGCGCGGAGTCGAAGTTCGACAGCTGGCCCGTGCGCAAGGCGGCGACCTGGCTGGTGGTCAGGGCAGCGACCTGCTCGGTGCTGAAGTAGCCGGCTTGCGGGTCGAGCAGCAGGCCCATGTTGGCCAGGCTCAGCGCGGCCAGGTCGGCGGTTTCGATGGCCTGGATCTGCTCCGAGCTCAGCGCGCGGATCTGCAGCGAGGTCAGGTTGTTGAGCTGCGACGAGGTCAGGGCCTCGATCTGGGCGGTGTCCAGGGCGCGGATCTGGGCGGTGCTCAGGGCGCGCAGGTCGGCCGTCTCCAGCGCCGCGACCTGCTCGGACGTCAGGGCCACCAGCTGCTCGGTCTTGAGCGCGGCGGTCGTGGCCGTGGTCAGGGCGGCGATGCTGGCGGTGCTCAGCGAGGCCAGCTGCTCGGTGGTCAGGTTGGCCGCTTGTGCCGTGGTCAGCGCGGCGATCTGGGCGGTGCCCAGCGCGGTGATCTGCGAGGTGTCCAGCGCAGACAGGGCGGCGGTCGTCAGGGCGCGCAGGTCAGCCGTTTCGATGGCAGCCAGCTGGGCGTTCGACAGCGCGGTCAGCTGCTCCGAGCTCATCGCCAGGTAGTGAGCCGGGGTCAGGGCGCGCAGGTCGGCCGTCTCCATGGCGGCGATCTGCTCGGTGCTCAGGTTGCTGAACTGGGCGGTGGTCAGCGCGGCCACCTGGGCGGTGGTCAGGCCGACGATTTGCGCGGTGGTCAGGGCGGCCACTTGGTCGTTGGTCAGCGACGCCACTTGCAAGGTGCTCAAGGCGGCCACGTCGGCGGTCTGCAGGTCACCGATCTGTTCGGTGGTCAGCGCGCGCAGCTGCGTGGTGGTCATCGCAACCATCTGGGCGGTGGTGAGCGCTGCCAGTTGGTCGGATGCCAGCGAAGCCATCACGCCGGTGCTCAGCGCGCGCACGTCCAGCGCGTCGATGGCGGCCACCTGGGCGGCGCTCAGGGCCGACGCCTGCTCGCTGTTGAGCACGGCGAACTGGGCCGATTGCAGGGCCACGATGTCGGCCGTTTCGATGGCGCCGATCTGGGCCGACGACAGCGCGGCCACCTGGGCCGTGGTCAGCGTTGCCACCTGGGCCGTGGTCATCGCGGCCACCTGGTCGGTGTCGAGCGCGGCGATGGCGGCGGTCTTGACCATGCGCATGTCCAGCGCGTCGATCGCGGCGATCTGGGCGGTGCTCAGCGCGGCCACCTGGTCGGACGACAGGGCGGCGAACTGGCCGCTGGTCATGGCGCGGATGTCGCTCGTCTCCAGCGCGGCGACCTGCTCGGTCGACATCGCGGCCAGCTGGCGGGTGGTCAGGGCGGCGGCTTGCAGCGAGGTCATCGCGCCGATCTGCTCGGAGGTCAGGGCGGCCAGTGCATCGGTGTTGAGCGCCGAAATCTTGGCGGTGCCCAGGGCGGCGATGTCAGCGGTTTCGATCGAAGCGGCCTGCTCGGTGCCCATGGCAGCGAGCTGCTGGGTGGTCAGCGAGGCGATCTGCAGCGAGCTCAAGGCGGCCACTTGCCCCGAAGTCAGGGCGTTGACCTGGTCGGTGCCCAGCAGGGCCACCTGGGCGGTCGTCAGCGCGGCCACTTGGTCGGTGCCCAGCGAGCCAATTTGCTCGGTCGACAGAGAAGCCAGGTGGATGCCGCGCAGCGCGCGGATGTCGGCGACGTCGAAGGCGCGCAGTTGTTCGGTCGACAGCGCCTGGATCTGCGCCGCCGTCAGGCCCGAGGTCTGGGCCGTGGTCAGGGCCTGGATCTGGCCGGTGCCCATGGCCGACAAGGCGGCGGTGGACAGCGCGGCCACGTCGATGGTCTCCATCGCCACGATCTGTTGCGTGGTCAGCGCGGCGGCTTGCTCGGAGCTCAGCGCGGCCACCTGGGCGGGCGACAGGAAGCGGATGTTGGCGGTGCTGATGGCCGCCACCTGGGCGGTGCTCAGGCCCGTGATCTGGGCGGTGGTCAGCTGCGTGAGCTGCGCGGCGCTCAGCGCGCGGATGTCCTCGGTCTCGATGGCACCGATCTGGGCGGTGGTGAAGGCCGCGAACTGCGTGCTGGTCAGCGCCAGGACCTGGGCCGTGCCGAGCGAGGCGATCTGGTCATCCGACAGGGCGCGGATCGCAGCCGTCGTCAGGCCGCGCACGTCAGCCGTTTCCATCGAGCTGATTTGCTCGGTGGTGAAGGCAGCGACCTGGTCCGACGTCAGTGCGGCCACTTGCAGACCGGAGAGCGCGCGGATGTCGGCCGTCTCGATGGCGGCGATCTGGGTTGTCGTCAGGGCCTGCAACTGGGCGTTGCTCAATGCGGAAATCTGCTGGGTGCGCAGCGCGGCGATCTGCTCGGTGGTCAGCGAGGCGATGCTGTCGGTGCTCAGCGCACGCAGCTGCACGGTGCTCAGCGCGCCAATGTCGGTGGCGTCGAGGTTCTGCAACTGAGCGGTGGTCAGCGAGGCGACCTGCTGGGTCGTCATCGCCGCCCATTGCCGGGTGGTCAGTGCGTCAACCTGGTCGTCGGTCAGCGCCGACACCGCAGCGGTGGTCATGGCCCGGAAGTCGGCCGTCTCGATCACCGCCACCTGGGCGGTGGTCAGGGCGGCGGCCTGCGCTGTGGAGAACAAGGCCCAGTCGGCTGTGCTCAGGTTGACGATCGACTGCGTCGACAGGGCAGCGATCTGAGCAGTAGACAGCGACGGAATGAGTGAAGCCATGACGCGTTCCCCAGAAAAAAGCAGGGCTGACAGAAAAGCAGATCGGGCTCGGAGGCCCGTTTCCTCTGTCGGGGGTTTCGGCGTCGGTTCAGGAGACTTGAGTCAGGGCGCGCGGGAAATCTGAGAAATATGGCATTTGACCGGTCTAGCCGGTTCAATTCACGGTTTGCGCGGCAGGCAGGGCCTCGAACGTCGCTTCGTCGGCCATCCAGGGTGTGCAAAAGTGCCGCAGGGCGGCCAGGTCACCGCTGGTCCACAGGCGGGTGCGCCCGGCGCTGGGCTCACCCTGCAAGCGCTCGGCCGACGACAGCGCGCGGCGCGCCAGGCGCACGGTTTGGCGAGCGACTGCGTCCGAGGTATCGATCAACTGCACCCCAGGGCCCATGGCCTCGGCGATCAGGGGGGCCACGAAGGGGTAATGCGTGCAGCCCAGCACAACGGTGTCCACGCCGGCTTGCTTGAGGGGTGCACAAAAGCCCTGGATGAGCTCGCGCAGCAGCGGGGTGTCCAGGCGCCCGCCCTCGATGGCCTTGGCCAGGCCAGGGCAGGGTTGCGGCAGGATCTGGGCATCGCCCGCGTGCTGCTCGATCAGGCGCGCAAAGCGCCCGCTCGCCAGCGTGCCAGGCGTGGCCAGCACGCCCACCTTGCGGGCTGCGGACGCCGCCACCGCCGGCTTGACGCCGGGCTCGATCCCGACGATGGGCAGGTGAGGGTGGCGCGAGCGAAGGGCGTGCACCGACGTGGCGGTGGCGGTGTTGCAGGCCACGACCAGCACTTCGGCGCCTTGTGCCAACAGGAAGTCGGCGATGGCCTGGGAGCGCCCCGTGATGAAGGCTTCGGATTTTTCGCCATATGGCGCGTGCCCGGAGTCCGCCACATACAGCAAGGTCGCATGCGGCAGGTGCTCGCGCAGCACCCGCAGCACGGACAGGCCACCCACGCCGGAGTCGAACACGCCAATGCTCAGACGCAGGTCACGGCCGGTTTCGGCGGACGTGGTCGGGGGGTGATCGGTCATGCGGGGCAGAGACGGCGACAGAGGAAGCGATTTTGTCCCACTTGACCGATCCTGGCCGGATAAATGATGCGGAAATCCCTCGACTTCGCGTTAGAATCGAACGATCGTGCTTTTTGAGCACGGCCCTTTTCAATCAACTCATCCTCATGACGCAGGAGAACAACGCATGAAGGCTCTCGTTCCGGTCAAGCGGGTTGTGGACTACAACGTGAAGGTTCGCGTGAAGTCCGACGGCTCTGGTGTCGACATCGCCAACGTCAAGATGTCCATGAACCCCTTCGATGAAATCGCCGTCGAAGAAGCGACCCGCCTGAAGGAAAAGGGCGTCGTGACCGAGATCATCGCCGTCTCCGTCGGTCCCGCTCAGTGCCAGGAAACCCTGCGCACGGCCATGGCCATCGGCGCTGACCGCGGCATCCTCGTCGAAACCGACGGCGACGTGCAGCCCCTGGCCGTGGCCAAGGTGCTCAAGGCCCTGGTCGACAAGGAACAGCCCCAGCTGATCATCCTGGGCAAGCAAGCCATCGACGACGACAGCAACCAAGTCGGCCAGATGCTGGCTGCCCTGGCCGACCTGCCCCAAGGCACCTTCGCCTCCAAGGTGGAAGTCGCTGGCGACAAGGTCAACGTCACCCGTGAAGTCGACGGCGGCCTGGAAACCGTGTCGCTGAGCCTGCCGGCCGTGGTCACCACCGACCTGCGCCTGAACGAGCCGCGCTACGTCACGCTGCCCAACATCATGAAGGCCAAGAAGAAGCCCCTTGACACCGTCAAGCCGGCCGACCTGGGCGTGGACGTTGCCCCCCGCATCAAGACCCTGACCGTCGCCGAGCCGCCCAAGCGCTCTGCTGGCATCAAGGTGCCCGACGTGGCCACCCTGGTTGCCAAGCTCAAGAACGACGCCAAAGTGATCTGAGGAGACCCAAATGACCGTTCTCGTCATTGCTGAACACGACAACAACAGCATCAAGGGCTCGACCCTGAACACCGTGACCGCCGCCAAGGCCATCGGTGGCGATGTGCACGTGCTGGTTGCTGGCGCCAACGCCGGTGCCGCCGCCGCTGCTGCCGCCCAGATCGCTGGCGTCGCCAAGGTCCTGCACGCTGACAGCGCCGCTTTCGCCGACTCCCTGGCTGAAAACGTGGCCGCCCAGGTCCTGGCCGTGGCTTCGAGCTACAGCCACATCCTGTTCCCCGCCACCGCTTCGGGCAAGAACGTCGCTCCCCGCGTCGCCGCCAAGCTGGACGTCGGCCAACTGTCGGAAATCACCAAGGTCGTCTCCGCTGACACCTTCGAGCGCCCGATCTACGCTGGCAACGCCATCGCCACCGTGCAATCGACCGACGCCGTGAAGGTCGCCACCGTTCGCGCCACCGCTTTCGACCCCGCTGCCGCCACCGGTGGTTCCGCCGCCGTTGAAACCCTGGCTGCCGTCGCCGCTTCGGGCAAGTCCTCGTTCGTCGGTCGCGAAGTGACCAAGTCCGAGCGTCCCGAGCTGGTTGGCGCCAAGATCGTGGTCTCCGGTGGCCGCGCCCTGGGCTCTGCCGACAAGTTCAACGAAGTCATGTCGCCCCTGGCCGACAAGCTGGGTGCCGCCCTCGGCGCCTCGCGCGCCGCCGTGGACGCTGGCTACGCCCCGAACGACCTGCAAGTCGGCCAGACCGGCAAGATCGTGGCCCCTCAGCTGTACGTGGCCGTCGGCATCTCCGGCGCCATCCAGCACTTGGCTGGCATGAAGGACTCCAAGGTCATCGTCGCCATCAACAAGGACCCCGAAGCCCCGATCTTCCAGGTCGCCGACTTTGGCCTTGAAGCCGATCTGTTCACGGCCGTGCCGGAGCTGATCAAGGCCCTGTGATGGCATCATCCAAGGTGATGCAGGCAGACCTCGTTTCTGACTGAGCACCTCAAACGGGGCGTCCTGCAAGACGCCCCTTTTTTCCGTCTGAAGCCGCCGTGTTTAAAACGGCGGCAGTGGAGCAAGACACCATGGCATTCACCGCACCCGTCAAGGACCAGCTGTTCTGCATGAAGGAACTCGCTGGCATCGACAAGATCGCCCAGATCCCCGGCTTCGAAGACGCCGGTTTCGAGACCGCCCAGGCCGTCCTGGAAGAGTCCGCCAAGTTCAACGAAGGCGTGGTCGCGCCGCTGAACTGGTCGGGTGACCAGGACCACGGTTCGTGGGACAACGGCGTCGTGCGCGCCTCCAAGGGCTTCAAGGAAGCCTACGCCGCGCTGGCCGAAGGTGGCTGGCAAGGCCTGGGTCAGCCCGTCGAGTACGGCGGCCAGGGCCTGCCCAAGATCATCGGTGCCGCCTGCGTCGAGCAGACCATGGCCGCCAACCTGAGCTTCTCGCTGTGCTCCATCCTGACCGGTGGCGCCATCGAGGCCCTGCTGACCGCCGGCAGCGACGAGCTCAAGACCCGCTACATCCCCAACATGGTCTCCGGCAAGTGGACCGGCACCATGAACCTGACCGAGCCGCAAGCCGGCTCCGACCTGGCCCTGGTGCGCTCCAAGGCCGTCAAGCAGGACGATGGCACCTACCGCATCAGCGGCCAGAAGATCTTCATCACCTACGGTGAGCACGACATGGTGGAGAACATCGTCCACCTGGTGCTGGCGCGCACCCCCGACGCACCCGAAGGCGTCAAGGGCATCTCGCTGTTCGTGGTCCCGAAGTTCATGGTCAACGCCGACGGCTCGCTGGGCAAGCGCAACGACGTGTACTGCGCCTCCATCGAAGAAAAGCTCGGCATCAAGGCCTCGCCCACCGCCGTGCTGGTCTACGGTGACGACAAGGGCGAAGTCGGCCCCGGCGCCATCGGTTACCTGGTTGGCGAAGAAAACCGCGGCCTCGAGTACATGTTCATCATGATGAACGCCGCCCGCTACGACGTGGGCGTGCAGGGCATCGGCGTGTCCGAGCGCGCTTACCAGCACGCCGTGGCCTATGCCAAGGATCGCGTGCAATCGCGCCCGGTCGATGGCTCGGCCAAGGAGTCGGTGGCCATCATCCACCACCCCGACGTCAAGCGCATGCTGCTGACGATGCGTGGCCTGATCGAAGGCGCCCGCGCCATGGCCCTGGTCGGCGCCGCTGCCTACGACACGGCTCACAACCACCCGGACGCGGCCGTGGCCAAGCAGGCCCAGGCCTTCTATGAGTTCCTGGTGCCGCTGATCAAGGGCTTCTCGACCGAGAACTCGGTCGAGGTGACCTCGCTGGGCGTGCAGGTGCACGGTGGCATGGGCTTCATCGAAGAAACCGGTGCCGCCCAGTACTACCGCGACTCGCGCATCCTGCCGATCTACGAAGGCACGACCGCCATCCAGGCCAATGACCTGGTCGGCCGCAAGACCGCCCGTGACGGTGGTGCCATGGCCAAGTCCATCGCCGCCCAGATCGCCGACACCGAAGGCCAACTCAACGCCCGCAACAGCGAAGCCGGCAAGAAGCTGGCCAAGCAGCTCAAGGCCGCTCGCGAGTCCTTCCTGCAGGTCGTCGACTTCGTGCTCGCCAACGTCAAGGCCAACCCCAACGCCGTGTTCGCCGGCTCGGTGCCCTACCTGATGCTGGCCGGCAACCTGGTCGCTGGCTGGCAACTGGCCCGCTCGCTGATCGTGGCCGAAGACAAGCTGGCAGCCGGTGAAGACGCCGCGTTCATGACCGCCAAGATCGCCACCGCCCGTTTCTACGGTGACCACATCCTGGCTCGCGTGGCTTCGCTGCGCGACACCGTGCTCGAAGGCGGCGACAGCGTCTCTGCCATGCCTGTGGACGCCTTCTGATCCAGGCTTGCTGATCCGCAAACTCGCTGCCAGCGCCTGATCCTGTCAGGATGGCAACCCAAGAAGGGACACCTCACACCGGCTTCGGTCGGCGGGGTGTCCCTTTTGTTTTTGATCGCCCGTGAACGACACAAGAGGAGATTCCATGCCCTTGCCCGAAGTGCTCAAGCGCGTCCCGTTCCCCGTCATCGCCTCGCCCATGTTCATCATCAGCACGCCCAAGCTGGTGATCGCGCAATGCAAGGCCGGTGTGGTGGGGTCGATGCCGGCGCTCAACGCCCGCCCGGCCTCGCAGGTCGATGAGTGGCTGGCCGAGATCACCGAGGCGTTGGATGCCCACAACCGCGCCCACCCCGATCAGCCCGCCGCGCCCTTCGCCATCAACCAGATCGTGCACAAGAGCAACGACCGGCTCGAGCACGACCTCGAGATGTGCGTCAAGCACAAGGTGCCGGTGATCATCACCTCGCTGGGTGCGCGCGAGGACGTGAACCAGGCGGTGCATGGTTACGGCGGCGTGGTGCTGCACGACGTCATCAACAACAAGTTTGCGCGCAAGGCCATTGAGAAGGGCGCAGATGGCCTGATCGCCGTGGCGGCAGGGGCGGGTGGGCACGCGGGCACGCTCAGCCCGTTTGCCTTGGTGCAGGAGATCCGTGAGTGGTTCGACGGCCCGCTGGCGCTATCAGGCTCCATCGCCAACGGCCGATCCATCCTGGCGGCGCAAGCGATGGGCGCGGACTTTGCCTACATCGGCTCGGCCTTCATCGCCACCGAAGAGGCCCGCGCGGTCGAGGCCTACAAGCAGATGATCGTTGACAGCAGCAGCGCCGACATCCTGTACTCCAGCAAGTTCACGGGCGTGCACGGCAATTACTTGCGGCCCTCGATCATCGCGGCCGGCCTGGACCCGGAGGCGCTGGGCGACGGCGACCCCAGCCAGATGAGCTTTGGCAGCAAGAACGCTGGCGAAGCCAAGGCGTGGAAGGACATCTGGGGCTGCGGCCAGGGCATCGGCGCGGTCAAGCAGGTGGTGCCCACCGCCGAGCTGGTGGCGCGCCTGAAGGCCGAGTACGCGGCGGCCAAGCGCGCGCTGTGCCAAGGCTGAATCACCAGGCCTGGAGCAGTCCTGCTTGAGGCGATGGGTGGGCACGATCTCAGCGCCCGCCCTGAGATTCAACGCAGACCGAGCTTGAACGCGATCATCGCGCGCAGCTTGGTCGGCACCACGGGCTTGAGCAGCACATGGAAGTTGTGCTGCCGGGCCTCTTCCTCATGCTGGGTCATCGTGCTGCCGGTCACGAGGATGGCTGGCAAAGCCTGACCGAAGCGCTCGCGCAGCTTCTTGATGGCGTCGATGCCGGTGAGCTGCTCAGGCAGGCGGTAATCGACCATGATGAGGTCGGGGCGCATCAAGTCGGCGTCGCCAGAGGTGCGTGCCAGCCATTCCTCGACCGAGCGCACCGAGTCGAAGGCCGTCACCGTGGCGCCCCATCCCTTGAGCAGCACCTGCAGCCCTTCGAGCACCGCGACTTCGTCTTCAACCACGACGATGTGGCGACGGTCGAGGGTGACGCCAAGCGATGGCTTGCTGCTCGGTGAAGCCGGTTGCAGCCTTGGTGCGCGCCCGACGGGCAGCAGGCAGCTGAACACCGTGCCATGGCCCACGCGCGAGCGCAGGGTGAGGTCGGTGTTCATGAGGCCGGCCAGGCGCTTGACGATGGCCAGCCCCAGCCCCAGGCCCTTGCGGTGGTGGGGCTCGAGTGGGCGGTTGCTCTGCGTCTGGTAGAACTCTTCGAAGATGCGGCCCTGCTCCTTTTCGGCGATGCCGATGCCGGTGTCCCACACCTGCAGCAGCAGCTGATCACCACGGCGCCGGCACGAGACCAGCACACCGCCGTCTTCGGTGTAGCGGATGGCGTTGGAGATCAGGTTGCGCAGGATGCGCTCGACCACCAAGGGGTCGGCGTAGGCGAAGTGCTGCTCGCCATGAAAGCTCAGCATCAGCCCCTTCTCGAAAGCGGTGGGCTCGAAGTGCAGCCGGATGCGCGTGAACAGGTCGCGCATGGCGAAGTGCTCGGGCTCGATGTCCACGCCGCCGGTGTCGATCTTGGTGATGTCGAGCAACTCGCTGAACAGGCCCTCCAGGGCGTCGACCGAGCTGTTGATGCTGTTGACCAGTTGGGCGACGCCTTCGTCTTTGCTGCGGCTGCGCAAGGCCTCTGCGAACAGGCCCAGGGCGTGCAGCGGCTGGCGAAGGTCATGGCTTGCCGCCGCGAAGAACTGCGTCTTGGCGCGGTTGGCGGTTTCGGCATCGCGCTGTGCGGCTTCTGCCGCCTTCATCTCTCCGTGGAGCTTTCGGGCCAGGTTCTGTGCGTGCGAGCGCAGGCTGACCATCTCGCCGAACATGTTGCGAAAGGCCCGCCCCAGCGCCAGCGTGCACAGGCACAACAGGCACCAGATGCCGGCCATCTTGAGGTCGTGCTCGCCGCCATTGAGCGCGGTGCGCAGGATCATGGGCACGAAGTACAGCCCCATGCACGTCAGGAACAGGGGGGTCTGCGAGGCCATGTAGGGCACGGCCCCGATGGCAAACGAGTAGATCGTCAGCATCAGGAAGGCGCGCTCGAAGGCGCCTCCATGTGCGTAGAACAGCAGCCCAGCCACGCTCCACAAAGCCGCACCGATGATGGCGCCGGTGTTCCACATGCGCAGCCAGCGCGCGGGCTCAACCCGGCCTTGCAGGGCGGCTCGCTCATAGCTCAGCAGGTTGGCAAAACGACCTGTCCAGAGCACGCCGAAGGCCAGGCTCCAGCCCCACAGGATGTGGTGGGGAACGTGTTCCCAGTAGACCAGGGTGCAGACCACCCAACCGAGGAAGTGACCGATCAGGCCCGCGCTGGTCTGGCGGTACACGAGCCTGACCGAGTCCTGGCGGATGGCCTCGTCGGTCGGGGGCGGCAGGCCTGACTCGGTGATCGGTGCGGTCGATTCGCCAGACGGCAGGGCGGCGACAGCCATGGTGTTCAACTTCCTTGGGGTTTCAGTGGGCCGACCAGGCCGGAGCGCCCGCCTGCTTTTGCAGGATCTGGCTGACCGCGATCACGGCCTGGGTGCGCGAGCTCACGCCCAGGGTGCGCAGCACCGCTGCGACGTGGTCTTTGACGGTCTCGACCGACAGGCCCAGTTCGCGGGCGATCAGCTTGTTCGGCTGGCCCTTGAGCAGCAGGTTGAGCACGTCGGTCTGGCGGGCCGTCAGGCCCAGCTGGCGCAGGCTGGGCGCGGTCTGCTGGTAGTCGGAGGTTTGCGCGGCCTGCTGAACCTGCCGCAAGGGCGATGCGTGGTTGAGCGTGGGTTGGAAGTCGGCCCCCATGCTCATCGGCGGCACGTAGACGCCGCCGGAGATGACCTGCTCCAGGGCTTCAAGCAAGGTGTCGTTGCTGGCCCGCTTGGGCACGAAGCCCATGGCGCCCATGTCGATGGCGCGGATGACGTCGCTGGTGCGGTCGGAGGCCGAAACCACCACGACGGGCAAAGCGGGGTAGAGCGAGCGCAGGTCCGCCAGCAGGTCGAAGCCATCGGCATCGCCGAGTTGCAGGTCGAGCAGCACGAGGTCGTGGCTCGGGTCCTGGCGCAGGGTGTCGCGGGCGGCGCGGGCGCTGTCGGCGGTGGCAACGTGAACGTGGTCACCCAGGCCCTGGATCACGGTGCGCAGCGCGGACAGGATCAGGGGGTGGTCGTCGATGAGCAAGACCTTCATGGCGGACTCCTGGTTTTGGCTTTTTTTTTGCGTCGGCCGGGTTGTCTGCCCTCGGGCACCGGCCTCCCTGGCCGCCCGGTCGCGCGATGTGTTGGTTCTCGCGCGATGATAGTTCGCTTTGAGCCTGGAGCCGGCGACCTCCCTAGAATCGAAATGGACCCGGTGGACAGGTTGTGGGAGTGTGGCGGGTTGACCTGAGATGGCGGCTGGGTCGGCCCCGGCCCCCGGCTTTGCGGCTCAGGTGCGCCACACCCGGGGTGGGCAAGGCTCGATGCCCCAAGCGGTGCGGCGCCAGCTGGCCCATGCCTGGCTCAACAAGGCCATGGCTGGCTCGACCCGGTCTGCCAGCACGCGCATCAGCACAACGTGCTCGTGGGGGCTGGTGCTGCCGGCGGTGAGGCCCAGCACGGAGCCATCGGCCTGGGCTCGGGCGGCATCGAGCAGGGCTTCGCGGCGCTGCCGTGTCAGGGGCTGACCCGCCGCGAACCACACCGTGGCCATGACGCGCTTGCCTGCCCAGCCTAGCGGGCTGTCGAGCAGGTGCGTGTCGGTGGCGCGCACGGTGCCGCGCTCCAGCCACACGCCGGGCAGTTCAATCTCCTGCGTGTAGCGGCCGTGGGCAAAGGCGGGGTCCGAAAACGATTCGCCAGCTGCGGGCAGGCCCAGCGCGAGCACGTCCCAGCCGATCATTTCGGCGCCCTCGGCCAGCTCGAAACGCATGGCGTTGACGGCCTGGCAGCCGCGGTAGGCAATGGCTTCGAGCGGCAGCCATTCGAGGCGTGCGCCTGGCTCCAGCCGCGCCACGAGGCTTTGCCTGGCTTCGGCCTGCGCGCTCTTGTAGAAGCGCGTGGCACCGGGCGTGGTGATCAGGGCATGGCTGCCGGGCTGCATGCGCAGGTCGATGTCCAGCACGTCGCCGCCCACGATGCCGCCGGGGGGGTGCACCAGCACGTGGTGGCAGACGCGTTCGGACTCGGGGTAGAGGCGCTGCAGCACGCGCAGCGGGCCGTGGTGGCGGTCGAGGGCGGTGGTGCGTTCGCCGTCGAGGCGGTAGTTCAGGGTCAGTTGGCCGTGCCAGCTCATGGGGTGTGGGGTTGGGCGTCCGCTCCAGCGCGGGCGCGGGCGCAGTTTATCTGGGGCTCAGGCGGGCCAAGGGGTGCAGCGCACCGCATCGCCCACGCGGATGGCGCCAGCTTGCAACACCCGTGCCGTCATGCCCCCATGGCCGCGCATCGCGTTGTGCCCACCAGGCCCCAGGAGGGCTTCCATGCGCGAGCAAGGGTCGCAGGGGCCGGTGAGTTCGAGCACGGCGTCGTCACCCAGGCGCAGCACCAGGCGCTGGTCCTTGAACAGGCTGCGTGCGGCCACGAGGTTCAGGCCCGAGATGACGAGGTTTCGGCGCAGCTCAGCGGCATCGACGCGAGGCAGGCCGCTCAAGGCAGCGATCACGGGCAGGTGTTCGGCCTGGATCAGCGTGACCTGGCGCTTGCCGCCGCCTGGGCGGCTGGGCGCACGCGCCGCGCTGCGGTCACCCGCCAGTCCGCGGTCGGCGATGAGTTCGGCAGCGTTCACCGAGTGAACGGGGGTGAGCCGGGCAGGGCGCAGGTGGATGGCTTCGATGCGACCGACGTGTGGGAAGCGCGATGCCAGGTCCCTGAGCGAGGCGGGAGCAAGGCTGGGGGCGGTTTCAGGCAGGTGCAGCTGTGTCATGGCGGTGTGGGGGCGAATCGGTTGACTTTGTCGGGGCCTTGCCCTGTCAACCGGCTCGGTCGATCGAGGGGGCTCGGCGACAATGCGGGCATGCAGAAAATCGACCACGACGCCATCATCCACGATACCCGCCGCTGGCTGGAGAGGGCCGTCATCGGCTTGAACCTGTGTCCCTTCGCCAAGGGCGTGCACGTCAAGGGGCAGATCCGCTGGCGGGTGTCCGATGCGCAGACGCCCGAGGCCTTGGCGCATGACCTGGCCGAGGAGTTGGCGTTCCTGCGAGATGCCGACCCCGAAGAGGTCGACACGACCTTGCTGATGCACCCTGGCGTGCTGCAGGACTTCCTCGATTACAACGATTTCCTGGATGTGGCCGATGCGGTGTTGGCCGACATGGGGCTGGAGGGCGAGTTGCAGATCGCGAGCTTTCACCCGCAGTACCAGTTCGCGGGCACCGACGCCGACGACCTGGGCAACCTGAGCAACCGATCGCCGCACCCGACGCTGCACCTCATCCGCGAGGCCAGCCTGGACCGCGCGGTGGAGGCCTTCCCGGAGGCGGACTCGATCTACGAAGAAAACATCCGCACCTTGGAGCGCCTGGGGCAGGCGGGCTGGCAGCAGCTATGGAAGGACTGAGGCGCGCGGTGCCTTGGCCTGCGGGCTCCTGCGAGGTTCTGTCTGTTGTCAGTCTGCGGTTCAGCGGGGTTGGCCTGGTCTTTCGCTCTCGTGCCATTGGCCCAGCAGGCGCCGACTCATGGCGGTGATGAGCGCAAACAGCGCGACGCCGGTCGCCGAGATCAGCGTCAGCGCGGCAAACATGCGCGGGATGTCGAGCTGATAGCCCGATTGCAGGATTTGGTACGCCAGGCCTGAGGCCGTGCCCCCGGTGCCCGCCACGAACTCGGCCACCACCGCGCCGATCAGCGCCAGGCCACCGGCGATGCGCCAGCCGGTGAACACCAGGGGCAGGGCACTTGGCACGCGCAACTGCCACAGCGTTTGCCACCGGGTGGCCCCACGCAGCTGGAAGTAGGCCAGCAAGCCGGGTGACACGCTGCGCAGACCCTGCGTGGTGTTGGCGATGACAGGAAACAGCGCCACCAGCGTCGCGCAGATCACCAGCGACCAGGTGGGGTCCTGAACCCAGATGATGATCAGCGGCGCGATGGCCACGATGGGCGTGACCTGCAACAGCACCGCATACGGGAAGAAGGCCGCCTCGATCCAGCGGCTTTGCACGAACACGAAGGCCGCGAGCGAGCCCACAACGATGGCGCACAGCAAGGCCAGCGCCGTCACCTTCACCGTGGTCCACCAGGCGGGAGCCAACAGGTGCCAGTCGGACAGGAGCCGGCGAGCGATCTCGCTGGGGGCGGGCACGAGGTAGGCCGGCACGTCGGCGAGCGTGACCCAGGCTTGCCAGAGCAGCACGAACACGATGGCGACGAGCCATGGCATGGCTTGCCCCAGTCGCGACACGATCGGCTGGGTCGCCCAAAGCTTGGTGGACGTGTTGGAAGGCTCCTGGCTCATGGTCTCAAGGGCGGGGGTGCAAGTTGCCTTGCGTGGCCAGCACAGAGGGTGCCGGTGCGGCCACGCTGACCTCGGCCAGCGCGCCATGCAGGGAGCGCAGCCGCTGGTTGAACTCGGCGCTGGTGCGGTGGTGCTCGGGGCGGGGCCAGGGTTGATGGACGCTGTCCTCGAACACGATGCGCCCTGGGCGAGACCCCATCACGCACGCACGCGTGCCCAGGTAGGCCGCCTCAGCCAGGCTGTGGGTCACGAAGACCACGGTGAGGCCGCCTTTTGCCCAGATCGACAGCAGCTCGTCGTTCAGTTTGTGACGGGTGATTTCGTCGAGCGCGCCGAAGGGCTCGTCCAGCAAGAGGATGGCCGGTCCGGTTGTCAGCTCCCGGGCGATGGAGACCCGCATCTGCATGCCGCCCGAGAGCTCGTGTGGCAGGGCCTGTGCAAAGGCTTGCAGACCCACCCGTTGCAAGGCTGCATCGACCCGATCTGTGCGTTCGCGGGCCTGCACACCAGCGAGTTTCAGCGGCAACCCCACGTTGTCCGCCACGCTGGCCCATGGCATCAAGGTTGGCTCCTGGAAAACAAAGGACAGCTGTTGGCGAGCGCCTGGCTGGCAAGGATCCAGGCCAGCCACGCGGACCTGGCCTGAAGTGGCTTGCCACAAGCCCGCGATGAGCTTGAGCAGCGAGCTTTTGCCACAACCCGAAGGGCCGACCAGGCACACGAACTCGCCCGGCGCAACCTGCAAGCTGACCTGGTCGAGCGCCTGAAGGCCGCTGCCGTGGCGCAACCCGACCTGTCGCAACTCGACCGCGAATGGCGCGCTCAAGGCTTGACCTGCGCCTGGCGGATCAGGCGGGTGGTGTAGGTCTTGCGCCAGTCCACCTTGGCCGGATCGATCAGCTTGTGCTGCACCAGCATGTCGAAGGTGCGCTTCATGCGCTCGTCGGTGATGATGCCGATGCCTTGCGAAGCGGCGTCGCCCCCCAGCACGATGCCGTGGGATCTGATCAACGCGATGGACTGCGCGATGACGTCGTCCGTCATGTTGGGGTTGTCGCGCTTGATGAGGGCGTTGGCGGGTTTCGGGTCGCTCTGCAGGTAGCGCTTCCAGCCTTCGGCCGAGGCCTTGAGGAAGGCCGTGACCGCTTGCGGTCGCTGCTCGATGGTGCGCTGCAGGCACACGACGGAGCCGGCGTAAGGCGGCCAGCCCTGGTCGGCCAGCAGGAACACCTTGGGCTTGGTGCCCGAGGCTTTTTCGATGCTGTAGGGCTCGGACGTCAGGTAACCCTGCTGGGCGATGCGCTTGTCGGCCAGGAAGGGCTGGATGTTGAAGGTGTAGGGGCGCACCTGTGCGTCGGTGAAACCGTGGCGCGCCTTCAGCCAGGGCCAGTAGGTGACCTGACCGACCTGACCGATCAAGAGCGTGCGATCTTTGAGGTCTTCGACGCGCTGCACGTCGGGGTGGGCGATGAGCACCAGCGGGTCTTTCTGGGCGAAGGCCGCGACGGTGACGGCCTGCACACCTTGCTCCCAGGCCTTCATCGTCTGCACGTCAAAGCCCATGATGCAGTCGGCCTGACCGGCGGCTAGCAGTTGCACCAGGTTGACCTGCGGGCCGCCCATGCGGAGGGTCACGTCGAGCCCCGCCTGCTTGTAGAGGCCTTGCGCCTGGGCCTGGTAGAAGCCACCGTGCTCGGCCTGCGCGAACCAGTCGGTCAGGAAAACGAACTTCTCGGTGGCTTGCGCGCAAGGGCTGGTGAAGGCGAGGGCGAAGGCCAGGCTGCCAAGCAGGCGGCGCTGGAGCGATGCGATGCGCATGGGGACTCCGAGCTTGAGGGGGAGGGACCGGAACTGAGGGGGTGTGCAGAGGATTTTCGCCTGATGCAACGCCGAAGGTGGGTCCTACAATTCGGATGTTATCTGTGCATTGCTGAAAGAATTTGTGTCTGAACGTCTCTTCGTGCTCATGCAGCATGTGCTGCCCAAGAAGGCGCTGACCTCGTTGGCGGGCTTTGGTGCCTCGCTGCGTGGTGGCACCCTGACCACCGCCTTCATCCGCTGGTTCATCGGGCGCTATGGGGTCAACATGGCCGAGGCCGCGCAACCCGATCCGGCCGCCTACGCCAGCTTCAACGAGTTCTTCACGCGGCCGCTGAAGGCGGGTGCACGCCCCCTGGCAAAGGCCGACTGGGTGTCGCCCGTGGACGGCGCCATCAGCCAGCTCGGCCCCATCGACCGCGACCAGGTCTTCCAGGCCAAGGGCCACAGCTACTCCACCACCGCGCTGGTGGGGGGTGACCGTGCCCTGGCGGCCCAGTTCGAGAACGGCCATTTCGCCACGCTCTACCTCAGTCCCAAGGACTACCACCGCATCCACATGCCCTGTGATGGCCGCCTCACGCGCATGATCCATGTCCCGGGTGAGCTGTTCTCGGTGAATCCCGCCACGGCCCGTGGCGTGTCCGGCCTGTTCGCGCGCAACGAGCGCGTGGTTTGCGTGTTCGAGACGCCCCATGGCCCCATGGTGCTCACGCTGGTGGGCGCCACCGTCGTCGGCAGCATGGCCACCACCTGGCACGGTGTGGTGAATCCGCCGCGCCCGGGTCAGGTGCGCGAGTGGGCCTATCACGACCAGGTCATCGAGTTCAAGCAAGGTGACGAGATGGGCCGCTTCCTGCTGGGCTCGACCGTCGTGATGCTGTTCCCCAAGGGGCCTTTGTCCTTCATGCCTGACTGGCAGACCGAACGTGCCATCCGCATGGGCGAAGCCATGGCGCGTCGCCAGGCCTGATCGCCCCACTGACCCACCCATTCAAGGAATCCGATGTCTCGTCAATCTTCCGGTTTTGCGTCTGGCCTGGCCCTCGTGGGCCTGGTTGCTGTGCTGGTGTCCGCCCTGGGGGCTGCGGCCTGGTGGACGGCGGACAACCTCGTCAAGGCTCGCGCGGTCAGCGAGGGGCGCATCGTCGCCGACATGGCCGAGACGGTCGGTCGCTGGGCCTCTCAGTACGGTGGTGTGCACGCGCGGACTCAGGGCGCCGCAGCGGCTTTGCCCGGCAGCTTCTTGACGCGCAATGTGTACGCAGGTGGCGATGGCGATGCCACGGTGCTCAACGGCGCCAAGGCCGAGCAACGCCAGGGTGAGCGCGAGGCCATGGCCCGCATCGAAACCTATTACTGGAAGAACCCGGCGTTGATCCAGCGTGAGGTGGCCGATGTGCTGATGGCCACCAACAGCCAGGCGCAGTACCGCATGACGGCGCGCACCGTGCTCAACCGCAACAACGCGCCCAATCCGTTCGAGGTCGAGGCGCTCGATGCTTTGCAAAAGGCTTTCAAGGAGCATGGTGCCGAAGCTTTCTCCAAGTCGGGGCCGCTCGGTGGCAGTCACTTGGGCCTGAAGGCATCGCCCAATGAGTTCTGGAAGGTGCAGGGCGGCCAGCTCTTGTACGCGCGCGCCGTGATCGCACAAAAGAGCTGCCTTCGTTGCCACGACACCCCCGAGAGCGCGCCGGATTTCCTGCGCACCAACCAGCAGTTCAACGGCGGCGGTGGTTTTGGCTACAAGGTCGGCCAGCCCATTGGCGTCATCAGCGTGAAGCTGCCTGTGCAGACGGGCCTGCAGGCTGCCAGCCAGAGCGTGCCCACGGCGGCCTGGGTTGCACTGGGCGTGGCCGGCCTGGCTTCGATCGGGGTGGTGGTGCTTGCGTTCAAACGCCGCCGTGAGGCGGTCGAGCAGGCCTTGTCTGCGGCGGGTCCTGAGTCGCGCCTGGCGTGACCGCATCGGGGTCCAGTCGGCGCTGGCTGTGAAACTCGCGTCGCTGACCCGTGATCGGATCCGTGAAGCGAAGTGACCGCGCCAGCAACTGCAGGGGCTGCGAAAAGTCTGGCGCCTGATCCACAGCAGGTGCGGGCTGCAGCGTGGGGTAGATCTGGTCGTTGGCGATCGGCATGCCCAGGGCGCACAGGTGCGCGCGCAACTGGTGCTTCTGGCCTGTGCGTGGCGTGAGCCGGTAGCGGGCCCAGCGGGCGCCTTCACAGCTGTTGCCGAGCAACTCGAGGGGCTCGATCAAGGTGTCTGCATTGGGCTCGCCGGGCACCTCTTGCATGGCCATGAAGTGGGCCTCGCTCTCTTGCAGGCGACTGATGCGACGCAGGGGCCAGGCGAGGTCTGGCCGCCAAGGCGCGATGGCCTCGTAGACCTTCTCGATCTGGTGGTCGCGAAGCAGGCTTTGGTAGGCGTGGCGCGTGTGCGGCTGGATGGTCAAGACCACCAGGCCCGCGGTTTCGCGGTCGATGCGGTGCATGGGCACCAGCGTGTCGATGCCGGTTCGACGCTTCAGGCGCACCAGCAGCGTCTCCTGGATGTAGCGACCCTTGGGCGTCACGGGCAGGAAGTGCGGCTTGTCGGCCACCAGCAGCCATTCGTCCTGGAAGACGATGGACTCCTCGAAAGGCACCCGGTGCTCGAAGGGCAGGCTGCGCCAATAGTGCAGCCGCGTCTGTGGCTTGAACGGGGCGTCGGGTGGCAAGGGGTGGCCTTGCGCGTCGAGCACCTCGCCTCGGGCCATGCGTTGCGCCCAGTCGTCACGGGTGACCGCCGGGATGCGCTCCGCCAGGAAGTCGAGCACGCTGGACCACGGGCCACTCGGTGTGGCCACGGTGCTGGCGCTCACGCCATCGCGGGTGGGCAGAGGGATGCGGG
>SCMV01000022.1 GCA_005502875.1 Comamonadaceae bacterium 2PF | reverse complement strand
GGCTGGGCGTGGTGTGGCCGTAAGCCGAGCCACTGCCCTGGCCTAGGGCCAGGCCCCAATGCGCCGCCGTGTCCACCGCATCGACGATGTGCAGCCAGTGCGCCCAGGTCTCGGCCCAGTCTTCCCAGGGGTGGGCCGATGCATAGGCGCTCACCCAATGTGCTGTCCACCCGGCAGGCGGACCCTGCTCGTGGTGCCTGGCCAGGCTCTGGCCGTAGTCGCTTCGCTCGTCGCCAAACAGGGCACGAAAGCCCGTCAGGTGCGGGCCGTTGGCCACCAGCCGATCCCAGTAGTGGTGTCCGACTTCGTGGCGCAGGTGCCCGGTGAGTGTGCGGTAGGGCTCGCCCATTTGCGCTCTCACCGCTTCGCGCACGGCGTCATCGGCTTCGGCGATGTTGAGCGTGATGCGGCCGTGCAGGTGCCCGGTCATCACCGGCTGCTCACCGGCCATGTCGGCCTTGAACTCGAAGGTCAGGGCACCCGGGGTGCCCGGTTCGTCGACGGGCAGGCCCCAGCTCAGCAGCGTGTGGAACAGCCGCCGCTTGGCAGATTCGAGCTTCATCCAGAGCCGAAGGTGCTCGGTGTCTCCCAGGTCAGGGACCACGGCCGTGTGCTGGCAGCTCAGGCACAAGCCCTGGTCGGCGCCCTCGGGCTGCAGCCAGTTGCACGCCGCCAGGCCCGCCAACTCGGTGGCGGCGTGGGTGCATGCCCGCCAGCCTGAACCGACGAGTTGCATCTCGCCTGTTTGTGGGCTGTAGCCGATGGCTTGGCCGCAGCCCTCGCAACGGTTGTTCTCGAAGAAGACCGTTTGCTGGCAGTGGGGACAGGAAAACGTCTTCAATGTGACTCCTCAGTTAGTCAGATGAGGTTGATCTTATTGCGATGTGAAATCCCGTCAATGACATGGGCGCCGTGGTTCACAAAACCTCACAACATGACGCGCCCGGGTGTCGGGTGACGTTGTTGCTGTCTTGGGTACTTGCTTGCCGCTGCGTGGCGGTTGGGTCGCCTGGGACGGCGTTGCCGGTCGCATGCGAGCCCGAGATTTGGGGTCCAATCGATGCATGCCCCGAGCCCCTGACATGCCCTCTGCCACCCCCATCCCCTCGTTGAACGAGCAGGTCGACCAACGCCTGACCGAGCTGGAGATCAAGGCCGCCTTCACCGAAGACCTGGTGGAAGAGCTCAACCGCACCATCGTGCGCCAGCAGCAACAGATCGACTTGCTGGTGCGCGAGTTGCTGCAGTTGCGTGACCAGGCCGACTCGGCGCAGCCCAGCTTTCGCAGCTTGCGAGACGAGCTCCCGCCCCACTATTGATGAACCCCTGACCCGGCTCAAGTTTCACATCGCGCTTGTCGATAGCCCGTCACGGGCGTAGGCTGTGGGTTCCCAGCCTGTCGCGGCTTGTTTGTGCACAAGGAGGGTTCATGGGCATGATGGCGTTCTTCACCCGTCGGGATCCGACGGCGTGGGCCATGCGCCCGGAAACGCAGCGCGAGGCCATCGTGGGCAGCCTGTTGGCCTGGGCCTGGGCCGTCGAGGCCCGTGACCCCTGGACGGGTGGGCACCTCTGGCGCGTGGCCCGTTACACCGAGTTGCTGGCCGACCGCGCCGGGATGGCGCCACAAGAGCGCGCCCAGGTGGCGTTGGCCGCCTTTGTGCACGACCTGGGCAAGCTCGCTGTGCCAGACGCCATGTTGCGCCAGCGCGAACCCCTGAGCGAAGCCGATCACGCCGTCATGCGCACCCACCCCGAGATGGGCGCTCGCCTGCTGGCCGGCCATCCCTATGGCCCCTTGGTGCATGACATCGTGCTGCTGCACCACGAAACCCCCGATGGCCAGGGCTACCCACGCGGCCTGAGCGGCCCGACCATTCCCACGGGCGCGCGCATCGTTGGCCTGTGTGATGCCTTCGATGCGATGACCACCCGCCGAGCCTGGCGCGACGCCATGAGCGTGGACGAGGCCCTGTCGGCCATCGAGGTGCAACTGGGTCGCCAGTTCGATGACTTCCTGGGGCGGCATTTCCTGGCCCTGGCCCGTGAAGGCGCCCTGCAGGGCATCATCGGGCACAGCGACGAGGGCATGCCGTTGCAACACTGCGCCACCTGTGGCCCGACCATGGTGCAACGGCGAGAACACCGCGTCGGCGAGCACCTGCATTGCCCGGTCTGTGGCGCTCGCCACAAGCTGGTGGCCGCCGAGGGCGCTGTCGCCGGACAGCGCGCGCTGATCGCCGAGCCCACCGGTGCCTTCGGCTCGCCCATGGACCTGCTGCCGCAACCGGACCACGCGCTCATCCGTCGGTTCGTGCAGGACACGGTCGGCCTGGCCGTGCAAGCGGGCTACGCGCCTGCCTGAGGGTTGGCTCCCACATGGTGGCAAGCGCTGTGACACACTGCGCCGTTCACGGGCTGCTGTGCGGGGGCCCGTCACCCTCGGCCGAACCCACATGACCGCTTTCGATCGATTCCTCCTCTTCGGGGTCGTCCCCCTCGTCGCCCTCATCACGGTGCTGGAAGGCTGGTGGCTGTCCAGGCGTGTCGCCCGCGTGGGCGGCGAGTCCTACGACTGGGGCGCCACCGGCATGTCGGTGCTCGACCTGGTCACGCGACTGCTGGTCAACCTCTACGTGCCCTTTGCTTTGTCCACCCCGGTGACCAACTGGGCACGCGAACACCGCCTGGCCGACTGGCAGCTCGACGGGTGGCAGGCCTTCCTGGTGCTCTTTTTCGGGCTGGAGTTCTGCTACTACTGGTTCCACCGCGCCTCGCACCGCATGCGATGGTTCTGGGTCAACCACTCCATCCACCACTCGCCCAACCAGCTCAACCTGGCGGCGGCCGTGCGCATCGGGATCTTCGGCAAGGTCACGGGCACCTTCGTGTTTTTCGTGCCCCTGGTGTGGCTGGGCTTTGACGCCAAGCTCGTGGGCCTGGCCCTGACGGTGAACCTGCTCTACCAGTTCTGGATCCATGCCACCTGGTTGCCCAGGCTGGGCTGGCTCGAGGGCGTCCTCAACACGCCTTCAGCGCACCGGGTTCACCACGCGTCCAACCCGCAGTACATCGACGCCAATTACGGCGGCGTGCTGCTGATCTTCGACCGCCTGTTCGGCACCTATGTGCCCGAGCGCGACGACGTCAAACTGCGCTACGGCCTGGTCAAACCCATCCTGAGCAACAACCCGTTGAGGGTGTGGTTCACCGGCTGGATCGACCTGCTGCGAGACCTGGCTGGGTCGCGCAGCCTGCGCGAGGCACTGGGCTACGTCGTCATGCCGCCGGGCTGGCGGCCAGGTCAGCCCGTGCCCCGTGCCGACCGCGAGGCCGTGGAGGTGTCCCAGTCGTGAGCGTGACCGTGCCGGACGCCCAGCGTCGACTCGTTGATCGCCTGCATGAGCGGCTGCTGGAGCAGGCCCATGGCCACGGCGTGGCGCGCATCGAGACGCACCTGAGCTGGGTGCTGGTCACGCCCACCGAGGCCTTCAAGGTCAAGAAGGCGGTGGACCTGGGGTTCGTCGATCAGCGCGGACGTGAGGCGCGCCGACAGGCCTGCGAAACCGAGGTGCGGCTCAACCGGCGCACGGCGCCTTCGCTGTACCTGGGGGTGCGCGGCATCGACGCCAGCGGCCAGTGGGTGCTGCCCGACGACCGCCAGGCCGTGGACCACGCCGTGCACATGCGCCGCTTCGATCCGGCGGCCACGCTCGACCACCTGCTGTTGCCCGGTCAGGGCCTGGATGCGGGTGTGGCCGAAGGCTGCATCGACCAGCTCATCGACCAGGTCGTGGCCATGCACGCGCAGGCCAGGCACGTCACGCATGGTGGCCTGCCGGACGATTTGCGCCGCGCGACCCACGAGACACCCGAGACCTGGCGATCGGTGTGCGCGAGCCCCGAGCAATGGGACCGCGTGGACAGCGTGCTGCACGACATCGCGCGACGCGAGCAGGCGCTTGACGCCTTGCTGCGCCAACGTCGCACCGATGGCTTCGTGCGAGAGTGCCACGGTGACCTGCACCTGGGCAACGTCTGCGTGTTCGAAGGCCGCGTCACGGTGTTCGATGCCATCGACTTCTGCGAGCCCCTGCGCACGCTGGACGTGATGAACGACCTGGCCTTCCTGATGATGGACCTGCTGGTGCGTGGGCAGCCACAACTCGCGTGGCGGGCCTTGTCGCGCTACCTGGACGCCACCGGCGACCACGCTGGCATGCCGCTGCTGGCCTCGGCCATGGCCTGGCGGGCGCTGGTGCGATTCAAGGTCGAGCGGCTCAAGGGCGATCCGCAAGCCGATGCCTGGGCCGAGCGCTACCTGTCGGGGGCACTTCGGCTGCTGGCGCCGCGTCAGCCGGTGCTGGTGGCCATGCAGGGCGTCTCGGGCAGCGGCAAATCGGCGATCTCGCAGCGCTTGCTGGCCTGGCTGGGCGCGATCCGTTTGCGCTCCGATGTCGAGCGCCACCGCCTGGCGCGACCTGGCGAGCCTGCCGATTACGCCCCGCATGCGCGAGACGAGGTCTACGATACCCTGTTTGACCGCGCCGAAGGCCTGTTGAGGGCCGGTCAGCGCGTGGTGCTGGACGCCACCTTCCTGCGGGCCGACCAGCGCCGGCGTGTGCAGGAATTGGCCGAGCGCCTGCAGGTGCCATGGGCCTGGGTGCAATGCGAGGCCCCCGTCGAAGTGATGCTGGCTCGCCTGGCTGCCCGTCAGGGCGATGCATCGGAGGCCGATGGCCGGGTGCTCATGCACCAGCTCGCGCACACCCTTGAGCCCTTTGATGAGTCCGAGCAGGCGCGCCTCATGCACGTGAGCACGACCTTGCCCTTGACGCATTGGGAGGCCCCTGCTTCTTGGCTGCCCTTGTGGTGCTTGCTGGGGCTGCCGCCTTTCAACTCGGATCAGGCTCAGGGCTGAGCGCCTGTGGGCGCTTGAGCGGCCGCCATCCCCGCCACCAATCCGGCCACCGTCAGGTCCAGCATCACGTCCAGGGTGTGCCCGGGGTATCGGCCATCGAGCAGCTTGAGCCGGTCGAGTTCCACCAGGCCATGCAGGCCAGCCCACAGGGCCATGCCGACGTCCTGCGGGTCATGGGCCAGGGGCAGGGCGGCCGACAGCTCCAGCACGAAAGCCCAGATGGCGTCGTGGCTGGGCGATGCGTGTTCGCCGCAGCGCACCTCGGCCATCTTGACCTGGTAGAGCGCAGGCCTCGAGCGGGCGAAGTCGAGGTAGGCGCGGGCCAGCGCGCGCAGCGCGAGCAGCGGGGGCTGGCCTGCGCTGGCTTGACGCAGGGCGCTCAGCAAGATGCCGCTGCCGGCTTCGGCCACGGCCGCCACCAGCTCGGCCTTGCCGGGGTAGTAGCGGTACAGCGCGTTGGGCGCCACTTGCAACTCGGCGGCCACGGCGCGCATCGACAAGGCTTGCAAGCCATCTCGTTCGAGCACGCCCAACGCCACCTCCAGGATGGCGTCTTGGCTGAGTTTGCGGGGGTAAGACATGCGGGCGAATGTACCCGGGTTGACGGATGCGTTCTGCAAAGTGTACGCTGTCCACCATGATCCAGTTCCAGCTCAATGGCCGCCCTGTGCAGGCCGACGTCGAACCCGACATGCCCCTGCTGTGGGTGCTGCGCGATGAACTCGGCCACACCGGCACCAAGTTCGGCTGCGGTGTGGGCGCTTGCGGCGCCTGCACGGTGCACCTTGAGGGCTCGGCCATCCGCTCGTGCGTGATGCCGGTGGTGGCGGTGGCCGGTCAGTCGGTGCAGACCATCGAGGCCGAAGGCGACGCGGTGCTCGCGCGCCTGCAGGCCGCCTGGGTCCAGCACCAGGTGCCTCAGTGCGGTTACTGCCAAAGCGGCATGCTGATGGCCGCGGCCTCGCTGCTGCGCCAGAACCCGCACCCATCCGACGCCGACATCGACGCGGCCATGACCAACCTGTGCCGATGCGGCACCTACGTGCGCGTTCGCGCCGCCATCCACACCGCGGCCGAGACACCCGCGCCGCCGAAGACGGAGGTCGCATGAGCCCGCACCTCAAAACTGGACACTTGAAGTCGGTTGCCTCGGCCACGCCCGCGTCGGATGCGGGTGTGAACCCGAGCCGCCGCCGCTTTTTGCTCGCCGGTGCCGCGTTGGGCGGCGGCTTGCTGGTCGGCTGCAGCGCCCCCACGCCCGAAGACCGCCTGGGCAGCCCCGACGTGCTGCCCGTTCGCGAAGGCCACGTGTCCCTCAACGGCTGGGTGCGCATCGCCACCGACGGCACGGTGACCGTGGCCGTGCCCCGAGCCGAGATGGGGCAGGGCGTGTTCACCGCTTTGCCCTTGCTGCTGGCCGAAGAACTCGACGCCGACTGGGATGACGTGCGCGCCGAGCCTGCGCCGGTTGATCGCATCTATGCCAACCAGGCCATGATGCTCAACGCCTTGCCCTTCGGTGTCGAAGAAGAGGGTTGGTTGGTGCGTGCCGGTTCGGCCGCGCTGGAGCGCCTGGGCAGCGTGCTGTCGCTGCAGGCCACCGGTGGCTCCAGCAGCATCCGCGACGCCTGGGGCCCGCTGCGCGTGGCCGGTGCCACCGCACGCGCCATGCTCGTGCAGGTGGCGGCCCAGCGCTGGCAGGTCGAGGCCAGCGCCTGCCGCACCGAGGCGGGTCGCGTCATCCACCCCGATGGCCAGCGCAAGCTGGGCTATGGCGAACTCGCGGCAGACGCCGCCAAGCTCGCCCCGCCCGAACACGTGCGCCTGAAAGACCCCAAGCAGTTCCGCCTGATCGGTCGCGCCGCGCCGCGCCAGGACATCCCTGCGAAGGTCAACGGCTCGGCGGTGTTCGGCATCGACGTGCGCGTGCCCGGCATGGTCTGCGCTTCGCTGATCCAGGCGCCGGTCTTCGGCGCCGATGTCGCGTCGTTCGATGGCAGCGAAGCGCTCAAGCAGCGCGGCGTCCTGCAGGTGCTGCGCATCCCGCACGCGGTGGCCGTGATCGCCGACAGCTGGTGGCGAGCGAAGCAGGCGCGTGAGCTCGTGAAGGTGCAGTGGACGGCCACGCCGCACGATGCCTACACCTCGCAGGACCTGGCCCGCGCGGCCGACGAAGCCCTGCGCGAGGGCTTTGGCATGCCTTACGTGATGCGCGGTGACGCCGAAGGGCGAATCGAGCAGGCGCGCAAGGGTGGGGCGGTGCGCGCGGAGGAAGGCGCTGCAACAAAGGTCTCAGGCCCCCGCGTGCTCGAGGCCCGCTATCACGCACCGCACCTGGCCCACGCCGCGCTCGAGCCCATCAACTGCACGGCCCGCGTGCACGAGGGCCGCGTCGAGCTCTGGGTCTCGACCCAGGTGGCATCGCTGGCGCGTTGGCGTGCGGCGCAGGTGGCCGGTGTCGACACTGAGCAGGTCACCTTGCACCTGCCGCTGGTGGGTGGCGGCTTCGGTCGACGGCTGGAGGTCGACATGGTCGAGCAAGCCGTGCGCCTGGCCATGCAGACGCAAGGCAAGCCCGTCAAGATGGTCTGGACACGCGAAGAAGACACCCAGCACGACTTCTACCGGCCGGCCGCCTGGGCCGACTTCCGCGCTGCGCTCGACGAGCAGGGCCGCGTCATCGCCTGGCACAACCGCGTGGCCGCCCAGCCGCCCACCAACATGGCCACGGTGCGCTTGCTGCCTTGGGCGTCGAGCAAGTTGCCCGACAAAAGCCAGATCGAGGGCGCCTTCGATGTGCCCTACGCCATCGAGCACATGAAGGTGCAGCAGCTGCAGCTCGAATCGCCGGTGCCCGTGGGTTTCTGGCGCAGCGTGGGGCACTCGTACAACGCCTTTTTCACCGAGTGCTTTGCCGACGAGCTGGCCCATGCCGAGGGCGCCGACCCGGTGGCCTGGCGGCTCGCGCGCCTGGGCTCGCAGCCCCGCCACCGCGCGGTGCTCGACGAGGTCGCGCGTCGCTCGGGATGGGGCACGCCTTTGCCCGCCGGGCATGCGCGGGGCGTGGCCTTGCAAGGCAGCTTCGGCTCCATCTGTGCGCAGGTGGTCGAGGCGTCGCTGGAAGGCGGCGAGGTGCGCGTGCACCGCGTCACCTGCGTGATCGACTGCGGTGTGGTGGTGCATCCGGACACCGTGGTCGCGCAGATGCAGGGCAGCATCGTGTTCGCGCTGACGGCCGCCTTGTTTGGCGAAATCACCGTGGCACAGGGGCGTGTCCAGCAAAGCAGCCTGCCTGACCAGCCGCTGCTGACGTTGGCTCGCACGCCGAAAATGGACGTGCACCTGATGCCCAGCGCCCACCTGCCCGGGGGCGTGGGCGAGCCTGGCGTGCCGCCCTTGGCACCCGCCCTGGCCAACGCGCTGTTTGCCCTGACGGGCGAGCGCCTGCGCAGCCTGCCCTTGCGCCCGAAACCCAAGGCCGGCGCCACGGCGGTGTCCTGAGCCGTGGCGGTGGCGCACACCGCATCGCCTGGCAGCCCTCGGGTCGTGGCCCTGGTGCTGGCCGCTGGCCGCGCTCGCCGCTTTGGCTCCGACAAGCGCCAGGCTTGCCTGCCCGATGGCCGCAGCCTGCTGCAAGCCGTGCTGCAGACCCAGCTGGCGGCCTGCGGTGAGGTGCGAGCCCTGTTGCGGCCCGACGATGCCTGGGGTCAGGCTTTGTGCGCGCAGATGGGGGTCACGTGGCAGTCGGTCCCCGATGCCGACCAGGGCATGGGCCACACCTTGGCCGCTGGGCTGCGTGCGCTCGTGGCCGAGGAGCCAGCGGGCCCGGGTGCCGACATCGGTGTCAGCCATCTCGGCAACCGTTTCGACGCCGCCCTCGTTGCGCTGGCCGACATGCCCGCCGTTCAGCCCGGCACCGTGCGCGCCTTGATCGAGGCCTTCCTGCGCGAAGGCCGCCCCGCCCGGCCCTGGCATGCAGGCCGACCCGGGCACCCGCGCCTGCTGCCCCGCGTGAGCTGGCCTGCTTTGCTCGACCTCTCGGGCGACGAGGGCGCGCGCCAGCGGCTGGACTGGTCCCTGGCGACGCGGGTCGACGTGCCCGACGCCGGCATCCTCATCGACATCGACACACCTGGCGACCTGGGCGGCTAACATGCCAGCCATGTCTGACGCCGACTCCCACACCACGACGCCCCCCGCCCCACGCAGCCGCCTGCGCAGCCTCACCCGTGTGGTCGTGGGGGTGGCGCTGGTGGCGCTCACCTGGACAGGCCTGGTGGGGCACTGGCTGCCCGGCTGGCTGCGCCCGCGCGTGGAAACCGCCGCGACCGAGGCCCTGGGCACACCGGTGAGGCTGGGCGCCCTGGCCATCGCGCCCTGGCGCCTGGAAGTCACCGCCTCCGACCTCGCGGTGGGCCCCACCGAGCGGCCCTGGTTCAAGCTCAAGCAGGCCGACGTCGGGGTGTCGCTGGAGTCGCTGTGGCGCTTCGCGCCGGTCATCAAGCGGGTCGATCTGCAGGCCCCCGAACTCGATGTCGAGCGCCTGAGCGCCGACCGCTTCAACTTCTCGCCCTTGCTCGACAAGCTGAGCCAGCCCTCGCCCGAGCCACAGGCCGACACCGGGCCGGCGCGTTTCGCCGTCTTCAACATCCGCCTGCGTGACGGGGTGGTGCGCTATGCCGACCGCGTGCTCGATCAGTCTCACCTGGTCGACCGCATCCGCCTGGAGGTGCCCTTCCTCAGCAGCCTGCCCAGCCACGTGGATGTGTCGGTGCAGCCGCTGCTGGAGGCACGCATTGACGGCAGCGCCTTGCGCGTGGCCGGTCGCACGCTGCCCTTTCACGCCGGTTTGCGCAGCGAAGTGGACGTGCGCTGGCAGGACGTGGACCTGGCCCATTGGCTGGAGGCCGCGCGGCCCTTGTTGCCCGAGCCCTGGCGCCCGCAGGCGCGAGGCGGCCGGCTCGACACCGACCTGAAGGTGGTCTTCGAGCAGCGGCCTGCGCCGGCTCAACCGGTGCTGGCGGTGCAGGGCCGACTGGGTGTGAAGGCGCTCGATGTGTCGCTGCCTTCGGTGCCCGGCGCAGGGGCACTGGACGCCGGCTGGCAGCAACTGGAGCTCGGAGGGCTCGACCTGCAGCCACTGGCCCGCCAGGCCACCTTGGCCAAGGTGGTGCTCGACGGCGTGAGCGTGAAACTTCGCCCGGTGGACGGCGCTGCAGCGGTGGCATCGACGGCATCGAACCAGCGCTCGCCGCAGGCGAACAGCGCCCCTGTGCAAAGCCTGTCCGCACCCGCACCCGCACCTGCACCTGCACCTGCACCTTGGGTCTGGTCGGTCGGCCAGGTCCGCATCGGCCTGCGGGACGTCGACGTGCAGACCTTGGCCGCCCCGTGGCCGCGCCTGACGCAGGGCCTCGTCGAGGTCCAGGGCCTGGACGGCGGCGAGCGCGCGCAAGCTGCCAAGTGGACGCTGTCGCTGCGGGACGAACACGAAGGCCAGGTGTCTGCCCAGGGACAGGTGCAGGTCGCCGCACAAACCGCCGAGCTCGAGCTGCAGGTCGACCAGTGGAGCCTGCCGCCCTGGCTGGCGCCGGCGCAGCAAAGCGGCTTGCTGCCAGTGACCGTGAGCCAGGGCCTGTTGAGCCTGAACACCCGCGTGCGCCTCAACGCACGGCCCACCGCCACAGGCCAGCCGCCTGCGCTTCGCATCGACGGCGCGAAGTTGGCGGTGCAAGGCGCGCATGTCTTGCTGGGGGCAACGCCCGTTGCCAAAGGCTCAGCCCAGTCCAGGGCCGCGCCTGCATCGCACCCCGACGCCGACCAGGCTCGGTGGCAATCGTTGAGCCTGGATGGCATCGAAGCGGATGTGGGCCTGACCCCCGGGGCCACCGGCCTGCAGCGCTTGAAGGTGGGCGCCGTCACCCTCGATGCCCTGGACGCCGCGATGTCGCGCGACGCCCAGGGGCGCGTGCTGGCAGGCCTGAGCGCCCAGACACCCTCCGACAAGCGTGCGGCCGCGCCATCGCGCGCCGCAGCGCCCGAGGCCGCCCAACCTGCCATCGCGGTTGACGTGGTGCAGTGCCGTGGGTGTGCCGTGCGCTTCATCGACCACAGCGTGCAGCCCGCGGCCCGCTTCGCGCTGCAGCAAACCGACCTCAGCGTGCAGGGCGTGTCGCAGCGGCTCGATCAGGTGCTCAAGGTCGACCTGCGCACCCGCGCCCAGGGCCGGGGACAGCTGGGCTTTCAGGGTGAGGTGCGGCCCGATCCCTTGCAGCTCAAGGGTCAGGTGTCCGTGGCCGCGCTCGATCTGCGGGCGCTGCAGCCTTACCTCGATCCTCATGTCAACGTGACCCTGGCCGGTGCCGCCGCGCTGGCCCAGGGGCGCGTGAACGTGGACACGGTGCGCCAGCGGGGCGCCGATGCGCTCAACGTTCGCTACCAGGGCCGGCTCGGCCTGCAGGACCTGCGCCTGCGCGACCGCGTCAACGACGCGCTGCTGCTGCGTTGGGTCAGCTTCACGCTCGATCGCGCCGACCTGGCCTGGCGAGGTGGCGCCATCGACGCCGACTTGGGGTTCATCGCGCTGAAGGACTTCTACGGGCGCGTCATCGTCAACCGCGATGGCAGCTTGAACCTGGCCAGCATCGTTCGGCAGGCGGGGGACGCCGAGGGCACCTCGGTGACCACGCCTCAGCAGGCTGGCAAACCGGCCACCGCCGTGGCCCAGGCGGCGCCTGCCCCTGCGCCCGCACCTGCGCTCGGGGCAAGTGCACCGACGGCCACCGCCCCCGCATCGACACCGCCCGCCCAGGTCGCCGCCACGCCCCCCCGCCTGCGTTGGCAAGGCATCCGCCTCGAAAAGGGCGAGGTCGATTTCACCGACACCTTCATCCAGCCCAACTATTCGGCCCACCTCACGCGACTGGCTGGCGACATTTCCGCCGTCTCATCGACCCAGCCCGAGCCCGCCAAGGTCGAGGTCAATGCCACGCTGGACGACAGCGCACCCGTGCGCATCAGCGGCCAGCTGCACCCGCTGGGCCCCAGGCTGTTGACCGACATCCAGGGCGTGGCCAAAGGCATCGAGCTCACGCGGCTGACGCCTTACTCGGCCCGCTACGCCGGCTACCCCATCGAGAAGGGCACCCTGTCGGTGAACGTGCACTACCGCATCGATGGCGGCAAGCTGCAGGCCGACAACCAGGTCTTCCTCGATCAGCTGACCTTTGGCGAGCGCGTCGACAGCCCCGATGCCACTTCGCTGCCGGTGCTGCTGGCCGTGTCCTTGCTCAAGAATTCTCGCGGCGAGATCGACGTCAGCCTGCCCGTCTCCGGCTCGCTCGACGACCCGCAGTTCTCGGTGGGCGGCATCGTCTGGCGCGTGATCGTCAACCTGCTGACCAAGGCCGTGACCGCGCCGTTCTCGCTGCTCGCGGGTGACGGGGGCGGCGAGCTGGGCAACGTGCCCTTTCAGCCAGGGCTGGCAGAGCTCGACGAGACCGGCCGGGCGCGCCTGGACAGGCTCGCCGAAAAGCTCAAGGACCGACCGTCGCTCAAGCTCGAGGCCACCGGCTGGGCGGATGCCGACCTGGATCGCGAAGGACTGCGCCAGGCCCACGTGCAGCAACTCATGCGGCGAGCCAAAGCCAAGGCCAAGGGGCTGGACGTGGACGAGGTGGTGGTCGAGCCCGGCGAGCGCAGCACCTGGCTGAAAGCCGCTTACCAGAGCGCCGACATCAAGAAGCCACGCAACCTCATCGGCATGGCCCAGAGCCTGCCCGATGAGCAGATGACGGCTTTGCTCAAAGCCAGCGCCGTGATCGACGCGTCAACGCTCAAGGCCCTGGCAGACGACCGCGCCAGCGAGGTCAAGGCCTACCTCAGCGACCGGCTGGACCCCGAGCGGGTGAGGCTGACGGCCTCTCGCGTGGGTGCCGAGGGCAAGGTCGATGAAAAATCGGGTGGCAGCAGCGTGCAGTTCCAGCTGCGCTGATCCAGCGGGTGGCGCGGGCCTTGTGCGCCCGCCCAAAAACGGAAAACCCGCTGCCTGGTGACCAGGACAGCGGGTAAACCCTTTTGGGCCCGAAGCATTCACGTCGTTCGGGTCGATGACAGCGCCGAGACACAGACTTCAACCTGGCTTGCGGGCCCGGGCTGGCTGAAGGCTGTGTGCTGAATTTCTTTAGAATGGAACAGATTGTCGGGTTGATGCGCAGCGCCGTCCTGAAGAGAGCCTGAAAAACTCCTGAAGCGTCCCCCGTTTCGTCCCTGCCGGCAGGACGCCGGTGCTGCAGCCGATCGAGGCATGTCCGAGGACCCCTTGGCACAACGTTACCGGTTCGATGGCTTCGAGCTCGACACCTCCGAGAGGCTGCTGTACCGCGAGGGCCAGCCGGTCGGACTGGGCGCGAGGGCCATTGCCTTGCTCACCGCGTTGCTGGGGCGCCCGGGCCGTCTGTTGACCAAAGCCGAGCTGCTGGACCGGGTCTGGCCCGGGCTGGTGGTCGAAGAAAACAACCTGCAGGTGCAGGTTTCGGCGCTGCGCAAGGTGCTGGGCGCGCACATGATCGTCACCGTGCCTGGCCGGGGGTACCGCTTTGTGCAGGCCGTTCAGGCTGTGCACGCCGCGCCACCCGATCAAGCCCAGGCAGACGCGACACGGGCCACACGGCTCACAGCCAGGCCAAACCGTGCCTGGCACACCCACGCTGCGGCCGACGCCCTCTCGGTGCTCCCCGAACCGACGGCCCGATTGTTGGGGCGCGACAGCGACCTGTCCGCGTTGGATGCCTGCCTGCCAGCCGCCCTGATCACCGTGGTGGGGCCGTCCGGCATGGGCAAAACCGCTTTGGCTTTGGCCGCTGCCCACCGATGGCGGGCGGACCGCCCCGATGGATCGGCCTGGGTCGACCTTTCTGCGCTGCACGACCCTGCACAGGTCGTGACCTCGGTGGCCCAGGCACTGGGGCTGGGGGTGCTCATCGACCCCGAGCGGGGGCTCTCGACCTTGGTCAAAGCCTTGCGCCCCCTGAGGGTCCTCATCGTGCTCGACAACGCGGAGCAGGTGGGTGCCGCCGTGGCTGAGCTGGCCTGTGCCATCCTGGCCGGTGCCACCGGGGTGCGGCTGCTGGTGACCAGCCAGGTGCCGCTGAAGGTGGCGGGCGAGCGGGTGTTTCGCCTCGGTCCCCTGGCGGTGCCACCGCCCGAGGCCAGCTCGCAAGAGGCCGTGGCCCATGGTGCGCTCGAGTTGCTGCTGGATCAGGTGCGCGCGGTCGATCGCCATTTCGAGTTGCAGGCCAACCAGGTCGCTGAAGCGACGCAGCTGTGCCGGCGACTCGATGGCCTGCCGCTGGCCATCAAGCTCGCGGCCGCCCGGGTGCCCTTGCTGGGGTTGAGCGGCGTGCTCAAGCGGCTCGACGAACGCTTCGAGCTGCTCGCCCAACGGCAGGTCGGCTCTCCTGACCGCCACCAGACCCTGCAGGCCGCGCTGGACTGGAGCCACGGCTTGCTGGAGCCGCCCGAGCAGGCGATGTTCCGTCGCCTGGCGGTGTTCGCCGGCAGCTTCCCGCTGTCGCTGGTGTCGATCCTGGGGCGGCCCGGCCCCAAGGGCGAAGCGCTCGACGAGTGGCGCGTGCTCGACACCCTGGGCGCGTTGGCCGAGCGATCCCTGGTCGTGGTCGAAGGTGGTGAGCAGCCGCGCTATCGCCTGCTCGACAGCGTGCGCGAACACGCCATGCTCAAGCTGCAGGCCAGTGGCGAGCAGGCAGGTCTTCAGCGCCACCACGCCCTGGCCGTGGCCGATTTGCTCGAAGCGGCCTATGACACGCACTGGTCGTCTTCCGACGTCGACTGGTTGGGGCGCCACGCGGCCGACATCGACAACGTGCGTTTGGCGCTCGATTGGGCGACCGAGCACGCGCCCACCCTGGGTGTTCGGCTCCTGGGCTCGGCGGGGCCGCTTTTCATGCTGCTGGGGCTGGTGCCCGAGGCGCGCCATCGGGGCGACCTCCTGGTGGAGTCGGCGCTGGCGCTGGGTGCGGCGCCCGAAGCCGCTCGCTTCTGGCTGGAAGCCGGTCGCATGCAATGGGGCGTGGACAACGACCGCATGCTGGCCTGGTCGCAGCGCGCCACCGATGGCGCGCGCCAGGGCCGCGACGAGCGGGGCGTCTTCCTCGGCCTGCACGGCCAGTTGAGCAGCGGCCTGCTCAGCGCCGAGCAGGCCCAGCAGGCGCTGCGCGAGATGGCACGCCTGGAGGCGTCGACCTGGCCCGCGCGCTTGCTCAGCCAGCGCCTGCTGGCCGAGGTGGGGGTGCTGCGCGCGCAAGAGCGCATGGCCGATGCACGCCGCACCTGTCAGGGGCTCATCGTGCAAGCCCAGGCCGCCGGGCTCGACGGCGTGCTCTCGGCTGCGCTGAGCGACCTGGCCGCCATCTGCCTGGCCTTGGGTGACACCGATGGCGCCTGGCGCGTGAGCCAGCAGGTCCTGGCGCGCAGCCGCCACCGGCGTGACCATTTCGTGGCCCATGCCCTGGCCACCGTGGCCTGCGTGGCCTTTGTGCGAGGCGACCTGGCACAGGCCCGAGCCAGCCTGTTGGCGTTCGCTGAAGCCTCGCGCAGCCGCGGCTGGGAATGGTTTGGCCGCTACTCGGTCCTGCTGGCCCTGTTGGCCTCACAGGAAGGGCGCATGGAAGCGGCGGCTCGCTTGCTGGGCCACGCCGAGCGGCAGCGCTCGCAATGGGGGGCGGGCGATGTGTTGGGTGTCTACGCCCGAACACGGGTGCGTGCAGCGGTGGAAGATGCGCTGGAGCCATCGGTGCGGCGCAGCCTGTCTGAGCTGGGCGCAAGGCTCGCGCCCGAGGAGGTGTGCGCCTGGGCTTTCGGGCCGTCGGCCGGGCAGATGCCGAGCAATCCGCACGATCACGGGCCCTGAATCGAGGCCGGCGGGTGACGCGGCCCGACTCGCGCGGCACACTGTGCACACCAGGAGGGCGCCATGAACGTCACATCCATTGCCTTGAGCGGCGTGCAGGCGGCATCCACCCGCCTCGATGCCGCCGCCAACAACATCGCCAACAGCCAGACGCCTGGTTTCCGCCGCGATCAGGTCGTGCAGCAGACCCAGGAGCAAGAAGGCGTGCTCACCGTGGTCGGCAAAGCCCAGGAAGTGGGCCCCGACCTGGCTGCCGATTTGGTCGAGCAAATGCAGGCCACCTATGCCTTTCGCGCCAACCTGCGCACCATCGAGGCCGAAAAGCGCATGACCGGCAGCCTGCTCGACATGCAGGCCTGATCGGTCCCTTTTGCCGATTGCGCGCGCCTGAAGGCTCCGTGCCTGCGCGGGGCGCCGGCTCGCGCGACAATGCGCACGGCGTCCGCTCTCTTGCGTGGGTGGGCGCCCAAACGTGACCGATCCCCATCCCGACCGCCTCATCGCCCACCTTGACATGGATGCGTTTTACGCGTCGGTCGAGCTGCTGCGTTACCCGCAGTTGCAGGGCCAGCCTGTGGTGATCGGTGGTGGGCGACGCCATCAACCTGAAGCCTTGGTCGATGGTGCGCACCGGTTCGCTCGCCTGCGTGACTACGCGGGCCGGGGCGTCGTCACCACCGCCACCTATGCCGCCCGTGCTTTTGGCGTGCATTCCGGCATGGGCCTGATGAAGGCCGCTGCGCTGGCCCCTGATGCGGTGCTGCTGCCCGTTGATTTCGACGAGTACCGCCGCTGCTCCCGCCTGTTTAAGGCGGCGGTGGCCGAGATCGTGCCGGTCATCGAAGACCGTGGCATCGACGAGATCTACATGGACCTCGGTGACGTGCCCGGTGCGCGTGAGCGCACGCCAGAGGACCCGCTCGCCGGCGTGCGTGACCTGGCCGCTCGCATCAAGCAGGCGGTGCGCCAAGCCACCGGGCTGAGTTGCTCGATCGGCGTCACGCCCAACAAGCTGCTCAGCAAGCTGGCCTCCGACCTGGACAAGCCCGATGGCCTGACCTTGCTCACCCACGCCGATGTGCCATCGCGCGTGTGGCCATTGCCGGCTGCGCGCATCAACGGCATCGGCCCCAAGGCCAATGCACGCCTGGCCGAGCGTGGCATCCACACCATCGGCGAGCTGGCCGGCGCCGATCCGGCCGAGCTGGTTCAAGCGTTCGGACGCAGCTACGGCCAGTGGCTGCATGAGGCGGCGCATGGCCGCGACGAGCGACCTGTCGTCACCTGGCGCGAGCCCAAATCCATCAGCAGAGAAACCACGTTCGAGCGCGACCTGCACCCGCGCGAGGACCGGGCCGCGCTCACGCCCATCTTCACCCGCCTGTGCGAGCAGCTCGCCGCAGACCTGCAGCGCAAGGGCTACGCGGGGCGCTGCGTCGGGGTCAAGCTGCGCTACGACGACTTTCACATCGTCACCCGCAGCCTCACGCTGCCCCACGCCACGCGCGACGCCGCTGTCATCCGACAATGGGCGGGCCGTTGCCTCAAGACCGTGCCGCTCGATCAGCGCCTGCGCCTGATTGGCGTGAAAATGGCGGCCCTGGTGCCCGGTGACGGCAGCGAGCCTGCGCAGCGCGAAGCCGTGCCGCATTCGTTGCCTTTGTTCGATCAGGCCGACGCGGCACCAGCCTGACCGGTTCCGAATCCTTTTTTGCAGTCCACACCATGTCCTTGTTCTCCATCGAGCACCACGTCGTTGCCCGCTCGCTGATTCGCACGACCGCCGCCGTGGCCTTGCTGGCGTCGATGTCTGGCTGCAGCGTGCTGGCCGTGGCCGATGCCGCCGTCACGGTGGCCGCCACCGCTGTCAGCGTGACCGCCACCGTGGTCGAGACCACCGTGGACGTGGCCGCTGCGGGGGTGCGCGCGGTCACCGCAGAGGACAAAGACCCGAAGGCGGGCGAAGGCGACAAGGCCGATGACAAACAAGGCGCCGAGCAGCGCCGAGAGCCTGCGCCGGAGGCGCCTGCAACGCCCGCCGCACCCCAGCGCGCCTGGCAGCCCCCGGATTGGCCAGCCAGCCGCTGAGCCGGCAGGGTGCGAGGTCATGCCTGCGCCGATCACGCCACTTGATGCCCACCCGTCCACGGTCGAGGACACGTGGCTGACCCTGCTGCCCCTGGGGGTGCGCGTGCCCGTGCGCCCTGGCCAGAGCCTGCTGGAAGCCGCCCTGGCGGCAGGCTTTGAGCTGCCGCGCTCTTGCCGCAATGGCACCTGTCGAGCCTGCCGTTGCCGGATGACGCAAGGCCGCGTCCGTTACCGCACCGAGTGGCCGGGCCTGAGCCCGGATGAGCACGACGCGGGGGAGGTGTTGCCTTGCGTGGCGTTGCCCGAGGGCGATGTCACGCTCAACCAGCCACTGGCGCGTCGGGCGTCCACCTGAAGCGGGCCTGGCGCACCCCTTCGATCACCACCTCGCCGGTGAACATCTCGAAGGGCCGCACCCACAGCGCGCCTTCGCCATACAGCGGCCGATAGACCACCAAAGCTTCGTGTGTTTCGCTGTGGCGAGCCACGCCAAACACCTCGTATTGGCCACCCTTGTAATGGGTGTAGAGGCCGGTGGGGATGGCGGGCAGGGGCGTGAGGTCGTCGTCGTTGCGCATGGTTGGCTGGCTTTACATGGCCTTTACGGGCGCGATTGTCCACGGCGCAGGTCAAGTTGGCGTTGAACAAGCCAAGGGCGCACGCCCCGACCCCTCAACCTCGAATGAAGGACACCGCCATGAAGATCCGCCTGCTCGCCGCTGCCTTGATCACCGCTGCTTCGGCCTCGGCCATTGCCCAGGCCCCCGCCACCCCGGCGCCCCCCGCCACGCCGGTGACGCCTGCCGTGGCAGCCGCCTCAGCGGCATCCGGTGCCCACAAGGCCGGCCACGAGCTGCGCAAGGAGCGCCGCGATGTGCGTGAAGAGCGCCGCGAAAAGCGCGAAGCCCGCCACGACCGCAAGGAACAGCACAAGGCCGCTCACGCCGCCCATCACGCTGCCTCGGCCACCCCGGCCGCTTCCTCCGCCAAGTGATCTGCCCGAGCCTGCGGCGCAGGCACAATGACAGGCTTTGGCCACGCGCCGCGGCGCTTGGCCGATGTGTTCGCCTGAACCTTGTTGCCCGCGCCCATGCTCTGGTCCTCCCTGAACCGACAACTCGACCGCCTGCGCCCACAGCGCCAGGCGGTCGTCCTGCTGGCGGACGCCTGCCTGATCCTGCTGGCCTGGCACCTCACCTACCTCTTTCGCATGGGGGTCGAGCGCTGGCTGCATGAGCGTCCGTCTTACGACTGGGCGGTCATCCTCGGGGTCATCGCCATCTACAGCGTGTTGTCCTGGGCATTGGGCGTGCCGCGCGCCACCTGGCGCTACATCAGCTTTCACGACATCAGCCGACTGGGCTGGGTCTGCCTCGGCGCTGGCCTGACCAGTGCCGTCATCGTGCTCATGGCGCAATTGGTCGAGGTGCCGCGCGCGGTGCTGGCCCTGCACCCTTTGTTCGCGCTGACGCTGCTGGCCATTGGCCGAATGGCCGTGCGCATGCTCAGTGAGTCGTCCCGCGCGCGCCGCGCCGGGGCCTCGCCCAACGGGCAGCAGGCGCTGGTGCTCGGTGCCGGGGCCGCTGCCAAGCTGCTGATCGCCGGCATCCAGCACCGTGGCTGGACCGTGGTCGGTCTGCTCGACGATGAACGGCGCAAGCACGGCAGCACCATTTCGGGCGTCAACGTCTGGGGTGGGCTCGAGTTGCTGCAGGACCCCGATGCCCTGCACGGCGTCACGCACCTGATCCTGGCCATGCCTTCGGCCACCCAGGATCAGCGAAAGCGCGCCCTCGACCTGGCTGCAGCCACCGGCCTGCCCGTGGCCACCGTGCCCTCGGCCGACGAGCTGCGCGAGGGCCGCTCCCGCATCGACCGCGTGCGTGACATCGAGCCCGAAGACCTGCTGGGCCGCCAGGCCGTCAAGCTCGACGAGAGCGCCGTCTCCGGGCTCATCAGCGGCCAGACGGTGTTCGTGACCGGGGCAGGGGGCTCGATCGGCTCCGAACTTTGCCGCCAGATCGCCCGCTTCGGCCCCAGCCGCATCGTGCTGTTCGAGCTCAGCGAGTTCGCGCTCTACCAGGTCGAGCAAGAACTCGGCGAGCAGTTCCCGCACCTGCCCCTGGTGCGCCTGGTCGGCGACGTGAAAGACCTGGGCGCCTTGCAGCGCGCCATGGCCCAGCACCGCCCCGATCTGGTCTTCCACGCCGCCGCCTACAAGCACGTGCCGCTCATGGAGGACGACAACGCCTGGATCGCCCTGCGCAACAACACCCTGGGCACCTACCTGTGCGCCCAGGCCTCCGCAGAAGCCGGCGTGCAGCGCTTCGTGCTGATCTCCACCGACAAGGCCGTCAACCCGACCAACGTCATGGGCGCCACCAAGCGCGCCGCCGAGATGGTGATCTCGCACTGGGCGGCCAAGGCGCCGGCCACGCGCTTCATGGCCGTGCGCTTCGGCAACGTGCTGGGCTCGAGCGGCAGCGTCATCCCCAAGTTCAAGGAACAGATCGCCCGGGGCGGGCCGGTCACCGTCACCCACCCCGAGATCACCCGCTTTTTCATGACCATCCCCGAGGCCGCGCAGCTGGTGCTGCAGGCCGCCTCGCTGGCCGACACCGGTCAGGTGTTCGTGATGGACATGGGGCAGTCGGTCAAGATCGCCGACCTGGCGCGCGAGCTCATCCGCCTGAGCGGACACACCGAAGCCGAGATCCCCATCGTGTTCAGCGGCCTGCGCCCTGGCGAAAAGCTCTACGAAGAATTGCTCGCCGACGCCGACACCACCCTGCCCACGCCGCACCCGCGCCTGCGCCTGGCCCGCCTCAACGGCGAGTTGCCCGCCGACTGGATCGAGCGCCTGCTGGCCCTGGCGCAAGACGAGGCCGCCGGCACGCCGTCGGTGCTGCGCGCCCGATTGCACGCCCTGGTGCCCGAGTACGCGCCCCGCTGAGCCCCTGTCCGAACGCGCTGGGGCACCTGTGACCTGCGCAGCCTGTCGTTGATTCGATTCAATCGCGGGCAATCCCTGCATCTGGGCCGTGACAAGCAGCCTGATCGCCTGCGCAAGGCACTTGCCACACCCTATACTGCCTCCCACACCGTGAACGTGGGCCTCACTCCTGCCATGACTTCCAAACTCAAGATTGCCGGCTGGGTTGCGCTGGGCGCGCTCGCTGGCGGCCTGACCACCCTGCAATTTGGCGCGACCGCGCGCAACACGGTCTCGCCCCTGCCCTTGGAAGAAATGCAGCAGCTCGCGGCGGTCTTCGGCATGATCAAAACCGATTACGTCGAGCCCGTTGACGAGAAAAAACTCATCAGCGACGCCATCGGCGGCATGGTCTCCGGGCTGGATCCGCACTCGGTCTACTTCGACAAGACCACGTTCAAGGAATTCCGCGAAGGCACCACCGGCAAGTTCGTCGGCGTGGGCATCGAGATCGGCATGGAAGACGGCCTGGTCAAGATCGTCTCCCCGATCGAAGGCTCCCCGGCTTTCCGAGCTGGCCTCAAGAGCGGTGACCTCATCACCAAGATCGACGACACCTTCGTCAAGGGCCTGACCATGGACCAGGCCGTCAAGCGCATGCGCGGCGAGCCCAGCACCAAGGTCGTGCTCACCATCTTCCGCAAGAGCGAGAACCGCAGCTTCCCCGTCACCATCGTGCGCGAGGAGATCCGCGTGCAGTCGGTGCGCGCCAAGGTCATCGAGCCTGGCTACGGCTGGATCCGCGTCAGCCAGTTCCAGGACCGCACCGTCGAAGACTTCGTCACCAAGGTCAACGCCCTCTACAAAGAAGACCCCAAGCTCAAGGGCCTGGTGCTCGATTTGCGCAACGACCCGGGCGGCTTGCTCGAAGGCGCCATCGCCATCTCGGCGGCCTTCCTGCCCAGGGACGTGACCGTTGTGTCCACCAACGGCCAGCTGCCCGAATCCAAGGCCATCTTCAAGGCCCGCCCCGAGGACTACACCCGCCGCTTTGGCTCCGACCCGCTGGCCAAGCTGCCGATCGCCATCAAGACCGTGCCCCTGGTGGTGCTGGTCAACGAAGGCTCGGCCTCGGCCTCTGAAATCGTCGCCGGTGCCTTGCAGGACCACAACCGCGCCGCGATCCTGGGTGGTCAGACCTTCGGCAAGGGCTCGGTTCAGACCGTGCGCCAGCTCACCGCCGAAACCGCGCTGAAAATCACCACGGCGCGCTACTACACCCCGAGCGGCCGCTCCATCCAGGCCCGCGGCATCGTGCCCGATGTCATGATCGACGAAACCGAAGACGGCAACGTCTACGCCGCGCTGCGCGTGCGCGAAGCCGACCTGGAAAAGCACATCACCTCCGGTCAGGGCAAGGAAGAAAAAGACGCCGCCCGCGAGAAGGCCCGCGAGGAAGCCATCAAGAAGCTCGAAGAGGCCAGCAACGGCAACGGCAACGGCAAGAAGGCCGATGCGCCCAAGCCCCTGCCCGAGTTCGGCAGCCCCGAGGACTTCCCGCTGCGGCAGGCGCTCAACAAGCTGCAAGGCAAGCCCGTGACGGTCTCCAAGACCATGACCGAGCGCAAGGCCGAAGGCGCCGCCGCCGCTTCGTCGGCCGCCTCCGCACCGGTGGCGCCTGCCGCACCTGTTGTGCCTGCCGCGCCTGTTGTGCCTGCGCCCGCCTCGGCACCCGCCAGCGCCCGCTGACCCCTTCGCCGAGCGGCCCGACTGCGGTCGGGCCCCGGTTGGCCCACCGTGCAGGACGAACAGGAACTCCGCTACAGCCGCCACCTGCTGCTCGACGAATGGTCCGAAGCAGCCCAGGAGCGGTTGATGCGTGCGCACGCCGTCGTGATCGGCGCGGGCGGGCTCGGCGCGCCGGCCCTCATGTACCTGGCTGCGGCCGGCGTGGGTCGCATCACCGTGGCCGACCCCGACACCGTCGAGTTCAGCAACCTGCAACGCCAGGTCGCGCACACCACGGCCAGCGTTGGCCAGCCCAAGGTCGAGTCAGCCGCTCGCACATTGGCTGCGCTCAACCCCGACGTGTGCGTGCACACCTTTGCGCAAGCCGCCGATGACGCCTGGCTGGCCGCCCACCTGCCGGGCGCTGACGTGGTGCTCGACTGCACCGACGCCTTTGCCACGCGGCAGCGCATCAACCGCGCAGCCTGGGCCGCTGGCGTGCCCTTGGTCTCGGCCTCGGCCCTGCGGTGGGACGGCCAGATCAGCGTCTTCGACCCCCGTGACCCGAGCAGCCCCTGCTACGCCTGCCTCTTTCCGCCCGAGCCCGCTCCTGAGGAGACCCGCTGTGCGCTCATGGGGGTGTTCGCGCCCCTGGTTGGCCAAATGGGCGTCATGCAGGCGGGTGAGGCCATTCGCCTGCTGGCCGGCCTGACGGGTGTCGACGGCTCCGCCTCGGGCCACCGCTCGCTCTGCGGCATCCTGCAGATGGTCGACGGCCGCGACGGCAGCGTCACCCGCCTGCGAGTCAAGCGCCAGCCAGGCTGCCCGGTCTGCGGGGGCGATCACCCGACGCCGGCCTTGGCATCGGCCTGAGCGCGCGCTGGGCGTCTCACTCGCCCATCAGTCGCGTCCGAGCAACTCCGCCCCCTTGATCGGCCTTTTCTGCGCCTGAGGCCGATGACATCGGCCCATACTGGTCTTCAGGTCCCTTCAAGGGGCAAGCCAGGATCGTCAGCATGAACAACCCCACGGAACTGCGGGAACGCAATTTCCCTACCGCCGGCCAGGACGCCGAGGCCGCATCGAAGTCGCCGCTGTACGGCGGCCCGGACAGCAGCTACGCGCTGGCCTTCACCGACACCGACTTCCTGCTCGACCCGGAGATGCGTCCGGTGCGCATGCAGCTGGAGCTGCTCAAGCCCGAGCTGATCCAGCGGGAAGAGAACATCGAGTCGACCATCGTCGTGTTCGGCAGCGCCCGCATCCAGCCGGCCGATGTCGCTCAGGCTCAACTCGACGACGCCGAAGCCCTGCCACCTGGCAGCGCGCGCGAGCAGGCCATCCGCGCCGCCAAGCGCCACCTGGGCATGTCGCGCTTCTACGAAGAGGCCCGCCGTTTCGCCAGCCTGGTCACCGAGCACTCGGCCCGCCTGGAGCACCCGATCTACGTGGTCACTGGCGGTGGCCCCGGCATCATGGAGGCGGGCAACCGTGGCGCGCACGAGGTCGGGGGCAAGAGCATCGGCCTGAACATCGTGCTGCCCCACGAGCAAGAGCCCAACCCCTACATCACGCCCAAGCTGTGCTTCCAGTTCCACTACTTCGCGCTGCGCAAGATGCACTTCCTCATGCGCTCGGTGGCGCTGGTGTGCTTCCCCGGTGGCTTCGGCACGCTCGATGAACTCTTCGAGACGCTGACCCTGATCCAGACCGGCAAGTGCCGCAAGCGCCCCGTGCTGCTGTTCGGGCGCGAGTTCTGGACCAAGCTCATCAATTTCGACCACCTGGTCGAGACCGGCATGATCAGCCCGGAGGACGTGCACCTGTTCCGCTTCGTCGAGACCGCTGACGAGGCCTGGACCACCCTGCAGCAGCTCTACGGCCTGGGACAACCCGGTGCCGACTCGGCCTGCGGCTGGTGAGGCGCTGCCAAGGATTGCCGTTTCGCGGTGCCCAGAGATGTCCACCAGCGCACCTCACCCCAACGATCCTGCTAATTTGCAGTCAGGCGCACCGACTTCGTCCAACGCAGCAGCCATGAGCAAGCCCGACAAGACCGCACTGATCCTGACCGGGGGGGGCGCGCGCGCCGCCTACCAGGTGGGCGTGCTCCAGGCCTTGCAGCTGATCCGCCGCGACGCGGGCGAAAAGCGCCGCACCAGCCCCTTTCGCATCATCTGCGGCACCTCGGCTGGTGCGCTCAACGCCATGGCCCTGGCCAGTCGGGCCGACCACTACGACCTGGCCCTGCGCGCCATGGTCGAGGTCTGGCGTGACTTCCGCACCGAGCAGGTCTACCGCTCCGACTCCTTTGGCGTCATCCAGAGCGGCGCCAAATGGCTGACCCTGTTCTCGCTGGGTTGGGCCGTGGCGCGCTGGCGCCGTGCCCGGCCGCGCTCCCTGCTCGACAACGAACCCCTGCGTGAGCTGCTTCCCCACCTGTTCGACATGGGCCGCCTGCCTGACCTGATGGCCAAAGGCCACCTGGACGCGGTGGCGGTCACGGGTTCGAGCTACACCAGCGGCGAGCACGTCACTTACTACGACAGCGCCGAGCCCATCGAGCCCTGGACGCGCTCGCAGCGCTTGGCCGTACGCGAGCGGCTCACGCTCGACCACCTCATGGCGTCGTCGGCCATCCCCTTCGTCTTCCCGGCCGTCAAACTCGACGTGCAGGGGCGTCCGCACTACCTGGGTGATGGCTCCATGCGCCAGGCCGCGCCCATCTCCCCGGCCATTCACCTGGGGGCGGACCGCATCCTCGTGGTGGGCGCCGGCCGCCTGCACGAGCCGCAGGCCGAGCGGCCGATGGCCAGCGAGTACCCCAACCTGGCACAGATCGCCGGCCACGCCATGTCCAGCATCTTCCTGGACGCGCTGGCCGTGGACATCGAGCGCATGCAGCGCGTCAACAGCACGCTCAAGTTGCTCACGCCCGAGCAGCGCGAGCAGACGCAGTTGCGCCCGGTCGACATCCTGGTGATCGCACCCAGCCAGCGCATCGACGACATCGCCGCGCGCCACCTGTGGGCGCTGCCGCCTGCGGTGCGGGCCATGCTGCGTGCCGTGGGTGTCTACGGCACAGGCCGCAGCGCCCGTGGCACGGCCCTGGCCAGCTACCTGCTGTTCGAGTCGTCCTTCACCCGTGAGCTCATCCACCTGGGTTTCACCGACGCCCTGGCCAAGCGCGAGGAGGTGGTGAGCTTCTTCGGCTGGGGACAGGGAGCGGATGCCTCGGAAGGTGGCGAAGGCTCGCCCAGCGCCTGGGGCGATCTCGATCCCCCTGGCTTGACAGCCAGCCAGAGTCAGGCTAGAGTCGCGAGCTTCGCGTAATTTGCCCGTCAAAACGTGTCGGTACCTGTTTGGGTTTCGCACGCGCTGGCAGTGGCGCTGGGGCCGCAATGTCATGCGGTTTCACATCGCGCGAAGATCCAAGCTCTTTTCCTGAAAGGTCTCAACATGTACGCGGTCATAAAAACCGGCGGCAAGCAATACAAAGTTGCTGCTGGCGAAAAGATCAAAGTAGAACAGATTGCTGCGGACGTTGGCCAAGAGATCGTGATCGATCAAGTTCTGGCAGTCGGCACCGGCGCTGAACTCAAGGTCGGCACGCCCCTGGTGGCTGGCGCAACCGTCAAGGCAACCGTGGTCTCCCACGGTCGCCACGACAAGGTCCGCATCTTTAAGATGCGTCGCCGCAAGCACTACCAGAAGCGCCAAGGTCACCGTCAAAACTTCACCGAGCTGGAAATCAGCTCCGTGAACGGCTGATCCGTCCCGTCCCACTGCCCAAAGCTACAGGAGCAATTCCATGGCACAGAAAAAAGGCGGCGGTTCCACGCGGAACGGCCGTGACTCCCAACCGAAGATGCTGGGTGTGAAGGTCTACGGCGGTCAAGTGATCTCCGCTGGCTCGATCATCGTTCGTCAACGCGGCACCCGCTTCCACGCTGGCCCCAACGTCGGCACCGGTCGCGACCACAGCCTGTTCGCGCTGGTCGATGGCACCGTGTCCTTCGCCGTGAAGGGCCCCCTGAACCGCAAGACCGTGGTCGTCACCCCGGTCTGATGTTCAGTCCCTGTCGCCATGTGCCCCGGTGGCGCTGGCGACACCCCGAAGCCCCGGTCCGCCGGGGCTTTTGTCATTCTCGGGCGGCGTCCCTGACGCGGCCCGCGCGCAATGCGCACCCAGCGTCGATAATCGCCGCTGCCTTGCGCCGACCTCAGGGGGCGGCGCCTCAACCCGAAACGATCAGGACACGTCCATGAAATTCGTCGATGAAGCCACCATTGATGTGGCCGCCGGCAACGGTGGCAGCGGTTGCATCAGCTTCCGTCGCGAAAAGTTCATCCCCTTCGGCGGCCCCAACGGCGGCAACGGCGGGCGCGGCGGCCACGTCTACGTCGAGGCCGACCGCAACATCAACACCCTGATCGACTACCGCTACGCGCGCCGCCACGAGGCGCGCAACGGCGAGCAGGGCCGCGGCTCCGACCAGTTCGGCGCGGCCGGCCCGGACATCACCCTGCGCATGCCGGTGGGCACCATCATCCGCAATGCCGAAACCGACGAGGTGATGATCGAGCTGCTCGAGCACGGCGAAAAGCGCCTGCTCGCCAAGGGCGGCGACGGCGGCTTCGGCAACCTGCACTACAAAACCGCTACCAACCGCGCCCCGCGCAAGAAGACGCTGGGCTGGCCCGGCGAGCTCTTCAAGCTCAAGCTCGAGCTGCGCGTGCTGGCCGACGTGGGCCTCTTGGGCATGCCCAACGCCGGCAAGTCCACGCTGATCACCGCCATCTCGAACGCCCGCCCCAAGATCGCCGACTACCCCTTCACCACGCTGCACCCCAACCTGGGCGTGGTGCGCGTCGGCCCTGAAAAGAGCTTCGTCGTCGCCGACATCCCTGGCTTGATCGAAGGCGCTTCGGAAGGCGCCGGCCTGGGTCACCTCTTCCTGCGCCACCTGCAGCGCACCCGCGTGCTGCTGCACGTGGTTGACCTGGCCCCGTTCGACGACGACGTCGACCCGGTCAAACAGGCGCGCGCCATCGTCAACGAACTGAAAATCTACGACGAAGAGCTGTTCAACAAGCCTCGCTGGCTGGTGCTCAACAAGCTGGACATGATCCCGGAAGAAGAGCGCGTCGGCCGCGTGGTGGACTTCGTGCGCCGCTACGGCTGGAAGGGGCCCGTCTTCCAGATCTCGGCGCTCACGCGTGAAGGCTGCGAGAAGCTGGTGCAGACCATCTACCAGCACGTCGCCAGCATGCAGGAGCACCACGAAGAGTCCGACGTGCGCTTTGACGTCGAGGCGTCGCTGCCCACGGGCGCGGAGCTCCTGGCCCAGCACGGCGTGAAGTACGACGCCGACATCGAAGCCCTGGTCAAGCCCAAGGCCGCCGCCAAGAAGAAGGCCGCACCCGCGAAGAAGGCCGCGCCCGCGAAGAAGGCCGCACCTGCGAAGAAGGCCGCACCTGCGAAGAAGGCTGCACCTGCGAAGAAGGCTGCACCCGCGAAGAAGGCTGCACCCGCGAAGAAGGCTGCACCCGCGAAGAAGGCTGCACCCGCGAAGAAGGCTGCACCCGCGAAGAAGGCTGCACCCGCGAAGAAGGCCGCACCTGCGAAGAAGGCTGCACCTGCGAAGAAGGCTGCACCCGCGAAGAAGGCTGCACCCGCGAAGAAGGCCAAGCGCTCATGAGCGACACCCTGAAGCACGCCCGCCGCATCGTCGTGAAGGTGGGCTCCAGCCTGGTCACGAACGAAGGCAAAGGCGTTGACGCCGAGGCCATTGGCAACTGGTGCCGTCAGATGGCCGCGCTGGCCGCCGACGGCCGCGAAGTCATCATGGTCTCCAGCGGCGCCATCGCCGAAGGCATGAAACGCCTGGGCTGGACCACCCGCCCGAAAGAGCTGCACGAGTTGCAGGCCGCTGCCGCCGTCGGCCAGATGGGCCTGGCGCAGATGTACGAAACCCAGCTGCGCTCGCATGGCATGGGCAGCGCGCAGGTGCTGCTCACCCACGCCGACCTGGCCGACCGCGAGCGCTACCTCAATGCCCGCACCACGTTGCTGACGCTGCTGACGCACAAGGTCGTGCCGGTCATCAACGAGAACGACACCGTGGTCACCGACGAGATCAAGTTCGGTGACAACGACACCCTGGGCGCCCTGGTGGCCAACCTGGTCGAAGCCGATGCGCTGGTCATTCTCACCGACCAGAAGGGCCTGTACAGCGCCGACCCGCGCAAGGACCCGGCCGCCCGCTTCATCGACGTCTGCACCGCGGGTGACCCGGAGCTAGAGCGCATGGCCGGTGGTGCCGGCTCCAGCGTGGGCACCGGCGGCATGATCACCAAAGTGCTGGCCGCCAAGCGCGCCGCGCGCAGCGGGGCCTCCACCGTCATCGCCTGGGGCCGCGAGAGCGACGTGCTCGTGCGGCTGGCTCAAGGCGAGTCCATCGGTTCGCTGTTTGTGGCGGCCACGCAGAAGGTCACCGCCCGCAAGCAGTGGATGGCCGACCACCTGCAACTGCGCGGCGCCGTCGTGGTCGACGAAGGCGCGGCCACCCGCCTGCTCGAGGGCGGCGCCAGCCTGCTGCCCATCGGCATGGTCGAGGTGCTGGGTGATTTCCACCGCGGCGACGTCATCGCCGTGCGCAACCTGCGCGGCGAGGACATCGCGCGTGGCTTGGCCAATTACGCCAGTTCCGAAGCGCGCCTGCTGGTGCGCCGCCCGTCGGCCGAGATCGAGGCCCGCCTGGGCTTTGTCAACGAGCCCGAAATCATCCACCGGGACAACCTCGTCCTGGCTTGACCGCGCGCGCCAGGGCGGAATCAGGGTTATCCCCGGCCTGTGGGTGAGGGGGGCGGGGTCATTTTTGACCGCTGCCGTGGTCACTTTCCGGCTGGTGACAATTGCAGGGTGGAATTGGCGGCATGATGATCGGGTGCCGCACGGGGCACCCGGTTCCCCCAGAAGGACGGACCAAGGGTTGTCACTGTCGGACACACCCCCACGCGGGGCGTTACAACGCTGTACCCGATCGGTTTCCGACCCCACCCTGGAGTCCTGTTCCATGTCCTTGTTCTCTCGCGCACTCTCGCGTTCCAAGCCCCTGGCCCTGGCCGCATCCGCCACCATCGCTGCCCTGGGCGTTGCCCCCGCAGCGCAGGCCAAAACCCTGGTCTGTGTCTGGGACGTCGCCGGCAAGACCGGTGATGTCTATGCCCAGGCCACCGACTACGCCATCACCATGCAAAAGCAGAAGGTGGACATCGAGCTCAAGGGCTATGTCGACGAACGCGTGGCGGTCGAAGACTTCCGTGCCGGTCAGTGCGATGCCGTCATCTCCACCGCCCTGCGCCTGCGTCAGTTCAACCAGGTCTCGACCTCGATCGACTCCATCGGCTCGACCACCATCGTCAAGGGCGGCAAGGTCGACATCGACGCCTCGTACGAAGTCGTGCGCAAGGTCATCCAGGTGTTCGCCGACCCGAAGGCCTCCAAGCTGATGGTCGATGGCAACTACGAAGTCGCTGGCATCTTCCCCCTGGGCGCCGCCTACCCGATGGTGCGCGACCGCAAGGTCAATTCCGTTGAAGCCCTGTCGGGCAAGAAGATCGCCGCTTTCGACTACGACAAGGCCCAAAGCGTGATGATCCAGCGCATCGGCGCCCAGCCCGTGTCGGTGGACGTGACCAACATCGGCCCGAAGTTCAACAACGGCAACGTCGACATGGTGACCCTGCCGGCTGTGGCCTTCAAGCCCTTCGAGCTGCACAAGGGCCTGGGCAAGACCGGTGGCATCGGCAAGCTGCCCATCATGATCCCGACCGTGCAGATGGTCATCAACCGCAGCAAGTTCCCTGACACCTTCGGTCAGGTCTCGCGCGAGTACTGGCTGACCAAGTTCGACCACGCGCTCAAGCTGATCAAGGCTGCAGAGTCCGGCATCCCCGCACAGTACTGGGATGAACTGCCCGCTGAAGCCGTGCCCAAGTACGTGATCATGTTCCGCGAGTCGCGCATCGACATCGCCAAGGCCGGCCACTACAACAAGCAGGGCCTGAACATCATCAAGCGCGTGCGCTGCGGCATCAACCCTGGCGACGCCGAGTGCGTCAGCAAGACCGAGATCGAGTGATTGCGGGGCGGGGCGCCGCCCTGCTCAAACGCTGAATTGAGAGGCCGCCATGGCCTGCGCCCATCCGCTCAACCTGGTGGGGCAGTGCGTGGCGGCCTTGGCTTTGGAAGCTGCCGTGGATTCATCAGGCTCACTTGGCGCCGACTGAATTCAGCTGTCCCATTTCGTTCATCGTCAGTTCGGTGCCGGCCGTGTCTTGGGGGGGGGGCCAGTCGTCGCTTTCGAAGCCCTCGCCAAAATCAGCCTTGCTGCCCTGGGTGCCACGCATGCTGCCACGCAGGTAACGGTTGCCGCCCCCGTTGTGAGGCTTGGGCAGGAAGCGAGCCAGCTCGGACAGCGCCAACTGGTAGACGTCGCGCTTGAACTCGATCACCGTTTCCAGTGGCACCCAGTATTCGTGCCAACGCCAGGCGTCGAATTCCGGGTGGGTGCTGGCGCGCAGGTTCATGTCGCAGTCACGGCCCATCAGTTGCAACAGGAACCAGATTTGTTTCTGGCCCTTGTAGTGGCCACGCGCGTCCTTGCGGATGAAGTGCTGGGGCACCTCATAGCGGAGCCAGTCCCGCGTGCGTGCGACGATGCGCACGTGCTCGGGCAGCAAACCCACTTCCTCGTGGAGTTCGCGGAACATCGCCTGCTCTGGCGACTCACCATGCTTGATGCCGCCCTGCGGGAACTGCCAGGAATGGGTGCGGATGCGTTTGCCCCAAAATACCTGGTTCCGATGGTTGAGCAGGATGATGCCGACGTTGGGCCGGAAGCCTTCACGGTCGAGCATAATCAACTCCGAATTTTCAACTGGTTTCATTATTGCACCGCTGAGCCGAAACGCCTAGGGCGTTTGTCAAGGCCTCAACTGAGCGGTGCTCTTTTTTTCTGCCATGAAAGCCTCTCAGTTCTTCATCTCCACCCTGAAAGAAGCCCCGGCTGATGCCGAGATCGTCAGCCACAAGCTGATGATGCGCGCGGGCCTGATCAAGAAGCTGGGTGCGGGCCTGTACAACTACATGCCCATGGGCCTGCGCAGCATCCGCAAGGTCGAGAGCATCATCCGCGAAGAGCTGAACAAGGCTGGCTGCGTCGAGCTGGTCATGCCCGTGGTGCAGCCGTCCGAGCTGTGGCAAGAAACCGGTCGCTTCGAGAAGATGGGCGACGAGCTGCTGCGCTTCAAAGATCGCCACGGCCGCGACTTCGTCATCCAGCCCACCGCCGAAGAAGTCATCACCGACATCGCCCGCCAGGAGCTGCGCAGCTACCGCCAGCTGCCCAAGAACTTCTACCAGATCCAGACCAAGTTCCGCGACGAGCGCCGCCCGCGCTTTGGCGTGATGCGGGGCCGCGAGTTCACGATGAAGGACGCTTACTCCTTCGACCGTGACGTCGAGTCCGCGGGCAAGACCTACGACGGCATGTTCGCCGCTTACTCCCGCATCTTCGAGCGCCTGGGCCTGCAGTTCCGCGCCGTGGCCGCCGACACCGGCGCCATCGGTGGCGACCGCTCGCACGAGTTCCAGGTGATCGCCGACACGGGTGAAGACGCCATCGTCTACTGCCCCACCAGCGACTACGCCGCCAACATCGAGCTGGCCGAAGGCGTGGCCCTGATCGCTGCACGTGGCGCCGCCACGCAAGCGATGGAGAAGGTCGCGACGCCGGGCAAGAGCACCTGCCCCGACGTGGCCGAGCTGCTGGGCCTGCCTTTGACGCAGACGGTGAAGTCGCTGGTGCTGGCCACCGACGAGACCAACGAGCAGGGCGAGATCGTCCAATCCACCATCTGGCTGCTGCTGGTGCGCGGCGATCACGACCTCAACGAAGTCAAGGCCGGCAAGCTGGAGCTGACCGATGGCAACGGCAAGACCATGGGCCTGAAGGCCGGCTTCCGCTTTGCCACCGAAAGCGAAATCGTCGAGCATTTCGGCACCAAGCCTGGCTTCCTGGGCCCCATCGGTCTGAAGAAGCCGGTCAAGGTGATCGCCGACCGCACCGTGGCCCACATGGCCGACTGGGTGTGCGGCGCCAACGAGGCGGGCTTTCACATCCGTGGCGTGAACTGGGGCCGTGACCTGCCCGAGCCCGATCTCGTGGCCGACATCCGCAACGTCGTCGAAGGTGACCCCTCGCCGGACGGCCAGGGTGTGCTCGCCATCCAGCGCGGCATCGAGGTGGGCCACGTGTTCTACCTGGGCACCAAGTATTCCAAGGCCATGAACGCGACCTTCCTGGACGTGGACGGCAAGCCCAAGCACTTCGAGATGGGCTGCTACGGCATTGGCGTGACGCGCATCCTGGGCGCGGCCATCGAGCAAAAGCACGACGAGCGTGGCATCGTCTGGCCTGACAGCATCGCGCCGTTCACGGTGGTGATCTGCCCGGTGGGCTACGACCGCTCCGAGGCCGTCAAGGCCGCGGCCGACGAGCTGCACGCGCAGCTGCTGGCCAAGGGCGTGGACGTGATCCTCGACGACCGGGGCGAGCGCCCCGGCGCCATGTTCGCCGACTGGGAGCTCATCGGTGTGCCGCACCGCGTGGTCTTCGGTGACAAGGGTCTGAAAGACGGCGTGGCCGAGTACCAGGGCCGTCAGGACGCGGAAGCCACCAAGCTGCCCGTGAACGAAGTCCTGAGTCAGCTGCTTTCTCGCCTGCAGATCGGCTGACCGGGGCGATGTCGCTGGGTTAAGGTTGTCCTTGTCATGCTGCCGTCCTTGCGCCCTGTCTCGTGGTCACTTGCCCGTCCTGCGTTGCCGGAGGTGCGAGGCTGGGTGAGGCGCGGTCAGGTCGGTCTGGCGATGCTGTGTCTGGCGATGGTGCCGAGCATGGCGCACGCCGGTGCCCAGGCCGAAGAGCCCCTGGCCGACTCGGTGCGCACGGCGCTGTCTTCGGCCATCGGGCGCAGCGCGCCCTCGCTGAGCTTCGCCGATGCTCGCCAGCGTCAGCAGTGCGAAACCTGGGCGGCTTCGCTGGAGACCAAGCTGCTCAAGCGCAAACCAGACGACCTGGTGCGCAAGGAGTTCCTGGTCACGGTCTGTTATGAGGCCAAGCGCGCAGGCCTGGAGCCCAGCCTGGTGCTGGGCCTGATCCAGGTCGAGAGCGGTTTCCGCAAGTACGCCATCTCGTCGGTGGGTGCGCGCGGCTACATGCAGGTCATGCCTTTTTGGTCGCGCCTGATCGGCACGGGCGACCCGGCCAGCCTCTTTCACATGCAGACCAACCTGCGCTTTGGCTGCGTGATCCTGCGCCACTACCTGGACCGCGAAAAGGGCAACCTCTTCATGGCCCTGGGACGCTACAACGGCAGCCGCGGCCGGGCGGAGTACCCGAACATGGTCACGGCGGCTTGGCGCACCTGGAAGGGCGCGGATGACGTGCTGGGCACCACCCGCATGGCTGGGGCCGAGGGCCCCGGCGCCGGTGTGAGGCTGGTCAGCGAATCGCCTCAGCGCTGACCCCAGGGCGCTGTGACCCGGAGCTGGGTTCGCGGCATCGCGAGTCGGCTGCTCAGAGCCCCTGCCACTCGCTGGGCCGCGCGCCTTCGATGCCCACCAGTTGCAGCACCCGCTCGACGGTGTCGTCGACGAGCTGCGCAATGGTCTGCGGCTTGTTGTAGAAGGCCGGAAGCGGCGGGAAGACGATGCCGCCCATCTCGGTGACGGACGTCATGTTGCGCAGGTGCGCCAGGTTGAAGGGCGTTTCGCGCACCATCAGAACCAGGCGGCGACGCTCTTTCAGGGTGACGTCGGCCGCCCGGGTCAGCAGGTTGTCACCAAAGCCGTGCGCCACCGATGCCAGGGTCTTCATCGAGCAGGGGGCGATCACCATCGCATCGGTGGTGAAGCTGCCGCTGGCGATGCAGGCGCCGACGTCGCCGGGTGCGTGGGCCTGGGTGGCCAGCGCTTCGAGTTCGGCGCGGCCGAGCCCCAGTTCGTGGTGCACGTTGAGGATGCCGGCCGGCGTGGCCACCAGGTGCGTCTGCACGCCGATGTCGCGGGCGCGCTCGAGCAGGCGCACCCCGTAGGCCGCGCCGCTGGCGCCGGTGATGCCGACGATCAGGCGCGGCACCTTTGAACTCACTTGGCCAGTTCCTGCTGCAGCTCGCCGGACTGGTACATCTCCATCATGATGTCGGAGCCGCCCACGAACTCACCGTTGACGTAGAGCTGCGGGATGGTGGGCCAGTTGGCGTATTCCTTGATGCCTTGGCGGATGGCTTCGTCTTCCAGGACATTGACGGTCTGCAGGTCCTGCACGCCGCAGGCCTTGAGGATCTGGATGGCGCGACCGGAAAAACCGCATTGGGGGAACTGGGCCGTGCCCTTCATGAACAGGACCACCTTGTGGCCTTTGACCAGGGCATCGATGCGTTGTTGAACGTCGCTCATGGGTGCTTCTCTCGGGGGAAATCGAAAACAGGCCCGGTTATATCAGGCCTGCTCGCCTGAGCGGCGCGCAGGGACACCCGGCTTGCAGGGGCGCAAGCCTCTGCGTGGCTTTCAGAAGGCGTAGCCGACCGAGACCTTGACCACCGGGCGCATGCGCAGGCCGCGCACCAGGTCATTCACAGAGCGATCGCCCTGCAGCAAGCCTGTGAGTCGGTCGGTGCTGTCCGGGTCTGTGTTGAGCAGGCCGAAATCGGCGTTGAAGCGCCAGGTGGTGGCCTGCCCGATGGCGTCGGTGCGGGTGCTGTAGCCCGCGCCCACGTAGGCTTGTGCCTGGGGCAGCAGGTTGCGACGCCTCAGGCCCAGGGGGGCGCCCAGGGTGTCGAGCTGCTGCAGGCTGAGGTTCAGGCCGCCGCCGTGTTCGCCGCTGGACCACCAGGCCTGACCGGCTTCGCCGCTGACCAGGCCCACGGTGGCGCGAAACCCGCCGTCGACATAGTGGTCGGCCAGGACGTGCAGGCTGCGCATGCGCAGGCCACCTTCGACGGGCTGGGCCAGCACGAAGCTGTCGCGCACGGGGTTGACGGGCCGCTCGATGACGGCGCCGATGCGACCTTCCCAGTTGGGCCAGGGGCCGCTGTCGCGCAGGGCGAGGCCTGCGCCATCGCTGCCTGCGGCGCGGTCGGCGGAGGGCAGCGAACCCAGCCGTGCAGGCCAGGGCAGGCGGGCGGTGGTGATGCCGTCGCCGGTGCCACCCTGGCTGAGGATGTGGGCACCGCGAGGCACCATCTGGGCGTGAGAGGGGGCAACCAGGGCGCCTGCCAGCAACAAGATGCCGGGCGTGGCCACAGCGGCCAGCGCGCGCGCGAACCTGGCCAGCTGTTGAGCGGGCCGGTTGGCGAGGGGGCGGCGGTGTTGGGCTTGGCGCATGCGGCACTCCTGGGGACCACGTCCATGACAGCCCATGCTAGGCAAGCGAGCCCGGTTTGTGGGCCCGAGTTGTGTGCCCTTGTTGGGGCATTTTTGCCTGATGGGTTTGGCGCGATGGGAGAACAAGGCTAGCGATCGCGCCCTGTGTCGTGCATGGGTTTAACCCGTGGTCCGTTGGGTCCCTGGCCACCGGCCGCCGGTGCAGCGTGGCCGCTCCCCAAGGTCGAAGCGGGTGCTCACGTCGGTGAAGCCGGCCGCCTGCAACAACTGTTGCACTTGTGGGGCCTGGTCGTGGCCGTGCTCCAACAGCAACCAGCCGCGTGGTTTCAGGTGGGCGGGTGCCTGGCGGGTGATGTGGCGCAGGTCGTCCAGGCCGTCCGCGCCGGCGGTCAGGGCGGTGCGGGGCTCGTGGTGCAGGGCGGCCAGGTGGTGGTCGCCCTCGGCGATGTAGGGGGGGTTGCTGGCGATGAGGTCGAAGCGTTGGCCTGCCAAGGGCTCGAACCAGCTGCCTTGCAGGCCTTGCACATTGCCCAGGGCGTGGCGCTTGGCGTTGCCCAGGGCCACGGCCAGCGCACCGGCCGAGAAATCGACCGCCGTGACCTGGGCTTGCGGGCGCTGGCTGGCGATGGCCAATGCGATGGCGCCGCTGCCGGTGCCCAGGTCGGCGACGTTTCGCGGATGGTCGGGCGGCAGCAACTCGAGCGCCCATTGCACCAGGGTTTCGGTGTCGGGGCGGGGAATGAGCGTGTCAGGGGTGACGCGCAGCAGCAGGCCGAAGAACTCTTTTTCGCCCTGCAGGTAGGCGAAGGGCTCGCCCGCTGCGCGGCGGCGCAGCCAGTCGAGCAGGCGAGGCAGGTGCTCTGTGGGCAGGGGGTCGCTGTCGTGTGCGAGCACCCAGCTGCGAGGCACGCCCAGCACGGTGCAGGCGATCAGTTGGGCGTCGAGCCGGTCGAGGCCGGCCGAGCGGGCCTGCTGCAGGGCCTCGGCGACGGTGCGCGGGGGCGGGTCGAAGGCGTCGGGCAGGGGCGTGTCGGAGGCCGTGGTGGGTGCACGCTGCACGAGGGCGGGCTGAGGCGGCAAGGTGTCTCGCTCAGATGCCATGCGCAGCCTCCAGCTCGGCGAGTTGTTCGGCGGCCTGGGCCGACAGCAGCGCGGCGATCACCTCGTCGAGATCGCCTTCCATCACCGCGCCCAGCTTGTAGAGCGTGAGGTTGATGCGGTGGTCGGTGAGCCGCCCTTGCGGGAAGTTGTAGGTGCGGATGCGATCGGAGCGATCGCCCGTGCCGACCAGGCCCTTGCGGGTGGCGGCCTCTTTGGCCTGGCGGGCGATGCGCTCCTGGTCGCGGATGCGCGCGCCCAGCACGGCCAGGGCCTTGGCCTTGTTGCGGTGCTGGCTGCGGTCGTCCTGGCACTCGGCGACGATGCCGGTGGGGATGTGCGTGACGCGCACGGCCGAGTCGGTCTTGTTGATGTGCTGGCCGCCGGCGCCGCTGGCGCGGTAGGTGTCGATGCGCAGGTCGGCGGGGTTGATCTGCACCTCTTCGGCCTCGTCGGGCTCGGGCAACACGGCCACGGTGCAGGCGCTGGTGTGGATGCGGCCTTGCGATTCGGTGGCGGGCACGCGCTGCACGCGGTGGCCGCCGGACTCGAATTTGAGTTGGCCGTAGACGCCTGTGAGCAGCGTTGGGTCGGGCTTGTCCGCCTCGAAGCGCAGCACGATTTCCTTGAAGCCGCCCAGGTCGGAGTCGCTGGCCGACATCACCTCGCAGCGCCAGCCTCGGCGCTCGGCAAAGCGGGTGTACAGGCGGGCCAGGTCGGCGGCGAACAGGGCCGATTCTTCGCCGCCGGTGCCGGCGCGGATCTCGAGGAAGGCCGGGCGGGCGTCGTCGGGGTCGCGGGGCAGCAGGGCGGTCTGCAGGTGGTCGATGAGCTGCTCGAGGTCGGCTTCGGCCTGGGTGATTTCGTCTTGCGCCATGGCGCGCAGTTCAAGATCGTCGCCAGCGCCTTGCAGCATCTCGCGGGCCTCGACGAGGTCTTGCTGGCGGCGGGTGTGGCGCTGGGCCAGGTCACACACGGCGCTGACCTCGGCGTGCTCGCGCGAGAGGTCGCGAAAGCGCCGGTTGTCGGCGGCGATGGCGGGGTCGGCCAGGGCCGCGTCGAGCTCTTGCAGGCGGCGAGCCAGGCGGTCGAGCGATGAGGCCAGGGCGGGCGCGAGCGAGCGGCTCACGCGTCGGGCTCCCCGTGAGGCGGGGTCGGCTGAGCGCTGCCCGGGAAGGCGGGGTCGCTTGGCTGGCGATGCGCGGCAGTGGGCTGAGCCGTGGGGTTCAGGCGCGGCGGTTCACCCCTGAGGAACAGGCGCGACAGCGAGGCCGCCACCTGCGGGCGGTGGCGCGCGTCGGCGCTGTGCAGCTCTGCCAGGGCGCCGTGCAGCATCTTCTGTGTGAGCCCGCGCGAGAGGGCCTCCATCACGGCCTCGATGTCTTCGCCCTTGGCCAGCAGCTTGCGGGCGCGGGCGATCTCGGTGGCGCGCCAGTCGTCGGCCTGGGCCTGCAGGGCCTGGATCAGGGGCACGGTGGTGCGTTGGTCGAGCCAGCTCACGAAGCCTTGCACACCGGTCTCGATGATGGCTTCGGCCTGGGCGACGGCGGCCTGGCGCTTTTCGCCAGCGGTCTGCACCAGGGCGGAGAGGTCGTCAACCGTGTAGAGGTAGACGTCGCCCAGGCGCGCGACCTCGGGCTCGATGTCGCGGGGCACGGCCAGGTCGACCATGAACATGGGGCGGCGCTTGCGGGCCTTGAGCGCGCGCTCGACCGCGCCCAGGCCGATGATGGGCAGGGTGCTGGCGGTGCAGGAAACGACGATGTCGAACTCGTGCAGGCGATCGGGCAGGTCGGCCAGGCGGATGGCTTGCGCGCCCAGGTGGGTGGCGAGTTTTTCGCCGCGCTCGAGCGTGCGGTTGGCCACGGCCATGGCGCGTGGGGTGCGGGCAGCGAAGTGCGTGGCGGTGAGCTCGATCATCTCGCCGGCGCCCACGAAGAGCACCTTGGTGCGGCCCAGGTCTTCGAACAGCTCGGCCGCCAGGCGCACGGCGGCGGCGGCCATGCTGATGGAGTGCGCGCCGATCTCGGTGGAGGTGCGCACCTCTTTGGCGACGGCGAAGCTGCGCTGAAAGAGCTGGTGCAGCGTGGTGCCCAGGGTGCCGGCGGTGTCGGCCTCGCGCACGGCCTGCTTCATCTGGCCCAGGATCTGGGGCTCGCCCAGCACCATGGAGTCGAGCCCGCTGGCGACGCGGAAGGCGTGGCGAGCGGCCTGGCTGTTTTCGAGCAGGTAGGTGTGGCGCAGCAGCTCGTCGGCGCCAACACGGCCGATCTGGGCCAGCCAGTCGACCGCGACGTGGCGCAGGGCCTCAGGTGAGGCGCCCACACCGTTGACGGCGCAATACAGCTCGGTGCGGTTGCAGGTCGACAGCAGCGCGACCTCAGGCTGGGCAGACTGCGGAGACCCGGTCAGGCGCTCGTGCAGGTGCTTGAGCGCCGGGGCGAGTTGGTCCACCGCGAAAGCAAAGCGGCCGCGCAGGTCAACGGCGGCCGTGTGGTGGTTCAAGCCCAGGGTCAGGACAGTCATGGGCAAAGATTATAAAATCGCCGGTTTGCTTTCGGGCTCGCGCGGGGAAATCATCCTGGGCGAAGGTCGTGGTGGGGTGCAAGTGTTGGTCCAATTTCTCAGCCACGTCGTGAATTTCCTGCTGCCGGCGGTGGCCATGGCCCTGCTGGTGCCGTCTCTGGCGCGTCTCGTCTGGTGGAAAACGCTGGCTTGGGCCGGCTGGTGGCGCCAGGTGAAATGGGCCGCAGTGGTCAACCTGGCGGTGCTGGTGCTGGGCCTGCTCGTGCTGGGTCGCGACGGTGCCATGTGGACTTACGCCGCATTGGTGTTGGCCTCGGCGCTGTCGGTCTGGTGGACCGGGTTGCGCTGAGCCGAACCCCACCCGACGCCACGGCGCCTGATCACCTCCCGCAGAACCTTCGTCACCCCTCATCCACGCGCCCCGGCGCACGAACCCCGGTTGCCTCGGCCCCTCATGAGCTACAGCGTCAAGGAAATCTTCTACACCCTGCAAGGCGAAGGCAGCCACGCCGGTCGCCCGGCGGTGTTCTGTCGCTTCGCGGGCTGCAACCTGTGGTCGGGCCGCGAGGCCGACCGGGCCACGGCCGTCTGCCGCTTTTGCGACACCGACTTTGTTGGCACCGACGGCCTGGGCGGAGGCAAGTTCGAGACGGCGGCCGGGTTGGCCGAGCGCATCGCCTCGTTCTGGCCCTCGTCCGCAGCCGGGGCGCAGGGCCAGCGCTTCGTCGTCATCACCGGTGGCGAGCCCATGCTGCAACTCGACATGGCGCTGATCGACGCGCTGCACGCGCAGGGCTTCGAGATCGCGGTCGAGTCCAATGGCACGATCGCCGCGCCGGCCGGCATCGACTGGGTCTGCATCAGCCCCAAGGCGGGCTCGACCCTGGTGCAGACCACGGGCCATGAGCTCAAGGTGGTGGTGCCGCAGGCCGGTTTCACCGAAGATGACCTGCTTGCGTTCGAAAAGCTGGGCTTCGAGCAGCTGCGCGTGCAGGCCATGGACAGCGCCGACCCGAATGCGCGCCGCCAGGCCATGAACTGGGCCGTGCAGTGGTGCATGGACCACCCGCGCTGGAGCCTGAGCGTCCAGACCCACAAGACGCTGGGCATCCGCTGACCACGCGCGATGCACCAGGCGCCCTCCCGCTGAAGGACCCCCGAGATGTTCGAGTTGAGCCAGACCTTTTCCTTTGATGCCGCGCACACGCTCAAGCGCCAGGTCTCGCCCGAAGAGGCTGCGGGCAGCCGCCGCATCCACGGCCACACCTACACCGCCGAGGTGATGGTGCGTGGCGAGCGCCAGCCCGACAGCGGCATGGTGGTGGACCTGGCCGTGCTGCGCGGGGTGATCGCCGAAGTGCGCAACCAGCTCGACCACCACTTCCTCGACGAGGTGGCCGGTCTGGGCGCGCCCACGCTGGAGAACCTGTGCGTGTTCATCTTTGCGCAGGTGCACCAGCAGATCCCGCAGGTCTCGGCCGTGGCGGTGTCGCGCGCTGCGGGTGACCGCTGTGTCTACCGGCCGCAGGCCTGAGCCATGAGCTGGGCTGAGCGCAGCCGCCAGGCCGTCTGGCACCCCTGCACGCAGATGAAGGTGCACGAGCACCTGCCTCCGCGCCCCATCGTGCAGGCCCAGGGCCCCTGGCTGACCGATGACCAGGGGCACCGCATCCTGGATGCCGTCAGCTCGTGGTGGGTCAACCTGTTCGGTCATGGCTTTGCGCCGATCGGCCAGGCGATCAACGACCAGTTCAACCGCGTCGACCACATCATGCTGGCGGGGCTCACGCACGCGCCGGTGGTCGAGCTCTCCGAGCGGCTGGGCCGGCTCACGGGCCTGGGCCACGCCTTCTATGCCAGCGACGGCGCCAGCGCCACCGAGATCGCGCTGAAGATGAGCGCACACAGCTGGCGCAACCGCGGCCGCGCGGGCAAGCACCGCTTCATCGGGCTGGAAGGGGGCTACCACGGTGAAACCGCCGGGGCCCTGTCCGTCACCGACATCCCGCTGTTTCGCGAGGCGTATGCGCCGCTGCTGCGACTGAGCGCCACGCTGCCTTCGCCCGATCCGCGCCGCGCCGCGCCCGGCGTGCCTGCCGAGCAGCACCTGCAGCACTGCATCGACGCGCTGGCCGCCTACTTGGCCGAGCACGCGCACGAAACCGCCGCGATCATCCTCGAGCCCCTGGTGCAGGGCGCCGCCGGCATGGCCATGCACGATGCCGCCTACCTGGTGGCCGTGCGCCGCCTGTGCGACCAGCACGAGGTGCACTGGATCGCCGACGAGATCGCCGTGGGCTTTGGCCGCACGGGCACGCTGTTCGCGCACCAGCAGGCCATCGGCGCCGATGGGCAAGCGGTGCGCCCCGACTTCATCTGCCTGAGCAAAGGCCTGACGGGTGGCGTGATGCCCTTGTCGGCCGTGCTCACCACCGATGCGGTGTTCGAAGCCTTCTGGGACGACCGCACGGCGCATGGCTTTTTGCACTCGCACTCGTACACCGGCAACCCGCTGGCCTGCCGCGCCGCGCTGGCCGTGCTCGATGCCTTCGAGGCGCGCGACGAACAGGGCCGCGACGTGCTGGCGCGCAACCGCGAGGCCGCCGCGCACTTCAACGCGCTGACCGAGCCTTTGCGTCGCCACCCGCGTGTGAAGGCGCACCGCCACCTGGGCATGATCTGGGCCTGGGACATCGACACCACCGAGCCCACGTTCGCGGCGCGCTACCACCGCGCGGCGCTCAACGCCGGCTTGCTGCTGCGCCCCATCGGCTCGACGCTCTACGCCATGCCGCCCTACGTGCTCACGCCCGATGACCAGCGCCACCTGGCCGACGGTCTGCTGAGCGTGCTGGATCAGGTGCTGGCCGAGGTCGATGCCTTGCCGTCGGCGAGCGAGCGCGCCCACCCCATGGCCTGAGCGCCGCGAGCCCTGCTCCAACGCTTTCGCCCCGATCTCATCAACAGGAAGCCGAGATGGTCGCTTACTTCGTCACCGGCACCGACACGGGCGTGGGCAAGACCCGCGTCAGCGCCGCCTTGCTGCAGGCCCTTCACCGGGCTGGTCATGCGCGCGTCGTCGGCATGAAGCCGGTGGCCGCCGGCTGCGATTGGGTGACGTCCGAAGACGCCCAAGGCGTGGCCCACGGTCAGTGGCTCAACGAGGACGTGGCCGCCTTGCGCGCGGCCGGCACGCTGGCCGTGCCGCCCTTGTTCGACAACCCCTACGCGTTGCCCGACCCGCTCTCGCCTCACTTGGCCGCGCGTCAGGCCGGCGAAGTCATCGACCTCGATCACATCGAGGCGAGCTTTCACGCCCTGAGGCAGCACGCCGACGCCGTGGTGGTCGAAGGCGCCGGCGGCTTCATCGTGCCCTTGAGCGAGCCCGACCCGGTCACCGGCGAAGGCGCATGGGCCACCAGCGCCGACCTGGCCTTGCGCCTGCAACTGCCCATCGTGCTGGTGGTGGGCATGCGCCTGGGTTGCCTCAACCACGCCTTGCTCACGCAGGAGGCCATTGCTTCGCGCGGCCTCAAGCTGGTGGGGTGGGTGGCCAACCACGTCGACCCCGACATGGCCGCGCAGGACGAGAACGTGGCCACGCTGCAGCGGCGTTTGCAGGCGCCCATGCTGGCGCGGCTGCCTTGGGCGCCCCAGGCTGATTTGACCGAATTGGCATCAGGCCTTCGCCTGCCCGGCTGATCGGCTTCAGGCGTGCGCCGGGGTCTCCAGGCGGGGTTCATCGGGCTCGCCGGGAGGCGGGTTGGTCGCAGGCCCGGACGGCGGCGCCTGAGCTGCTTGCTCGCGCAAGGCGGCCAGCGGCATCGGCTTGCCAAAGAGGTAGCCCTGAAACTGCTTGCAGCCCATGTTCTCCAGGATCTGCCGTTGCTCGCGGGTCTCCACCCCTTCGGCCATCACCGCCATGTTCAACGAGGTGCCCAGGTCCACGATCGTCTTGGCGATGGCCAGGTCACGCGGTTGCGTGAGCAGGTCGCGCACAAAGGCCTGGTCGATCTTGAGCTGGTCCAGCGGCAGGCGCTTGAGGTAGGACAGCGACGAGTAGCCCGTGCCGAAGTCGTCCAGTGAAAAGCACACACCGTACTGCTTGAGCGCCTTCATCTTGCTGATGAGGTCGTCCATGTCGCGGGCGAACACGCTCTCTGTCAGCTCCATCTTCAGGCGCTGCGGGTCCACCTTGTGGCGCTCGATGGCGGCCATGGCCTTGACCACGAAGTCCGGCTCGCGAACCTGGTGCACGCTGATGTTGACCGAGATCGTCAGGTGAGCGGTGTCGGGATGGCTGGACAGCTCGGCCAGGTGGCCGCAGGCGGCGTCAAGCACCCAGTCGCCCATCGGCAGGATCAGCCCCGTCTTTTCCGCCAGGGGGATGAACTCAGCCGGCGAAATCATGCCGCGCCGAGGGTGAGGCCATCGCAGCAGCGCTTCGGCACCCAGCACCTGTCCGTCCTGGTCAACTTGCGGCTGGTAGTGCAGCGCCAGTTGCCCCGTGCGGATGGCCTCTCGAAGGTCGGCCTCGTAGGCGTTGCGGGCCTCCACATCGGCCTGCATGATGTGCATCGCCAGGTACATGGCCACCGCTGCGGCCACGGTGTTGGCCTTGCCGCCGATCACGCGCAGCTCATCTGGCAGGTTGTGCGCAGGTTCGCCGACCAAGGCGGTGCAGGCCAGCACGACGAAGGTCAGGAAGATGAACGCGACGATGCCGTGCCGCCAGAGCTTGGGTGAGCCGCGCAGCCCCATGTACATGCCGGTGGCCAGCGGCACCAGGAACAGGTGGGTGGTGCGTGGCATCTGGTCGGTGGTTTGATCCAGGAACGCGCAGGTCAGGCAGACGACGACGTACAGCGCACCACACTGGATGGCGCCGCCCAGGTACGGGCGGCCCCGACCGGCAAACCAGACCGCGAGCAGGCCCGCCAGCACGCCTGGTGCGGGGATCATCGCGGCTTGCCACCCGATCAGGTGCAGCAGCCCCAGCGTCCAGCCCAGCGTCATGGCGGCCGTCAGCCAGCCGCAGACGGTCAGCAGCAGGGCCACCCGACGCAGGTGCTTGGCGCCAAGGCTGCTCTTGCGATGGGCTGACATGGGGATCGTGGGCTGCATGGCGTCCTGGGCCGGGGTCGCTCCAAGCGGGGTTCCGCAAGGGTCTGGGCCAGGCGTTTTTCAACGGGCCTTCAACCTTTTCGGCCGAATCACCGCTCGCTTGAGCCGCGCAGCCCCGACCCGTGGTGGGGCGGACAACCGGTCTCAACGCTTGAGGTAGCCCGCTTCGCGCAACTTGCGCTCCGTCAGCTTTTGCGATCGCGCGAGCACTTCGTCGACGCTCGGTGGGCGAGGCGCCAGCACCCGCGCCACCTCCTGCGCCACCGCCGAGCCGATGGCCTGGAACTCGGGGATGCCCACCCACTGGATGCCAACGTAGGGCGAGGGAGGCAAGGTGGGGTGCGCCTGGTCGGCCGACAAAATGGCCTGCAACTCGACCTCGGCGTGCGGGTTGGCGCGCCGAAATGGCGCGGCTGCGTAGGTCGAGCGGCGGGTGCCGCCGGGCACGGCGTGCCAGCCCACCTCGCGTGCGACCAGCTCGGTGTACTCGCGAGACGTCGCCCACTCGATGAACGCTTGTGCCGCCGCCGGCTGCCGCGAGCCAGCCGGGATGGCCAGCGACCAGGTCCACAACCAGTGAGCCCCCTTGGGCGTGCTCGCCACCGGGGCCTGCAGGAAGTCCACGCGGTCGACCACCTGAGATTCGGAAGGGTGGTTCACGAAGGTGCCGGCCACCGTGGCATCGACCCAGATCGCGCACCTGCCGGCTGAGAACAGCGCCAGGTTCTCGTTGTAGCCATTGGCGACGGCCCCCGGGGGGCCGGCTTCGCGCAGCAGCGATGCGTACAGCGTCAGTGCCTGCCGCCAGGCGGTGCTTTGCATCTGCGGCCGCCACGCCATGTCGAACCATTGCCCACCATGGGTGTTGACCATGGTGGTGAGCAGCGAGAGGTTCTGGCCCCAGCCTGGTTTGCCCCGCAAGCAGATGCCGAACTGGCCCTTGGCCGGCTCGTGGAGCTTGCGGGCGGCGTGGGCCACCTGATCCCAGGTGGGCTGGGCGGGCAGCTGGATGCCGGCTTGCTTGAGCAGGTCGCGGCGCACCAGGGTCATGGTGCTTTCGCCGTAGAAGGGCAGGGCAAAGAGCTGCCCCTGGTGCGTGAGCGCATCCCGGATCGGCGGCAGCAGGTCATCGGCCTGGTAGCGGGCGCTGGGCTTGAGCGCGCGCAACCAGCCTCGGCCGCTCCAGACCTGGGCTTCGTAGCCCCCCACGGTCAGGATGTCGAACTGCCCGGCCTTGGTGGCGACGTCTCGGGTCACCTGCTGGCGCAACTGGTCTTCTTCCAGCACGACCCAGCGGATGCGCACCCCCGGGTGGGCCTGCTCGAAATGGGGCGTGAGCTTCTGCAGGGTCAGCATGTGGCCGTTGTTGACCGTGGCGACCACCAACTCCTGCGCAGCCAGCGGCGAGCACACGGCAGGCAGCAAGGCCGCCAGCGTGAAAGCGACCCTGACCTTCAGGTGACACACCCATCGAGGCAGGTTCATGAGAAGCTTCCGTCAAAATGAAGGCAGGCCGCAGTCTGGGCCCCTGACCCGTTCGGTCACTGGGTGCATGCCCGGGTGACGAAGGAACCATCCCTTCAGGATACTTCAGATCTCCGGACACGCTTTGCGTGGGTGCTCACAACGGTCCCAACGTGCCTTCCTCCCCATCCGGCCTCCTGGCCACCCTGTCTCCCAGGCGCAGCTTGCGCACCCGGTTCACCCTGCTGGCGGGCACCGGTGGGGTGGTGTTTGCCTTGGTGCTGGCCTGGTGGGTGGCCCACGGTCAGCGCGCCCAGTTGCTCGATGCCGTCGACCGCTCGGTGCGCCGCGAGGCCCAGGTCGTGGGCGATGGCATGGCCGAAGCCCTGCGGCGACACGTCGAGCGGGTGCAGCGCCTGGCCGCCACACCCGAGGTCGCCAGTGGCTTGCAGGACCTGGGCAGCACCCGCCTGCAACTGGAACAACTGCGCGTGCACGCACCGGAATTCGAGTGGCTGGCCCTGACCGATGCGGGTGGGTTGATCATCTCGGCCACGGGCGCCAGGCTGGAACAGAGCGACGCATCGGCCGAGCACTGGTTCCGAGAAGGCGGCAAGCAGGCATGGGTCGGCAGGCCGCAGCCCGCAGGTCCGCTCGCGCGTTTTTTGCCCGTTGAGCCGGATGGGCAAGCCCCCCAGCTCATCGATGTCGCGGCGCCTGTGATCGACCCCGATGGCCAGCTAATCGGGGTGATCGTCGGGCGCCTGAACTGGCGACGGGTGAGCGAGCGCCATCACCCCCTGACCGATGGCCTCGATGGCCCGGGTCACGCTCTGCTGCTCTCGCCGGACGACTCGGTCTCCATCGGCCCGCCTGCCCTCAGCGGGCGCCTGGCGCGGCCGGCCGGTTTCGAGCAGATCCGTGCCGACGGCCGCTCGCGCGTGCTGGCCTGGCCTGACATGGGGCCGCAGCTCACCTCCATCGTGCCCCTGCGCTGGTCACCAGACGCCGCCCAGGGGCCCTGGACGCTGGTGCTGCGCCAGGACCCGGAGCGGGTCTTCGGGCCCGTTCAGGTGTTGCAACGGCGCCTGGTGGTGGGTGGCATGGTGGGCACGCTGGCCTTCATGGTGTTGATCTGGTGGTTGACCGGCCGCATCGTGCGTCCCATCGACCAACTGGCCCGCACCGCGCGAGACCTGCGGGCCGGCAAGCCCGCTCGCTTTGACGAGCCCGGTGATGTTGGCGACGAGGTGGCCCTGTTGTCCACCGCCCTGGCCGAGCTGCAGGCCGGCGTGCAAACCCGCGTGGCCGAGCTCGCCGCTTACCGCGATCACCTCGAAGAGATGATCGCTGAACGCACCCAGGAGTTGCAGCAGGCCCGCGACCGCGCAGAGGCGGCCAACCGCGCCAAGAGCGCCTTCATCGCCAACATGAGCCACGAGATCCGCACGCCCATGAACGCCATCATGGGCATGACCTACCTGCTCAGGCAGGCCGTGCGCGACCCCGAGCAGCTCGACCGCCTGGGCACGGTGCAGCAGGCCGCAGATCATTTGCTTGACATCATCAACAACGTGCTCGACCTCTCGAAGATCGAGGCGGGCATGTTCGCCCTGGTGGACGAGCCCTTCGACCTGCACGCCACGGTGCAGCAGGCGCTTGACCTGGTGTCCCTGAGGGCCGCCGACAAAGGCGTGCGCCTGCAACTGGACACCACCGGCATGCCGAACTGGGTTCGCGGCGACGCCACCCGGGTTTCGCAGGTCCTGCTCAACCTGCTGAGCAACGCCGTCAAGTTCACCGACCGTGGGTCCGTGCGCTTGAGCGTGCACCCGCTTGAGCAAGCGGGCATGCTGCGCATCGAGGTCACGGACTCCGGCATCGGCATCGCGCCGGCCGACGCCCAGCGCCTGTTCAATGCCTTCGTGCAAGCCGACGAGTCGTCCACCCGCCGTCACGGTGGCACCGGCCTGGGCCTGGCCATCACGCGCAGCCTGGTCGAGCTCATGGGCGGCCGCATCGGCGTGGAAAGCAGCCTGGGCCAAGGCAGCACGTTCTGGTGCACCGTGCGCCTGCCCGCCATGCCGATGCTGGCGACGAGCGCGGCGCCCTCGAGCGCGTTCGGTCCCTTGGGCCCGGAGGCAGCAGCGGGCGCCCATGCCAGCCCCGCGCATCGCGCAGCTCGGGTCGCGGACACCGCAGCCGATGCCCTGGCAGAGCTGCGCCAGCGTTTCAGCGGCGCCCACATCCTCCTGGCCGACGACAACGCGATCAACCGCTTGCTGGTCACCGAGTTGCTCGACATGGTCGGCATCACCCCCGATGTGGCCGAGACCGGTGCCCAGGCCATCGAGCACCTGCAGACCCAGCCCTGCGACCTGGTGCTCATGGACATCCACATGCCTGACATGGACGGCTTGAGCGCCACGCGCCGCATCCGCGAGATGCCGGGGCTGGCCGACCTGCCCATCATCGCGATGACCGCCAGCGTGCTGCAGGACGAGCGCGAGGCCTGTTACGCTGCCGGCATGAACGCCCACCTGGGCAAGCCCCTCGACACGGGGCTGATGTACACCACCTTGCTGCACTGGCTGCGCAAGCGGGCCGACAGCCGACTGGCTTCGGCCTCGGCGGCCTGAGCTCGCTTCACCTGCCTGCTGTCCCATGCGAACCCGCCTGACCGAGCTGCTCGGCATCGCCCACCCCATCGTCCTGCCGGGCATGACCTACATCGCCGTGCCCTCGCTCGTGGCCGCCGTCTCGAACGCAGGCGGCCTGGGCATCCTGGCCGCTGGCGCCCTCACGCCCGAAGGCTGCCGCGAAGCCATCCGCGAGGTGCGGCGCCTGACCGACAAGCCTTTCGGCGTGGGTTGCAGCCTGGGCCTGCCGGGCGCGGCCGAGTGCGCGCGCGTGGCGATCGATGAGCGCGTGCCCGTGGTCAACGTGTCCATGGGCAAGGGCGAGTGGGTGATCGAAGGCGTGCGCGCCTATGGTGGCAAGGTGATCGCCACCATCTCCAGCGAGGTGCACGCGCGCTCGGCCCTGGATGCCGGCGCCGACGGCTTGATCGTGACCGGGCACGAGGCTGCGGCCCACGGTGGCGCGGTGACGTCGATGGTGCTGATCCCGGCGGTGCGCGACATGACGGACAAGCCCTTGATCGCGGCTGGCGGCGTGGCCGATGGGCGGGGGCTGGTGGCCGCGCTGGCCCTGGGCGCCGACGCGGTGGCCATGGGCACGCGCTTTGCCAGTTCGCTGGAAAGCCCGGTCCATGCCGACACCAAACGACTCATCGTTGCCAAAGAGGCCGAGGAAACCATCTACTCGCCCAACTTCGACACCTGGCCTTGCCGCGTGATGAAAACGCCCGGCGGCAAGCGCTACACCGCGCACCGGCTGAGCCCGCCGGTGGCGATCTCGCGCTCGCTCAAGGCCGCGCGCGAACTGAACACGCCTTTGCATCACCTGGCGCGCGAGGCCATGCAGCAAGGCGTGGTCGGTGCGGTGAAGGTGGCCTACTTCGGCGCCGCCACGCTGGCGATGCGCAAGGCCATCCACGAGGGCAACCACGACGATGGGGTGCAGCTGATCGGCCAGTCGCAAGGGCTGGTGCACGATGTGGCGCCGGTGGCCGAGATCGTGGCGCGGGTCATGCGCGAAGCGGCCGACGTGCGGGCGCGCTTGCAGGGTCTTTGAAGGGCGTTTTGTCGGTCGCTTTGAGCGGCCGCTGCGAGGCGTCCCACCAAAAGCAAGAAGCCCGGCCGGTGACCGGCGCGGGCTTCTTTTCGTCCGGCGTCAGGCGCCGTGGCGAATCTCGATTTCAGTCGCTCACTCGTCGCTGCTGCCACCCATGCCGAACAGGGACAGCAGGGCGCTGAAGAGGTTGTAGACCGACAGATACAGGCTGGTGGTGGCCAGGATGTAGTTGGTCTCGCCACCGTTGACGATGCGGCTGGTCTCGAACAGGATCATGCCGCTCATCAAGAGCACGACCAGGGCGGACACGGCCAGGCTCAGCGCAGGCACTTCGAAGAAGATGGCACCCAGGCCCAGCGCGAAGGCGATCAGGCAGCCGATCATCAGGAAGCTGCCCATGAAGCTGAAGTCACGCTTGGTGGTCAGGGCGATGGCCGACAGACCCAAGAAGGCGACCGCCGTGGTGCCCAGCGCCTGCGTGACCACGGCCGGGCCGTGGGGCAGGTTCAGCACCGCGTTGAGCAGCGGGCCCATGGTGAAGCCCAGGAAGCCGGTGAAGGCGAAGACGGCCAGCAGGCCCTGCGCCTTGTGCGCGGTTTTCTGCACCCAGAAGCTCAGGCCGAAAAAGCCGACCAGGGTGACTATGAGGCCCAGCGAGGGCACGTTCAGGGCCATCGCCAGGCCAGCCATGCCCGCGCTGAAGGCCAGCGTCAGGCCCAGCAGGGCGTAGGTGTTGCGGAGCACGCGACGGCTGCTGTCCGACAGGGAAGTCGAAACAGCGGTGCCGGCCACGGGGCTCAGCGTGCGGGTCGGGTGCGAATGATCAGACATGGTGGTTTCCTCGTGGGAACATAGACGAACACACATGGCATCGTGCCGCAGGCATGGTTGCGTGTAAATTCGAAATATCGAATCAAACATTTCGGTAAATCCGATATGAACTACAAGCACTTGCTCTACTTCTGGACCGTGGCCCGCCTGGGAGGGGTCGTCAAGGCTGGCGAGCACCTGCACGTCACGCCTCAGACGATCAGCGGGCAGATCCAGCTGCTGGAGGAGCATTTCGGCCGGCCGCTTTTCAAAAAGAAGGGTCGCCAGCTGGCGCTGACCGAAACCGGTGAGCTGGCCTTCAGCTACGCGCAGGACATCTTCACCCTGGGCTCCGAGCTGGACCAGGTGGTGCGCCAGCCGCGCGGCGCGCACCGCCCGCTGGAGCTGCGCGTGGGCGTGGCCGACGCCGTGCCCAAGATGGTGACCTGCCGCCTGCTCGAGCCCGCCTTGCAGCGCGAGCAGCCCTTCAAGGTGGTGTGCCGCGAGTGGAAGCTCGACAGCCTGCTGGCCGAGCTGGCCGTGCACCGGCTCGACCTGGTGCTGTCGGACACGCCGCTGCCGCCCGCGCTCAGCGTCAACGCCTTCAACCACCGCTTGGGTGGCTCTTCGGTGGGTTTTTACGCCGCGCCCGCGCTGGCCGCGAGCCTGCAAGGGGGCTTTCCGCACTGCCTGGACGACGCGCCCATGCTGATGCCGGGCAGCGACTCGGCGTTGGGCCAGCGCTTTGCGCAGTGGCTGGGCCGGCACAAGCTGCACCCCAGGGCCATCGCCGAACTCGACGACGGGGCTTTGGCCAAGGCCTTGGGCAAGTTCGGCCACGGCGTCTTCATGGCGCCCATGGTGCTCGACGAGGAGGTGCGCCAGCAATACGGCGCCGAGCTGCTGGGCGAGGCGCCCGACCTGATCGAAGAGTTCTACTTGATCACGGTGGAGCGGCGCATCACCCACCCTGGCGTGGCGGCCATCGCCGAGGCGGCGCGCAAGGGCCTGTTCGCGGCCTGGAACCGCTGAGCGGGTGCGGTTTCAGGGTTCACCCGAGCGCGCCTGTTAACCTCGCGGCATGACTGGATTGTTCGACCGGGAGCTGGGGCAGCTGCACGCTGCGCACCTGGCTCGACACCGCCGCCAGGTGCAGCCCGCCGTGCCGCCTGCCGACCTGGCCCCCCACGACGAAGCCCTGCGCGCCAACACCTATGTGATCGATGGGCAAACCCGCTTGTCCTTCGGCAGCAACGACTACCTGGGGCTGTCACAGCACCCGGCTTTGCTGAGCGCCGCGCACGAGGCCATCAACCGGTACGGCGTTGGCGCCACCGCCTCGCCACTGGTGTGCGGACACAGCCCCGAGCACGATGCGCTCGAGCGCGAACTCGCTGAGCGCGTGGGCCTGCCTCGCGCGCTGTACTTCTACGCCGGGTACGCTGCCAACGTGGGCGCCGTGCCTGCGCTCGTGGGCCGGGGCGACGCTGTGTTCTCGGACGCGCTCAACCACGCCTGCCTGATCGACGGCATCCGCTTGTCGAGGGCCGACCTGCACGTGGTGCCGCACGCGGACTTGCGTGCGCTGGAGCAGGCCCTCCAGGCCAGCACGGCGCGGCGCAAGCTGGTGGTCACCGACGCGGTGTTCAGCATGGACGGCAACGTGGCCGATGTGCCCGCTTTGCTCGAGCTCTGCGAGCGCCACGATGCCTGGCTGATGATCGACGACGCCCATGGCTTTGGCGTGCTGGGGCCGCACGCAGAGGGCACGCTCGCGCACCACGGCATCGCCGGCATCGGTGGCCCGAGCCCGGCTTGGCGTGGGCGCCTGGATCGCCTCATCTACATGGCCACCTTGGGCAAGGCCGCCGGTGTGGCGGGCGCCTTCGTGGCGGGTGAGCCGTCGATGGTCGAGTGGGTGATGCAAAAGGCGCGAACCTACATGTTCGCCACCGCTGCGCCAGCCATGGTGGCCGCGCCCTTGCGGGCGGCGTTGAGGGTGATGGCAGATGAGCCTCAGCGACGCTTGCACCTTCAGGCCCTGCGGCAACGCCTGCGCGAGGGCGTGCAGTCCGCGCGCCTGCCCTGGACGCTGATGCCGTCCGAGACCGCCATCCAGCCCCTGGTGATCGGCAGCAACGAGGACGCACTGGCCGTGATGGCGCGCCTCGACGAGCAAGGTGTGTGGGTGCCGGCGATCCGGCCCCCGACGGTGCCCGAAGGCACGGCGAGGTTGCGGATCTCTTTGTCGGCGGCGCACACGGGCGAGCAGATCGATCGGCTGCTGCAGGCGCTGGCTCGCGCCACCTGAGTCGACCAGGCCTCAGTGGGCGTAGCCGAAGAGCTTGCGCCGGTTGAGTTGCACCAGCACGTTGCCTTGGGCGACGGCCGTGGTCACCTTGAATTCGGCGCGTCGCGTGTCGCGTGGCAGGGGGTCTGGAAAGACCCATCCGTCGGCGCTGATGAGGCTGTGCACCTCGGGCGTGTTGGCGGTTTCGCCTGGGCGCACCACGATGCCCGTGTCGCCGTTGGCAAGCTTGACGAAGGCGCCAGGCGGGAAGATGCCCATCTGCTTGATGATGGCGCTGACGTACGGGTTGTCTGCGCCACCGGCCTTGACGTAGAGCTCTCGCGCGGCGACGTTGATGGGGATGGCGGGTCGGTTGGCTCGCGGGCTGATTTTGGCGAGGTAGACGTCTGCGTAGTGAACCATGCAGGCCAGCTGGCTCAGCGAGCTGCGGTCTTGAGGCAAGCCGCTGCCGTTCTCGGTGACGTGGTGTTGTTCGACGGTGAGCAGCCAGTCGGTGCAGGGCACGTTGGCGCGCTCAAGCGCCTGGCGGCCTTGGTGCGAGTGCGCGTCGATGGCTGCGCGTTGTTGTGGCGACAGTGGCGTGGCCTGCTTGGAGAGGGTGTTCTGCAGGTCGAGCATGGCGATGTTCATCGTGAGCGCGGCCCGCACCAGCGTGGCGCGTTCGGCCTCGCTCCAGCCCAGGCGCTCGGCCGCCAGCGAGGCCACAAAGGCCGTCTGCATGGAGTGGGTGACGGCATAGCCCAGCGGCTCGCCCTGGATCATCTCGAAGGTGCCCGCCGCCACGTCCTCGCGCATGGCCGAGCCGATCTGGTCGGACAGCGCGGTCATGTCCTGTGCGAAGTGGGGGTTGGTGGCGTGGTTGCGCAACAACGTGCCAGCGCGCCGCAGCAGTTGTGCCCACAACTCGAACGGGGTTCTTCGGGCCTGCGCGGCCTGCTGCTCGCGAAGGTGGGCTTCGTACTCGTCGGCATCGACGTAGACGCCGCGCTCCAGCAGGCTTTCGATCTGCTCGGCATCGGTCAGCAGGAAGCCTTTGCCCAGCAGCAGGTGCCCGGGCTCATTGCGCACGTTCCAGGGCAGCGGCTCGTTCAGGCGGATCTGGTGGGCGCACAGTCGCAGGAGTTTCATCGGCGGGTTTCAACGGCGGGGGGCAGGGCCGTCCATTGTTCCCATTGATCCGTTTGGCCTCGGCTGTTTGGGTGAGGCGAGGCGGGGCAAAGTGCGACGCAATGCGCAGGTCCAGCCCGGCTGATGGGCTGCCCCCTGCGGGTTAGCCATGCCCCATGGGGTCAACCCTGGGCCTGGTCGTACAGGCGGCGACGGTTCAGCGTCAGCATCACCTGACCGCGTGGCAAGGCGGCCACGACCTTGTGGTCGGGCTCGCTCGTGTCGGTGAGCTGGGTCATCAGGTAGGGTGTGCCGTCGGCGCGCAGCAGCGTGCTGACCAGGGGTGTGTCGGGCGCGGCGCCTCGGCGCAGCACGATGGCGGTGTCACCGTTGCGAAGCTTCACGAAGGTGCCCGGCGGGTAGATGCCCATCTCCTGGACGATGGCGGTGGCGTAGGGGTTGGCGGCGCCGCCGGCGCTGGCCTGCAGCTCCCGGGCGGCAACGTTGATGGCCAACGCAGCCCGGGTCGCGCGGGGGCTGAGCCGGGCCAGGTAGACGTCGGCGTAGTGAACCAGGCAGGCCAGGGGGCTCAAGCTGCTGCGGTCGGTGGGCAGGGCTCGGCCGCCATCTGTCACGTGGTGGTGTGCCACGGTGTGCAGCAGGACCGCGTCGCTGACGCCGGCCGCCTCCAGCAGCTCTCGTCCCCGAGCGGCATGGGTGTCGATGTCCTGGCGCTGGCGGATCGAGGGGGGCGTGGGTTGCCTGACCAGGGTGTCCTGCAGGTCGAGCATGGCGATGTTCATGGTCAACGAGGCCTTGACCAGGGTCTGCCGGTCGAGGGCGGACCACCCCATCCGCTGGGCCACGAATGCCGTCGCGAAGGCCGTCTGCAGGGCGTGTGCGATCGCGTAGCCCGCGATCTCCTCGCCATAGATCATCTCGAAGAGGCTGGCTTCGGGTGAGGCGTCCACGGTCTGCAGGATCACCTCGGCGACGGCGTCGAGCTCGCGGGTGAAGCCGGGTGCCAGGGGCTGCCTCAGCAGGTGCGCGACGCGGTCGTGCATGCCGTGCCAGACCGAGAACGGGTCCGGCGCGGCCGGGTCATGCCACGAGGTGCTGCTCATGGCCGTCCATGTTGCCAGGGTGTGTGCCTGCGCGCCACGCTTGTGTGACGTTTGCTGTCCCCTGGCGGGTCGTTGCGCCTCAAGCGTGCTGGTCGAGCAACAGCTCGGCCCGCAGCGAGTGCGGGTAGGCCTGCGTGATGTTGACGTCGATGAGCTGGCCGACCAGTCGTTTGCGCAGGGCCTGGGTGGGGCCGGCGGCGAAGTTGACGATGCGGTTGCACTCCGTGCGGCCCATCAGTTCGGACGGGTCCTTGCGGCTGGGACCTTCGACCAGGATGGTCTGCGTGCGGCCGACCAGCATCTGGCTGTAGCGCTGCACGTTGGACTCGAGGTAGGCCTGCAGCGTTTGCAGGCGCTTGAGCTTGACCTCGTGCGGGGTGTCGTCTTGCAGGGACGCAGCGGGCGTGCCGGGCCGGGCGCTGAAGATGAAGCTGAAGGAGGCGTCGAACTCGATGTCGGTGGCCAGCTTCATGAGCTTGTCGAAGTCCTCGTCGGTCTCGCCGGGGAAGCCGACGATGAAGTCGGTGGACAGGCGGATGTCGGGTCGCACGGCGCGCAGCTTGCGGATGGTGCTCTTGTACTCGAGCACCGTGTAGCCGCGCTTCATGGCCATGAGGATGCGGTCCGAGCCGTGCTGCACGGGCAGGTGCACGTGGTTGACCAGCTTGCTGGTCTTGCCGTAGACGTCGATGAGGCGCTGGCTGAACTCGTTGGGGTGGCTGGTGGTGAAGCGGATGCGCTCGATGCCGGGGATCTCGGCGACGTACTCGAGCAGCATGGCGAAGTCGGCGATGTCGGCTGTGTCGCCCATCTTGCCCCGGTAGCCGTTGACGTTCTGGCCCAGCAGGGTCACTTCTTTGACACCCTGGTCGGCCAGGTCGGCGACCTCGGTGAGCACGTCGTCAAACGGGCGCGAGACCTCTTCGCCACGGGTGTAGGGCACCACGCAGTAGCTGCAGTACTTCGAGCAGCCTTCCATGATCGACACGAAGGCCGAGGCGCCTTCCTTGCGGGGCGGCGGCAGGTGGTCGAACTTCTCGATCTCGGGGAAGCTGATGTCGACCTGCGGGCGCTGCTGCTGCTGGCGCTTTTCCAGCATGGCGGGCAGGCGGTGAAGCGTTTGCGGGCCGAAGACCACGTCCACATACGGCGCGCGTTCGATGATGGCGGCGCCTTCCTGGCTGGCCACGCAGCCGCCCACGCCGATCATCACGCCCTTGTCTTTCAGGTGCTTGACGCGGCCCAGGTCAGAGAACACCTTTTCCTGCGCTTTCTCGCGGATGGAGCAGGTGTTGAAGAGGATGAGGTCGGCTTGTTCGGGGTCGTTGGTGGGCACGTAGCCCTTGGCCGCGTTCATGACGTCGGACATTTTGTCCGAGTCGTACTCGTTCATCTGGCAGCCGTAGGTCTTGATGTAGACCTTTTTTTGGGGCGGCTGGGGCTGTTCGGCGGCGGATGCGGGCGTGGTGGGGGTGTCGATGGACATGGCGATTCAGGGGCTGTCTGTGCGACGGCGTTCTGCCTGCTTCAAAAAAGGGAATGGGGGGTGCGATGACAGGCACCCTGGGGTGCCTGGCGCGCAAGAAAGCTCAGGCCGGTGATCAGCCGATCAGGGCTTGGACCAGCTCTGCGAGACGGGGTCGAACGCCCACTTGGCCGCTTCTTCGGGCGTGGTGGGCCAGGTGCGGGAGGCTTCCTGAGCGGTCAGCAACCAGACGTCCTGGATGAGGCCGGACTGGCCATCGACGTTGTAGTTGACGACGTGGGTCTGGCCACCGAGCGTGCCGGACATCACCAGGGTGTTGCTCTGGCCGCGGATGCGCGAGGCGGGCGACAGGCGGGTGAGCACCTTGCCGTTGAGCACGATCTCGGGCGGCAGGCCGAAGGTGATCTCGCCACGCAGCGTGTTGGCCGGGATGGGCACGGGGCGGGCAGCCTGGGCGTGGACCGCCGTGGGCGTCAGGGCGACGAGGCTGGTCAGCATGGGGGTGCTGAGCAGGGCGCTGGCCGAGCCGAGGAGGGCGCCAAGGGTGGCGCGGCGGGTGGGGTGACAGCGGGGCATGGTGTAGATCCAGGGGCTGTGACAAGGAGCCTGGATTCTACCGGTTCAGCGAAGCCAGTCGCTCTGGCGTGCCCACGTCCGTCCATTCGCCGGTGTGCACCCGCCCGCTCAGCCGGCCGCTGTCGATGGCGCGGTCGAAGCAGGGCCGCAAAGCGGCTTTTTCACCCAGGGTCACGCCGTCGACCATGGCGGGCCGGTACAGGCCGATGGTCGAGTAGGTGAAGGTGGGCGTGCCCGCTGGCGCGTTGGCCCTGTGGTGGATGCGACCGGCTGCGTCGAGCGCGAAGTCACCCTGCGGCACGTGGGCCGGGTTGGGCACGAGCCAGAGCTGGGCGAGGTCGGGCTCACCTTGGTCACGGTCGGCATCGGCACCTGCGCATTGGGCAAAGGCCTGCGCCACTTCGGCATCGAACCTGAAGCCCGGCACGAACACGTCACCTGCCAGCACCCAGAAGGCGCGATCACCCCCTGCTGCTTGGGCCAGCAGCGGCAAGGCCTTGGCGATGCCGCCTGCCGTTTCCAGCGCACCGCCGTGGTCGGCACGCTCGTGCGAATAACGGATGCGAAGGCCCCAGCGGGCGCCGTCGCCCAGTGCGGGCTCGAACTGCTCTTCCAGGTGGGCGGTGTTGATGACGACGTCGCGCACGCCGTCGCGAGCCAGCGCTTCGAGGTGCCACACGATCAGCGGTTTGCCGCGCACCGCCAGCAGGGGCTTGGGGCAGGTGTCGGTCAGCGGGCGCATGCGCTCGCCACGTCCGGCGGCGAGGATGAGGGCGGGCAGGTTGGCGGTCATGCGGGGGCGTCTTCGAAGGCCACCACGTGGCTCATGTCCAGGCGGATGCCGATGGCCTCGCCGATGGCGTGGTCGTGGTGCGAGGGCACCATCGACAGCACCTCGGTGCCATCGGCCAGCGCCAGGGTGTAGAGGAACTCGGCGCCCTTGAAGGCCTTGTGCACCACGCGCGCCTGGATGGGGCTGGCGTCGTCGTGCACCACGTCGTCGGGCCGCAGCAGCACGTTCACGCGGGTGCCCGGGGCAAACGGCATGCGGTCGTCGGTGAAGAAGGTGGCCTGGTCGCCCTGCACCTCGCCCACTTCCAGGCGCAGGCGGTGATCGTCGAGCACGCGGGCGGGCACGAAGGCGCCCTGGCCCACGAAGTTGGCCACGCGTCGGTTGGCGGGCTGGTGGTAGAGCGCGTAGGCCGTGTCCCATTGTTGCAGGTGGCCGTCGGCCAGCACGCCCACCACGTCAGCCATGGCGAAGGCTTCGTGCTGGTCGTGGGTGACGAGCACGGCGGTGGTCTGCGTGGCTTTGAGGATGTCGCGCACCTCGCCGGCCAGGCGTTCGCGCAGGGCCACGTCGAGGTTGGAAAAGGGCTCGTCGAGCAGCAGCACGGCGGGCTGGGGCGCCAGGGCACGGGCCAATGCCACGCGCTGTTGTTGCCCGCCCGAGAGCTCGTGTGGGTAGCGGCGGGCGGCGTGGGCCAGGCCCACGGTTTCCAGCATCTCGGAGACCCGGCGGTCGATGTCTGCTCGGCCGCGCAGCCCGAAACCGACGTTTTGCGCCACCGTCAGGTGCGGGAAGAGGGCGTAGTCCTGAAAGACCATGCCGATGCGCCGTTGCTCGGGGGGCACGATGCGGCCTGGCTGGCTCAGCGTGCGGCCATCCAGCGAAATGCGCCCGGCGGTGATGGGCTCGAAGCCGGCCAGGGCGCGCAGCACCGAGGTCTTGCCGCAGCCCGAGGGGCCCAGCAGGCAGGCGATGGCGCCTTGCGGCAGCGAGAACGACAGGCGCTCGACGATGGCTTTGTTGCCGTATTGCAGCGCCAGGTCTTGGACGACCAGCCAGGGCGGCCCTTCGGGTGGCGCGGGCGTGTGGTGGTGATCGGGCAGGGTCGGCATGTGAGGCTGGGAAAGTGGCGGTTTCAGGCCGCCGTCGGCAAGGGCCTGGGTAGCGATGATAATTCTCACTCACACCATGACCTTGGCCGCCTCGCTTTCTTCCTCCGTCCGCCGTCGCATGCCTGCGCGCTGGCTGGTCGCCCTTGCTTTGCTGGTCGGGGCCCTGGTGGCCTTGCCCGTGCTGGCCGTGCTGGTGCAGGTGCTCTCGCCCAGCGACACGGGCGACACCTGGTCGCACCTGGCCTCCACGGTGCTGCCCGACTACCTGTGGTCCACGCTGTGGCTGTGCCTGGGGGTGGGGCTGGGCA